>JBAUXO010000323.1:0-5703 GCA_049584315.1 Candidatus Sulfotelmatobacter sp. | reverse complement strand
GTCCCACGCCCGCGGAGGCGGGACCTTTTGTCCTTTGGCAGCATTTCCTTCGGTCAATCGGCTCATTATTTGCAATGACTTAGCGGCACGCGTTGACAGTTTGACAGGCTGAGTCCGCAGCTAGCGTCACCACGCCGTGGTGGTGTAAAGGTGTAAATAGCTCCGCCACCACTGGAGTTTCCATGTTTCGGAAGAAAGTTCAGACGCTTACCGGTTGATCTCGGTCGTTCCCTGACGATTTGGGCGCGGCTGGGACTGCTGCGTCCTCCCGCATTTGAACATCTCGGAAAAGGAATACAAAGACAACTGTGTTCAAAATGTTGATGAACTTAAACGCATAGTCCATTTTCTCCTTTCTTTGCGACAAATTGTCCCACGCCCGCGGAGGCGGGACCTTTTGTCCTTTGGCAGCATTTCCTTCGGTCAATCGGCTCATTATTTGCAATGACTTAGCGGCACGCGTTTGGAACATGGGGTGCAGCAAAGTCACCGTGGTCCAGAGGCGAAGGCTCATGAAGCAGCTAATGTTCGGCACAATACTGATTTTGGTCAGTGCGTCGATGTTTGCCGCACAACATCCTAAGCTTGCGCCAGAACTGCAGAATCGTTCGGGCCAGCCGATGGTGGACGTGATCGTACAGTTTACCCAGGCCCCGACCGCCAGGCACCATCAGAAAGTACTTAGTCAGGGCGGCACTCTTCGGAGCGTGCTGGATCTCGTAAAAGCGGGTTCGTATTCTGTTCCTGCGTCGGCGCTGGCGACTTTGGCTGCTGATCCCGAGGTGGCATACATCTCGCCCGACCGTCCGCTGTCCAGCACAAATAACGGTTCGCCCACCGCCGTTCTCGACTACCACACCGACACCGTCAATGCTCCCGTAGCCTGGGCGCAAGGTTTGAATGGTTCCGGCATTGGGGTAGCCGTGATTGACAGCGGAATTATCGACATCCCTGATTTTCACGGGCAGAACGGCAATCTAGTGGCCTTTAGCCAGAACTTCGTGGGCAGCACCTCAGGCAGTGCCAATGATCAGTTCGGCCATGGCAGCCACGTGGCCGGCATCATCGCTGGGACCGGCAACAAATCCACAGGAAACAATTACTTCTACACTTTTAAGGGCATCGCCGACAACGTAAGCCTTATCAGTCTGCGAGTCCTCGACCAGAATGGCGCCGGTACCGACAGTCAGGTGATTGCCGCCATCCAGATGGCAATCCAGCTCAAGAGCACATACAACATCCGCGTCATCAACCTGTCTTTGGGTAGGCCAGTCTATGAAAGCCACATGCTGGATCCGCTTTGCCAGGCAGTCGAACAAGCCTGGAAGGCGGGCATCGTAGTCGTAGTCGCCGCCGGCAACGACGGCCGCAACAATGGCGCGGGCACCAACGGTTACGGAACCATCGCCGCTCCGGGCAACGATCCCTACGTCATCACCGTCGGAGCAATGAATACGATGGGCACGCCCAGTCGGGCTGACGACGTAATCGCAAGTTACAGTTCCAAGGGGCCGACTCTGTTCGATCACGTGGTAAAGCCCGATCTCGTGGCTCCGGGCAACCGCCTGATTTCGCTCTACACAGCTGGCTTGAACTTGAATCAGCTTTATCCCGGCAATGAGATTCCTAACTCTCTGTACCAAGTGAATGGCAACAGCAATGCTTCCGACACCTATTACGTCCTCAGTGGAACCAGCATGGCCGCTCCAGTGGTCAGCGGCGCCGTGGCTCTATTGCTGCAAAAGACTCCGAGCCTGACGCCCGATCAAGTCAAAGCGCGCCTCATGCAGTCGGCATACAAGAACCTCGTCCCGTACAGCACGGTCACCGACCCCGTTACCGGTCAAATTTACAACGACCAGGCGGATATCTTCACCGTGGGCGCCGGCTACCTGGATATTCAGGCGGCGTTATCTGACACGACGATTTCAAATCTCAGCGCAGAATCCCCCACTGCTGGTTACAATCAGACGTCCGGCACCTTTTACTTGGTTGGCAATTCATCTTCAGTCTGGGGAAGCAATGCGCTCTGGGGCAGCTCCGAAGTTTGGGGAGCAAACGTATTTGTTTCCAACTCGGCGACCCTTACGGGCACGAACGCGCTCTGGGGAAGCAATGCACTTTGGGGAAGCAATGCTTTGTGGGGAAGCAACACCACCACGCAAGGCTTCAACGCGCTTTGGGGAAGCAATGCCCTCTGGGGAAATAACGCTTTGTGGGGAAGCAATGCGCTCTGGGGAAGTAACGCGCTTTGGGGAAGCGGGACAGTACAGGCGCTGAGTCTTTCGATAAATGGCGACCAAGAGTAATCTTTGAAAATCGGATACCGGCCACCGGAAAGGGCGCGACACAGGGTCGGCATTGAGTAACGGACAGAATCAGCGCCCGGCGGTGGCTCCTGCTGCTATCCGGCTGGAGGCGTGCTCGATGACCTTGCCCATATGCGAGACAACGGCCTCCACCTTACCGAGGTCATCGTGGGTGAAGGCGTCTTGTAGGCCTCGGTAAAGCGCCACTACCGCGATCACTCCGTTGTCTCCTTTGAGCGGAACGGCCAGAGCTGATCGCAGTGGGCGATACCGATTCAGATCTTGAGAATATCCCGGCTCGACCGCGGGGTTTCCATTCACAATGGGCCTGCAGTTCTGCGCGGCCCATCCGCACAGGCCTTCCCCTACGGGAATCCTCAACGACGAAAATAAGCTGAAATTTTCGCCGCTGACCAGTCCCGGAGTCAGCATTCCATTTCGCGAAAGATAGATTGCCAGCGATTCATGAGGCACAAAGCGGTTCAGCCGCGCTGCTATCAGCGACAAAATGTCGTCTACGCTCAACGAATTGCAGAGCTCGTGGCACAACTTGAAGAGGCCCTCATCTTCCAGTGGCGCGTTGGCCACAACCGCCGAATTCTTGTTGGCTTCAACTGGTTGTGAAACATCGGCCCCAGCGGCGGCAAAACCTGCGTCCGGTGCCAGCCCGCGCTCGATCTTGATGTCCGTGGATAACTTCAGCGTGGTTGAGAGAGGCTGCTCCTTCGCCAGTCGCTCCAGTTCAACATAGCGTCGTTGCAGAATCTCCACCACGCGCGGGTCAAAGCCAATTCCTGCTTCGGAAGCCACCTTGGCCATGGCTTCATCGAGCGGCAAGGCTCTGCGGTACTGCCGGTCAGAGGCGAGCGCATCGAGGCAGTCGACCGCCGTAAGAATCCTGGCGCCGATCGGAATCTCTTCTCCCTTCAGTCCGTACGGATAGCCGCTGCCGTTCCACTTTTCATGATGCGCTCGAACAATCGGAGCGACAGGATAAGGGAAATCGACCTGTTCCAGAATCTCAGCCCCTACTAAGGGATGGATTTTCATCTTCTCGAATTCATCAGGCGTGAGTTTCCCCGGTTTTGTGAGAATGTATTCCGGCACGGCGAGTTTGCCGATGTCGTGCAGAACGGAAGCAACTTTCAGAGCTTCCCTTTCATCTTGGGCCAACCCCAGGTCACCCGCCAGTTCCATGGCATAGAAGCGCACCCGGTGCAAATGTTCACCCGTGGTCTGGTCCTTGGCCTCGATCGCCAGTGCCAGCGCCTCGATGGTTCGCAAGTGCAGGTTCGACACTCTCTCCGCAAAACGCTTCTCGGCATCCAGTTTCCCCAGGTAGAGGCGGTAAGAACGGTACATCAAGTAAATCGGCGGCAGAACCAGGAGCGACGACTGCCAACCGATATGGCGGTTCAGGAAGCTGACAACACCAGCTACAGCGGCTCCCGCCAGGTAGTAGGGAAACGACCACTGGTAGGAACCGGTCCACACTTTCGAAAACGGCTTGTTTTCCGTTAGGGCGATGATGGCCGACATCGCAGCCGTGTTGCAGGCGAAGTGCGTGATAGCCGCCGCCAGCAAAGCCAGCGGCCCGTGACCGTGACGTATTCGTGTTGTTACCAGTTGGTAAGCTTCATACGCTGCCGCGCTTGAAACCGTAACTTGGGACAAATTGAACAGCAACTGCACCGGCTTCAGTCGCCTTGCTGGCTTCCAATAGAACTGCATCAGGGTGCTGCCGAGTCCGATGAGCAGCGTCTGGGGCAAAGCCAGCTCCAGAATGCCCAGCAGGGTGAACAGGAAGTTCACCGAAAGAGTTCCCTCGATGCCCGGCAACCCCACCTTGAGCGAGGACGCCAGCATGGCGGCGAGCAAATAACAGACGAACTTGACTGGGTCACTCGGCGGCGCATAGGAAAACGCCACGACCAGACATCCCAACGCCGCAGTTGCCATAGCGGCAATGAACACACGAGCTTCGAATTGGCGTACTCCGTCCATGCGATATCCACATTTTTCGCTAACCGAGAACCGCTGTCGTTGTAAAAGTCACACTTCTGGTTACCGTCGTGTAATATCTCTCGCACTTTGAGCGCGTCGATGACTTGTGTGCGTGTCGGATTCCGCCTGCGACTGATCACTAGTTGATTGCGCCCCCGGAAGTGTTTGGTCTTTCGTTCTCGTTTAGTGATCTTGCGAAGTTGGCACAGGGCTGCCAACATCCGAAGGCATGATGTTATGAAGATCTTACTGGTTGAAGATTCCCACATCGAACGACACAGGATTGGCGGCTACTTAGCCGACTGGGGCCTCGATTTCCTTGCCGTCGGGAGCGGCACAGAAGCGGTAACCCTGCTGGAAGGTCCCGAGCCTCCCGAAATGGCTCTGCTCGATTGGATGCTGCCCGGACTAGACGGTATCGATGTATGCCGCCGCATCAGGGCAAATGGAACGGTAACAAAGTACATCTACACCGTCATGCTGACGGCCAAAAACCGGAAGCAGGACCTGCTGCTTGCCATGGAAGCCGGCGCCGATGACTATCTGGCCAAGCCCGTAGATCCTTCGGAATTGCGCGCCCGAATTATGGTGGGCAAGAGGATTCTGGAACTTCAGCAATCTTTGCGTTTCGCTGCCACCCACGATTTCCTGACCAACCTGTTGAACCGCTCAGAAATAATTGCAGCGGTCGAGAGAGAGCTTTCGCGCAGCGGACGCGAAGAGAAGCCCGCCACGATAATCATGGCCGACATCGATCACTTCAAGCACGTCAACGATTCCCTCGGCCACGCCGCAGGCGACGAGGTGTTGAAAGAAGTGGCCCGCAGGTTGAAGTCGGACTTGCGCCCGTACGATGTCGTGGGACGATATGGAGGCGAAGAGTTCCTCATCATTCTACCGGGCTGCGAGCTAACCATCGGTACCCGCCGCGCCGATGAGATTCGTAACCTGGTCGCAAAAGACCCGATTGTGACTCCCTTTGGCAAAACCTCGGCAACCGTTAGCATGGGGATAACCGTAACTTGCCGGAGCCGCACTCACTCTGTGTCGGATCTTCTTCACGAAGCCGATGTCGGCATGTATGCGGCCAAGAAGAACGGAAGGAACCGCGTCGAACTCTTTTCCACAACAGCCCAGCAGGCTGGTGCGGGGCGGAGCTAGCCCAAGCACGAACCTAGAGACCCTGCACCGGCAGGTCCTCTAGCTATACATCCGCGCATAAATAAGGGACATTACGGTCAGCAAAAAGAAGCCAGATAGGGGCTGTGGTTACCGAAAACTCCGTCCGCTCTGAAACTGCAGAGGTTCCGATCGTTTGTGAGATCCTGTTGCTACCACGATGAGATCTCTTTTCGTCGCCCTTCTCGCTGTCGTCGCCTCCAGTTTTCGA
>JBAUXO010000322.1:0-19240 GCA_049584315.1 Candidatus Sulfotelmatobacter sp. | reverse complement strand
GACAAGCTCTATCAGTCTGTGATTGCCGCCTTGGATGAATTAGTCGCCGCGGTCGGGCTGAAGATTGCTGCGTGATAAGGCTATAACGAGAACGAAATTCTCGTTGGGGCCCCATTAACGGACTAAGTGCCGGTGTTGAAAAACTCACTGCCCGGAAGATGGTCAGAAAAACTTTGCGATAGAAAGCCCTACGAACAACGATCTCAGCCGTAATGGATTTCCTAGAACGTGGAATTATACCGCGCTGGGACGGATTGTTCCCGCCTGCCGAGCCTGGCTGGAACGTTCGACGCTGCGATGATGATGTCTTCGTATAAGGGTATAGAAACCAATCTACATGATGTCCGAAGTCAAAACGGGGAAGTCCTCCCACGTGACACGCGCGGCGCTCCTTCACTGGCCGCGATACTCCGGCGGAATCAGGCGCAGCGCTGAGCATGAAGATAGCTCGAGCATGCCACCGAGTACGATGCCGATCGTCACGTCTCTCGCCTGCTTGCGCTTGCACCGTGAACAAGGGAAATGTTCGCATTCCCACCACTCTGGCTCCCCTACGATGACGTAGTTGGCAGTGATACGCTGCGCGGAGGTTTCCTCGACCAGCACATCAGCCGGACCCAAGCAAACAGGACACGCTCTTGGGAAGGCTACATTCTTGGGATTCGCGTGGTATCTGCACCAGCCGCGCTTTAGACACCACCTCAGCACCCCTCCGACCGCCAGCGCTGCGATGGCTGCAACAATGAGTGTCCAGCTCATGGTCCACGATTGTGCGCCCATGAATGGAAACAATTAAGGACCTACCCAAGCACAACTTGGTAGGTCTCTTCATCGACGGGATAGGTTTGAATGTTGTTTGACGAGGTTTTTACTAACGACGGGAATTTGGGATCGGCGAAAGGCGGAATTTTCAACGGGCGTTGACATAATGGACGCATTTTCCCTCCCCGCATCACCACCCGGCGTACAATTTCGGAGTTCGTGCGTGGGCCACGCCGCGCCGCATCGAGGAGACACCCCATTTACGCAAATGCGTCCCGGCATCCCGCGCACCATTCGTCGGCAGCCCCAAATCCATCGTCTGCCCCCACATACACCCTCATCACCGAGCCCGCAGACGATCTCACTCCCATCTATAACCTGCTCTCCTCGGCCAAAAAATCCATCGACATGACCATATACGAGCTCACAGACATTACCGTCACGTCGATGCTCGGCAAAGCCGCAGCTGCCGGCATCGCGGTTCGCGTGATTCTCGATCAGAATGACGAGAAGAAAAGCAACACTCCCGCCTACAACTATCTTCAGGAGAACCACGTTGCGGTTCATTGGGCAAACCCGATCTACATGGCGACGCACCAGAAGACGATCACCGTCGACCAGGCCACCGCGGCACTCATGACCCTCAATCTCACGCCCACCGACTATGCCACCACGCGCGACTTCGCCGTGATTACCAACAACGCGCCCGATATTGTGGCCATTGAAACCACCTTCAATGCCGACTTCCAGAATCAGTCCATCAGCCCGCCAACGGGGGACAATCTGGTCTGGAGCCCCACCAACTCCTCCAGCGCGCTGCTAGCACTCATCGGCAGCGCAAAAACTTCACTGCTCATCTCGCAGGAAGAGTTCGATGACTCGTCCCTTGAAACGGCCCTGGAAGGGGCACTCAAGCGTGGCGTCGCGGTCACCCTCGTGCAGGAAAATCTTGAGAATAAGTACGAGTCGGTGCTCACAACGCTCAAATCCGCCGGCGCGCATATCGCCGTCTACACTTCGTCGACCGGCTACTATATTCACGCCAAGACGGTTCTGGCCGACTATGGTACCCCCGCGGCCAAGCTCTTTGTGGGATCAGAAAATTTCACCAGCGAATCATTGGGTAAGAATCGCGAACTGGGGCTCATCTTCTCCGATCAGGCCTGCATGACTGGAGTCAATACGGCGATCACGGCAGATTTCAAGGGAGGAACGCCCTTCTAACCTGAACTTCTCACGATTAAGGTTCTTCCTCAATTGTGGAGAGGTTTCTGGCGGCACGCGATGCCGGACCAGGTCAGACGGGCAGCAGGCTTCAGGCGCTGGGTCCTTAGCCCCAAGCATCGGACGAGGATAGTTTTCCTGGCCGACGAGGTCTGTAAGGGACGAACATTACAATCCCGCCCAAGCAAAAGCTTGGACGGGGCGCTCGGCAATCAGGGCACACCGTCCCTGAAATGGTTCTAGAATGTGACCTTCAGCACCAATTGGCATTGCCGGGCGCCGGGGAGCGACATATAAGTTATCACTCCAAGGCTGGGATCGCCGGCATTTGTGTCGGGCGTGCCGAAAACCGGATGATTGAACGCGTTTTCTGCCTCCAGGCGCATCTCCAAATTAATGCCTTCATGCGCATTTGATAGTAAGAACTGCTTGGCAATCGACAGGTCGTTGTTGAAAAAGAAAGGCGTACGGACGGCACCCGTGGTCCGCGGAGCATTCCCGAGAGTAAAGGGGGCCGGGGTCTGAATTGAATCCGGATTCGCAAAATAGTTGTTCACCCAATAGGTGTCGCTACCGTGGCTGCGCTGCGGCTCGCCGACGAAATTGGGCCGCTGAGGGCCGTAAGTGGGCAGCGGCGTTCCGCCGTTCAAAACAAAGAACTGCAGTGGCCGGCCGGAGTGAATGTCCCAGATGCCATTGGTTTTCCAGCCACCGATGATGGCGTCCAGAAATCGGGGCATGTTGGCGCCCAGAGCCTTGCCCCGTCCGATGGGAAGATCGTAGGTGTAGCTGAACTTCACCATGTAGGGGACATCGAAGGTCGACAGGCTTCGCTCCGATTTCGGGTTGTTCGGATCCTGCAGGGCAAACCCAGCCTCAGAACCGTAGCTTGCTAACCAGGCGACGTTGGTGTCGTACATCGAGGAGTCGTCGATCGATTTCGACCACGTGAAACTGGCTACAAGCTCCAGGCCGTTGCTGTAGTGCTTCTCTGCCGTGAGTTGTAGCGCATGGTACGTCGAATTCGCGATCGGCGGTTCATCGGTTGTAACGCCGCTGAACTCCGGGAAGGGCATCTGCAGCTGAAACTCCTGGATCGACGGACTGGCAAGCGTGCTGTTTGGATTGGAGATGGGGCCGCCATTTTGCGAAGAGAAGGGATTGGTGACGTAGGTTTCCAATTCATTGACCAAATTGGGGTGAGTCTCCATCGCGGGCCCAAGGATGTCGCGATTGTTGTCGCCGGCGAAGTAAAGGTGGGTTCCCTTCTTTCCGATGTAGTGCGCGCCAAACACGACGTTCCCGGGCAACTGGTGCTCGAGGCCAAAGGTCCAGCTCTGCTCGTACGGCGTTAGCGCCGCGGCATGAGTGCGGAGCGGGCCAATAGCGCCGAAGCCCACATCATTCAGCTCGCCGAGCGAACCTCCCGGCGGCTGAATCAGGCCATTGGGAAACGGATTGTCCAGGTGCAGCCACGCCGAGTTTCCCGCATTCTGATACGTAGTAATCGCGCTGGTGTATTGATTAAAGCCCTGCGAACCGTAACTGAGCAAGCCGTTGGCGCCCGAACGGGTCTGGCTGTAGAAGATGCCATAGCCGCCGCGCAGCACCGTTTTCGGAGCGAACTGATAGGCCAGGCCAAAACGCGGCTGGATGTCGGTCCAGTCCGTTAGCCAGTCCGAGCGCACGCTGGGGCTGTTGAAGAACTCGCCGCCGTGCAGGGTAAGAGTGGTCGGGCCGTTGAACTGATCGTCGTAGGAAAGAGTGCCGCCGTTCAGCGGGTTGATCACATTCGGGTCCCACCAGTTCATGCGATTGAGGCGCTCGGTCCTGGGCAGCGAAACGTCGTAGCGCAGTCCCAGGTTCAACGTCAGCTTGCTGGTCGCCTTCCAGTTGTCTTGAGCGAATACGGCGTACTGGTAGTTTTCGCTGGCGGGGCGGAACTGAATCTCATAATAGCTGTTTCCCGAGCCCATCATCTGGCCCATCATAAAGCTGGCCATGCCGTCTCCGCCGCAGTCGGTCAAGTCGCCGCTGAACGGGCACAGCGAACTGCCAGTGTTATCGAACTGGAAATAGCCCAGCGGAGCGTTCGTCTGAATGTAATTCTGCTGGTGCAGACGGCCTTCGAATCCGAATTTGAGTTCGTGAGCACCATGGATTTTGGTTAGCATCGCCGAAAGTTGACCGGTATCCTGCCCCTGCTTGTAGTTGCCATAGGGATTGTTTCCGGCGCTGGTAAAACCGGACGCAGGAAAATACCCGGCTTCGATGAAGATTGCAGGAACGCCATTGAAACCGTTCTGCCCCAGGTAAGAGGGAAAGCCTAGTGTGCTGAGAGGATTGGGATTCAGGTTGGAATTGTAGGCATAGATCAGTTCCGTGCCGCGGGTAAAGCCTAGGGTGGTCGTCAGCAGCAACGTAGGACTGAAGGTGTAGACATCATTCACAGCAAACAAGTGCTGCGCGCCTTTGTTGGCTCCGCTGCCACAGGGATCGATAAAAGTCTTGAAACAATCGTAGGGAGTGTAGTTGTTCCAGTCCTGCGAGTACTTTCCACTGAACAAATTCTTTTCGCTAAAGCGGTGGTCAATCTTGATATCGAATTGTTCATTGTTGCTGCGGTTTGCCCCCGAGGCGATCCAGTTCAGGTACGGCGTTGGATTGGACATGCCTGGGGTCGGATTGGGAAACAGAGCCATCATCTTTTGCGCGACCGGGTCGATTAAATTGCCCTTAAGGCCAGGGGTAGGCTGGAACTGGGCCGGAGGACAGGAATTTCCCGCCGGAAGGAGGGCAACATTGCAGCCCGGGCTTATGTATTGGTCAACTCTGTTGTTCGGAACGGGTGTGGCGCGCACCGGCCCGCCGTCATTGGAGTTATAAACCCCCGAGTAAGGATCCCAGAGTTGGCCTGCCGTGACGCTGCACACGCCGTTTGGACCGAATGTCCCGCCATTATCCCCGCACAGTTCGCTGAAATTTCCCGTGCGCTCAGCCGCACTGGGCACGCCGCCCTGGAAGGTTTGCGCCGTTGTCTCGAGCGTTCCATCCCAGTCGAAGAAGAAAAAGGTCTTGTTTTTGATGATTGGGCCGCCGAAAGTGCCGCCAAATTCGTGCCGGTGAACCGGGGGAATCGGAATTATGGGGGTGACGTTGTCGTTGAACCAGTTGTTCGCGTCGGTGATGGTGTTGCGGATGAAGTCGTAGACCTCTCCATGGAATTTGTTGGTGCCCGAGCGTGTGACCATGTTGATAATCGACCCGCCCGAGAAGCCATATTCGGCGCTGAAGTTCGATTGCTGTACTTTGAATTCTTCGACCGCTTCCGCCGAGGGAACGTAGGTAACCTGGGTAATGCCGCCGTTGGGCTCAAAGTTGGTGATCGAGGAGCCGTCCATCAAAATGTCGGCGCTGGCCCCGCGACTGCCGTTGGAAATGAAGTTTGTCCCCGTATCGCTGATTTGGTTCTGGTCGCTCTGGTCGGTAACACCGGGTGTCAGGTAAGCGAAATCAAGGACGTAACGGCTGATCAGAGGCAGATCGTTGATGAACCTGCGGTCGACGACCTGGCCGGTCACTGCATCTTCGGTGTCGACCGTTGTCGAGCGAGCTTCCACCTTCACCGTTTGTGTTTCGGCTGCAACTTTTAAAACCAGATTCGCCGTCGCATTTTCGCTGACGTTCAAGCGCACATGGTTCTCTACCGTTTTGCCGAAACCCTTCATATCGGCAGTTACGGAATACGACCCTGGCGGAACGGAAGCGAACAGGTATCGACCCTCGCTGTCGGAAGTGGTATTAAATTGATATCCCTTCTGATCGTCTGTGAGTGTGATCTTAGCGCCTTGGATAATGGCGCCCGACGGGTCGGTAAGCATGCCGCTAACGGTGCCAAAATACCCTTGAGCCAAGAGCGCGGCCGGCACGAGGACGGCAAAAAACACTAGGGTTCGAAATCTGTACTGGCAAGCCTGACGAAGTCCATGATGGAACAAACCCATTCTGCACCTCCCTGATCCCGACGAGCGGATCGCTGAAATTTACCGTTTCCGGCAAGCGTCGTTCCCGAACGGGCTGCATTGTATACGCAGCAATGCCCGACTTTCACGAGAATTAAAACGATTTTTTATGGACTTTTTGCGCAAGCATGAGAACAAGAAAAGCGAATCAGAAGTACAACCAGTCCATCCGATGATCGCCTCTACGCAAGGAAGCTTGCTGGAACTGACTCGCGTTTTTTGCCAGCAAGCCGCATTCCGTTCCATGGCCAGAAACACCGGACCCAGGGCTTGGACCAGGAGAGAGCCGATGTTTGTCCAATCCGTGGGTGGGAGGATGCGGGCACCAACGTGCACCTGGCAGACGCGAAGGTTGTCGCAGATCGCAACCGGCGCGAGTGATGCGAGCGGATGAATCCGATGTGCGTTGCCATCGCTCCCACCGAACATTTCGAACAATGCTCGCGAAAATCCCAAGTCCGGCCCTAGCGGGTTTTTTGGAGCCGCTTTCCGTGGAGACACCGGATCGGGGGACTGATCATGCTGACATTCAGCAATCCCTCGAACTTTCGGCGAGCGTGGTGGGGAGCTGCCAGGTCAAACCCCGTTTCCAGCACGGGTTGCATGAGGTGGCAAGACCCATTGTGGGTTTACCACCTCCAGCTTCGAGGCGATGATTTAGCCGGCTTGAGCTCCCAGTCTTCTGCCGGCAGCGAAAAGCGAGAGATAGGGGGCGGAAATGCTCCGCATCGGAATATCCGAAGTATCCGGCCCGATTAGCGGCCACGCGACGCAAGTCAACTGCGGCCCTTTCGCGGAAGTCGCCGAACCAGCGTGAGCCTGGACCGAGCTGGCATCGCCCAACGGAATCACGATTCGCAAATCTCCATGAAGTGTTCGCAGCGCTCATGCAGCGTAGCCACCGACTCTTGATCGAGATTAGCCAAAATCCCAACGACCAGATCGGCTGCGTCTATTTGTTCGACCTTTTCCAGCGCTTGTGAGATGAAATCACCTTCCACTCTTTGGCCTCGGTCTCAACTTTCTCTCCACCGGGGGGACAGCATGTCCTTCCCCATGCACGATTCATTCATGGCACAAGCAACATAATCCCTATCAAGGGGATACGTACCCACGCGGGGCGACTGTTCAACTCATAACGTACTTCGTAGAGCGCCTTATCAAGCAGGAAAACATTAAGCAGCTTGCGGAAATCGGCCCTCCCAGGCGGCAGAAAATCGGAGTCTTGCGCGGCTTCATGATACGCGCGCAAGAATTCCGCAGCCGCCGACCGTTCCCAAAGCTGCGCCCAGGGTTCGAGGCGAGTCAAATCCTCGGGGTGCCGGGCGATATAGTTCATGAGGCCAGCATAGGCGGCGTAACTGAAGGACCGCAACATTCCGGCGACATCTTTGAGCGGGCACTGCTTGGAGCGCCGAACTGGAAGCGGCCGCGCCGGTTCGCCTTCAAAATCCAGGATCACGAAATCGGTTTTCACGCGGAGTACTTGTCCGAGATGGTAGTCACCGTGAATTCGGATTCGTTGTATCGGCGGGAAATCACCATTGAGGGGTCCAAAACGATCGAGAATCTGACGGCGACGACGGAGCACCGAAGCCGCAACCTCGACTACTTCATCGGGCAAGTACGCCAGACGCTCCTTTAGCAAGTCCAAGACGCTGGAGGCGTGCCGTCGGATGCCGGCAAAGTGCGCGCTAAGATCCACGTCAGAGAATGCCTCCGGCGCGAATGCAGGGTCATCTGTGGGCGTCGCCAGCGCCAGGTGAAGTTGCGCAGTCCTACGTCCGAGGATTGCGCCAGCTTCGAGGTACAAACCAAGATGGTCAAGGGCCACCTGAGTTGGGGGACTCTCAGAGAGCTCCAGTGGGCCCTCGAACTCGCCGCGCAATTTTTCTGGGAATGGTAAGGGGGCGCATGCCTGGTAGTACCGGTCAAGCTCTTCCAGCGTCCATCTCCAGCCGTCGCCTTCGTTTGCAACCAAGCCCTGCAACAGCGCCAAGTTTGCGAGTTTGCCATCAGTCGCCGCGAGTCCGTCGACTTCAATCGAGCCTGCGAAAGGAGGAATCTGGTTGAAGTCGGTTTTCTCGGTCAGGTACTGTCCAATTTCGGCGTCCGGATTCAATCCGGGCTCTTGCCGGCGGAACAGCTTGAGTATGAAGCGATCACCGAACAGAATCGAAGTGTTGCTCTGTTCCGCTGAGCTCCGCCGCACCTGTAATCCTTTCTCGGCCGACGCCACGAGATCCAGGAAAGCCTTTCCACGTATGCCCCGGACCCCCCCATGACCCGTGTTTACTATGCTGGCATTCTCAATCAGCGAGAAAAACCACATGCAAGTCTGGTCGTCGAAGGCTCCATCGTGGAGCAAACCCGCTCCCCTGTGCGAGAGAACTGGAGCGATGATGGAATTGGGGACAGTCCGCTGCAGTTCGTTTTTGACATCTCCGAAACTCATCGCCAGCGGCAGGAAATATAAGTCGGGAGGTCCAGCGTCGAACTCTACGTGCACCAGTACCAGCGCAGACAGCGATGGGTCCGATGAAACGTTCGACGGAATACTTAGCGGAATCCAGTCCGCAATTCGAACGGACTTGATCTGTCTGGATTTTCCCGCAAACCAGCGCTGCTTGGGCAAGTACTCGGGGAGTTCCACAGTTTCCAGGCGGAGGCGGCCGGCCGCCTCAAGGACGCTCTCCCATCCTGCAGTTACGTTCAAGGGTGCATGTTCTGTCATATCCACCGCGCTCCCAGTGGGTTTCTCTTCGTTGCAGCTCTAGCCAGAGAAAACTGTAAGATGCCAAAGTCAGCCGATATGGGTGACGCTCGACCGGGGGGAATTCCACCTACCCGAGCATTTCCACCGGTGTCGTGCCCTCCATCTTCGACCAGCCCAGGTCGACGGGCTGCGCGAAGCGGGAGAGATTGGCGAAGCCCAGGACCGGTTCGCCTTCATATTGCCGAAGGTACGCAAGATTTTGTGGTTCGACGGATCAAGAAACTCGATGCTGCCCTGCCCAAACACGCGAAACAGCTTTCGCAGGGCAATCAGGTTACGCATCCAGCTCAAGAGCGAAGACGGATTGCCCTGCTGAGCCTCCACATTGATTGCTTCATATCCCCATACCGAGTCCATGATGACGGGAATATACAACCGGGCCGGCGTCGCGGCGGAAAACCCGGCGTTGCGATCTCCGTTCGTTCCGCCGGCGGTGATTATCAACCAGCGGCGCAAGGCGCCGCCGAATTCCAAGTACCAGAGAGGATCTCCCGCGCTGCCCGGACGCTTTGCCACTTTCCTTATCCTTAAACGCTTTTGGAAGACTCCGGGCGAAATACCACAATTCCAAGAGGAGGGAGAGTCATATTGAGGCTGAATGCGCGTCCATGGATTGGGAATGGCATCGCTGATAAGCCGCCAAAATTTCCCTGGCCGCTGCCCCCGTACAGGGTGGCGTCGCTGTTGAGGATCTCTTTCCAAAGACCGTTCAAAGGCACCCCGACGCGATAGTTTTGACGAACGACCGGCGTGAAGTTGCAGACAAAAAGCAGCCGTTCGTTAGAATTCCGCCCTCGGCGAAGGAAGCTGATGACGCTTCTCTGCGCGTCATTACAATCCACCCATTCAAAGCCCGCAGCATCGGAGTCCAGTTGCAGCGAGGGGCTATTGCGATACAACGCATTGAGATCACCCAGCCAATGCCTTAATCCCGAGTGAAGCGGACTCTGCAGGAGGTGCCACTCCAGGCTGGCATCGTGATTCCACTCCGACTGCTGGCCGAACTCATCACCCATGAACAGGAGCTTCTTGCCGGGATGGCCGAACATAAACCCGTACAAGAGCCGCAGATTTGCGAATTTCTGCCACTCATCACCCGGCATTTTACGCAGCATGGAACCCTTCCCGTAAACGATCTCATCGTGCGAGAAAGGCAGGACGAAATTTTCAGTGAAGGCATACACCAGGCTAAATGTGATCTTGCTATGCTGGTAGCTTCGGTACACAGGATCTTGCGACTGGTAGTCCAGCACGTCATGCATCCAGCCCATATTCCACTTGAAGCCGAATCCCAATCCTCCAACGTACGTGGGCCGCGAGACCTGCGGCCAGGCAGTCGATTCTTCCGCCATCATCATGACGTCGGGAAATGCCGCATAAACATGCTCATTCACCTTTCTAAGGAAGTGAATCGCCTCTACGTTTTCTTTTCCGCCATAGCGGTTTGGTATCCACTCTCCTTCGCGCCGCCCATAGTCGAGATAGAGCATTGAAGCGACGGCATCGACCCGGAGACCGTCAACGTGATATTTGTCGAGCCAGAACATGGCGTTGCTGATGAGAAAACTTTGGACTTCGTTCCGACCGTAGTTGAATACAAAGGTGTTCCAGTCCGGCTGTTCCCCTTGTCGTGGGTCGCCGTGTTCGTAGAGATGAGAGCCATCGAAATATCCAAGACCGGTCTCATCTTTCGGGAAGTGGGCTGGAACCCAATCGAGAATGACGCCGACCCCATGTTGATGAAGATAGTCCACGAGATATCTGAAATCGTCTGGCGTTCCGAATCTGCTGGTAGGAGCAAAGTAACCGGTGGTCTGATATCCCCAGGAACCATCAAAAGGATGCTCCATAACTGGCATGAATTCGACGTGGGTAAAACCACACTCCCGGACATAATCCGCCAGCAACGGGGCCATCTCCCGATAAGTCAGCCAGCGATTTTCTTCTTCGGGCACACGCCGCCAGGAGCCTAAGTGCATTTCGTAAATCGAGATGGGAGAGTCGAGCGCGTTGCTCTTTGCCCGATTTCTCATCCAAGAACCGTCATTCCAGGAATAGTTTTCTAGGTTCCATACACGCGAAGCCGTACGGGGACGCACCTCCGCGGCGAAACCATACGGATCAGTTTTGTCGACCGTGTACCCCCGGTAGTTGGAGATGACGTGATATTTGTATATCGCGCCTTGACCGAGAGTCGGTATAAAGCTCTCCCACACGCCGGCGGAGCTGGAGCCCATCACGTTGGCCGTGGGATCCCACTGGTTGAAATCGCCCACCACTGAGACCTGCCTGGCATTCGGTGCCCACACAGCAAACTGCACTCCCTGACGTCCATTGCGCTCGGCGAAGTGGGCGCCGAGTTTCTGGTAGGCACGGTCAAAGGTTCCTTCAGCCAGCAAATATACGTCAAAGTCGCTCAGCGATTGCAAGGTTTGCATCATGGTGCCCATCCTTCCATTTACATCTACATCGGGAACCGGAGAAGACGATTCCCTGACTCTTCGTTACAGGTAATAGTCGAAATCACGCTCTGTCCGAATCCACCGGCGTACCCGCAAAATATGCGCCGGAAGACTTTCCGGGATCAGCTCCACATAGTTACGCGAACCCTGCCACAAATACCGGCCTTCGCCTAGCAGGTCGTGAACTTGGAATTCACGATCCTTCAGCCCGAGGGCAGTGAGATCGAGATTAACCCAGCCTGTCTGGCGGTGGAATGAATCGAGATTGACGATCACCACGATTGCGTTGCTCAGATCGTCCGTCGTCTTGCTGTAGCAAATCAGCATCGGATTGTCCGTACCATGAAAGCGCAGATTGTGGTTGCTTTGCAGTGCCGCGTTCTCTTTGCGAATCCGGTTGATTCTCGAAATAATGTCCTTCAAACTCCACGCGGAATGCAGATCGCGATGCTTGAGTTCGTATTTCTCGGAATTTAAGTACTCTTCAGTGCCCACTTGTACGGGCGTGTTTTCACACAACTCAAACGCCGGTCCATAAATGCCATAGCTGGCCCCCAGGGTGGCCGCCAGAATCAATCGAATCATGAACGCTGAACGACCGCCGACCTGGAGAAACTCCGAAAGAATGTCTGGCGTGTTGGGCCACAGGTTGGGACGGAAATACTCTCGTACTTCGCCTTGCGTAAGCTCGGTGAAATAGTCCGTTAACTCCTGTTTGGTGTTGCGCCAGGTGAAATAGGTGTAGGACTGAGAAAAACCCAGCTTGGCCAGGCGGTACATTACATGGGGTCGGGTAAACGCCTCCGCCAGAAAGAGAACGTCGCCATGCTCTTTTTTGATCTCTCCGATTACCCATTCCCAGAAAGAAAACGCCTTCGTGTGCGGATTGTCGACACGAAAGATACGAACTCCCTGATCGATCCAGAATTGAAAAACATTCTTTAACTCGTTCCATAACGCCTGCCAGTCCTCGGTTTCGAAGTCCAGCGGGTAAATGTCATGATATTTCTTCGGGGGATTCTCTGCGTATTGTATGGTTCCGTCCGGACGCTTTCGGAACCATTCCGGATGCTGCTTCACGTAGGGGTGGTCCGGAGTGCATTGAAACGCGATATCGAGCGCAACTTCGAGGCCATGCTCTGCAGCCTGGGATACAAAATGCCGAAAGTCTTCAAGAGTACCCAACTCTGGATGAATTGATGTGTGGCCGCCTTCCTGCGATCCGATCGCCCATGGACTACCTACATCACTCGGCCCGGCCACCGCCGAGTTGTTTTTCCCTTTTCGAAAAGCCTGGCCGATGGGATGCAGCGGCGGCAGGTAGACTACGTCAAAACCCATGGATGCAACATAAGGAAGCCACCCCGCGCAATCCCGGAGTGTCCCGTGACGTCCAGCCTCGGACGAGCATGATCGAGGAAATACTTCATACCAGGTCGAAAAGCCGGCTTTCTCTCTGTCCACAACCACGGCCAGCGGTGTCTGGCACCGGGTAGCAAACTGTCGTTCGGGATAGAGTTGGATCGCTCGGAACAATTCTTCCTCGAGCGCGAGGGAGGCTGCGATTTCCAAGTCCTTCTCTTCGCGTATCCTTCGTGCCCTCTGTCGCAACAGGGCGGCGTCGTCCCCTTTGGCACGCCCCGCGGCATCAACAATCAACTCGGCTCCAACGAGCAAATCGACATGGACATCTTGTCCGGCGGCGATTCGTTTGCCAAGACCGTCGCGCCAAGTTGAGAAACGATCGATCCATCCTTCAATGGTGTATTCGTAACGACCCGCTTTCGGGACCGAAAACGCACCCCGCCAGCGATCGTTACCCAGCGTCGTCATGGGTGACGATTGCCACTCTTGGTCGCCCTCGCGTGAATAAAGCACCTGACAGGTGATGTGGTCATGGCCATCGGCAAACACATCGGCCTCCACGACTACTGTTTCGCCAACTACGCGTTTGATGGGGAATCGGCCGCAATCAATTTGTGGCGAGACCCTCTCAATTGCTACACGACCTCTTCCATCGGCGACTCGCGATATCTCTTTCATTCTTACGAGCCTTTCACTCCCTACGGAGCACTGAGTTTTCCGCACATCTTGACCTGGGTTTGATGCAACGCTCTGAGTGCAGGTCCAGTTTTCTTGCAAACTTTGTGTCCAAAATCGCTAATAAGAAATGGCCATCGCCCGCAGACTGCGTATTGTTGCAGAATTCCTCCCCATATTGAATATGTTCCCTAGCAATCCATCGCAGTAAGCCCAGAAATCGCCTTTCCTTCTTGATTTTCCTATACTTCAAGCCCTCCGCTCCGTCCTCAATTCCCCGCCCGACTGCGCCTTCGGCAACGCCATCTGGGACCGCGAAATGCTCGCCATTCCCACCACGTCTTCGCCATCAACCCCAATCCGGATCTGAAAGAAGATCGCCCTCGCCAACAGTTCGGCCGCCCTATCAGCCAAAATCACAAGGCCCGCTAGCGCCAGTGAGTTCAGACGCTCACTCACCATCTGCATCAAAATCGCCGAAGTACTCTTGGCCGATTTAGTGTCTCCGTTGTATGTCGCCGCGATCGAGTGGGAGCCGACGGCAAGATTGACTTCTCAAGCGTCGCCACTCCGCCAGTCAACGTCGCGCTGCCGATCCCGTTTGTTCCGTCTTTGAACGCGACCGTGCCCGTCGGTGGGTGAGGCCCGGTGGATGCAACCGTTGCCGTAAAGATAATTGCCGGCCCGTGCGTCGAAGGATTCGGGCTTGAAGTCAATCCAGTCGCGGTCGAATACTTATCCCTCGCCGCCCTCACTCGTAGTAAAGCACTTACGGTCGGACCCAAGGTCTCCAGGTCGGACTCAGCGCCTCTGATTCGGCAATTATTGTGCTCCGCTTTGTGCTCCAACTTCCCGAATCTGCGGCCCGCAGGCCACACACCGCTCAGAGACCGTAGGACTGTGGAAATGGAATGCATTCGAAGCGGGTGGTCATTGGAACCTGCGGTGACAGTTTGCGGATTTTGGCGGTAGTTGTTGCGGTGTCATTGTCTTAGAGAAAGCTGGCTGAAATCGAAAGAGCTAAACCCGTCCCGATTTAGTCCCGGGACCGAAGGCATCCTGATTCCCGGCAAGTTGCCCCTCAAGCTCACAGTAAAGGCCTCGAGGACCGATTCCTAGGCCTCAATGGACAGAAATGGACAGAGCTCGGTAAAAAAAATTGCGGTCCCGGTGAGATTTTTTGCCCATGGATGTCGCCTTTTATAGTAAGCACCTGAAAAATTGGGTGGCGGAAACGAGGCCAATTATGCAAGCAGAAAGAAGGCCGGATTTGGCTGTGGTTTTCAGAAACGACGAGCCCCGGCGAGAAGCGCACTATCCGAGTGGGTGGATCTTGCTCACTCACGACGAGCAATTCAATGTCTTCGTGTCCCGGGATAACGCGAGATACCCCCGCGTTGTCCGCAAGCAAGCAGCCTAGTCGATGGAGCGACTGTCAATGAGGGGAGCAAACCTATGAGTACCGAAACCACTATTCATCAGCCAGAGTTCGCAGGGGCCGTTCCTGCAGCGACCTCTCTGGGTCCGCGGTTGATCGGATACGGACTCCCTTGTGTCAAGTGCAGACTGTATTACTCGGCCGCGCTCACCGCCTGTCCGATCTGCCAGTGCCGGGAACGAGTTTCGCCCATCGCTGCCCCCGCTTGCCCTGGCGCCCGAGCGTAACTTCAGTCTTGTGAAATCAACTGAAACTTTGGTTCCACAGGGTGGCAACGTCACAAAAGCCAACAGCGGCGATTGCCCAAAGTCCCATTCACCGCGTGCTTTGTAAGTTTCTGAATCTAGGAAAGCACAGGCTCGGATTTCGGCTGCCGAAAACAGATGTTTTTTGCGCAGCTCGAGCCGCAGCTCGACTTGTTCCTTGCTGCTGCAGGTGCCGGAGGAACTCTTCACGCTCCTTCAGCAGGGGCTTCTTGGTGACGCTTGAGAGACACTGGACGTCCCGGAAGGGTTTCTAGCATCAGGTGGGGCTCCTTGAACCCTGCCCGATGCTATATGGCGCCGTGATCTTGACTGCCCAGCCTACCCCACACTTTTGGACTCCTATTTGCAGAGGTAGACACAGCCGCGACGGCGCGCACCACAATCCGGAGCGCTCCTGTACGGTGCTGCAGCAGCGATCTATACTTCCATTCGACGTGATGGAAACATACGCGAAGCTGAAACGGTGAAGATCAGAAAGGAAGACTTGAACGCGCAGTTGTAGCGACAGACCTTTCCCCAGAGAACGCCCACGCTATCTGGCAACAACTTCATAACCATCCTGGTGTGGAGGCGCACGTCGAACCTGCGCATGTAGGTTATTACTTCGGAGCACTGTTGGGGATCGGCGCCATGGGCTGGTTCATGACGAACGCTGGGATTCGTTTCGGGGCTGGCAGTTATTCGCAATCGCCGGCGGCTATGCATTCGTTTTTGTGCTGGTGGGAGGCCAAGTGTAGCCCAAGCAGCTCTTTCGAATTCCCGCTGGATTGCTCATCACCATCGCAGTCTGAACGGCTCCGCTCGCTCTCCACGAGCCGGAGCGGCAGTTCAACCTGTGGCCATCTGTCGATCCCGGCAGCTACACCAAGTTTCATCCTTAATATCGACGCCAGTTGGGTGCTGATGGAAATTGCCACTATTCTGGCGTCCGCCGTTGCTCTGCGCCATTTTTTCCATTTCCATTTCTAACCGCTCCAGCCGCTTATCCCTTGTGGTACATTTCCATGGACTTGACGGCACTGGCATTTGGGAAGTATTCGGCGCCAGATCGCAACTCCAGGACCTCATGTACTACGTGGCGAAGCTTGACCTAAATTTCGTCGCGGCGAGACGCGCCTGATCACGAGGCACGGGGCGCTCCTGAGCTGTATATATCCCCTTTCCCGGTACCCTCAGCATTTCAGCCCAAATGAGCTTGGCCCTTTGCCGTTCCCACCGGCCACCCCGTCTCCGTCAACCTAAAATTCGGTGATAAATTTTCCGATTGGAGTCAAGTCAAAAGTCGTCACTTCAGGAAACCAGGGAATCGGCAGCGTTGCCGAAATATAGCCGGGGTAACCTTCATGCGGGCAGAAAGAAACCGTCCCGGCCTGGTTACCAAGGACAGCTTGCGTTTGCCCGGCTGGCCATCCGCAAATGACACTCATGGGTAAAGCGCGACAGACGGATTGGGGGTAACGTAGTGCGCAAGACGCTTTCGCAGGGCGTGGCTGAGCGTCACAAACTCCTCCGAAAAAGGCGATGACTATGCAAAATTCGTACTCCCCCTCTAACCTTCGGCGCAGCTCGCGAGTGCCGGTCAACGTTCCAGTTCTGGTTACGAGCCTGGAGCCGGGCGCACGGTTCTCCGAGGTCTGCGAGACCCTGGTGGTCAACGCGCATGGCTGCTCGATGCGTTCACAGGTGAAGCTAGACGCGGGAGTGGTCGTGCACTTCCATAGTAAAGAAGGGCGCGAAACGACAGCCAAAGTGGTCTATTGCCAGCCGCTCGATTCGGACCGGGAAGGCTGGAGGCTAGCGGCACGACTCGATCGTCCGGAAAATTTCTGGGGTTTAAAGGCGTTTCCGGACGATTGGGCGGGACTGCCAGCGGCAGCGGAGCCGACGGGGAATATGATCCCCGCAAGGGAGATGGCGAAGAATGTTCAGACCATCAGCCCGCCGGCGGAGAAGATTCCGGCATCTCTGAAGACGATGCTGGATAATCAGCATGAGCAAGTGGCTGACGAGCGCTTGCGCGCCCTGGTGGCGGAGGCAGTGAAGCCGCTGCTCACCCAGGTGGCAGAATTGCGCGAAAAATTGGCGCGCGCGGAGCAGCCCAGGGAACGCAGCAAGTTCGAGGTGTCGCTCTCGCATATTCCGCCCGAGTTGCAGGATCAGGTGGAACTGCGGTTACGAAAAGAGTTGGGGCCGCGCGTGTTAGATGAAGCTCGGTCACAGTCGGCGCAGGTGCTGAAAGAGACGAAGAGCGCGATCAAGCAGACAACGTCGGAAAGCCATGCGGAGTTCCGGGAGAAGGTGTCGGAGGACTTGCGTGTGGTGGAGGAACGGGTGCAGGCAGTCTCTATCGACGTGGTAGAGAATTTGCGGGACCACTCGCGCCGCCAAATGGGAGAATTTCGCCAACATGTGGTGGATGCGGGCAATCGTTTGAAGCGTCTCAATGAAGAGCTTCTCGAGGTTCAGCAGCAAGCGCTGGAGAGCGAGCACAACGCGCGCCGGAGCGAAATGGAGCAATTGCATGCCACGGTTGCGGCGGAGTCGTCGAGGGTCCAGGTGGAGGTTGCCGATCTCGATGGCCGGATCGCCAAGTTGGATGAGTCGGTCCGCGGGCTGGAGTCGGGCTTAGATATACGGCTTTCAAAAATGGCCAGCAACACGGTGAGGGGCGCACGCTTGCAACTAGAGAGCACCGTGGCCGCGATTTTCGAGGAACTTGGAACGCGCAGTACCGAGAAGGTAGAGACTCAGGTGGAGCAAGCGGGCGCGAGGCTGGGGATTATCCAGAAGGAAATTGAGAACGCGATCTCAGAGTCGATGCGAGTGCAGGCTGCGGGAACACTAGAAGCATTCGAGCAGAGCCTGGATGAACTGGCGCGAAAGTCGGTGGAACATTGCCGGGGCGCACTAGCCAGCGGGTTGAACTCTCTGCTGCGGACCTTGGGGGATCAATTCCGGCTGGAACCAACGTCGAATCACGATACTGAGCATCGGCGACCGGAATAGCTAGTTGGGGCGCACACCGACGCGAATCGAAGTCGCCTGAAATTAATTTGAGCGAGGGAGAATAACGGCGAGAGGAAGACGGTGATCATCAGCGAGACCGAAAGAGGACCTTTACTTTAATCCTTCCACGAGATAAAGGTCTGACAGAATACGGTGATAGCCATATAAGCACGACTTGCCGTCCGGCGTGATAAGGATGGGACCAATACGGCTAACACCTGCTGAATCGGAAGGCATGAGTTCCTTCCACAGAGTCTTGTGCCCCGTCGACAAATCCAGCCGATAGACTTTGGCGGGCAGATCTCCTGGCTTGTAAAAATAGATTGCCTTTGCGTCGTCACTCCATTGAATCGGTTGCTCGCCCATCTCAATGCCTGGAACGGCCTTAGGTTCTCCGCCTGCAACCGTATAGAAATACGGCTTTTCATCCGGCCCAACACCAACCACCTGCTGACCGTCCGGAGAAAGGACCAGAACGAGAGGATCGATTCCCTCAGGCGAGATCGGCACCGGCTTTCCCTCGGAGGAATTCTGGAGGTAAATGCGGGCAGCGTGGCCTGGTTCCTTGCCGGAGAAAATGAAGCGCCGGCCATCTGGAAGCCACCTCGCCCGGCTGTGATTGATGGAGTCGTGAGTGAGCGGCTTGGCCTCGCCGGGCCCGGTCGGAAGAAGAACGAGTTGGGCGGGCGGGGTGGGCGGACTGGCAATCACCCATTTGCCATCCGGCGACACTGCGATAGCAAGGCCATCCCCCAAGCGGACGGCCGAGGTGTCACCGATCTTTCGCTGATAAACAGAGTAGTTCGGACCTCCGCCTTCCCCCGCCTCGGTGAAGAGCAACTCTCTGCCATCGGACGAGATGTCTGATGGGTACGAGTAGTCGAACCACGACAGATCACGTTCCTTGCTCTCACCAGAGGCCAGACCAATTAGCTCCCGCCGCCAGGTGTCTCGGGAAAGGAGTACGCGCCCATCCTGCCAAATATCCTGTAGCGACAGAGTGTCAGGAACGCGTGCGATGAGCCGATCGTGCCCGCCCAACGTGGCACCGTAGACGGCGCGTTTAAGGCCGAGCCGGTCGGCCGTGAACCATACTTCGCGACCGTCAGCCGACCCCGCTAGTGTCCCGTCCCAGTTAATTATTTACAATATCCCGGATTCGTGATGCAATAGTGGCATGTTCGTTCGCGCTACTGCTCTGCCTGTCGACGAGGTCCAGAAAAGTCAATTGGAATCGATGGCTC
>JBAUXO010000321.1:0-1799 GCA_049584315.1 Candidatus Sulfotelmatobacter sp. | reverse complement strand
AGTTCCGGCTCGATGCGTCGCAACGCCTCCGCCACGGTATGAGCCAAGCGAAACGAAGGACTGAGTTGGGAGGCAGTAATCACCCGGAGCAGGGGTGTTTGAACGGCCGCGAGCCACAGTTCGCGCTTGTAGCAGCGTGCAAGATTCATGATGTAAATGAGCGAACCTAGCCCGTCGGCGCCAATGTAAGCCGTGTGGCTCATATCAAGCACTATGTGCGCGCCTGAAAAGATCGCACCACGTACGTGCGATTCAAATCGCGATATTAAAGAGCCGGTGAAATTGCCCTCGATGCGGACAATATCCGCCAGGTCCACACTCTCTGTCGTGATTTGCCCAATCACGTGCTGTTGCTTTTGGAGTCCCATTGCGAACACCTGCATAGGGAGATAACGCAAGAGTCCTGCCGCATTGTTGGCATAGCGCTTGGCCAGCCTGGATGGCTCTTGGATAATCCGGTAAACCCATTCGATCCCGGAGCGCTGTGCCCATAAAGGGGCGCGGCGCGCTCTGCCGCTTAGAAAATCAAGGGAACCACCCACTCCGATACAGACAGGCACCTTTAGCCGATGGCGATGCATCGCCAGCCATTTTTCCTGTTTTGGGTTTCCAAAAGCCACCAGGAGTATGTCCGGGTGAGCGTCCTCGATGCGGAGCAGGATATCCTCATGATCCATCTCTTCGAGCGGCTGAAACTTGGGGCAATGGCGCCCCGCAATACACACGTTCGGGAAGTTCTTCTGCATCCAGGCGGCCGCGCCGGCCGAGCATTGTTCGTCGGATCCCAAAAGAAAGATCCGATAGCCATTGCGGGCCGACAGTCGTGCTAGTTCGGGCACCAGATCGGCTCCCGCTACACGTTGCTTCAACTTCATTCCCAGCAGGCGGGAAGCCCACACGAGTGGCATGCCGTCAGCGAGAACAATATCGCACCTGGCAAGCGTCTCGCGCAGTTCGTCATCGTGGACTGAATTGACAAGAAAGTCAACGTTGGCTGTTGCAATTTGATGGAAGCCACGTTCCGCAATCTTGGCCTCGACGGCATTCAGAACTTCCTCCATCGTCAGATTGTCAACTGCCACACCCAGGATGGCCACGCGAGGTTCTCTCAATTCAAACATGTCGATCGCTCCTTGTTGTCTGGGTGAGACGCGAACTGACGATACGCACGAAAGGGTGTGTCCTGAAAAAGGGTACTCGAACTATGGGTAAGTGATGATCGCCGTCTGCAGGCGAAAAGCAGTGCCATTAGCTCCTGTAGTTCAGGAATGTGGTTGTGCGACTCGGGATTCCGGGAGTAGAACTCCACAGATTCACAGGCTCTACGTCGCTGGCATCGATCTCCACTGCAACGGATTGATGCAGTAGATCCATGGAAAGAACCATACGATACAAGTTCTTCTTGCGGACCAACACGCCTTCGATGCCTTTCAGGCTGCCACGCGTGATTCGAACCTTTTCGCCGCACTTCAGATAGGGGTGTGGTTCCACGCGATACGGTCCTTCAACCATCCGTCGGATGTTATGAATCTCGGTTTCAGGAATAGCCGCTACCTGCTCACCATAGAACAGAATAGTTTGGACCCCAGGAGTCATGACAATTTCCAAACGACGGTCGAGTCCACCCCGGACGAACACGTAACCGGGGAATATGGGTAGAAACAGCGTCTTCTGTCTGTCTGTCCATCGCCGTACTGACGCATAGAGCGGCAGAAAGACGTCAAATCGTTTGCTGGTCAGCATCTCCGCTACCATCTTCTCGCATTGATAGCGAGTGTAAAGAGCCCACCAGGGTATAG
>JBAUXO010000320.1:0-10278 GCA_049584315.1 Candidatus Sulfotelmatobacter sp. | reverse complement strand
GTCCGTGAAAGTGTTGCAGATTTCCTACGAAACCAGAGGCAAATAATGCCACGAATACGCAGGCTGAGAACAATGAAGACCGTGATCGGAGATACTTGGGCTCTTCGCAGGATGAAATCAAGATCTGCAATATCAACCCGCCCAACAGAAGCATGAAAAGAAGTCGCGGGAAACATAGAGCAATTTTCCACCCGGTTGGGTCCGCCGCACACAACCACTTGTACGATCCGCAAACCAGCACATACAGGCCCGTGAGCTTCGCGGCTTGAATCCATTGGCCCCGCTCCGCCAAGAAATCTGCGATCAGTACGACCGGCAATATGAGTGCGACGAAGTGATACAGCGCGGGTTGGGACGATACCAGCAAAAGCAGAACAAGATAGCTGGCCCATTCGAGTTTCGCTCGGCCTTGATCCTTGATCCTGCTCCAGCCAATCGCCCATAAGAAAGTGGCAAAAATGGAGGCCAGAATCAGGGGATACAAGAAAGCGTACAGCCAAGGCAGGTTAACTGCCGGGAACGGGTTCAGTTCCGGTTCGTAAATCAAAAGCCGTGCGAGCAGAGCATTCGGCGACCCCCATGCGACATCGTAGGGATCAATAGTCTGTGCGCGTATCGCAAAGGGCAGGACTTCTCGAAAATAGACGCGGCAAGCGTCCATGCCGAACAGGCGAATGGAAACTAGGGCGAGTGCCCCCGTCCCAATGACCAAGCCGGCCGCCGCCCGCCATTGCTTCTTGATCAAGAAAAAGATCAGGAACAAGCCGGGATAAATCTTCAAGGCTGCGCCAACCGCGACCGCCAAACCCGAGGAGAAAGACCAGCCCTCAAGATAAAACCACGTCGCGATCGCGAGTAAAAGCAATACGAGAACATGCATTTGCCCATATATGAAATTGCTGCGCAGTGGAATCAGCGCCATGAACATTAGCAGACCAACCCGCCTTGCCCCCAGATTTGTACTGCGGGCCAGTATGACCAATGTCAGCCCCAGGAATGCCAGATTCAGCAGCAGCCAACAACGCTTCGCTTGCAATGGGGGAAGCGACGACAAGGGCAAAACGGGCAATGCGGACGGCAAAGTGAGGGGGATGTAACTGACGAGCCTTCGACCGATCCCCAAATGGTCCGCGTGCTTCTGCAACCATATCCATTCGTACACTCGCTCTAGCGGATATCCTTCACGGTACAGACGTGCAACCACATAGTAGTTGGGAAAATCTGAATTGAGGTGCCTCCAGGCAGGAACGAATCCTGCAACTGCAAATATGAAGATCAAAAGTATTAGAAGAATTCTTTCGCTTCTCGCGCTCCACGCGAAACGAGGGTAAGCTGGCGACGTTACTTTGGAACCTGGCGCCCGTATTAATTCTGTTGCTCTGCGCTCTGTCATCTTAGGGGCTTTGCTACCGCGACTCTCGGGATCGGGATTTTCAAGCAATCAGGCACTATCCGCACGTCTACGCTGCACCTGGTCTTTCGGAACGTCACCATCCGCCAACATTTCTCGCACTAAGACTGCCGCTGTCGCTGGATCGCTGCCATAGGCCAGATGATAGGCGGGCAATTTTTCAAGAGCACGGAACACCATAGCGCTCTTTTGGGCAAGCCAGTCGTAGTCCTTGAAAAGCATACTTTCGACAAGGCGGCTGGACAGTTCTGAACGAGAAATGGGCGAGAAAGTGGGAACACTTGCGGCTTGCCTCTCGAGGAACACGGAGCAGACTGGTGCAACGGAGTGCGCTTTCAGGGCTTGAAAGGGACGCTTGGGCAAATAGCAAACCGTCAAACCTGGATAGGAGAACCGATGGGTTGCGGCCTTAAGTTCAGGAAGAAACTGAAGCGATTCGGGACGAAAGATTGCCGGCAAAAGGTCGCCCCAGACCCGCAAGCCTCTAGCTTCCATCTCCAAGAACGCGGCTTGGTCAGCATGAAACTCAAGCCCGAGCTTAGCAGCCAAGTAGCTCGCAGTCGTCTTGCCGCTGTTTGGCGGGCCGAATATGAGAAGTCCCCGATCCCCCTTGCCCACACATGCCGCTGAAAGCGGCACCATCCCAAAACTCCCGGTACATATGCAGAAGAGAGTGTCGAAAACCGATCGGCAATGCAGCTTGGGTTCGCTCTCGATTAATCGTTCAGCGACAAAACCGATGGCCTCGCGCGCCTCTAAATCAACCGCTAGAAAACTTCCCTGTCCAAGATTGACGAAACGAAGACCACCGTCGGAAAAGGCCGACAGTGCCACTCCCGCGTACTCGATTTGAAAATCCTCTTCACTCACGATTCGCCAGAGGAATTCCGGATCCGTGGTCGGAGATCCCTGGTGTCGCGCAAAGAATTCCAGCGCACTTTCAACCACCGTGCGGCTGTTGCTTTCCAAACGGACAGTCCTTGCCATAACCAGCAGATCAATGCTATACGGGGTCGGCGTGAAGCGACGGAGTAGATCCTTCCGCTTCAATTTGCTCGGAACTTTCGAGGATATCGGCATTTCGCCAAGACAGTTTGTTGGTTCTATTTGCACTTCCATGCCACTCATGGTGGGCTCGCCTATCCCAAGCCCACTGCGATCATCGAAATTGTTCAAAGTGTTGAGCGAGCTTTTTGGCCACAACCTGGGGCGGGCCGCCGTATTCCAACAAGCAACAGGGCAGTTCGGCCAAAATGCAGATAACTTGCATTTGCGCGGCAGTCGCGTCAGGCAATTCTGCCATCAAATCCTCCTCTAACCGAGCCCTTGCCTCCTCCGATGACAACTCTGTCAGACAAGATCCTGGAACCTCGCTGCGTTCAAGGAAGACCAACAATCGTGGTTCGCAACATCGTACACGTTCAAGGCCAAGCGCTAACTCCGGCTCAAAGCGAAAACCTCTTTCCCCGTTTGGAAGATCCATCGGCTGCTTATCTTTGAGCTCCCTAAAATGATTCCCCGCATCGCTACGCAATTTGAACGCGGTCGCGAGTCCCCAAGCCGACAGCTTGCCCTTTTGCCATAAACAGAACGTGCGGTCGTCTGAAAGAAATCCAAAACCTTCCTGCGCCAGAGCTACGGCTAAAGTCGATTTTCCACTTCGACCTGCGCCAACGAGCAGGAGTCCCTTTTTCTCTTTAGCTACGGACGAGCAGTGGATCTCCACAACTCCGACCGAAGCGCCCGTAATGGTAACCAGCATCGGAAAGACAACCGTTTTCCAGTAGGAGCGATCATTGCCGATGGCCGCCGAAAAACGCCCAATCACGCGGCGACCATGAAGGTCTGCCAGCATCGAGCTCCCGGAATCGAATCCTGCAAATACAAGGTGGTTCAGGCCTCTAACACGGGGTTTCGGCCAGGGTTGCGGCACCAAGTTGGCATAGTCCACCCAGAATCGGACGGAGAGGTCCACGGACCCCGCAGGATCTTCGATTGGAAGAAAACTCTCGCGCGCGGCCTCTAGGAGTGGCTCGCAGTTCGTGGACAATCTGCAAACAGCGCCGGCAGCAGTGTAAAACTCACACAGGGGTGTCGCGGCGTCCTGGCAGAGAAAGTCTCCTGCGCTCATAACGATGCAAGCGGGCAGATCCTACGCCTCGGCTCAATCCGGATTCAATGAATGCAATGACTGAACCGAGCAGCCGTCAATAATAGTCGCCGATAGGGACGAACGATCTTGTCAATAACTTGTAAATAACTTGTAAAGACTTCTGCCAGGGAAGATGTGCTCGGTCGAATCACAACCCTTGTTGTTCTTCGATCTTGCCCTGCACGGTTAAAGTGAGCCACATAGAAGGGGCCAGGCCAGACCGCCTGGGTTGAGAAGATACTCTACAACGTTACCAGTGGCGGCAATGGAGGAACTCCCAGCGGCGGCTTGATTCTTGACCGCTCGCATCTCCGCTATTTGGGCCAGGGAACTCTGGGTTCCATGCTGTTGGGGTGGACTATCCCCCTTACCTCGGGGTCGGCGTACGCCCCGCCTCGGGGCTGGCGGAAGCATTGGCGCGGGCACGGTCTTCCTGTCGAACCCGACGGCCAGGGCAACAGATTCTACGCTTGGGCCACGCTGTCGTGCAATATTCGATTTTGGGATATGGATCAACGCCCGTGTAAAAGGTGCCTGAGAACCCACTCCACTCACCAACACGCGCAACGCGGGTGAGATTATCGGACGCTCAGCAGCAACGATTGCGGCGCTCGGCGCGAGCGAACTGGCGCTGAATCGTATGCACCGAAGACATATCCTCCAAAACTCACCTCGACATTGCTGTTAAACGCGTATGCTGATCACGCATCAACAGATCACTGCGCATACCATCACCTCATCACTGCCCAATCACCTGTTTCTTGAAAAGAACTGCAGTTACATCAGAGCGGTTTAAGCTCACGTTTTCTTCAACTTATGTGTAACACCCCGCGCGACGATCTTCGCCCTGGCGACGGACATTTGGTGAATTTAACAAAATAGTGACAAATCCAATCTGACTTCCAGACTTAATATCGACAGACTGGGATGGATTCCGCTCGGCCTTACGAAAGACCCACAGCATTTGATCGAATGCCGACCCCTGTACATCGCTGGATCTGGAGCGATACCGATCGGCGTGTGCAGAAACTGCTCCGCTTCAGCGAAACCGAAACTGAGGGGGGACGCGATATTTTGCGCGCAGCCGAAGTTACTTCAGACCCTCTCCTACGACGCCTTTATCTAGAGCACGCGATTGACGAATTCCGTCACGGCGTTCTGTTCCGTCATCGGGCAGCAGAACTTTTGAAAGTCTCCGCGTCCCGTTCCAGTCCAGGGTTCCACGGTGACTGGCTTGCGCCAGGTGGCCACGGTCTCGATGATCTACAAGTTGACGGTGAATCGGACAGAAATATGCTGGCTTTCTTTCATTTATCGGAAAAGGCGGCTGCCAGCCGCTTCACCGTTTATCGCGATGTGCTGCAGCACGATCCGCCGACGCACCCCATTTTTGAGGAGATTCTGTACGACGAAACCTCTCACATGAACTAGACACTCATGCAACTTGCCCGAGTTGAACCCAAGCGGCACAGGCGTCTGCCGCGACATTCAGGACGCCCAGAGAGGTGGATCTGACCGGTTTGTTCCAGCCCGAGGGCCGTATCCTCGTCGTCGAAGACGATCGCGCGGTTCAGAAAGCGCTCAGACGTCTCTTTGAGACGGAGGGATACACCGTAGAGACGCAGGCCGACGGCAGATCCGCACTCGACAGCTTCCAGTCTTCAGCGCCGGCAGCAGTGATTCTTGACTTGCGCCTTCCCGAACTCTCAGGCGTCGATGTATGCAAAGAGATCAAGGCACTCGCCCCCGCAGTGCCGATCGTCGTGCTCAGCGGGGCCAGCGATGTCTCCGACAAAGTCTTGCTACTAGAGTTGGGCGCCGATGACTATGTGACCAAGCCATTCAGTCCCCGGGAACTGCTGGCCCGTGTGCGGGCAAAGCTTCGCTCCACCACCCGCACTCCCGCTGACCAGGTAGTCAGCTTTGACGACATCTCCGTCGACTTCAAGAAAGCGGAGGTCCAACGCGACGGGAAACCTGTGTTTTTGACGGCCAAGGAGTTCAAGATGTTTCAGTTTCTGGTGCAGAATGCCGATAGAGTGATCAGCCGCGACGAACTGCTGAACGAAGTATGGGGTTACAAGAATTGTCCTGCGACGCGCACCGTCGACACACATTTTTTCAAGCTCCGCCAAAAATTGGAGAAAGATACATCCAGGTCGGTACATTTCCGTACCGTACACGGCATCGGATACAAGTTTGTTCGCTGATTCTCGTGAACCGGAGGCTGCAGTCATTCCGTCGCCGAATGTCGGAACCGATCAATTCTCATCCGGAGCCGAGAAGCGGCGGGCACATGACGACAAAGGCTCCTCCAGAGAATCGACGCGACCAGCGCCAAATACGGCAACTTTTCCGCTTACTACTTCATCGACGGCTACAACCTCGACGATCCGTATCCGGTCGGCTTCGGCGGCGCCACCATCCCCGGCCCGTCCGGCCCCTACGATGCAGTCTCGAATGGCACAGACCAGGTCATTGTCCTGCGCGACACCAAAACGTTCGGCACTACTATGGTGAACGAGGCACTTACTACCTTCTAACCAAGAACCATGACCTAACAGCGATCATCTGGACTCTCAACAGAGTCCAGCAAAATGCTTTGCTTTCGAAGCACATACTCTTTTCATACGGTGCTCTGATTAACAAAAACATGGGATTGTCAGGCGCATGAACGTATCGGGGTTGTAACATTGATTCCGGTTGGGCGAACAACTACGCTGAGCCGGTGATTAAGGAACGCCTCTGTCGTTTACGTGGACCCTGCAGAGGGTGTGCGATTATAAGAGCTATCCCGCGAGCGTGGCGACTCAGATCGGGGAGATGGTGCGGAGGGCTATCGCGGCGTGGCTCCAAGCTCAGGAGCCTACGAAGAAGCGCGGGAAACACTAGTCCAGCTTTCCCCATCGAGTATGCTTCCATGGTGGGTATTGGGGTGCAGCAGAAAGAGTCTAAACTTCCCGTGGAAGGATTACACGGCCGCTGTCATTTCGCGGATTGAAGACCTAGCAGGCTGCTGAAAAATTCCTTTACGAGGCCAGATGTGCCTCAGTGGCTTGCCTGCTAGAGTATTCTGGATTCAACTGCGATGCTTGGTTACTTCCGACTTTGCGCTACCGGATCCTGATCCCAAGGACCTTCTTATGTGCTCGATGTAGAGGCTGCGGCTCTGTACCCCAATTTACCGGGCGACGACTTTGCCACCTCGATCCAGAAAGAACGTCATCGGCATAAAAATAACGCCGCCCTAGCGCTTTTCAAAAGAGGATATGTTGCCAATGACAATCGGGTAGTTGGCGTTCATTTCTCTTGCGTAGTCAGAGACGTCCTCTGCGCTGGCGTAGTCGTCCAAAGATACGCCGATGAAATGTAAACCCTGTGTCCCGTATTCATTTTGCAGCTCAACGAGCGTCGGTATTTCGGCGTTGCTGGCACCGTTGCCGCCGCACCTACACCACCGATTGAGCAGGACGGCTTGGCCGCGCAGATCAGCCTCCGTTTCCTGGAAGCCAAAATAAACTTCCTGTTTGCCCGTCAGAACGAACCGGAAGTTACCTGTAGATGGCTAACGGTAAACGCCCTTGAGTTCACGAATGGAGTAGTTTGCCCAACCCGAGGCTACGGGCTCTACGCCGATCGTCTGAGTGTACTCCGATAATCAGTCACAAAGTTCTGGATGCCTTTACTTGTGAGTTCGTGCGCAATGTCAAAACTCTGCCAAGGAAGGTCTAGATCCAGGGGTTTGTACGGGATCGCCTTCAGAGGCTTGCCACTCGCGTCGAGCCCTTGATACTTGAAATCTTTATCGGGCATTGGAAAACTGCTTGCTGCCCATTCCTCCAAGACCTTAGTGGGTACGGTGGCAAGCTCAGCCCCTAGAGCAAAACAAGAAAACAAGTGGTTTAGATTACGTATGCTTGCAGCTAGGACATGCACGTGGCCATCGCCATGCTCGTACATTTTCTTGATATTTCTGACAAGATCCATGCCGTTTTCGCGGCGATCGTCGAGCCTGCCGACAAAGGGCGATACGTAGACTGGCTCCTTTGATCCCTTGGTTGCGGCATATACCGCAGCCCCTTGCTCCAGTGAGAAACACAGAGTCATGTTGACCCGAATTCTCTTCTGGACCGTCATCTGCGCAGCTCGTAAACCCTCGTGCGTACAGGGATACTTGATATAGGCGTTTGGAATCCAAGAAAACATTTCTTGACCTTGGGCGAGCATTTCCTCGGCCGTCGTATTGAGATCGGCAAACACCTCGATGGAAACACCAGCATCTCCCACCAGCGGTGAAATACTTTGTACAATCTTCCTGTATTCGGCTTTTTCTTCGTCAGAGCTCAAGCTGTGGCCAGATGCAACGAGCCGTTGAATCTCTGGATTCTTAGCGATCAAGGAGGGATTCGTGGTCTGGCCATCCACAAACCCGATCAAGTTCTTGATCCGGCGAGTCTCGTTCGGGTCGCCACCGTCAACTAGAAGTTTCGTTTTAGTTCTGTTTATCAGCATGTTGTTCACCTCGAACGAACTCTTCTTTCCTGTTTGACCCGCCACTTCGCCTGCCGTGGCTACGCTCCTCAGTATCCTGCAAAATCTTCGATTCGGATGTCGTCCTCGTCAACGTGGGCGGCCACAAGCATTTGCCGCATGCCGGCGACCATGGCGGGCGGTCCGGCAACGTAATAGATGGGTCCTTGTAGGTTCGTGAGATGCCTCGACAACATCTCTTTGTTGATCAAACCCGTCTCTCCCTTCCACTCCCTCGGTCTATGCCGACTCTCCTCGTGCTACGGGCAGTCTGCAGTTACCGCACCGTGCAAGCTGTCACGGTGTCTTCGCCGCGGAGCTTCCCGTGTTCAAGACCTGCTTCCGAATTCTTTCAAACACATTCTTCACAACTCGATCACATCGCACGGCATGAAAGTTGAATGCTTCTTTCCTTTCCATTCCGGCACGGGCGTAAAGACCCTTGCGTAACAACGCTCGCGCTCGATGGAGGCGGACTTTAACATTGTCCTCGGTGATTTCGAGGACCTCCGCTGCATCGGTCGTGCTCATGTCTTCTACGTCGCGCAGTATGAAGATGGTCCGGTAAGCGTCCGGCAGCTTCTCGATCGCTTCTTCCAGCAACCTGCGAACCTCCGAGTTTGACGCTTGCTGTTCTGGATCCGGCGCCAAAGAGGCAAACCTATCCATGGGGTCTCCCTCCCGTTCTGATATTGGTTCCAACTCCTGATATCGGGTTCCGCGATGCTGTCGCGCTAAAGCTTCGTGTACCGCGATGCGTGTCAGCCAGGTGGAAAACTTCGCCCTCCCGGCAAACTGGTCCAGATGTTCGTATGCACGCACGTAGGCGTCCTGCATTACGTCCTCAGCTTCGCCATCATTGCGCAGAATAGCCCTAGCCACGCGGTAGAGGCGCTGGTTGTGACGGCGCATGACGATTTCAAACATCGCCGTCTCGCCCGCCAGCACTCGGGTCACAACTTCTTCGTCACTCAAGGGCTCTTGCGAAGTGGTCACTTCCGCTGGGTTGACCATAAAAACCCTCCATACGATGGAGTCACCACTGCCATAAAGGTTACAGATCAAAGCGCCAGCTCCGGAACAGAAATGAGGTGTCGGCCTGTAACCGATTGGCTCCTGCGAACTCCATTCTCTTGGAGAAGGCACACATGAACAAGGAATCTGTTGTTGCGAACGAGCACGTCATTGCCGGTGAAACTTGTAAAGCGATCGCCATTTTCCAGGGGTGGCGTTTTGGATTGTGAGAAAAAATGCAAACCATACTTGAAGCCCAGTTGTTAGCCAGCACGAGCCTGCGGGAACTCATGCGGGAAATGTTGGTCCGTCTCGGTGAGGACCCAGAGCGTGATGGCCTGCAGCAGACGCCTGAACGCATGGAACGTTCGATGGAGTATTTGACGAAAGGTTACCTGGAGAACCCGGAAGAACTTTTGCTGGGCGCGATGTTCGATGTGGCTTATGACGAGATGGTGATCGTCAAGGATATTAAGATGTTTAGTCTCTGCGAACATCATCTTCTGCCGTTTTTCGGCAAAGTGCACGTCGCTTATGTCCCACGTGGGAAAGTGATCGGGCTCAGTAAAGTGCCTCGGCTGGTGGACGTATTTGCACGCCGATTGCAGGTGCAGGAGCGCCTCACAACACAAATTGCTGAAACGATTGAGAATGCGATCAAGCCGCTAGGCGTGGGGGTGGTCATTGAAGCGAGACATCTGTCCATGATGATGCGCGGAGTTGAGAGGCAGCACTCCTCGACCATAACGTCCGCCATGCTGGGTTCTTTCCGAGAGAAGGAGACGAGGGACGAGTTTCTCGCTCTGATTCATCCACGACACAGTGCATTCTAGCCTTGGAAATCAGGAATCTATTTACCGAGCTCGCTGCGGGCGGAGCTTGAGAGGGATCATCTATGCATCTTGCCATTCCCATTCAGAAGATTGGGCCGCAATTCTTGTACCCAATCGCCGACTTGACGCTCTCTTCGGCAGGAGCAAAAAATGACAGAAATTGACAACCGTCTCAACACTAGCTGGTGGGCGCTGAGAATCGGCCTGGGAGTTGGTCCAATCATCACGGGCATCGACAAATACTTCAACAAGTTGGCCGACTGGGGAATGTATCTGAGCCCTCTGACGACAAAGGTTGTTCCGGTCAGTCCCACAACCCTCATGCATGTCATTGGCGT
>JBAUXO010000319.1:0-1889 GCA_049584315.1 Candidatus Sulfotelmatobacter sp. | reverse complement strand
AATGCAGAGCATTTTTAGCTCGGCGGCGCGGCTACAAATGGGCGTCGTCGGCAAGAAATCGTGGAAGCCGCGCCGGTGAGCTAAAAATGGATTGGACTAAACCGCCTCGATGCCGCTGGCGCTATGGGTATTGAATCGTGAGCACGCTCGCGGGAAAGCGATAGTCTGACGCAAAGAGGAGTAATGGCAGAGAGTCGGGTGACCGAAGAACAGGGATTCATAGCGGGGTGAGTTGTAAGGAAAGAATGACGGCGTGCTGGGAGGACGATCGGGAGACTCTTCTCCTCGAACTTGTCTTGGACAAGTTTGCAGAGCTGGCGGTTGAGAGTCGTGCATTCTCATGAAGTATCCCTCAACGTTGGGGATGTGCAAGCCAGGGTTGGCGGTGGTACTTCCTTACGAATCATCCGACCTCGGCGGCAGACCGGGCATAGTCGGAGGGAAACGCCGGTCAGTTCCTCATAGCGATCGCGATAGTCCTTCGGTGGTTCTGTGGCGGGAGTGGTCTGATTGGCAGAGGCCATTCCCAAGAGTTGGCGGCAGCGTTCCAGTTTTTCCTGTCGGTAGCGATTGCCGAGGAAGCCGTAGTAGCGGATGCGGTGGAAGCCGTCGGGCAATACGTGGAGCAGAAAGCGGCGAATGAACTCATCGGCCGACAAGGGCATGGTTTTCTGCTGGTTGTCATCGCGATAGTCCTTGTAGCGGAATTGCACCTGACCATCTTCGATGTCCAGCAGGCGGTTGTTGGAGATGGCTACGCGATGAGTGTAGCGTCCCACGTAGTCGAGTACTTGCTGGGGTCCGGCAAAGGGTGGTTTGGCATAGACGACCCATTCTGCCTGCCGGAGGGGAGCGAGATAAGCCGAGAAGGCAGCGGGGTCCTGCAGTTGGTGGAGCGAGGAAAAGAAATGCAGTTGGTGGTCGTCGAAGGCCTTTTGCAAGAACTCCAGAAATAAGCGGCGGAACAAGCGCGAGAGCACGCGCACGGGCAGGAAGAAGCCGGGGCGGCAGGAGACCCAACGACCGCCGTCGGGGGAGAGCCCGCCACCAGGAACGACGCAGTGGAGATGGGGATGAAAAAGCAGGTTCTGTCCCCAACTGTGCAGGACGGCGAAGAAGCCGATCTCGGCGCCCAGATGTTTGGGATCGGCGGCAATGGTGCGTAAGGTTTCGGAGGTGGCCCGGAAGAGAATGCCGTACACCAGTTCTTTGTTTTGGTAAGCGATGGCGGCAATCTCTTGCGGCAGAGTAAAGACGACATGGAAGTATTGGGTGTCGAGGAGTTCAGATTGACGATCCTCGATCCACTGGGCGCGCGCCAAGCACTGACACTTTGGGCAATGCCGGTTTCGGCACGAGTCGTAACAAACGCGTTCGTAGGGGCATTGATCGCATTGTTCCAGGTGACTGCCGAGAGCAGCCGTCCGGCACAGTTCGATGGCACTCATGACCCGGCGCTGGGCCGTGGACAGAGAAGCAGCATGCTGTTCCCGATAGGCTTCGCCGTAGCGACGCAACACGTCGGCGACTTCCAGCTTGGGACGATCCATGGGCCAGTCCTCAGAAGTACTGAGGAGTCGCCGGTTTGGTCTCCGTGGGAACTGGGTGCGGGAGTAGATCGAGTGGACTGGTGGTGGAGCACACCTTGCTCGCGGCAATGCGCAGATAGCGGGCGGTGGTAGCCAGGCTGCGATGGCCGAGCAGGAGTTGAATGGTGCGGACGTCGGTGCCCTGCTCGAGCAAGTGCACGGCGAAGGCGTGTCGTAAGGTGTCTTGGTACTGCTCATAGTTTGTATTTCGCCAAGATCTGCTACCGCTATCACCCATGTCACGGAGTAGAAGTTGAACAGATTCGGTATCTGCGACGAGGCGGCGATGCTCCGATTGTG
>JBAUXO010000318.1:0-2768 GCA_049584315.1 Candidatus Sulfotelmatobacter sp. | reverse complement strand
GGTGCCAGAGATGGTAGGCAGGCATCAGGCCGCGATTTGAGGCAAAGAAAAGTCTCGAGATGCTCGCCGACGCCGGCCGTCACGCGATCGGTCAGGCCGGAACGGTCGTCGTAATTGATAATGAAATAGGGGCCGCCGCTGGGACTGCGCGAGAACACAACCCCGGCCATCGCCACGCGGTCAAGCATGGGCTGGACAAAGATCTGGTCGTCGTCGCTTCCGTCGGCGAAGGAGTCAATCACCCGGTCTATTGCCTGTGCCACAGCTGTGCTGCCGACGACACCGAGTACGGAATCGTACCTCCCGGCCTGGGATCTCCCCGCAGCGCCGTCCTCGCTCCGTGCACTGCTACGCACGATGACCCGATCTGAACCCCAGGGCGCAGCGGTGACGGCGGAGAGCACGGCCGCGGCGTCCGAGCGCCAATCGCCAACCGAGAATCGGACCTGCGGCAGCACGCGCCCATTGCGCACCAGCGGCGCCAGTGCTTCTAGAGATTCCGCCTTCGTTTTGAAGGCGACGAGGCTCGGCGGCGGCACCGCGCCCGCGGCGTCCCGTCTGGCACATACAGCTAAGATGCGGTCGACCACCGTGGCAACGTCGAGTGCCCCATAATTGTCGAGGACTAGGTCCGGCGCTTCGGGAGCCTCCGCCGGCACGTCGAGACCAACAACGTCGCGTGCATCGCCGCCCTGCGCTCCCGAGTAGATACCTTTGCTATCCCGACGCCGTAGCTCGTCTATGGGGACCCGGAGGTAGATCTCGCGATAACCGGGGATGTTCTCGCGGTTCCAACTCTGCACCTCGTGAAACAGCGAGATGGTCGCGCAGACGACATCAGCGCCCTGCCCAGCCAGCAACTGACACAGCCGTGCATTGCGCATCGCTGATCGCCGCCGGTTGTCTGCGCTGTGGCCAAGATCTTCGGCGATCGCAGCACGGAGCGCGTCGCCATCGAGGAAGGTGACCGAACGACCGGCAGCACGCAGCCGGCTACACAATTCTTGCCCCACTGTTGTCTTGCCGGCGCCGGATAACCCGGTAATCCAGAAGACGCGTCCCAACGAAGCTTCATGTTCGGCTTCAGGCTGCGCCAGACCAAGGAAGAGCTTGCCTCGACTCTTTGATCTCCAACGATTCAACCCTTGCTCAAACGGTGGCTGGTGGGAACCCAGCAGGGAGTTGTCAGTCATAAATATCTCGACTACTATCTGGACGAATTCACGTTGCGGGACATTTCGTGGTTAAACAGTGGCATCAGCTCCGAAGGAGCCTTCTTCTCTTTCGCTTTAGAAGCTTGGTCTCATTGTAGCCTTTGCTCCTCGAGGACAGATATCCCAGCCAACCGTCGGTGCGGATGACGCTCCCGTTTCTACAAAGGGCACCAGGCTTGCGGCCAAAGCGCCTACCTTCTAGCGCATCCGAATCCGACCGATCCCCGGGCCCATCTTCATGAGCAACAACATGAGCAATAACGACAGTCAGTGCTTTACGCAAATTGAGCCGGCTGGGCCCGCCTCCACCACCGATGGCACTCATCCACCTCCACTCTGCCCGTGAGCAAATCACGCCCAGAATCTTACCATGGCGCGGCGCAACTTATGCAGCAACGTCCGGGCGGTCTTATGCGTTTTCAGCCGCAGCACTTGTTGCAATCCCAACGTGCTAGCCCCGTTCTTCTCCAAAGCCCAAAAGCTGCCAAAGGAAGACTTAAGGCGGGAAGTGGAGAATGAACTGACGGGGAAGTAAGACGAGCCGTCAGAGCTGATCTGCTTCAAAATCTATAAGAGCCGGAGTCCTGCCATCGAGCAAGCGATACAAGAGGCTAGCGCCGGGCTACTCGAACGGTATTCGGTCACTGCTTCCGCCTTTGATTTGATAAGCAAGAAGACGGAGCGGGCTGTGAGCCGGCTGACGACATCAGCAAGCTTGTGCTATCGCTGATCCGCTACCAGCGGAATACGCGCACCGCACCGAACTGCTGCGCCAGGATGAAATCGACGACAAGTGCGCGGTCGGACTCCTCATTCGTCCGCATAGTCTACAAAGCCTAATCGACGAATGACATTCGTCTTCCCCGTGGGGGTCGGGATTACTTGTGACGGGCGTGGCGTGCGGCATTGATTCGGTTCAACCGGCATCCGTACCCAGAGGTCAGCCGCTCGGGATGCAGAGCCAAACAGCGGGCATTCGTCCAAAACCTAGCGCAACGGCCCTGCCTAATATTCGCCGCCCAGCGCTTCAAGAGTCGGGCGAAATGGTGGCTGGCAATCGGTTCTTGCCGAGGGGTAGGCCTTATGTGTTACGGCCTTGGCTGCCAAGCCCATTGCGTGCCGTGCATCTCCGATGAGATGACACGCTCGGTCTGACGTTTCTCAATAACACTTACGCAAGGGTAAATGTGGACTGAGTCTATCGCGGATTCAAACCGCGAGGGCTGCATACCGTTCGTTTGGTTGGCGATCCCAGCCACATAAGACGTAAAATAGTTCGGTACACCGTGTGTATCTTCACAGATGTAGACGCCGCCAGGATTCAAGTGTGGAAGCATCTCTTCAAGACTAGCAATCTGTTGTTCCGGGTGATGGCCGCCGTCGTCGATCAATATATCGAGACGAGGTACGGCCTTTCGCACAGAAGCCCAAAATGTTCTGTCGCCTTGGTCACCGATAAGCACTTTTATGCGATCTGACTCATAAACCTTACAAGCGGCTTCAATATCGACGCCGAATACTTGGCATTTGTCCCCAAAATACTGCCGCCACATC
>JBAUXO010000317.1:0-7931 GCA_049584315.1 Candidatus Sulfotelmatobacter sp. | reverse complement strand
GCCCCGAACATCTGCAGCGAATCATCGAAGCCACCAGGCAGTATCAGGCAGCTCATCCCAAGCAGACAAAGCAACGGAAAGACCGCCAGCGTAATGTAAATAACTAACTGTACGATGTACTAGGCTTGCTTGCTGCGACTTTACCGTGACAATCCCCGAGGTGCACGCTAGGATAAATTGAAGGCGAATGAGAACTATGATTCACAGTGTTAAAGACCTGTCACCCGACCAAAAGCTGGCTATTGAAAGCCTCCTCGGTCACCCCATTTCCGAAGGAGAGCAAATCAGCGTGCGAACGGTGCCCGCTTCGCCAGAGTGGCTTACGTCCATCCAGCAAGACTCCAGGACAAAGGGCACCGATAAACTCACGATGGAAGAAATTGACGCGGAAATTGCAGCCGCACGGCGTGAGCGCCGCCAGCGCCCCGGACGATGATTCGGGTTGTTATCGACACCAACGTTTTGGTTTCAGCATTGCTGACAAACGGCGGCTTACCGGAGGCCGTCATCAATCTTGCCATTTCCGGCGAGGTGCAGTGGCTTGCCTCCGAATTCCGGAGAGAGTGGAATTCGCAACCACGCCCGGTCAATGGCTTCCATAACTTGTACAAACTACATTGCCACCGATGCCAAATTTCCCACCCTCGCCGCCGACGGTGCAGAGATGCGAGGTAGGATTGGTGTGCCACCTGCTGAGGTAAGCTCGATTGGGAGGTTTTCGCTCTAATGATCGCATTGCGCCGCGCTTACAATTCGCTTTTGCCTATGGGGGCAGCGATCCTTGTAGGTGTCCTCGCGGTCTGTTTCTTCGCGACGAGTCGTGCGTTTGGTCAGCAGCGACTGCAGACTCTTCTGGTGGGCGTCGATCACCGGAGCGTGACCAGCCTGAACGGGGAATGGCACTACCTAGTCGACCAATCCCCAGCCCGTGCGCTCTACACGGCGAGCGGGGAGATCAATGACAAGTCCTACGCCTTGAACGAGCACCCGAACATCGTGGGCAAGCACAATCAGGAATACGATTTTGCTACTGCTCCCACACTGAGAGTTCCGGGCGACTGGAATACGCAGGTGCCGCAGCTGTTCAACTACGAAGGGGTGGTCTGGTACGAGCGCGATTTCGACGCAGCGCCCGAGCCGAACTCGCGTACGTTTCTCCATGTGGGAGCAGCGAACTACCGCTCGCACGTTTGGGTCAACCAGAGCCGCGTTTGCGACCACGAGGGTGGCTACACGCCTTTCGATTGCGAAGTCACGGGCGTGCTTCATCCGGGTTCGAATTTTGTGGTGATCGCGGTCGATGCTACGCGCCTGGCCGATGGCATCCCTTCGACGGGCATCGACTGGTTCAACTACGGCGGCCTGACCCGCGATGTTTCTCTGGTCACAGTGCCACGGGCGTTTATCGATGACTACGACATTCACCTTGTGCATGGCGCCAGCTTCGATCCAAAAAACACCGAGATCACAGGCTATGTTCATGTCGTTGATGCCCCGGCTGGAACACCTGTTACCATCGACATTTCCGAAGCCCAGGCGAGGACGATCGCCACCACGAACGCAGAAGGCAATGCATCGTTCAGCGTGAGAGCCGCGAGGCTCACGCTGTGGTCGCCCGAATCCCCCAAGCTCTATAAGGTCCAACTGAGTGCCTCCGAGGACAGGCTGACGGACAATATCGGATTCCGCGACATTCGCGTGGAGGGAACGCGCATTCTGCTCAACGGCAAGGCTGTGTTTCTGGAGGGCGCGAACGTGCACGCGGAGGCGCCCGTGCGCGGAGGCCGCGCCAGTACCGATCAGGACGTGAGCACGATCTTCGGCTACCTGAAAGAACTCCACGCGAACTTTGTGCGGCTCGCGCATTATCCGCACGACGAGCGCATGGAGCGCGAGGCCGACCGCGACGGCATTATGGTGTGGTCGGAGATTCCGAACTGGCAGGACATCTCATTCGCCAAACCCGAGGTATATGCCAAAGACGTGGCGATGCTGAAGGAGATGATTCGCCGCGACCGCAATAAGGCGTCCGTGATCCTGTGGTCGGTTTCGAACGAGACGCCCAACAATCCCACACGCACCAAGTTCCTGACGGATCTGGCAAACGAGGCTCGGAAACTCGATCCCTCACGGTTGATCACGTCGGCCATCATCGGCCCACGGCCGGACGGAATGGAGATGGTGAATAACGATCCACTGTGCGACGCGCTGGATGTGGTCGGGCAGAACGAGTACATCGGCTGGTACGAGATGACTCCCGAAGATGCCGACAAGATTCGCTGGACTTTCCCGCCGAAGCCGGTGCTGATGAGCGAGTTCGGCGCTGAGGCGAAGGCCGGCAACCATGGGGCGGTCAACCAGCGCTGGACCGAAGAGCAGCAGGTCTTCGTGTTCGAGCATCAGTTCGAGATGCTGCGGAAGATTCCGCAACTTCGCGGAACGGTTCCGTGGATTCTCATGGACTTTCGCTCGCCAGGACGGAACATCCCAAAACTGCAAGACGGATACAACCGCAAAGGCCTGATTGCGGAAGACGGCAGGAAGAAGCTGGCCTTTGCATTGTTCCAAAAAGCTTACGGCCAGCATTCGCTGGGGAAGCCCCAGTAGTTGAGTCAGAGTGATGGCAAAAGAATCGCTAGGGTAGCGTCCGACAAATAACTGGCCAACTCAAGATTTCGCTTTTGGCCGTCGGGGTTGGGTACAGCCGGGCCGAATCTGTTCCAAGGTTTGTCGACAACGCGATAGCTTCTGCACGATCGATTCCACGGTGGCGGTCCAGACAAAAGGTTTCGGATTCTCGTTCCAAACGGCCATGAACTCAGTGATGGCTTTCTCGAGGTCCTCCACGCTGCGGAAGGAACCACATAGCTGGCAGAATGCTTCATCTTGACAACCAGATCCGCTTGAAATAGCGTCTCGTCTCTGAAGCGAGAAAACGCTCTCTCTCGACTCCGTCGTTCTTCGAAGGCCAACTCGACTCAAATTCCTGCCAGCTGTACACTGTTCCGCTCCAAGACTTTCTCGTCGCAATGAACCTCCGTCGGAGGGAGAACTCCACGTGCTAAATCGCAGAAATTTCCTTCGAGTCGCCGGCTCCGCGTCGGCCGCAACCTGGCTCGGCCGCAAAGTGATCGCGCTCGCATCCGACAATCCTCCTGCTCCCACCTTCGCCGCCAACGATTACATCCAAATCGCCCTCATTGGCGCCGGCGGCCAGGGGCAGGGAGACACGAAGGTCGCCGTTCAGGTCCCCGGCGTGAAACTGGTCGCCGCCGCCGACTGTTACGACGGACGCCTGCAGCACTGCAAGGAACTCTGGGGCAACGACGTCTTCACTACCCGCGACTACAAGGAAATTCTTGCTCGCCCCGACATCGACGCCGTCATCGTCGGCACGCCCGATCACTGGCATAAGCAGATCTCCATCGACGCCATGAATGCCGGCAAGGATGTTTACTGCGAGAAGCCCATGGTCCACACTCACGCTGACGGCCCCGGCATGATCGAGACCTCTCGCGCCACCGGGAAGATTCTTCAACTCGGCAGCCAGCGCGTCAGCTCCATCATTTATGGCAAGGCCAAGGAACTGCTTGCGGCGGGTTCCATTGGCCAACTCAACATGGTCAGCGCACACTGGGATCGCAATTCCACCATGGGGGCTTGGAGCTACACCGTCCCACCCGATGCGTCGCCCGAATCCTGCGACTGGCCGCGCTTCCTGGGCACGGCTCCGAACATTCCTTTCAATGCCGAGCACTTCTTCCAGTGGCGCAAATGGAAGGCTTACGGCACCGGCGTTGCAGGAGATCTTTTCGTTCACCTCTTCTCGGGCACGCACTTCATCACCGGCAGCAACGGTCCCACCCGCGCCATGGCCACCGGCGGCCTGCGTTTCTGGAAAGATGGCCGCGACGCGTTCGACGTCGTAATGGGCCTGTTCGACTACCGCGAAGGATTCAACCTGAGCCTGCGCGTCAACTTCGTTGACGGAGGCGAGGAAAGCGAAGGCCTCACCTTTATCGGATCGGAAGGCACCATGGAGATCCAGGGGAACACTCTCACCCTTAGCCGTACGCCGCGGGAAACGGAGCCCGGTTTGTTCATCGACAGCTTCGCTGACTCCATGCAGAAGCGTATCACGGCCGAGTACCACCAGAAGTATCCGCTCCTGCATCACGCCGGCCCGCCAACGGCGCGCTATGAAAAGTACGTCGCGCCCGAGCACTACCGCGACAGCTACGATCACTTCACCAACTTTTTCGCGGCCGTGCTCTCACGCCAGCCTGTGGTTGAAGATGCCGTCTTCGGCTACCGAGCCGCCGGAGCCGCCCTGCTCAGCAACCTCAGCATCGAGCGTGGCGCCGTGGTGAAGTGGGATCCGGATGCCATGAAACTCGCTGCCTAGGGGATCGGTCGACGTTTTTGGGATCAGGCGACAGGCTGTCCGATCTGTAAGATGGCCCGTCAGCAAGCGCATGGTGCCGGAGAGGTTGGTGATGGACCTCACCCGAGCTCGAAACTCCGGGATGGATGCAGGAACAGTTGCCGTGTAGCTATCCCGTTGCGGAGCCCACTTATCCGCGCCCTGCCCTTTGGCCAACGGGTGACGCGATTTAACGCCAACCACGAACGGAATCCGGCTACATGCAAGAATAATCAGCGGCCCCGTTCCTTCCAATCAGTATGAGAGACATGCACAGGGCCTTTGCTGTTCTTCTGCTCTTCACACTGTTGTGGGGCAATATCGGTTGCTCTCATAGACAACAACTGCGGAAAGAAGCTTTTCTTCGAGAGGGGCTTTTGGTGCTTCGCTGTGAAATTGGGCAGTTCACGCTCGACCATCGGAGAGCGCCGACATCTTTGTCTGAGCTGGTGTTCAGCGGATACATGAAGCGGATTCCCACAGACCCTTTCACTGGTCGAAATGACACATGGCGCAGCGAGAAGTCCGGCGACCATTTCGAGGTTCACAGCGGGGCAGACGCCGTCAGCCGTAACGGAACACTCTATAGTTCGTGGTAGCGAGACTGTTGAACTGTTGAACCCCATTGCCGGGGTCATTGAGTGCTATAGAGATATTCCAACAGTTATCGTGGCCGTGCAGTGGGCCCGCGAGATTGTGCAAGAGGCACGAAGGTGATCCGCCCATGTGAAATCGAGACAGGCGTGCACGACAGTCCCGTTGCTGGAGTTCGAATGGAGTGACGGCCTAATCGATCTGGACCTTGCATGTCTCGGCTGTTATTTTGCCTTCCACGCTTTCCTGTATGACGGATCGCAGACCGTAAGATCCGGGCGGCGCTTCCAACGATAGTGCCGCGTTTATTCCGGAGTTGGTGAGCCGTTCGTAGCGCTTCCATGTCGCGTCGACCGTGTACGACGCGAAGAATCGAAACGTCCTTATCCTTGAACAATCACAAGATGTGCCAGCTTGCAAAGTGTTTTCAGCCAATCCAGTCCGACATCGCCGGCCATCAACTGTAGCGGCGAGCGGGCGCACGCCGTTGACGAGTATCTTCATGGACGTGCGTGCGGCACTTGTTAGCATTTCGGGAATGATCCCTAAGGTTGGTACCCGTCCGCCATCCACTTTGCGAATAGCTCAATGCGAGCCTGAGGCCAAGGACCTTCCCCTCTCGGGGGCGGCGGCGGCATTACCGCTCCACCGATTCCCCGAATGCGGTCGTAGATGGCGGCCGCGTGCGTCTTGACGTCATCATAACTTCCCAGGTTGAACGCTTTGCTCATGCCTCGAATGTCTCGCTCCGTAAAAAGCGGGCGAATGTCCGCTTGAAAGCTCGTCGGTTTCGTCATTGTTCCTCACAGCCGTTGGATTATACATATGCGGCGCTCGTGCCTCGCGACTCTAAACCGGAATGCCAGTTTTAACCACTTCATTCAGCCGTCTGGCTATGCTTCGTCGATCGATCACCTCCAGAACTTGCCGGCGAGCCAGTAATCAATACTGAACTTTCCCGGACCGGAGCAGATCAGCCAGATAAAGATGAGCACGTACAGGACTTCCGGAAGGTAGAGGACATCATCGAGCCAGTTAAGAGGCGAAAGTACTTTGGGCAGGGTGGAAAGCGCGCTGGTCAAGACGGCGACAGTCATATCGATCAATAAGGCCACGCAGGCCGGGCTCGAAAGAAACCCCACGGTCGCCAAAGATCCGCAAATGAACTCGACACCCGCCACGAAATAAGCCGTCTGGCGGGGAAACGGGACTGCGGCTTTAACGAGCGTGTCGTAAACAGGTTTCGTGCCGCCGGCGACAAACAGTTTGTTTGCCCCGGAGATGGCGAAGAACAGCCCGATCGAAACGCGCACCACCAGGATGGCATATTGTTCCAGATCACTGTTACCCCGCAGCGCAAAGTGAACCAACCATTTCCAATCCATCTCTTGTCTCTCCATCGGAGGATGTGCTGTAACGATCCCCCAAGTCATACAGGTCGACTTCTCTGGTAACCGCGTTAATAAGGACTTAGCGGTTGTCTGTTTGATTAAAAGCCGACAGTAGCTGACGGCAGTCTGTAGTTCTCTCGTCGCAGCAAATGCACATGGCCGGCGTCAATCCTAATAACTTAGAGCTTCGACCCGCATTCGTCAGCGCCTAAATCCGCGTCCCATCCCGGCCGAGCGTCAGCCTTACGTGAGGTCGGTGCTCTGTCCGGCCTCGATAATGTAACGGTCAGGATCGCGGATGTAGCAGCGAATCTCGCCGTAGTTTTCCTTCGGCTTCGTGATGAACTCGGCTCCTCGACTTTTCCATAATCCATAGCACGCTTGAATATCTGCAACGCGGATATTCAAGAAGCTGCTGACCTTATCCGGGTCTGCGGGGACGCTGAGCGTTACCGACGGCTTGTCCGGCGTGGGCCCGCCCCCGACATTGACAATCAGCCAAGCATTCGCGATCTGAATGTGCCCAGACGCACCCTTGCTGTCGCCTCTGCTCAGAATGCGGCCGCCGAAGACCTTTTCATAAAAATCAGCCGATCGGTCGATGTCGGCGACGGTGATGAAATGTGTGACGGTGAACCCGTCGTGCGGGGGCATCTCATAGCTCTTTTGTTCGATTTGTACGCTGCTCATTGACGGCTCCCATTCCAATAAACAGTGCCCATCTGCTGATTCCCGTGTTTATACTTGCTGCCGACTGAGCCTGGCGAGGAAAGACAAAACAATTGGACCAAGGTATCGCGCGATAGTTTGGCATCGCGATTTCCGGCGTCTTCCCAATTACAGGCAACCCTCCATCATGCGCGAGGAAACATTCGCATCAGCGGTTGATGTAGGTTATGGCTGCGGGAATCCGAACATCAACCACGACTGATTGGCTACCCAGTGCGGGTACAGCTCCGTCATCTGATCGAACAGCTCCTGGTCGGACGTCGCTGTTTTCTGCACCCGATCGAAGTCCTCGAGGTAACGCTTGGTGTCTTGGATCGTCGAGGGAGAGTCGGGCGCGCCAGGCTTCTTGTGACCGGCGACAACCATCGCCGGGTTCAACGCCGCCAACCGGTCCAGCGCCGCGATCCAATTCTTTCGGCTCTCGGGGGTGGTGTCGCCGACGTACATGCGGCATTGGTTGTACACAACGTCGCCAGCGACGACTAGGCCGATCGATGGGACGTATAGAGACGTCGAATCGGGGCTATCGGTGCGGCCCTGCTCGATGATGCGCAATTCGTGGCCCTCGAGAGTGAACGTGTCGTGCTCATAGGGCTCAGGTGGAACCAACTTGGTGGGCACTTGCCCAGGAAACAACCGGCGAGCTAGCCGCTCCACTGTGGGAGTGAAGGACATCTGCATGGCGTTTACCGTCTTGGGCGTTGCTATCGCCCGAGCGCCCGGGAAACGGTCGAGCAGAATGCTCAGACCGTAGAAGTGGTCGAAATGGGCGTGCGTTATATAGATGGTCTCCA
>JBAUXO010000316.1:0-4522 GCA_049584315.1 Candidatus Sulfotelmatobacter sp. | reverse complement strand
GGCTCCCAGGATGAGTGAATTTCCCACCAACTCATCGATAGTTTTGGTGCACGGAGCGTGGGCCGACGGCTCGTGTTGGCGAAACGTCATTGTGCCTCTAGAACGGCGCGGTCTTCACGTCATCTGCGCGCCGATCCCGCTCACGTCCTTAACCAACGACGCTATGGGCAGAGGCGCGCGAGGAGTTGCGTAGCGTAGGCGGATGGGTCGGCCGCAGAGTGGGCGAGCGCGGTGACTTTTTCCACGAAGTCGCGGATCGGTTCGGAGAACAGCGCCACTTCGTTCGCCGGGACCGCGCGGTTGTAGTTTTCCGATGCGTCGTGCAGCGAAGGATCGGAGAGCAGGATGTGGGTGATCATCGGCAGGCCCCAACGCGATACCTCCGGCGCGTGCCCGTAGAGCGATGCTGTGGCCCAGGCGTGCACAACACATCGGCCGGATCAGGCTGCTGGGAACCTCGAGGACAATAGCGGTGACATTGTTGCCGCCGAAGAAGTTTTGGCGATTCTGGAACGCCTCCGGGGCAAACCGGTTTTCGGACCACAGAGCTTTTCTGAGTCACCGAAACCGGTCCCATCGGTGGCGAACAGATCGGGCGCGAGGCCTGCGTGCGCCAGGCAGCCCTGATCCGCTTTCACGACGCGTCCCGTATTCCCGGAAATGATGAGTTCGCCCGCGGCACCCTTCAGAGCGTCCGCTCCGGTGGCGCGCCGGACCGCGAAGGTCTGAACGTGCCGATGCTCGCCGCTATCGGCGTGGGCGGGCGCGCCGAACTGGACCTTGAAGGCGACGGCTTCGCGAAGATCGCGATCCGTGTCGAAGCGAAAGGCGTAGAGACCTTCATCGCGGAAGGTGTCTGGCGCGCCGACGCCGGCGTTCGGATTCACGGTCAAAGCCATGACCGTTGTGCCCGGGCGGCCGCGAAACAAGTAGAAGTCGCAGATGTTGATGCGGGCGGTCTTCTTTTGCGGTAGGCGTATCGAAATGATGCGACATGGCGAATCTTCTCCTAAAGGGTCAGACACGAGGCCAAAAGGTCGATCGCTCGGGTGCGGGGCCGATGGCGCGATCATCCTTGACATCCTCAACCTCATCGGAAGATTTCAAGTTTGGAATGGAAACGAAGCAATTCTAAGCGACCACGTTCGTCCACATTCGTAAACACTAGCCGACTTTTCGTTACCTATGCGCATGTCCAGACCTGGATTACTTCCGTATTGCCGACAATCCACGAATTGAGCGGCGAATTCAGGGGTCGCGCGTTGTGGAAGGCAAAACTTGTCTTCTCTGTAGTAAGGACCGGCCCCGCGGGAAGCCTGCCTCTCTTCGCCGGAGAAGGCTTCCTCTTATAATTGCACCGTGACTTCACCGTCTCCCGTCCCTGCCCCTACAATGCCCAATAGGACTTTTGGTGTCCTGCTTCGTAGCTGGCGAACTGTTCGACGCATCAGCCAACTGGACCTGGCACTCGATGCCGAGATCTCAACCCGTCATCTCAGTTGCGTCGAGACAGGTCGCGCACAACCGAGCCGCGAGATGGTCCTGCGACTGGCTGAGGCGCTGCAGGTTCCGCTCCGCGAGCGCAATTCGCTGTTGCTCGCGGCCGGCTATGCTCCGCAATATCGCCACGATGATCTCGACGCACCGGAACTAGAGGCCGCGCGGCGCGCGGTAGAGCTTCAGATGGCGCAACTGGAACCTTATCCCGTGCTCGTCCTGGACCGCTATTGGAACACCATGAGGATGAACGCCGGCGCAAAGCGCTTTCTGGACCTCTTCCCGGGCTGCGATTCTGGGACGCCACATAATGGAGTCCGCCTTGTATTCCATCCCCAAGGGCTGCGGCCCTTCATCGAAAACTGGGAAGTGGTCGCCGCACGCATTATTCGGCGGGTGCATCGCGAAGCGGCAGACAATCCAACAGATGAGACACTAAGGCGTTTCCTGGAGGAGTTGCTCAGCTATCCGGACGTGCCGAACCGGTGGCGGATGCCGGATTGGGATGGCGCTCCTCCGCCGTTCTTGACCATTAACTACAGGTGGAAGGACTCAACGCTTCGCCTGTTTTCTGTCCTCACTACCTTGGGCACGCCGCTAGATGCTGGACTTCAGGAACTCCGCATTGAGACCTTTTTCCCCGCAGACGATGACACTCGCACTTTCGTACATCACCTGGCTGAGGAAACGTCTTAGCTCGGCTCCATGGCAACCCATGTTCTCGGAAGCTCGAATTCTTGGTTCCGCCACTAAGCCCAGGCGTTTCGATTTGCACGGTCGGATTCCTGACCTGGCGATCCTGCCGACTATTTTCAGGAAGAGCCATTCGGATCAGACCCACTACCATTCTTGGACACTGCAAAACCGCTGTCCATGACCTCCGAGGTCATGGACAGCAACTTCCCGTTCGCGGACACTGCGGATATCGCAAACGACCGCTGAGGTCGAGGGGAGTCAATAAATGAAAGAGAGCATTTTCAGCCAGGGGTTCGCAGTGTTGTTGTTCGCAGCTCTTGTATCGTGGGCAGGCTTTAGCATCAGGGACGCTGCGGCAAAGAGCCGAAACACACCAGTTGGAGATACGGCCGATATCGAAGCGGTCAAGCAGGTCGAACTAGATTTGGGAAATTTCCAAATATCGGGCGATTTCGACAAGTACAGTCAGCTCTATGCTGACGATTTCGCCATCGTCGGGTCCTCCGGCAACGTTGTTAATAAGAAGAAGCTTCTAAGCAAAGGTTTCCCTGACAAACTCGAGTGGTTTGAAACTGGGCCTATAGACATACAGGTGTTTCGCAATGTCGCTTTGGGTCAAGGTATTGTCCGTGAAAAACGGAACGAGAACGGAAAAGTTACTAATCCCCAGCTTGTTTGGGGGGATCTCCTCGAGAAGCGCGCAGGTAAGTGGGTGGTCGTGCGCTCTTTATCGGGGGATTTGCCCGACTCGGTCAAAGCGGTCCCCGATCCGAGCGCTGCCGAGGAGATCAAGAAACTCGAACAGGATATTGGAGATGCAATGGTGGCCGTCGATCTAGAAAAGCTCAATCAGGCCTACGCAGACGATTTCGCTACGATCGGGTCGTCGGGCAAGCTTTTCCGCAAAGAGGACCTCTTAGACGATTTCAAATCCGGCGAGCACAAACTCGTGTCATTTGAACTTGGACCAGTGAATGTGCAGGCGTTCGGCAATGTTGCTGTGGCTCAAGCCGGTGTCAGGGAAAAAAGGATCCAGGACGGAAAAGATTATAGCGGTCAATTTGCGTTTGTGGATCTCTTCGAGAAGCGCTCAGGCAAGTGGGTAATCGTGCGCACCTTAAGCGCCAGGCCGAGTTGAGGGAATTGGAAATTGGTACGAGACCTTCCCGCTTTCAGCACGAGGAATCTAGAACCATGTTGGCACTCGGGGAAAAGTTGCGGTTATAACTGTCGGGACTAGCGGGATGGGCGCTCGCATGGCCGAGGTCTTCGTCGCCAATGGCGCCAAAGTTGTGATTGCTGGCCGCCGCCAGTTCTCCAAACGGACGAGTAACGGGCAACACTTACCTAATCGATAAAGGCAGGGTTGCCGACAATCCGCCCGCGACGCGCAGTTACATGTCCATTGTCTCCTGTGTCTCCTGCTCAATCGGGTCCACCTGAGCCTACAGCCCAATGGCGTGAGCCATTTCCACGCCTACATTGGCTTACCAGATGCGTACGCGGTCGGGCGAAGCAAGGTAGAGCTTTCTTCCGCAAGATTTGAGGCGAGGGGAAGGCCAAATTGTGAGACGACCCGCGTCCGCGTAGAATCCCACCTGACCAAACGGAGGGCCTATGTTGGAGCCGCTGTCCCGTCGAAAAGTGGGTGCCTGCGCTATTGGAAGGCGTGTGGACGCGTGTCTCAGCTGCGTTGCATGGGTCTTACGTTGCATGAGTCTTAAAAAACCTCGCGGCCCTCATTGATCAATTCCTGACCGTGGCGGTCCGCCCATACCTATCAATCGGAGGAAGTCTATGAAACGAGAAATCATTCGCGTCGAGCCGCTGGCGACCTATCTCGAAAAATACAAGGCCCCAGCTTCAACCGTGACGAAGCACGGCGACACAATCTACGTCTCAGGTAGTCCGCCGTTCGACCCCAAAACAGGAGAAATCTTCAAGGGACCGATTGAGCGTCAGACGGAGATCGTATTGGATCAACTCAAGCTCTGTGTCGAAACGGCAGGCTCTTCTCTGGAAAACATTCTGAAGCTGAATGTCTACGTCACCTTAGTAGACATGTTCCCTGCGGTGAATACCGTCTACAGGCGTTATTTCCCGGAAAATCCGCCGGCGCGCATCTTTATTAATGTTCCTGCTTGGAACGGCGGGTTTGATATTGAAGTGGATTGTATCGCCGCCGTTTTATAAGACTGTTCCTTAGTTCGGCATCTATCTCCGCTCATTGGCGAGCGGCCACGAAGGCGCCCTGTGCGACGGCACGGCGCGCCTTTTCGTATTGCGCTTAATCGGCCAAGCGTGGGTGGCGGGGACGACGGCTTATCAG
>JBAUXO010000315.1:0-4719 GCA_049584315.1 Candidatus Sulfotelmatobacter sp. | reverse complement strand
TGCGAAAGGGCAACCACGCACTGTGCTGGTTGTCGCCGCCACACACGAAGAGATTGGCCACATTACCGAGGCTATCCGCGCTGAGCGCACGCGCACAGGTGAACTGGGACTGGGTACCCACCAGCAGCATCACATGCCATTGAACTGGACGAGCGCGGAGAAAAGTGACATGCGGAACTATGCTGAAGGCCAGGTGGTGGAATTTCATCGGGCTGTCAAGGGCGTTGCGAGGAACGAATGGCTGGAAGTCGTCCGAGTGGAAGATGGCAAGGTTATTGCCCGCGACGCACACGGCGAACTACGCGAGTTCACAGGGAAGCAAGCGAAATGCTTTGAGGTCTATGAGCGCCGCGCCATTGAAATTGCTCCCAATGACAAATTACTGCTAATCGCAAATCGGCGGGAGCCGGGTTTTCGTGCTACCAATGGCGAGCTGGTCACGGTCTCCCGTATTGATGAGCAGGGCTGCATTCATCTGCAGGATGGTCGCGCTCTGCCGGAGAACTACAAGCAATTCACACACGGATACGCTGTCACTGCTCATCGTAGTCAGGGGAAATCTGTCGATGCCGTTGTGATCTCCGCTGATGGGATGCGGAAAGAGCTGTTCTATGTGGCTGCTTCGCGGGGCCGGGACAGCATCGCGGTTGTGACCAGCGATAGAGACCTGCTGCGGGAGTCGGTAGCACGCTCAGTCGCACGCCAATCCGCTTCCGAGTTGTCGCGCAAAGCGCAAGAGCCTTCCTTGGAAAGGTCGAAACCGTCTTTACGCGAGCGTGAACGCCGAGAACAGCCGATTGCCCGCGAGCAGGCGTGCGATAACGTACTCGAAGGAAAGGCGGAAATCAGAAAAGCTCCCACTCCCGAAACAGTGCAGACGATCGACCGAGAGAACCCGACTCGCGAGCAGAAACAGGAGCACATCATCGAACCGGGTCACTACTTGGGTATCAGCAGGTAAAGTCAGGCAGCTTGTTTGAAGAAGGGGTAGCCATCCATGTAACCATTCGGATTATCGGACATAGGGTTGTTCAATACTGCCGAACAACCCACAATGGAGAGCGGAAATAGGCTACACTGCTCGGCGTGCGATTTCTCTTTGGGTTCATGCTGCTCACAGGTATCGCGGTTTCGCAAGACATGACGGGTCGCGACTACTTCAATGAATTAAAAGCAGCGAACGCTTTCAATCATTTCAGCGATGAGTACGTGTGTTTTGCCGACGACAAGGGACCGGGTTTTGCAACGATGGCTAAGGGAGCAGACATGGTTGCCGACGGTATGAAAGTCCCGGCTGGAACCGAGAACGAGCGGAAGACGTTTCTAAAGAGCATCTTCGTGAGGACGTATTACAAAGGTGTCGCCAATGGGGATTTAGGTATCTTCGAGCCTACCGGGACCGAAGGAACGGCTTACAGCCTAGAAGCCAACAAGCCGATGCACCTGAGGATGGTCTACAACGTTAACTGGACAACCGGGCGTTACCGACTCCAAGTCTATGCGCTGGATCATAGCTCAACAGTTCCAGCGGGGGAAACCGCTGGAAAGTGTGAACTCATACACGACAAACCCTAGCTCGGGGGAAGACTGGTAATCAGTATTCTGACGGAAGCAGAACGGTCGTGGATTCGCGGTTTGCTTCTGTGATGATCCAAATTCGCGTCGTCCCATCACTGAGCGTGTATGCCGACAGGATGCGAAACCCGGCTGGTGCGATAGATTTCGGCGGGTTGCTACGTGACGTTGGTGCTTTCTACAGTCTTGGTCTGGGCCGCATCTTCAAAGATTTGCATGATCTCAGGCATTCTGTGCTTTGCGCTCCCGTAGAAAAGGCATTTCCTTGCTGAAACGCAGTTTTGGTCTCGAAAGTAGTCCCACATGTGGCGACCCATCATCACTCTGAACAACACTCCAAAGGTGAGAAATCTAAAATTGAGGCAATCCGCTTCGACATGCAGTGAAGGCGTAGTCCATACTTTGCGCGATCCCTCATCGCTGGTCACGATTACGATCACGGAAGTGTCAGGTGGCATTGGAGCCTTACCCATGAGGTACAGCCGCATGGGTTCTAAGAAGACGCCCAGTTCTGTGCGAGGTCGTACAGTCCCGTCAAACATTACCCAATCGTGAACGGACCCACGCCATACCATGCTGATCGCGAAGTAGGCGAACTTGTCCATGTCCACACCAAGATCCGAGCCAGAGTATCGTGACAGCGTTGGATCATAATCGCGTGGCAGAGCCAGCTTCAACATCTCACTGAGGGGAAACCGCTTGCCCTTCGGATTTATCCAACGCAACACTTCGGACTCGCCGTTCTGATCGAAGCGTTGTTCGCAATCAAAACAGAGAAGTGGGTTCTTGATTTCATTTTCATTCTGTAGCAGCCCGGTGCTGGCTCGGGTCGCGTATTCGAGCTTTCTTCCTTTCGGATAGAGAGCCGCAGGCATGTAGTGGCTCTTGTAGAGCTTCTTCTCTTTCGGGTCAAGGCAAAGTGGACAAACCCCTTCTGGCATGGCCGCACCTCAATATCTGTATTTTCCCACTGAGCCGCCACGTCCACAAGCGCCAGCAAAATCCTAAATTACATCCGTAACTTCCGAAGACTTGCCACATATAATGCCCGTCTGGGCGATTGTTGACAGCAGCTCGCTCGATTCGAGGAGAGACTTATGAAGCGTATCTCAATTCTCATCGTTTTCGTTTTCGTGTTCGTAGCGGTTGGGCAAGAGATACAACACGCACCGACGGTCGCACAGTGCCAAGCCGACCAGCGTTTGTGGGACTACGAGTTCATACATCAATCTGAGAAACTACCTGACGTTGGAGTCCTCCAGAAATGGAACAGTGAGATGCGAGATTGCATGAAGGTGGACCCGCAGACTCAACTTCAATATGTCTTCACAGTCGGTGAAATAGACGCTGAGACGGAACTCCGCATGATGCACTTTCTTCAGCGTCACAACATGTTGGCCGATTTCAAAACCGAAGATGCGGCGGGAAAACGTTAGAACCCGCCAAGCGGGTACAATTTGTTCATGAATACACAAAACGAACCAAGGCCCGACTTCGTTGAAGTCATCCCTTACAAGGAACACTTCATCGAAGCGAACATCTACAAACAACCAACTCACTTCAAAGCACTCGGCAGGTGGGGCAGAAGCAATATCCACAGCGAGCTAGTTTCAACGACAACAACATTTGGCTTTGGGGTTATCGGAAAATTCGACACCAAAGAGCAAGCCGTTGCTGCAACGGTCGCTGAGGGGCAGAAGAAAATTAATGAACAGATAGCGTTGGATCAACAACAACAGGGGGCTGGCCCAGCCGTACTCTAACACGGCACAGGATGCCCCACCTGTGGCAGTTTCACGGGTGGGCTGCTGTGAACTTTCCATTCGTGTTCATTCGTCACAGCGAAATTCCAGCGTTCGTGTTACATCGTTTCCATGTCGACAAATCTGCACCGCTACTACGGCGCTGGATACTCTCACTTCATTACCACCAGAATCTTTTCCCGTTGATCACCGCAGAATTGTCCGCCGTGCTAAAGATATGTCTCCATTAAGGACACAATAGCTAAAGCCCATAATGTTGGACGCAAAGGACGGCGCGCCAGCAGTGACCTACCACGCCCGGATGATCGCCACACACTGGGCTGCTTTCTCGGGTGAAAAAGCTGTCGTTCGAGACGCGAGAGCGTCGCCAGGAAGCATAACAACGAGACTCAACAGGTAATCAGCTTTGATGGCATAGTTTACGTTTTGAGGAATGGAACTGGTCAACTGGTATGCCTTCGCCGCGTCCAGCGTGGCGACAACAATGCCGACAACATTTCCGTCATTGTCGAACAGAGGGCTACCGCTTGACCCAGGCTGCACTTGAGCGGAGATTTGCAGCGAGCGTGGGTCGTCCTGGATCCCGCTCTTGCTTGATACAACTCCTTCGGCGAATTTCGGGTTTGACCCGAGCATCGAGGTCAGGGGGTACCCAATCGTGGTTACTCGCTCCCCCAGCTTGACACTGTTGGAGGATGCCAACTGAAACGGAAGGTCCGGGCAGGTGCTTGCCAGTTTCGTTGAGTCGGTCAAACGCAAAATCGCCAGATCGTTCACCACATCCTTAATCACCACTTCCGCACTGACGGTGCCGGTCCAGCCAGGGAAAGCCACGCTGAAATTCTTCCCTTCGGCAACTACATGCCAATTGGTGGCAACGAGGCCACTTCGACTTAGCAGGAATGCGGTCCCAGAAGCCCCACCCTTCACTGACGGTGCACTGACAGACTCTTCGACTTTCGGCCACACACGCATAAGCAGAAGATCGATTGATCCTTTCGGCGTAGCGATCGAACCGCGCAAGATGGCATTATGGTCAAGAGTCAGAGTTGTGCCAGTAGGTTTCTTGTTGGCCATGAAGTAAGTGCAAGTGAAGACATCCGGCGAGGCAGTGCTGCGAATCTCTGCCTTGATCTCATTGGTTTGCCAAACGGGTGAATTGGAACGAAGAACAACCGCAACGTAGTCGGAGCCGCTTCCTTCTGGAGCGGGCACGATACCCAAACGATATTGATCTTGGGTGTCGCTCCAAATTCCTTCCACGTTATTTCGAGTTTCATGTTTCTTGATCTCTTCTTCGGTTATCACAAGCTTCGGTCTCGCTGGGTATTCGCGCTGAATCCTCTGGCGGTAGACGTCTTCGTTGAAGCCTGTATATTTC
>JBAUXO010000314.1:0-7195 GCA_049584315.1 Candidatus Sulfotelmatobacter sp. | reverse complement strand
AGCAGCCATTCCATGTTTCCGCAAAGGAGCGTACGTGGGAAGCGGCGGACAGAAGAGCAGCAACTGCGTCCAGACCGCTACTAACGGACGTTTGCGCCAGTCATACCGCGAAGCGGTTTAGTCCAATTGGCATTATGCGGTGCACCGCATAAGGCCAACTCGCGCACTGGAATCAGGACTTGGGTGTTGCCTTCGCTTGTCCACTGTCCGCGAAACGCGGCTGCGAAGGCTTCCTGCTGTTGCGAAGCCGGGAGCTTGGCGATCAGCAAGGCGTGGCCGATGGTGATCTGGTCTTTCAGGAATGCCTCGGCCACGGGCGGTATGAGGTCAGCGAGTCGAATGCGACCGTAGACGTATGCCTCGCTCTTGCCAGCGCGTGAGGCAATGGTGGCGAAGGTGTAGGGAGGCTCTCCGAGTTCCAAAAGCGACTTGAAACCCAGAGCTTCCTCAAGCGGGTGGATGTCCTCGCGTTGCAGGTTCTCAACTTATCTTTAGTCGTGAAACAGCATTCCACGATGTACACGACGGTGGAGTCCAGCACGATGCAGAATCGTTATCTCTAGTCGATTCCACGACGTGAAATCAGTCCGCGTTGGCGCAGTTGAGCGTAGCGAAACTGCGCCAATGCGGACTGAGCGCGAATTTAGGAGGATCAATGGTCAGAGTGCAACGAATCGTTGTGCCCGATACGCAGGAGCGTGGCTGGGTGTTGTTCGACGCAGAACACCAGCCGCTCATCGCTCCGAACCAATACTTGTCGTACCTGCATCACTTGGGGCGGTCGCCAAACACCGTGCGAGCTTATGCCCACCATCTCCAGGCATTCTCTAACTTCCTGTGCGAAGAGAACCGGAAATGGACGACGCTCAGCCTGACCGAACTGGCGAAGTTCGTGGCGTGGTTGCGTCGAGTCAGTTCAGCTGGCAGCAAATCGCGGTCCGACACAACGATCAACACCATCCTCGCTGCAGTTGGCTCCTTCTACGAATATCAGGACAGGCTTGGGGTTGAGACAAACATCAGCCGGCCGCGGCGGTTCGGAGCAAAGAATCCATACAAGCCGTTCTTGCACCATATAAGCCGGGACCGCCCCTTGCGGCGCGCGGTTATGCAGGTGAGAGCGATTCGGCGCCTGCCACGGGTGTTCTCCGCACAAGAATCCCAGGCCTTACTCAACGCGTGTGCGCGGCAGCGGGACCGTCTCCTCGTGAGCCTGTTGTACGAGAGCGGGATGCGGGTCGGCCAAGTGCTCGGGTTACGCCATGCCGACATCCGTTCCTATGATGGGGAGATCGACATCATCCCTCGAACAAACAGCAATGGCGCCCTTGCCAAATGCCGGTCTCCCTACACCGTGCATGTCTCGAAAGAACTGATGGAACTGTACGCGGACTATCTGATTCACGAATACCAAGAGGCCACTCACGACTATGTTTTCGTGAACTGGTGGGGCGGGCGCATCGGGGCACCGATGACCTATTCCACGGTGATCGATCTGTTCCGCAAGCTCAGCGCCAGGACTGGCCTGCATGCCACGCCCCACATGTTCCGCCACACGCACGCGACCGATCTGTTGCGGGCCGGATGGGATCCAGCATATGTTCAGCGGCGTCTCGGGCACGCACAGATTCAGACCACGGTGAACACCTATGCCCATCTGTCGAGCGCCGACCTGGGGAAAATGTTCGCACGCTATCAGAAGGAGCGTGCAAGGTGACGACGATTACTTGGAGTCGTGAACGACAGCAATCTTTGCTTGGCCAGCTCTCAGGGTTCTGGAAGAAAGACATCTGGGACATGCGGACCAGCCCACTGCAAACTCGGCTTTCTGCAAGAACGAAGCAGCGTCATCTACGCTTCGGCTGCACATCTGCGACGATCAACGGCGAACTCAAGTATGCGTGCTGGAAAAAGTTCGCTGATGGCGCTTGGAGAAACACCCAGGAACTGGGGAGAGTTCACCGCATGGTGAAGTGGCTGAACAGTCTTGGCCCACTGCCGCCGTCTTTGATGATCCAACCATTCGCCGAATGGCGAGCGCGGTATACGATATATCTGAAAGAGCGCGGCATGTACCGCCAAGGCACCACATCCCGCATGGATCGGGAGCAACGGCCGCGCGTGACTTCGCGCGACAGTCACTACATCAGCACTCTTCGGCAGGTCCATTCCATCCTGGAAAACGCATACGATGACCGGCCCGAAAACGAGAAGGATGTGTGGAACCTACAGCGGATGGCGATCCCCATCAGTCTTTCGCTCTCCAACGTCACCCTGAGTTTCCACCGCATCCGACAACCGTGGTTACGAACAATAGTCAAGACATACATACGGTATTGTCTGCCGATCTACGCGGAAGGCACATGCCGCACGCGATTGCAGTCGCTGACGTGTTTCTCGGAGTTCCTTATGCAAGAACGACCCAGAGGCACTGCCAAGGCAATCACACGCAAACTGCTAATTGAATATATGAGCTATCTACCGACGAGGGTCTGCGTCTCGGTTCGTAAGAGTCATTTGCTCAACCTCCGGAACTTCCTCGAAACAGCCGCACGTGAGCGCTGGCTGCCAATCGCTGCCGAGCGAATGATCTTTGATGAAGAAATACCGCGCCCACCCAAGCCGCAGCCTCGCTACATCGCGGCTGAAGTCTTGGACCAACTGAACTCGCATCTGGGCAATCTGAAGGCTCCGTGGATGCAGATGGTCCTCATTCTTCAAGAGTGTGGAATGCGCATCAGTGAACTCCTGCAACTGCCGTTGGACTGCCTGACGCAGGATGCTCGGGGCACATTCTATCTGCGATTCATGCAGCGTAAGATGAAAAGAGAACATACGATTCCGGTTTCACAGGAGATCGCCCGCGCCGTACAGGAACAGCAGCAAGTAGTGCGAGCCACCGGACGATCAACCACTTTGTTGTTTCCGAATTCGAAGGGCGGAGTGATAAAGCAACAAAGCTTCGCGCAAAGAATCAACCGCCTTGCTTATGACCATAAGATCCTCGACGCTAATGGGAAGCTCTTCCGCTTCCAGTCACATCAGTTTCGCCACACCGTCGGAACGCGTCTGATCAACCTCGGCGTTCCCCACCACTTCATTCAGCGCTATCTGGGCCATCTCGGGCCGGAGATGACGAACCGTTACGCGCACATTCATGACGCCACCATGCGGGAGAAACTCTCCGAGTACCTGCAAGGGACGTTGGTGGATGTGACAGGTAAGGTGGTGCCGGAAGAAGGGCCGCTCGACACAGGCGATCTACGCTGGTTCACGCGCAACGTGCTGGCTCAAGCCCTGCCAAATGGCTACTGCGCTATTCCGGTTGTTGCCGGGCCATGTCCTCATCCGAATGCGTGTCTAAATTGCGCTCACTTCCGTACGGACGCCAGCTTCCTTGATGTGCATAAGGCAGAGTTGCGAGATACGGAACGAGTGATTACCAAAGCCAGCGCGAATGGATGGACACGGCAGATCGAAATGAATGAGCGGAAGCGAAACAACCTGGTCAACATCGTCACATCTCTGGAGAGAACACATGCCTAGAAATACCGAGGGTCTCACGCGGAGCGCGCGACTACGCAGTAAGAGTGCAATGCATCGGGCCTTGGCAGCTCTGCAGCGAATGGATGCTTCTGCTCGGGAAATCAACTTCCGAACAGTGGCCGCGGAAGCAGGGGTCTCGACGGCATGGTTGTACAGCCATGACGAGTTACGCGGTCTCATCGTGCGTTCGCGAAGGACCACTGCTGACGTTGCTCATCCAGCTTCAGCGTCACGGGATCGAGAGCGCGCGTCTAGGCAGAATATTGTGGCTACACTGCGGCTCCGGATCAAGAATCTTGAGGAGAAGAATCGCGAGCTGACCGGACTTCTGGAGCTTGTTTATGGGGAACTTGCCTCGGCACATGAGCAGAACGCCTCCGTAGGGAGCGCCCCTTGAGCGATCCGCAGAACTTCTCATCCGCCAACCGACCCGCAATCTCGTTGGTTGAGGAGTCCGGAAGAGTGCAAAGAGTTGCCAATTTCCCGGTTGCCCGTCATCCGCTCAGAATCGTCTGTAAGCACTCGCCGAATTGGCGCCATATTTCTGCAACAACGGGATCGCACTCAAGGTGCTTCGAAATCGAGCGCATAGACTTCCTGCGTGCCAACGTCATGCAGCAGCAAGGGAGCGCCGTCAGGCGTGAGCCCGCTCCACGGATAGGTCGGAAATGTCACCCGTCGGAAATCCTTCAGTCCCGTCACCCGCTCCAGCTTCCGGTCCGCGACGCGAAAACGGGAGATCTCCGGGTTCACGCCTGATCCGGAATCGATATACAAATACTTGCCGTCGCGGCTCCAGTTCAAAGCGGCTACGTCGGTTTTTGCCAGTTCCATCCATTTCTGGCTTGCGAAGTCGAACAGCATCAACCTCAAGCGGTCGGAAGAAGTTGCAGCCATGAGGCGTCCGTCGGGCGAAAGCACCGGATCGATCAAGTTCTCGGAACCGGAAAGCATGGAAGCCTTTCCTGTCTGCAGATCCAGCAATTCGACGTCGTTCTTGTAGTACCCTTGGCTCTTCTGAAAAACGATCGATTTGCCATCCGGGGTCCACTGGGGAAAGAGCACATCAAAATCGGGACCGGCAAGGATCTGCTGTGGGGCGCCTCCTTCGGCTCCGATCGTGTAAGCTGCAAAACCTTTGCCGGGATCAGCCCCAGTAAATAGGATCTTCTTTCCGTCCGGAGACCATGACGGGTTAAGTGCGAAGAAACGCGGACGCGTCAACTGCAACTTTTCGCTCCCGTCGATCCGGCTGCGCCAGAGAATCGGTTCCGGATACATTGCATAGGCCACCCAATGGCCGTCAGCCGAGAAGCTGACGTCGGCGGCCGAAACTCCACCAAGATACGGCAAGAACTGTCCCGACTTTGCATCGAAGCGTACCAGCTCGCCGCGAGGTTCATATCCGATCGCGAAAATTCGTTTGCCGTCCAGGCTGGGCTGCGGAGATTCGAAACTCATGGGACCCGAGGTCAGTTGCACCGGCGCGTGATTCGCCTTATGAAAGAAATCTCCCTTTTCAGGGATAGCCCACAGGTCTGCTCTTGCGTCGAGGCGTCGGTTTTGAAAAACGAAGTACTTCCCGTCCGTAGTCCAGTTGCCGTTGCTCGCGTTCGCCGGGTCGCGTCTGGTTTGCGTCAGGCTGTGGATGCCGCTGCCGTCTGCCGCCAATTCCCTGATTTGGAAACCAGATAAAGTCGTGGCAGTAAAACGCAAGGAACGGCCGTCTGGTGACCAGCGCAACCAATAGGTAAAATCTGGCGCGCTGGCAAACTTGTGCGCGGCATTCGTCTCAGGATTGACGACCTGGAGTTCTGTTCCGTGCGCAATCAGCAGATCGCCATTGGGCATCCACGTCCCGTCCGTCGCAGACACATTGCCCAACCGGCGTGGCGACCCTCCCAACACCGGCAGCGCCCACAGCGGTTGCTCCAGTTCGATGCCCGTGAATGTGCCGATGAGAAGCTCAGATTTGTCAGGCGAAATATTATCGAGGGCGACATTTTGAAATGGTGTCGAGATGGGAACCGTTTCACCGCCGGTCGCGGAAACCTGCGCCACCACAAAATGACCGCCCGCTGACTCCTGAATGAAAAGACGCGGTCCGTCCGTAAGCACGATCGAAACTACTTGGCCCCCGAATGCCTTTGGCAAGCCGTCGTGCGTAATCTGGGTCGACCCTGTAATCCTCGGCGGCGGCATCGTGGGACGAAGCAGCCACGCAACCACTCCCGCCGCCAGCACCGCTGCGCCAGTCATAGCGGCCACTTTCCACGGTACCTTTCGTTGACCTTGCGCAAGTATCGCCCCCACCCGTGTCGTCCCGGTGTAAGTAGACACTGCGCCACTGCGGCCCGATTCCACCTCGCGCCGCAGCCGCTTCAGATCGACGCCCAGCTCCGATGCACTCTGGTAGCGAAGTCTGCGGTCTTTCTCCAGCGCCTTATTCGTAATCTGTTCCAGCTCCACCGGAGCATTAGGATTCAATCGCGCCGTCGAGGTGGGAGCCTTGTGCAGAATCGCATCAAACACCATCGCCGACGTGTTCCCGGAAAATGCCGGCAGGCCCGTTGCCATTTCATATAGCACCGCGCCGAAAGAGAAGAGATCAGTGCGTGCATCCAGTTCTTCGCCTGCCGCTTGCTCCGGCGACATATAGGCAATGGTTCCCAACGCCGTCCCTGGACTGGTCAGGTGCGGTTCGCTCATCACCGTCGGCGCCACACCGAGCGACGCGGGCGAACTGCTGTGTCCCGGCGTTAGCTTTGCCAGACCGAAATCCAGGATCTTCGCGTGTCCATGCTCGGTCACAAAAATATTGGCTGGCTTAATGTCGCGATGAATAATCCCTTTGCGATGCGCAGCGTCCAGACCTTCTGCGATCCCTACTGCGAGCGTCACCAATTCCTCCGTCGGCAAGGGGCGGCCCATGATCCGGTCGCGCAGCGTCTTGCCTTCCAGCCGCTCCATCACAATGAAATACTGGCCATCCCGCTGCCCGATTTCGTGGATAGTGCAAATGTTGGGATGATTCAGCGCCGAAGCCGCGCGCGCCTCCCGCTGGAAGCGTTCGAGCGCTGCCGCGTCGGAACTCATTTCGGGAGGGAGAAACTTCAAGGCCACGTGCCGGCCCAGGGTAATGTCTTCGGCCTCGTAAACCACACCCATCCCGCCGCCGCCCAGCTTCTGCAGTATGCGGTAGTGCGAAATGGTTTGGCCAATCATCCAGGGAGACGCCTGGCTTTCGGGTCGCTTCATCTTAGAGACGCGTCGACCGCCAGTCAACGAATGGCGGCTCTGGCCAGAGCGAGTCGAGCTGGGACACTTCGTTGTGAGCGCAACCATTGAGGTGACGGGGTAATTCCCGCGTTGTCGGCAACCCTTCCTTTACCCGATTAGGTAAGAGTTGCCCGTCAACCGCCCAGTATCGTTGGCAGCGTTCATGGGACTGCCGTCTCGCGCCAAGCGCTGGCGAACTGTGGCTGACATGGAAGGGCGGTTTCCTGCTACCGCGCGTCTATGGCAGTCGGGTCGGAGGAGGCGCGCTTACGCGCTGGCCTCCGTCCGCCGCTCAAACTGCACGTGCAGGTTTCCCGCATGCAGCTTTCGCGAAGACTCAGCGACGCTGGGATGCCAAAGGAGGAATTAA
>JBAUXO010000313.1:0-6758 GCA_049584315.1 Candidatus Sulfotelmatobacter sp. | reverse complement strand
CAGGAGATCCAAGCACTGGGGTACACGGGATGCTTTTCCTATCTGGCCAGGTTTCTGGCGCGGTGGCGGCAGCAACAGCCTACGACTCCCGTGACCTCTGCGACCACGATACCGACTGCGAAGGTCGCACCGCTGGCGGATTCGAACCGCTCCTTATTAATACGTCGGCAGATCTCGCCTCTGGTGGCGACGGCGTTGCTCGGCAAGCTCCGGTCCCAGATGACCGCCGAGCAAGGGAACACAGTCGATGCTCTGAAGAAAGCCTGCCCCGGATATGCCGTGATGCGCAGCCTGGTCTTGAGCTTTCGCACGATTTTACGGACGGGCAAGATCAAGACGCTGCACGCGTGGATGAAGAAGGCCGACGCCTCCGGCATTTACTGAATGCAGCGTTTTGTGCGCACCTTGAAACAGGACCAGAGTGCAGTCGAGGCAGCTGTCGAACAGAGCTGGAGCAATGGGCCGGTGGAAGGTCACATCAATCGGCTGAAGACACTGAAGCGCCAGATGTATGGCCGAGCCGGATTTGAACTGCTTCGCGCTCGCGTCTTGCCTCTCCCGCCTCCTACGATTTTGCACCAAGAGTGAGGAAGAACCCAGTTTCTCACGGTTCTGCTCGACCGATGCCTGCTGGCGCAACTCTTCCCATTCTTCTTGGTGATCTCTCACAACTTCCCTTTCATGCGACGACCAAAGAATTTCTGGCGACCGGCAGGCGTGCTAAGACAACTGTTCCCCGGCCGTTAGATTTGATTTCCAAGGTGCCGCCCAGCTGCCGGAGCCTCTCGCGCATCCCCCGGATTCCGACTCCCGGCGTGCCCCCTGAGTCCATGGCTTGCCGCTTCTCTTGCGGTATGCCTTTGCCTCTGTCCTCCACTTCCAGGCTGACCTGTCCGTCAGAACGGGCAATACGAATTCTGGCAACCTGGCTTTCCGAATGACGGTGAATGTTCGTGAGGCACTCCTGTACGACCCGGAAAACGGAGGTTTCCAGATCCTGCGGGAGACGTCCCAGATCATCTGGAAGCTCCAAATCTACCTTGATCTTGCTGCGTTCGGTAAATCCGTCCAAGTACGAACGCAGAGCCGATGCAAGCCCGACCTCATCCAGGAGCGGTGGATGCAGCAAATGAGAGATGGTGCGCAGTTCTCGCGACAATTCCTGTACGAGACTGACGCTTTCCTGGATCGCCTTAGCAGCACGGGGAGCGATGTTGCCATCTTCAGATCCCACTAACGACAGGTTCATGCCCAGGGCAGCGAGTATCTGGCCTGCGCTGTCGTGCAACTCGCGCGCGATGCGCCGCCTCTCCTGATCTTGCAGGTGCAGCAGCTGGCCGGAAAGGAGGCGTAAGCTCTCTTCCGCCCGTTTCCTCTCGGTGATGTCACGGATGGCACTCGTAACCAGCGTGCCCTCGTTCGTCTGCAGCGGGCTGAGGCTGATCTCCACCGGAAATTCCTGGCCATCCTTATGCAAGCCAAACAGCTCCAGGCCCGCCCCCATGGATCGCACTCGCGGTTCGCCAAAAAAACCGGTTCGGTGTCCCGGATGCCTACGGCGAAAACGCTCCGGCACCAACATCTCAATTTCTTGACTCAGCAACTCTTCCCGCCGATAGCCGAACAACTTCTCCACCTGGGCATTAGCCAGGACGATCTTGCCCGCAGGATTCACCACAAGCATGGCGTCTGGCGCCGCCTCCAGCAGTCCCCGGAACTTCGCCTCCGCTTGCTCGCGCTCGCGGGCTGCTTCTGACTCGGAGCGAAGTCGCTCTTCCGCGAGAAGCCGCTTTTCGACCTCGGTGCGAGCTAGTTCTTTGCTTCTTGCGGCGCTCCTCACCACTCGGACAACCAAGAGGTATACAACGACGGACAGAACTGCAATCGCCAAGGACGCGAATACTACGGTCCACTGGCCGCGGTTGGCAAGGGTCGCCCGCATCGCAAGGACTCGATCTTCCTCTCGCTCCATATCAGCTACGACATGGCGAAGCTCGTCCATCCTCTGCCGGCCGACGCCGGAAAGCACGAGCTGGCCCGCTTCCAGGTCGCGGCCTTCTTTGTCCAATTGAACGGTTTGCTGCAAGACAGCGAGCTCCCCTCTTTCGATCCGTCGAAGCTCGTGCATCTTTTGCTGCTGAGGAGCGCTGTTTTTCGTGAGATCGTCGAGCCTCGCCAGTCGGGCCTCGATCTGCGAGGTCGCTTCCTGGTACGGTTCTAGGTAGACGGGATCATCCGTAATCAAGTAGCCACGCTGGCCTGTTTCCGCATCGACTACAAGGCGAAGAATGGCGCTCAACTCTTCCTTCACCTCGTGGGTTCTCTGAACCTGATCGTTCAGCCTGTCATAACCCAGGGCGGCTCGGCAGGTGTACGCAACCACTCCCAGGGTGAGGATTAACCCGATCGTGAGGATCAGGAGGAGGCGTCGCTGCAGAGTGGCTAACATGCGGCTACCCCCGGTTTAGGAAGGATCGCCACAATGCCAGCAACTGCGGAGCCGTCCCAGTTGTGCGCTGAGAATGGTTCCTGATGCGAGAGGTCGCTGTCCATGATCCCAACCTTTCCATTTCCATTCGGAATATGCGGGAGAGGACGCATCTAGCTTACCAATGATGTTATAACCAACCCCTAAAGTAAAGCAGAGTTTCGCGGAAACTGGTCACGCCGCCGGGCGGGTCGGCCCGCCGACTGGGCTGTTTGGGATTCACCCCGAGGCCCTGTCACTTGGCACGGGGTACGGTAACGCCGAAGCGCGGGGGGATCGCCGAGAGACCCGACACGGTTCTCGATTGTTGCCTGATTGCGTTGAGCGTTCCTTAAAGGCTATTATAAGCGGCTCTTCTGTTAGCAAACATATTGCCCAGCTTAGTGAAGCGATGAACGAAAGCCACATGGGACATCCGTCCCGATTCTGCCTCATCCTCTTCCGAATCGCTTCTTTCAATGACCGAGAAGTGGACGTAATCGTAGATGTCAACGTCTTCCACTCTTACGCTCAAGCCCGTTGGATCTCCGCAGATATCACCCCTGGCAAGTTGAAGGGTAAATCAACTTCGGCATCTGGATGCCGCTCTCACCGTGTTGGGCAAGTTGAACAGTTGAACGGCGGTTACACCAGACTGGGTCGCACTCTGTCGGCATCGGCTCGCAGGTGGATCAGTCTCGCTCAGAAAGCGCGGTGGGCCAAGACTCGAAAGGGAGTGAAGCCAGCAGCGGCAACTGCTTCGGCTCCTGTGAAACGCACACGAACACTCTCAGCGGCAGGCAAAAGGAGAATTGCGGCTGCGGCACGGGCGAAATGGGCGAAGTTCAGGGCAGCAAAGAAGAGACGGGATTAGTAGGTTGGGAGCCTGCTGCGAGTAGCCTTTACGCACGCCATGCCTGTCAACCGCTGTTGTGCAGTCTTGATTTCAGCCAATTCAACGCCCGCCGTGTCGATGCGGTAGACTCCGATCATGGACACCCGCAAGCTCCGCATCGTAAAGCCTCCGCTGCCAGCCATCGGCGTCTGCGAAGGTTGCAATTCTCAGTTCAAGTCAGACAAGCGTTCACAGGATGAAGCGGAGATCGAGATTAGAGCAGCATTTGACGCCCACGAATGTACCCCGAGGGACAGTAGTCGGAACGCCCGGCGATCCGGGCATGACTCTACGGAAGATGAGTAGCTGTTTCCTTTCGCTGGGTTTTTGAGCATTCCGGTCATAATCTTTAGGTCGGGTGGATGTACGGGTTTCGGGGTATGTGGGAACGCTTGAGACAACTGGGCGGCATCTTGGAAATTCGCTCTGACGGGAAGTAGCACGGTTGTTAGCTCATTCGTTCCGGTAAATTTCGGCGAATAAGAACAATGGCGTATACGAACGGAAGGAGACCATAAAGAATGTGGGGGCTAGGCCGCGGTCGACAATGGGCCCCGAATTGAAGTGTAAGATTCCAGCCGTCGATTGAGCACTGCCGTTTTAACGTGGAGTAGGCCCTGCGCTCCGGATCTGGTCCAGCTCATTTGCTGCTTCTTGCAGAAGCGCCAATTGATCAGTTGGTTCACTGTCGATTCGACGTGTGCCGTCGATACTCTTTCCTTCCGGCGAAAAGCTTTCGCATAGCCACAGACGGAATTCTGATTTGAGTATAAGTAGAAGCGGAGCTCGTCCAGCCTGGATTCAACCGCCTGGAAACGACTTAGGCTCTCCTTGGGTTACGGGCGATGTGTTAATCGCGAACACGTATCTCGGCATCGGGCCAGATCGGCCTCCTCATATTTGCCTACTTGCTTGGCCAGAAGTTCCTGTGCCGACGCAGAGTCCTTCTTCGCCTCTACCTTGTGCCGCTTCGCCAGAGCCGGAACTTGGCTGTAGGAGAGGTGGCCGATCAGGTAATGAGCAACCGCCAGCAAGTCGGCCTTCTTTAACGGAGCCGAGACGCGTTGGAGGATCGTAGCCAAGACACGGTGGCGAGTCGTGATAGCCAGTTTCTCCTTTTCGATGCGCCTCCGTTCCTCCGCCCGCTCCCGCTCGACTTGCTGCGGAGAAGGCGTGTTGGGATGGTGGACTCGGCAAGCTGGATCGGCACAGACCTTTACGACCTGTCCGCGCTTGCCGCCGTCCATGACGATGGCCTCGAGAAGGGGTGTTTCGAGGCAGTGTGGTATAGGAATTACTTTCTCTGCGGCTGACTTCTTCCGGGTCAAAAGCGGTTGAGTGTTGTAACACGCGATCGCGGTCAAAACCCCTCAATCAGTGATATGGCGATTATCGCCAATCGGTCACGCGTTCGACAGTACAATTCCACGACATTCCCTCATTACAAGGCTTCTAGAGTGGGAACCTCGATCCGGGTTCAGATCTCGCACGTATACAACTCGCACGTGACCTGAGACATGGGTTCGTCCAGCCTGAGCGGCAATTGAGGTTTCCATGCAGGATTCGATAGATGAGAACAAGGTTCGGGACCCTCGGCATAAGCCCAATTTGCGAAGTACCAATTGTCACGTTCCCGGACAGCACGCACTGCAGCGATGCGCTCAAGTTTCTGGTTCCCGTAAGGAATTTCGGCGCACCCATAGATGTCGAAGCCCATGAGGCCGACCTCCGTCCGAACTGGTGTAAATTTCATCAGCCGTTGCCCATCGTAGGTGCCCTGCATGTCCCGAATGAATGTGTCCTTGCTCACCTTGTCCTTACCGTCTTCGACGGGGATCTTATCCCGGTCCGCCACGAGGTCATATAGCGCGGCCCAATCCTTCTTGCGGAAGGCTTCCGTATACGCGATCAAGCGTTTTGTCAGTAACGGGCGCTCGCTCACGGGTACCGCAGCGAGGGCAGTTCCGGCGCCACGCGAATGAACCGTAGTCACACAGAGGAGGACGAACGACAAGACCATGCCGGAGCCGCGGCACGTCGAATGGCATGTGATGCTGAACTTCATCGCGCTTCGCTCAACTCTAACAGCCACGAGCGGACCCAGTTTTCGGCGGACCATACTTTCGAGCAGCGCTACCAGGAGTAGACCGTCCAGTCGTCTAGATAGAGGGTATACCCAGCAATCGTGTTGGCGTTGTCTAGCTGAACGTGAATACCCATTAATTCAGACGCCGTGGTCTGAGGTTCCGGAGGAAGTGAAACATTGATAGGTTGTAATACGCCGTTGAAACTCACACCTTCGAAGTTTGTAGTGCCTCCGCTGATCGAATACTGGAGGGTTAAACGTTGCCACGTATTGGCTTGAGCACGAACGCAATTCGCGCCTAGATCCTCCCATTGAAAACTCAGCACATCGAAGCCACGAAGGTTCCCGGATTGGTAGTTGCACTGAGTCGAGGTTTTGTACCAATTCAGGCCATCATTCTTTAATAGGGCAAACTCCAGGGCTTGCACGTTGTCGGGCTGGTCGATCATTAGGAACAAATCGATTACAAAATGGGTCGCCGTGGAATCTCCAAAGTGATAATTCCACATCACGTCGCCGTAGGCAGTGCCATCTTCGAAATAAGAGGCAGAGGTGCCATCGTTGTTTAGGCTTGGCGAAATAATATTTTGCGTCAGTGTATAGGTTTGGGGGACTGGGGCGTTGGCGCAAGTTCCGATACAAGTCTGCCAACCTGCATACGCCTGAGCATTTCTGATAATCGCGGCCTGGCTGGGAACAGAGACTCCAGGCGGCAAGACGTTCGGGTCTAGATTGTTATATGCGGAGCCAGAAACAGATGGAGAGGCGGCTCCGCTTCCGCACGCTACCCAAGTGGTTACCGCCGACAACGCAAACAGGCTGAGGCCCAACCTGATCGGGAGCGACAACATAGGATTCCTTCCCGAGCGGAGAAGGACCTCAACAGGAGCATTTCGGATCCTGCCGAAGCAAAGGCCAAGATCATTCTGCATGTAATCTTGCCCCTCTGCTGTTACCAACCCCATTCTGCCCGGTCAGTTTCGGGAAAAGCGCTTTTCTTTGTGTACGTTGCTCCGGTTAATTCAATCAAGCCGGTTTATGGGTTAATGGTTGGGATAGAACGAGCGAGACGCTGACGCTGGAAGTGGACTGCAATCCGGGTGATGCCGTTGCGGGGGAGTTGTTGCAGGGGCTGCCCATACTATTCATCCTCACAGGAGCGGGGGTCGTGTTTCCTTAACCGGAGAGCGTAAAAAAGTTGGGGGTGGCTGGCGGTTGACGTTGTAGCGGGTGAGGTGCTTGGCTTGTAGTAGCGGAGGAAGGAGAGCCAGCATGCACTTCACAATACGAGTTGAATGGCGGCGACAAGA
>JBAUXO010000312.1:0-14642 GCA_049584315.1 Candidatus Sulfotelmatobacter sp. | reverse complement strand
GCGGTGGCTGGAGAACGGCCAGACGCAGACGGCTACATGACAAGATGTCGACGGAGGAATTTCGCCGGTTGACCAAGCTGTTGGGAGCGGCTGAATTCCGGGAACCAGCTGAATTCCGCAGTCTGTCCGGGGATGATGGAGGCCTGACTGGTCAAGAAGCCGAGAGCTTCGCGGCGGAGATTCCGTCAGGCGACCGATGGCACGAGGATGGGCCCTCCCCTGGCTAAGAGCTTGCGCCCGGTACTGGACGCTCCTGTCCGAAGTCCAACCAAACGCCACCGGGCCGACACGGAACTTTTCCCGATATTTCCAACCCGCAGTAGCCCAATTCGTCAGGTATCCAGCCATGACTGGAGTTACCGGCATTGGCAAAAAGGCGATTGAGATCGAGATTGACGTGTTGAAAAAGCCATTGTTCCGCACAGAACTGGAATTCGCGGGGACGGATCGAGTCGTCGTTAGGACCCCATTGCAAAACGACGTAAGTCAGTATCGTTATAAGGGCCGCGGATGGCCGAGTGTGAGAAAACGATATCAGGCAGCGGTTCGTTTGCGTCAGGAACGAAGATTGTTGCTCCGACCTTTTCGCTCTTTCGATCACGGTCAGTCGCTGAACTATGATGCCTTCAACGTGGCCAACATCGCTAGTGCTACTAAACCTGCATGGGTGAAGGTTCTGAGCGGCACATTACCGAACAGGCTGAGGATTACGATGCAATGCATGACCACGCGGCTCATTCGTTTTGGCCTCATTCGTCCTGGCCTCCGTTCGCCGGCACCCAATTGATCACTCCGTCAAGGACGATTGAAGCGGCGCCGGCCCGAGCCAGTGCCAATGCCACTCCTTGGTCTCTTGTTCTTTGATTGTCTTCCGTCTCTACCCTTTGCACATTTTTCGCCAACCCTTCGCGGAATGATGGCAGCAGTGTAAGACCATCAGGTGCGGGCACCTATCGAGAAGGACCGCGGGTTTACAGAAGAAGTTCAGGAACCTCGTGCTAGGCTGGCTTATCCCACATTGGGCCAAGGACAGTTACCTAGAATGCGATTCCTACAACTTCGAACGCACACTGCCGGGTTTCTTCTGGCTACAGATCCGCGAATGAGGGCGGTTATCCAAGGTATTTGGCCAGGGGTCTAAAGCATTTTGTTCACAAGCTTTCCAACGGGTTCGTAATAGCGTCGATGAACGCTCGAGGTAAGGTGTGAGAACGGCACGAATTCATGGGTTCAAGCGGAAAGCATTGCTTTCCCAAAACGGATACGGATGGGCATCCGTTTGGTTTACTCCGGGGTGTGTAGAGATTCTTGCTACGCGTTCCCCACAGCCACCGTCCACAAAAGCGGAGGCCTCTGATCAAACTACTTTGCGGAGCTTAACCCTCGTCGTCCTATTTGTTTTTTTCTGTCTCTTTTCTGCATTCGGCCAAGGCGGCCCCCCTTACTACACCAATGATCCGGGAACTCCAGGCCATCTCAACTGGGAAATCAATGTGGGCTACATGCCTTTTTTCTACAGCGATCAGTCCGTCTCCCACACTCCCGATCTCGACATCAATTTTGGCGTCGGCGAACGCATCCAACTCACCTACGAAAATGCCTGGCTCAGGGTTCAGGATCCGTCGTCCCGGACCAAGTTTGGTTTGGGTCAATCCAATCCTGGCGTGAAGTGGCGCTTTTACGATGCCGGGGAGTCTGGGCTGGCCGTGTCGGTGTTCCCGCAACTCTTCGTCAATAATGCCAACGATGCCGTTCGGCGTGGAATCACTCCTGCGAGCGATACGTTCCTTTTGCCGTTCGAGTTTTCGAAGAAACTTGGGCCCGTGGATGTGGATTACGAAATCGGCTACCAGTTCGTCCACAAAGGGCCGAACGGCTGGCTGAGTGGCCTCGTGGTGGGCCACGATTTCACTCCCAAACTCGAGGGCGATATCGAGTTCTACAATCAAGGAACTTTCCACCCGTCGGAGAACCAGCCGACTGTCGACCTTGGTGGCCGCTACAAACTCCATAGTCCGGTTATCCTTCTTTTTATGGCCGGACGCAGCCTCGAACCCACGCGTAGCAACCAGACTTACTTCCTCGGTTATTTCGGCATTCAATTCCTGCTGCCTCCAAAATCCTACAAGTCTGATCGACCGGAAAACGACGCTCCCACTTCCTCCTCACCGTAAGTCAATAGGACAAGGCACGGCTCTTACGGAAGTAATGTCCAAACCCTTCCTCATTGCCCTGCTGGAACCCGAGCTCTTCCAACTTCAGGTCTGCGTAACCGATTGAGCTAATACTAGTTGGGTCGAAGGTCCCTTCCGCTCGCCCTCGGCAAACGGCGGCGGTGGTCTTATCGAGCAGCGACGCAAGCCTCAGGAATCAGCTTCCTTGAGGAGGGAAATGCACTAGAATGGGCTTGGAATTTGTGTGCGCGCTCGCGGAGTCCAGAGCCGCAAGAGAAATTGTGACTGACCAGAAAAACAAACCGGTCCTCGACGAGAAGGCTTTCGAAAAGCTGCTGGAAGCTGCTTATGTGCTGCAGGAGCACAACCGCGAGATGCGGCAGATGGAGGAGAGTCTGGAGTTGCAGAGTGAGCGGCTTCGGCAGCAAGAGGGGGACGACCACGCTGCGCTGCTAAAAAGCGCGCGGGGCGCGGAAGACGGCTCACCTGCCAACAGCGACTACACGTTGACTTTGGCCGAGATTGTTGAAGCGCAGCACCAGATTCAGATTCGTCATCTCGAAACCGACCAGGCGATGGCGGTCGTCGCGGAGAGAATCGCGCGAATTACAAACGCCAGTGGCGCGGCGATTGGCATCCTTGACGGAAAAACGGTCCGATACCGCGCCGGCGCGGGAGCTCCGGCCTTGCCCTTAGGAAGCGAGGTTCCACTGGCGACCGCCATTTGCGCGACTTGCGTGCGCACTGGCCAGGTGCTGCGTACGCCGGATGTAAACACGGAATTCTTATTCGATCCGGAGTTGTGCCGCCAACGAAACATCGAATCGCTGTGCGCCGTGCCGGTCTATCATGATGGCGGCATTGTAGGCGCACTGGAACTCTACTTCGATCGGCTGCAAGGCTTCGCGGAACAAGACATTCATACCTGCCAATTAATGGCGGGATTGGTAACGGAGGCGATTGGACGAGGGACCGAATCGGCCTTGAAGAAATCGATGGCTGCCGAGCGCTCCTCCATGCTGGCCGTCCTCGAAAGACTCAAGCCGAATCTTGCCGCCTTGGCGGGAGATCAGACCTCCGGCAGCTCTGCCACAAAGAACGCGGGGGAAACAGGCGGCGCGGAAGGCTACCTCTGTTGGAAGTGCGGGGACCAACTCATCGCACAAGAACAGTTTTGCGGCAAATGCGGCGCTCCTCGCCTTGAGGAGGGCGAACAGCCCAGCCTGCAAAGCAAGATTGCGTCGGCATTGCGGGCTCAGGAGCGCGGCGATCAGGCCACAGCCTATTCTTCCCACCAGGACGGGTTGCCTCGGGACACCGGCCTCCCGTACACCGCACAAGAGGAAGATCAACTGGCTCGATTGTTCGCCTCGGCGGGTCTGCATGAAAATGCGCCGTCGCAGACGGAAATAACCGTCGCGGGTGGGGATGAGGAAGCTAGCAACCTTCTCTCTTCTTCTTCGTCCATTGCGTCGCAGCGCAGAGACGCAGGTCGCGCTCTGCAAGCCTCTTCAACGAAGCTGATAGAGTCGCCGCAAAAAGACAATACCTGGGGTTCTGCGGCGAAAGCTCGCGAGTTCCTGGAGACGTTGGCGGCTACCAGCACACCCAGTGCCCTTGCCCGTTTCTGGCGTGCCCGGCGAGGAGATGTTTATCTCGCGATTGCCGTCATTTTGGTTTTTGTGGTCATTCGTTGGGGAATACTTTCCGGCGACTCGGTGAGTGCGACGGGCCATGGAACTACGATTTCCGGCAACGCGATCCGGCACAAAACGCCAACTCCGGACGCGGACCTTTCCGTGTTCGATAAGCTCATGATCGCTCTCGGACTGGCTGAGGCGCCAGAGACTCCGGAGTACAAAGGAAATCCTGATACCCAGGTTTGGATCGACACGCACACGGCTCTTTACTATTGTCCGGGCTCCGACCTTTACGGCAAGACCCCAAAAGGCAAGTACGCCAGCCAGCGCGATGCGCAGCTCGATCAATTCGAACCCGCTTCCCGCCGAGTATGTGATTAAATCCCGCTCTCTTACAGCATTTCACGCCGCGGAATTGACAACCTTGTTTGCGGGGAGTGCAATCATATTAATTGCTCTCTCATGGAGAACTATATTGGCGCAACCGACAGACGAGCCTAAAGTGAGCATATTACCCGAGCCGGAGTTAAACCCGCTCCTGAATCCTCTTTTGGGAGCGCACATGGGAAGGTGGGCGGAGGTGTATTTTACCAACCCTCCCGAGAAGCGCGCGCAAGCGGTTTCTGAATTAGTCCGAGAATTGGCGAACCATCCCGCGACACGCGAAGTCCCCACGCAACTCAGCGACAACGACCGTGTGCAAGAAGGGGTACAACTTTCTGAATTAGTCCGGGAATTGGCGAACCATCCCACGACACGCGAAGTCCCCACGCAACCCAGCGACAACGAGCCCGTGCAAGAAGGGGTACCAGAACAAACAAGGCAGGTGGAGAGTCGCACATCGTTCGCGGAGGAGGCAAGCGTCGTCTGCGGAGCTTGCGGGCACAGAAATTTGGATGCCCATCGATTTTGTGGAATGTGCGGCGTGCCCCTCGCAGCGTTTCCGAACGCTGAGCCCGAGCAAGACGCAGCCGAGCCAGCGCCGTTTGCTGCAACAGATTGGGACGAGCCGGAAGTCCCATCCGGTGACAGGGCGAATCCCCACCGGCTGGAATCGGCTTCCGACTTCGTCTTTCGCGACCAGGACGACCAAGCTAATGATGGACCGCCGCTATCGTGGAGGCACGAGAGACCGGCAGAACTCCATATGCTATCGCAGTATCAGCCTGAGCCCGTGTCCCACAATTACCGAGTCTATTTTGGAGCAGCGGTAGCGATTCTTCTCGCTTTACTGGTGTACGTGACGTGGCGCAGCAACACAATTTTTTGGAGTAGCGGCAAAGCGCCTGCCGCTCTGCCACAAGCCGTCCCGAGTTCGTCAGACGACACTCAGGGGGCTACGCCTGCACAATCGGAGCAGCATATGTCCGCTCCGCAAAATTCAGAAAACAGTTCCCCGCCGAACCATGGCGCGCGAAAGCATGCCGGGTTGACACGCGGGGCAACTGCACCGCCGTCACAGAATCAAAACCAGCTTGGCGCTACCGCAGATAACAATGGAGAAGTTAATGCTGGAAGATCGCAGACCGGCCCCCCCGCGCGGCCACTCCCGGTAACTGCAAGTCCCCCCGCCAGTGCTGCATGGCAAGGCGGCTCCGAGGAACTGAGCACGGCGGAAAAATATTTGAACGCTGGCCCGGGCACAGCTCGTGACAGCCGGCAAGCCGCTGCCTGGTTGTGGAAGGCCGTGGCCAAAAAGAACTTGGCCGCAACCATGCTCCTATCCGACCTATATCTGCGGGGAGACGGAGTGACTAAGAGTTGCGATCAAGCTCGATTGCTGTTGGATGCTGCCGCCCGAAAGGGCGTGCCCGGAGCCGGAGAACGACTTCGCAACTTGCCCGCTTTCGGTTGCCAGTAAGAGTAGGCGCGCCGGAGTACTCAACCCGCCCGTGAGGTCAGGCGATTCAAGAAGGCAATCCCGCACCCTCTCGTCGCGATTCGTACCAGAGCGCCAGTTCTACTCTGTTCCAGAGACCCAGTTTGTCGTAGATCACGCGGAGATAATTCTTAACGACGTGCTCCGTAGTGCCGATCGCTTGCGCCACGTCGCGGTTCTTCATGCCTTGTGCCACTAGTTCGATGACACGGTGTTCTCGCTCGCTCGGGATGCGATTTCCGTACCGTTCATAGGGGAACATGATTGCCTCCGATATAAGAGTGTTGCGAGTTTGACCCGCTTGATTCCGTCGGTGATTCCAAAACGAAGAAAGAGTCGATTAAAGTGAGCTTTCACCGTCCGTCGAGCCATTTTGAGCTGTTTGGCAATTTCAGCGTTATCGCAGCCTTGCAAAAGCAATTCCACAATTTCCTTTTCGCGCGGTCCTAGCCGAACGGACTGCTCGCTCATCACAATTCCCTGCCCCCTGGTCGAAATAGCTTTCGCTCCATTGCCCATGGAGTGTTTCCATTCTTGGATTGTTTCCATATTTGGTAGCACCTACCATGCCACTTTGAGACCCAAATTGCTGTGATCAAAGAAAACGTATTCCCACGGTCGATTCCTGGCTCGAGATGGAGAAAACGCGGCCGGGAGGGCCGGTGTGATGGCATCGCGAGAAATACCCTCTAAGACCGCGAAACCCGCGTGGATAGAGGGCTCTGCGAGCTCCACTTTCCATCCGTGAGGTGAGATATGCGCATCCTATAGAGTCCATTACGGGGATCGCCAGTAAGTTTTTGCGCTGGGAAGCGCTGGATGGCGACCGGGGAGTTGGGGCCCGCTTAGGGTCTCAGGTGAACCCCCTAGGTGAAAACTACTGTGACCTTAGGGGGGACCTAGAAGAATTTACATCTTTTGACGCACTCTAGTGGATTTTAACCCGCCGTACGGGGCGAATCTCTGGCACGCCGACAGCCAAACATCAGCCTGGACATTCCGGAGTGTGAATCCACGCGGCGGCTAGAATTAACACACCGTTAAATTAATGGCTCGACTCGCTACGCCCGACGGGCAGTTTCAGTGCGCGGCGCGTAATACGTAGGCTGGCCGGGTTCGAGCCTGCGGCCTTTGCCGCTGAAGCGGGCGAGGTGAAGGAGGCCGGTCCTTTGCAGCCCATACTGCAAAGTGGTCGCGAGAACACCGAATCCATACTCCACGCTGCGGCGAAAATTGATGGAGGATGCTTCCGCGAAGTACTTCGTGGGACACGAAACTTCCCCGATGCGAAAGCCGAAGTGGACACACTGGGCCAGCATCTGGTTGTCGAACACAAAATCGTCGGAATTCTCGAGCAGCGGCAGTTGGGTCAGGACCTCGCGGTTGAAGGCGCGGTATCCGGTGTGATATTCGGAGAGCTTGATGCCGAGAAAAAGATTTTCGAACGCCGTGAGCAACCGGTTGGCAACGTATTTGTAGATCGGCATGCCGCCGCGCAGGGCCGTTCCGCCAATAATGCGCGAGCCCAGGACAACGTCATAGATTCCGTAGGCCACCATACTGGCCATAGCCGTAACCAAAAGCGGCGTGTACTGATAATCAGGGTGGAGCATGATGACGACATCAGCGCCGGCGGCTAAGGCTTCGCGGTAGCAAGTTTGCTGGTTGCGTCCGTAGCCGTAGTTGCGGTCATGCTGAAAGACTCGCAGGCCCAGGCGGGTGGCCAGCGCGACGGTGGCATCGGAGCTGTTATCGTCCACCAGAATGCGGATGTCGACGAGGTCCGGCAATTCGGCCACCGTGACCTCTAGAGTTTTCTCCGCATTGTAGGCGGGCATTACGGTCGCGATGCGTTTGCCATTGATCATTTTCCGGAGGCTCGATCGGATTGAGTAACAGCCTCAATGATACCTGAGTCCAAATCCGTCCCCACAAGCTTTTGCGATTAAATCTCCAGGCAAGACCTCTAGGTGCGTTCACGGACCCGAATCTGCGCGAGTGCTCTACAATGTGGCCTGATGAAATCTCTTCGCCACGATCTGCCCGGTCCCACCTCGGTGTGTTTCGGTCAAGATGCGCTAATGCCAAGGCCAATCGGCCGAGAGGCCTCGCGATGATCCCCTTCTAAGCCGGGTCGGGGCAGCGCCCAACTTTATGAAAACTGCGCCAGTCGTTGAGGTGCTGAAGAATTCTCCCGATGTCGAACACGGTCTCGTGCATTCCGGGCAGCACCACGACGAACTTCTTCCCGGCAATTTTTTCTCGGATCTGGCCTGCCCAACCGGACGTGAATTTCGAAGTTGGTTCCGGCAGCCATGCGGCGCAGACCGCGGAAATTATGAAGCGCATCGAGCCCGTTCGGCTCGACTACCGTTCAGAAATGGTCCTGGTGGTGGGCGACGTGAATTCCACTCGGCAACGTGATGATCGATTGCCTGCTCCGACATCGCGAATTGGCTAACAGGTCAACGATTCTGAACAAACTCGGCATGCGTAAGAATGCTCGAAAAAATTCTTGCGGGGGTGCACTCGGTTGCGGTGGAACATCCGGTATACTTTCCCGTTCACCCTCGAACTCGCAAAACATTGAGACCTTCGGGTTGTTGCGGCATCTCGACCGTGAAGACAGCGGAGAGCGCACCGGAATCGTGCCGCTGGCCCCGCCGGGCTATCTTGATTTTCTTTACCGCAACGACCGCGCGCGTATCGTTCTGACAGACTCGGGTGGAGTGCAGGAGGAAACCACGGTCGTGGGCGTGTCTTACGCTGCGCGAGAACACGGAACGGCCTGCAACCGTCGAACACGGCACCAATCAAATTATCGGAGTGAGCCCAGATCGCATTCTCGCAGCCGCCCAAGTCATCCTTCTCTGCGGCATTCGGCCGGTCGCGGACGTCCTGCACTGTGGGATGGCAAAGCGGCTTCGCGGATTGTGGCCACCGCCCGCGAGCATCTCGACCGCCATCGACAAGAAAAAGGCAGGATTTGGATTTGCGACACAGTTTTCTATTACACTAGCGTTCACACAATAATGAAGCTCTCCGTCGTCATGCCGGTATACAACGAACAAGCCACGCTGCGGCAGGTGGTGGAGAGGGTTCTGGCAGTTCCGCTGCAGATCGAACTGATTTGCGTGGACGATGGCTCGCGTGATGCGTCGCGGGAGATTCTGGCGCGCTTGCAGGGTGAACATCCCCAGATTCGGGTTCTTCTTCAAGCTAGAAATATGGGCAAGGGCGCGGCCCTGCACCGCGGCATTCAGGAGGCTACGGGCGATTTTGTCGTGATCCAGGATGCCGATCTCGAGTATGATCCGGCAGAGTACAGGGTACTGCTGGAACCACTGATTGAGGGGCGCGCCGATGTGGTTTACGGATCGCGTTTTCTTTCGGCCCGTCCTCACCGCGTGCTCTACTTCTGGCATTCAGTAGGCAATTGGATTCTTACGCTGCTTTCCAACGCGCTCACCAACCTCAACCTCAGCGATATGGAAACCTGCTATAAGGCTTTTCGCCGCGAGATTATCCAGTCGATTCCGCTGGAGGAGAAACGTTTCGGTTTCGAGCCTGAAATTACGGTAAAGATCGCCAAGCGGAAGCTGCGCATCTACGAAGTCGGTATCAGCTACTGGGGCCGTACCTACGAAGAGGGCAAGAAAATCCAATGGAGAGATGGTGTGCGCGCACTGTGGTGTTTGCTAAAGTATTCCATCACCGAACCCGCGGTAGCGCACCACGAAGCAACGCTGCCGGCTGATTCCGCCGCCCTCGCGACGTCGGGCAAGGTGCCGCCTACTAACTAGTGAAGCAAGCAATTTTAAGGGCTATTTGTTTTGCGAGACGTGCGGCTTCTGATAGGACGCATTAATTCCCGAAGCGCTCCGCGAAGGCGTACCTATGGGCTTGGTCGAAGCGGACTTCACAGCTTCCCTATTGCCGCTCTTCGAACCTCCGGCCCTGAGGTTTTGCTGCTCCAGTCCCATGAGTTCGGCATTTGTTTTTCGACTATTGGCGGCCGCATTCGGCAGCGCAAGCGATGCCGTGCTGCGTTTCGGGCTCGCAGATTTCGGAGTCAGCGGCTGGGTCACGGAAGCGGATTTCGGAGTCAGCGGCTTGGTTGCGGGTGACGGAGATGGTCTGCTCTTGAAGCTATAAGGGTTCTGGGCCGTCGCCATACCCACGAAAGCGACTGCGATTACAAAAAGGACGACACCCCTGCACTTCATCATTTTGACTCTCCGATTCGGTCCCTTCGTTCGCCCATGCATGCCCTTATTAGATCATGGTTTCGTTCAAGAAGCCGCTCAAGAATGATCTGCAATAAATTGCAAAGATTGCCGCCCCGGAAGGGCGGGCGATCCTAAAAAAGTGTGCCCCGGCAGAACGCATCGTTTGTTCGTCGTGGCTTTAGTAAGCTTGGTAAGAGAATGCCGAGGCAGTGGAAGGGCTGCTGTAACCCACTACCGGTCCAGACGACATGGGCGAACCGAGGAACATTAACAATTCGGCGTTCAAGATTGAGACGCCTCTCGCGCTGCCTGACGACGAAGTGCAGCTCTGGCGAGTCGATCTGGAATCTCTCCGTGCAGACGAAGCCCGTTGGCAAGAAGTACTCTCCCCTGAGGAAGCCAGCCGTGCTTCCCGATTTCATTTTGCCGGCGACCGTCAACGCTTCGTTGCATCGCGAGCTCTCTTGCGCACGATCCTAGCGGGCTACCTGACCACGGATCCAAAGGAGTTGACCTTCGCCTACTCGAAAGGAGACAAGCCTTCTCTGTGCCCCGCCTATGCAGATCGGGGTATCACATTCAACCTTTCCCATTCAGGTGGAATCGCGTTGTATGCTTTCGCGCGTCGCCGCGAACTGGGCATCGATGTGGAACAAGTACGTCGCGACTTCGATGTTGAGGCCGTCGCCCGCCGATTCTTTTCGGCGCACGAGCAGGAACAACTTGCTGATTTACCGGCGACGGAAAAGATTGAGGGCTTTTTCCGCTGCTGGACTCGGAAGGAGGCGTACATCAAGGCAACCGGGGATGGTCTGTCCCTTCCGCTTACACAATTTGATGTCTCGCTCGCCGAGGGGAACACCGACGCGCTGGTGACAACCCGGCCCGACAGTGCGGAAGCGAAGCGCTGGCTTCTACGCGAGGTAGCCGCCGGGGCTGGATACATCGCCGCTCTGTGCGTCCGCGGTCAGTACTGGAAACTGAATGACTGGTCCGCAGTTGCGCGCTCGAGTGCGGAAGCTGGACCGAGTGGCGGGGAGCGCTCCGCGGACCGATCCTAGAGGCACGCGGAAGTTGCCCGTACATTGTCGCAATTCTTTTCACTTTCGAAAACGAGGCGCGCCTTTGCCGGGAAAAGACTCCCTGAAGCCATTTCGCGCCAGCGACTTACGTGGACGATACCTGGCGCATAAGGCCTGTCAATTGCTGCATTCTCGGGTTATTCAAAAGCGTGAACTCGGCTTTCTTCCAGCGGCGCGGAAGTGATACTCTGTTAAGTAAGTTTTTTGGGACTTTCCTCTCCCTTAGCATCTGCAATCGATTTCGCCCCGGCCGACGGAGACTGGGAAGTATCCAGTCAAAAACGATAAAGGTAATAGACAAGAGCAAGAAATCCAGGAGGCTATCGCACTTGACCGCTTCGACCAGCCATCTCATTCCGCCCCACGGCGGTGAATTGATCAACTGCATCGCTCAACCAGAAAGAATTGCCGACCTGAAAGCTGATTCCAAACAATGGCCATCCTGGGATTTAACCGGCCGCCAGCTTTGCGATTTGGAGCTGCTCATCTCCGGTGGATTTTCTCCGCTCCGCGGCTTCATGATTCGTGCCGACTATGAAGGTGTTTGTCACAACATGCGGCTGGCGAGTGGTGTTCTCTGGCCAATGCCGATCACTCTGGACGTCACTGAAGAATTTGCCAAGAAGCTTACCCCGGGCGCCAGTAAGGTCGCATTGCGCGATCCCGAAGGCGTGATGATCGCCATCTTGCACGTCGAGGATATATGGCAACCTGACCGTAAGGCGGAAGCGCAAGCGGTTTTCGCCAGCACCAGTGCAGCGCATCCTGGCGCCGACTACGCCATCAACAAGGCGAATCCCTGGTACATCGGCGGCAAGATCGAAGGGACGCAGAATCCTTCGCACTATGATTTTCGCAATCTGCGCCTGACGCCGGCCGAAGTGCGCGCCGAGTTTGCCCGCGAAGGCTGGCGCCGCGTGGTTGCCTTCCAGACTCGCAACCCCATGCACCGCGCTCACGTTGAACTGGCCTTCCGCGCCGCCAAGCAGGTCGAAGCCAATCTGCTGATTCATCCGGTCGTCGGGATGACCAAACCCGGCGACGTGGATTACTACACGCGGGTACGCTGCTACCAGTTGTTGCTCTCGAAGTTCCCGCAGTCGACGGCAAAGCTTTCCTTGCTGCCCCTGGCCATGCGCATGGGCGGACCGCGCGAAGCTATCTGGCACGCCCTCATCCGCAAGAATCACGGCTGCTCGCATTTCATCGTTGGCCGCGATCACGCCGGTCCCGGCAAAGACACCGATGGCAAGCCTTTCTACGGCCCCTATCAGGCGCAGGAAGTTTTCAAGAAGCACGAAGCCGACATCGGGGTCACTATGGTGCCGTTCAATATGATGGTTTACCTCGAGGACCAGGACAAGTACGTTCCTGACGACGAAGTCAAGAATGGCGACCGGGTATTGAACATCTCCGGCACCGAACTCCGTCAGCGCCTGAACGAGGGGCGTGAGATTCCTGCCTGGTTTACCTATCCGGAAGTTGTAACGGAACTGCGCAAGAGTTTCCCGCCGCGTCACAAGCAAGGCGTGACCATATTCTTCACCGGCCTTTCGGGTTCGGGCAAATCGACGATCGCGAACGTGCTGCTCACGAAATTTCTGGAAACTGGTGGACGTCCGGTCACGCTTCTCGATGGCGATCTCGTACGCAAGCATTTGTCTTCCGAACTCGGCTTCTCGAAGGAGCACCGCGACATCAATATCCGTCGCATCGGATACGTCGCGTCGGAAATCACGAAGAATGGCGGTATCGCCATTTGCGCCCCCATCGCTCCTTATGACGCCACCCGCAAGCACGTCCGGCGGATGATTGAGCCCTACGGGGGGTTCATTCTTGTGCACATCGCCACCTCCGTGGAAATGTGCGAACAGCGCGATCGCAAAGGCTTGTATGCCAAAGCGCGCGCGGGAATTCTCAAAGAGTTCACGGGCATCTCGGATCCCTACGAAGTTCCAACCGATGCCGAGGTCACTATCAACACCGGCGAATTATCGCCCGAGGAAGCGGCGCAAGAGATTATTCTGCACCTCGAACGGGAAGGCTTCATTGGAACAACGGCGCAGTCAGCCTGAACACTCTGGCGAAGGCCCCGGAAACATAAGAGGCTAATGCCGGTATTGTCATGGATCTGCTGATCAAGAGCCTGGTGGGTTTTGTAGTCGGGACCCTCATCGGAATGACCGGAGTCGGGGGCGGCGTGTTGCTGCTCCCGATTCTCATCTTCGGATTGGGCGTGCCTCCGCTTCGCGCGGTAGGGTCAGACGCTCTTTTCAACTTCCTCACCAAGATCGGCGCCAGCCTGGTCCATCTGAGCAAAGGCACGGTTCGGCGCAAAGTAGTCCTAGCGCTGGCCGTGGGCAGCGCTCCGGGATCGTATCTGGGCGTGAGTTTTCTGATTCACCTGCGAAACGTTTATGGCAATGGCGTTAACCGCTTCATCACCGTTGCCGTCGGAGTTCTGCTGATCTGCATTCCGACTTTCCTGTTCTTTCAGAAAAAAATTGAGGATCGCGCCGCAGTGCGCCCGCCGACGATGAAGTCGTTTGCCTGGATGTCGCTGATCGGCCTGGTGGCGGGCTTTCTGGTGGGCATCACCTCGGTCGGCTCCGGCAGTATTGTCATGATGATGCTTTTGCTATTCTATAGTTTTCAGCCGAAGGTTATGGTGGGCACCGACATCGTTCACGCTCTCATTCTCACCGGAGTGACTAGTTTTCTGCATTTTCGTATGCATAACGTGGACATCCACTTGGTGGGAGCGCTATTGCTGGGGTCGGTTCCAGGCGGACTGCTGGGCTCTTACCTGAGTACGCGGGTTCCAGTTCCGTGGCTCAGACGGATTCTCTGCGCGGTGCTGCTGGCAACCGGCGCGCGCATGCTCATGGCTTGATGATCAAGAGAAGATTATTCGTAGGAAGACGCAAGATTACGCACTCAAATTCTTACGCTCAAATATTGCAACGCATTCAGGCCGCACTGGAAGCCTCGCGTGCCGTGTTTGCGCATTTTACTCCGGGATCGATCGACGCCCAATACAAAGCCGGGCACGATCCTGTAACCGAGGCAGATCGCGCGCTCGACGCGGTTCTACACAAAGAACTTCTGCGCGAAGGGGAAGGCTGGCTTTCCGAAGAAAGTGTAGACGATCCCATTCGTCTGCAGCGATCATGCATTTGGGTGGTCGACCCTCTCGACGGCACCCGCGAATTTGTGCAGGGTATTCCCGAGTTCTGCGTCTCGATTGGATTCGTGGAGAACGGGAAACCAGTCGCGGGCGGAATTTACAACCCCGCAACTGATGAAACTTTCCTAGGATCGATTGATTCTGGCGTTGCCTACAATGCTAAGCCTTCTCAGCCTAGTCAGCGGAGGAACCTAGAGGGTGCCCTGGTTCTGGCGAGCCGCAGCGAGGTCAAACGCGGCGAGTGGAAACCTTTCGAGAAGGCTGCTTTCACGATTCGCCCAATGGGTTCAATCGCCTATAAGCTTGCTTTGGTCTCGGTTGGACTGGCGGATGTAACCTTCACCCTGACTCCCAAGAACGAGTGGGACGTGGTGGCGGGAGCAGCGCTGGTGAAGAGCTCTGGTGGTTTTGTCAGCACACTCGAGAAAACCGACTTGATCGCCAATCGCCA
>JBAUXO010000311.1:0-6990 GCA_049584315.1 Candidatus Sulfotelmatobacter sp. | reverse complement strand
TATGCATAAAATTCTATGCACAGATTGCCCTGTATTTTCAATGACTTGCGGGCGTACATCGTTGGGCCTCACGGAAGCGTCGGCCGCTCCCATCTCAAAACGGTCTCAGGTGTGCATAACTTGGGTTATACCCAACAGGAGAACACTAAGTTGAAACACATTGAGAAATGCGCCGCCCTCGTTTTGGCCACTGTAAGCACGGTAGCCTTCGCACAAGTATCTTCCAGGCCAGCCGCTCCTACGAAGTCAAGCAGTTCACCGGTGGCTTACATTTATGTGTCCAGCAGTCCTAGCAACGGTACCAGTCAGATCAACGCTTACAGCGCAGCCTCCAGCGGAGCGCTGACACCAGTGGCGGGTTCGCCTTTCAACCTTGGCAGTGAAGGCATCTCCCAGATGGCCGTGAACGGCAAGTATCTCTTCGGCTCCGCCAACCCGGATATCTACACCTTTTCGATTGCCTCCGACGGCGCATTGCAGCAGGTGTCGGTCATCAACGCTACCAGCTACAACCCTTACGGTTCGGGTGGTCCCGCGTCTCTATTTCTCGATCACACGGGCGCCACATTGTATGACGACGACTTCTACGCCTATGGAACCGGGGACAGCGCCTATCAGGCTTTCTCGATTGACCCATCGACGGGCCAGTTGAACTTTCTGCAGGTGACTCCCGATAAGGGAGAGATTGCAAACGTTCCTTTAGGTTTTATTGGGAACAATCTTTACGCCTATGGCGCGAGTTGCTATCACGGGTCGGGAAATCTCTTCGGGTACAAGCGAAACCGCGACGGAACGTTGACTGCGCTGAATATCAATCCGACAATCCCGGCGGCACCCAAGGGTGAAGGCGCATATTGTCCTTATCTGACGGCGCCCGATCCCAACGGCAATCTGGCTGTTTCCATGGAGCCGAATAACGATATAACGCCCAGTGGGCCGGTGCAGATTGCTGTCTATTCGGCGGACAGCGCGGGCAACCTGACCACGACCAGCACGGCGGAGAATATGCCCAAAACGCAGGCTGGTCCGACCTATGGCATCCGCGATATCTGGATGTCACCTTCGGGCAAGTTGCTCGCGGTAGGTGGCACCTCCGGGTTGCAGGTGTTTCATTTCAACGGTGCGAGACCGGTCACTACTTACACGGGCTTGCTGACCAAGAACGAGATCGACCAGTTGTTCTGGGATAACGACAATCATCTTTACGCGCTGAGCCAGACGGCCGGAAAGCTCTATGTATTCACGGTCACTCCGACATCGCACGGCCAGGCGCAGGGATCGCCCTACACGATTACTGGAGCCGAGAACATTCAGGTTCTGCCGAAGTAACGCGCTTCGCGGAAGGCAGAAACATTTTTCTCGCAAGATGAAGCCGCGCGAGGTCGGGGGAAGACCGAGCGCGGCCTCACTTTTTCTGCCTTTGCACTCATTGAGGTTCGGCGGGGTGGCCAGACCGGGCTCAATGAGTTAAATGGGGATGTTTCGCCAGTTTGGTCAGAGGACAACCTGACGACGCTTTCATGGGATCGAAATCAGCAGACCGCCACTGATGCCAAGCGACTGTTCATGCCCTCGCCCAAAGATATATTCATAGCCTGGTTCGAGGTATCAACCGAATCAGCGTTTTGCGGATGGCCAGAACATAAAATCCAGCACGGCTTCACCACTGACGGAGTTCGTGATCACTCTGTATTTTGTCGCATGAACCCACTCCGGCCCAATACCAGCCATGAACTCCGCTTTTTTCGAGAGCGCCCAAGGTTTTTAAAAAGAAGGTCGATATCCCATTCTGTCGAGTGAGCCTTGAAGAGCGGTGTGACTCCAGCCTCAAGCTCTAGCCAATTCTCTATCGGCGTAACTTCAACCGCGACGGTGGGCCGAAACTCGATCCGCCTTCTGTGATGTTCCAGTCAGTTGCGCCTCCTAGCTCCACAATGGCAGCGGGTTCCTTCTCGGCCTCCTGTGCGAGGGCATTTCCGGCGCATAGAAGTGAGAATGCCAGCAAGATAGGTTTCACCGCGTTCACGATGAGTTCTCACGAGTGTACAGAGCAAACACACGGTTGACAGATTAATCGTAAGCGTTCGCCCGGGACTGCGGGCCGTCCGCTTTCATGCCGAACCCACGATTGTGAGCAATGTTTCGATGTTTGCAAGGTCCAAAACCACGAACAAGCCACAACCAGCGAGGGTTCCAAATTAGGTCGACTACGGTAGAGATTGAGGCTTCTGCAGCTTAGCCTTCGCCTGAATAGCTGCGATCTTCTGCAATAGCGCTGTGATCGGAGGGGCGGTCTCCCCTACATTGTAGGCAACGGACTTCCTTGTCCCGTTACACTGAACTGCACTTCGACCGACACGGTTGGTTCATCCGCGCACCCGGGACAACCATGTTGATCCGTAAAGGCTGCCAGCACTCCCGCATCGATGAAGTGCTGCAGGTCCGCCCAGTCGCGCTTCGTAATCCTGTACTTGGTCTCTATATCCGGATAGGCTTTACGGTCCGAGGAGGATCGGTTGAGCCTAACGATCGATCCCGCCTCAATGGTCATTACACTATCGTCGTAGTTGCCAGTGCACCAACCACAAGACTCTCCAATGCGTACGCGCACGATCTGAACATTAGGGGCCGGGTTCGGCCGCTGGGCGGCTTCTTGCGCCAAAACGTTGCCGGTCGTCAGGCCAATAATGCAACACCATGTCCACACCTGCCGCTCCATCTGTATCAGGTTATCCCTCCGCGTAGTTGCATCCCTGCAGAGCCCGCTTCCGTTTCACCTGGCGGAGTCATTGTAGCTCCTCATAACCGGTGGCGCATGGAAGAAAGTCGGAGTCGCCGGCACCGGAGCACCTCCTGGATGATTGCGCTTCGTCGGTTCCATCCGTTTATTCAAAGAATTTCTCGAGCCGGAATATGCTTTTGCTTTTCACCTCGTATGAGCCAATAGAGGCTCTGGGTAAGAGCAACCAAGCTCCACCCCACGATTGCGAACGCCTCCCACGTGCCGTAGAAGAGGAATTTGTAATGTGGAGTGGTCGCGAACAGGATGCTCACGCAAGCCGCGAGGATTGTATAGACAACGCAAAACACTCTTGCCGCAGCGCCCCAGAATCGCGCCTTATCTTGACATAGAACGTGGATGCTTCCCAAAGTGAGCAGCGCGCTCCAAATCGATATGGAAAGTGCGAACCAAGCGTAGCCGTTGGAATCGTAGTAGGAGTTTCGTGCCATGGAGCAGAGGAATCCCCCGTAGAGCAGGCAGAAAATGTACAACAGGCGTTTCTGCCAGCTGAGGGTGTCCGGCGTGAAGCTCACTTTCAGGCGGTTTCTGTTATCAAGCAGAGAGCCGATTCCATACCATAAGACGACCACAAGGAAACCGTACTCGAGAAGTCGACTGCTCGGCCCGAGCCAGGAAGTAATTCGTAGATATGTGACCCAGACCTTTTCGCCTTGTTGGTTAAGGAAAAGGGGAAGTTGCCACCATGCGGCCCACGCGGGAGCGTTAATAGCGTACCCGACGAAACTGTCACGCGCCCATACGGCGTCGATAGGGTGTTCCTGAGGAGCTCCGAGCTTCATGATGCCCTGATATTGAAGCTCGCCCACTTTTTCCAAAGCAATCGCCACGACTAAGAAAATTAGTGGAAGAGCAATCCTGTGAGGAACCCTCCTCAGTCCTGTAAGACGCCCGCTTCTTGCCAGCCTGCCAACTCCAAGCCAGAACACCAACGTGAGGGAGATCTCGGTGACAACGGAGAAGGATTCCCGGAGTGCAAAATTAGCCGGCCCCTTCCGGGGCAGGTAGGGCGGAGCCGGCAGCACTAACCAGCTGATCAGAGACATCGGAAAATTAACAACGAAACGGAAGGCATCCGCTGGGGCATGATGAAACAACGTCTGCACCGCAGCAGAACAGCACGTGTATAGCATCGCCTGATCATAGTCGGCCCAGGCTCTCAGTCCGACCACGAGCAGCACCATGAAAACTACAAATCGGCTGTAGCGGCCTCGGAGAAAAATCTTCATATAGTAGATTGGACACCGGTCGACTGGCAGAAGCGACTCTCTTCGGTAACCTGCGTCAGCACGAACCCGCTCACAATGCAAAGGTTGGCTTTGGTTCCATGCGGTTTGCTGGCGCCGGAGCTGACGCTGCTGCCGAGCCTGTGCCAACTTCCGGTAGGGTGATGTTCGAACATGCGTAATGCCAGAGATTCGAATGAAATCTTTGAAGTCGCGTGCGATGAACTGCGGCCCGTTGTCCGAGATGATACGCGGCTTCGCCTCCGGGTATTTTTCCTTGGCGCGTTCCAGAATTACTTCGATGTCGGTCTCCCTCATCGACTCACGCAAGCCCCAGTCCACGCTTGAACGACTGTACCCATCCAGAACGCTGCACAAGTAATAAAAAGTGCCGCTCGGCTCTTTGCAACAAACCGACAGATTTTACTGAAACGGGTTGCAAAGCTTGCCCTGCACTTATGGCAAAGAGCGCTGAACTACCCTTAAATGGGGGTCTAGGAATTGACAGCATCTTGTTCGGGAGTTTTACCTCCGTTGGCAAAACGGAGGCTCTGTTGAGTTCCGGTTCTTGCTTTAGTCATGCGGATGGCTTTGCTAGCGCCTTTCTTCTCCGCGATGAACAAGGCTCGTGGCGGAGGCTATCTTTTTTCCATAGGGATGGCTCGATAGGGATCTGCCGGAAGATACCGAGGTCAGAGCGATAAGCAAGATTTACTCATCTGCGACGATGAGGACTACGGAAAGGGCGCTATCAGCGTAATCCGTTTTGACGCCAATGGAAAAGTGAAAGCAGAATCAGTGCTCGTTCAGACTTGGACATGTCCCTTCAGGGCCTCGAAAAACAAAAACATTGTTCATCTCTGGATGCAGACGTAAGAAAGACTTCTTTCATTTCCATTGAAATTTCTATTTTTCTGAATTCCTTTGATGTGGACCCTCCGATCGACTGTGTCGAGAGCGAGGGTACCATTTTCCAAAATCTCCAACTCTAAGAAAATTGAAGGGATTCTGGTATTTATCCGTAATGACGACAATTTCGCCCCAGATGAAAGAACAAAAAAGCTCCTTTCGGAAGTTGAGGAGAACCGCTCAGGCGCATACCTCAATGGAACGCGATACGCGACCACGCGTGATCATGCTGAACCCTTCTTGCCAGCCGGACAGCCCACTCACTCGTATTGTCTTCGAGCGAATGGGTCTTGTCGCACAACGAACTTTTTGATGCGGTTTCTTCAGTAACCTTGCCGGGTCGCCTCAGCAAAGTCTAATCACACAGATAGGGCACGAGCCCTTCAAGACCGCTAGGGTCAGCTGCGGCGAAGGTTCTCGGAGCCTGCTTGCCATCGGCAAAAATGCGACGTCACTGGACTACGACTTCTCTCGCCTGCATCTGTTTCGCTACGGCGGCTGCGGAACTCTACAGCCTGGGCCTGTTTTTCGGTCTTGGTGCGACCAGCAATGCTGCGCGCTCCATCGCCATCCGGCGATTAATGGGCTTGTTCCCGACTCCGGCCATGATTTTCTGGCCGGTGACTTTCATTGCCGGCAGGATTTCTCCGGCATTGATCGCCTCGAAAGTTTATTCCGGAATCTCCGGCGTGCTGACGCTCGTGGTCAGCGTCGTGCTGGGGATTGCAATCCTGCGCTTGCGCGCGTGGGCGCGAGCGGCAATGATGACGATTTGCGCCTTGACGATCGTTGCCCAACTGTACACCCTGTTCCAGCTCGTTTCTTACTCGCCTGGGTTGCTCACTGTTCTGCAGTCCAACTACCGAGGCGCAACGTCGGGTTACGTTTCCGGAGCAGGACCCGGTTCCTTTTTAGCAAGCATCGCCATTGCTATCGCTTTGCTTTGGCTCTTGATCCGGGGTGGACGGCCGGCTGTGGCCCAGGTGGAGTCTACTGATCGTGGGGTTCGCTCCGTTGGCCGGCCCCACAAGTTCGTCCTCTACACAACCGCGGGCGCGGTTGCGATCGAAATACTCTTGCTGCTGACCGCCCTCGGCGAGAGCGGCTCGGAAGCCAATCACACTCGGCTCCTGCTCTGCCTTCTGCTTGCGCCCCACGTGGTGATTCTGGTGCGCTCCTGGCGCGGCCCCGATCGTCTGTCGTTAGGCTTGGCCACGGGCTATGGCGTGTTAGCCGCCTACGTCGGTACAATTTTCCTGCCGTATTTTCTGCTTGGATTGGTATGGATGGCAGCTTCCCACGACTCTGGGATGCTGTCCTATCTACTGCTCGAGTTTGTCCTGGTGCTGCAATCCGGCGTAGCCATTAGCGCGGTCAAGGTGACACGCTCCCTGCCTCCGGCGCCTGCGAAGTCCGCCAAACTGGGGGTTTGGGGAGTGGCGTTTCTGATTCCAGTGGTCGTGGGAACGGCGGGACCACAGTTTTACTTTGACTGGCAACGCGGCGCTCTGCCCGTTCCTGGCGTGAGATCCTCGGGCGACGAGTATCACCAACTTATGAAACATGACGCCGACGTGCGCGATTTGGGGCGTAAGTACGGCTACTGCGCCTTCCTTTACGCCAAGTTACACCCGGAAGAAGGATTCCCCGAAAACGCGGAGAAGATGGGCCCCGGCGGCAGCGCGTGCCTGACCCGTGAGGACGCTGCTGGCCATCCAGCAGGCTATTCATTTCGTTATGCCGCGCAGAAATCGGAGGGCGCAACTCGTTTTGACCATTTCACGGTCGCAGCACAATGGAACAATACGCGACAAATCAGCGGGGTGCTGATGGATGAGAAAGGCGTTGAAATGCTCGTCCACTCGCAGGAAATCCAATCGCAATTGGTAACGGCCGACCAAGTCTCATGGAGTGCCCCCGGCATGACCGCTAGTACATCGTACAGTTAGTTATTTACATTACGCTGGCGGTCTTTCCGTTGCTTTGTCTGCTTGGGATGAGCTGCCTGATACTGCCTGGTGGCTTCGATGATTCGCTGCAGATGTTCGGGGCCCT
>JBAUXO010000310.1:0-16427 GCA_049584315.1 Candidatus Sulfotelmatobacter sp. | reverse complement strand
TCCACCGCGTCCGCCGCGTCAGCGGCTTCGTACAAATCCCCCTATCGCAAGTGCGCCGGCGTGATGCACTTGGGCCCACCCCAAATGTTCCGCGCCGGCACACTTGTCGATAGGGTACTAAGATTTTCAGCTCACGAATGCTAGCCTGAATAATTCACAAAATCACTGGTCAAGAAAGAAAGGATGCTCTAAAAGGAAGATGAACACTGGGTTTGCAGACCCAGCATTCCCTTTCGGAGCATCCATCACTTGATACAAAGTGTTTTATCACAACTGAACTTCTCCTTCCACCGTCATCAACCCATCCGCGGATTTTTCCGGTGGCCAGATTACCAGCGACGCCGATCTGTTGCCGTTGCGAGCCTTCGATCAGCGCCAAGATCCGACTCGCAAGTGGGCCGCTGAGCTTAGTGATCCGCGACAGAACGACCGCCTGCGCCATGACTCTCTGACCTTGTTACGGCAACGCATCTACCAGATCGTGGCCGGATATGAAGACACCAACGACGCCGATCGTTTGCGCCGTGATCCGACCTTGCAGATCGTCGCCGATCACAAGCTAGGCGACGTGCTCGGTTCCCAACCCACGCTCAGTCGCTGGAAAACGCGCCTTCGGCTCGCGATCTGGTGCACACCAACGATCGGCTGTGCCAGCAGTTCAGCCGGATCTGCGGCGACCAAGTCCGCCAGCATGGCGAGATTCTGCTCGACCTTGACTCCACCGACGATCCTACTCATGGCCAGCAACAACTCAGCTTTTTCAACGGAGCCTACGGCCAGCACATGTATCACCCCATGCTGGTCTTCGAGCGCCACACCGGATGCCTGCTGGCGGCACGACTGCGCCCGGGAACGGTTTCCAGTCATGCCCGTATCGTGCCCATGCTGCTGCGCTTAGTGCCCCGTCTGCAATCTGCCTTTCCCGGAGTAAAGATCAAGCTGCGCGGTTATCGAGAACTCTAAGACACGCCACGATCTAACGCGACAAGAAAACGTCCGCACTGCGATATCTTCAGATAAGCGGCACTTCCGGTCATGGTCGAGAGAGTCGTGATCACCGGCAGGGCGCGCGGCAACCGGATTTGCAGAGAGGGCGAGCGGAATGAACAGAAGAGAATTCATCGGCGGTTTGGCCGCCGCGGCGTTGAGTGCCTCATTGGGAACAACCTCGGCTGGAGCGATTGTTGAAACCGCCTCTGAGTTGTCGATGCTGGAGGCGCAGCAGCGGTTCCTCGATCTGCGCTTTGGCATGTATATCCACCTGAACATGGCGACTTTCGAGCAGCGGGAATGGGGCGATCCGAGGGCACCGTCAGCGCTGTTCAATCCGAAGAGTCTCAACACCGATCAGTGGGCGAATGCGGCCCGTTCGGCAGGTATGGCGTATGGCTGCCTGACGACCAAACATCATGATGGATTTTGCCTATGGCCAACGGCGACCGGCAGCGCGTGCGTAAAGGATGCGACCTATAAGCGGGATATCGTGCGCGCTTATGTGGACTCGTTCCGCTCGCATGGGCTCAAGACCTGCCTCTACTTTTCGATTCTCGATCTGCGCGGTGACATCCGGCCGTATTGTGTGACGCGGGAGAAGATCGACCGTGTGAAGGCGCAGCTGACAGAGCTACTGACGAACTATGGCGAGATTACGGCGCTGGTGATCGACGGATGGAACGCTGCCTGGAGCCGATTGAACTATGAAGAGATGCCGTTTCTCGAGATCTACAACCATGTGAAGCAGCTGCAGCCGAACTGCCTGCTGAGTGATTACAACCAGGGCAGGTTTCCGGCGCCAGCCCTCTACTACACCGATGTGAAGCAGTATGAGCAGCACGCCGGGCAGACCATTCCGGCCAGAAGCGAGGTTCCGTCGCAGTCGGCAACCACGCTGCAGAGCGACTGGTTCTGGAAGCTGGAATACCCGAGTCAGGAACTTCGCTCCGCCAAGCAGATCGTGGAAGAATGGCTAATCCCGTTCAACGCGCACCACTGCAATCTCATCTTGAATGTGGCGCCGAACCGGGAGGGGCGGTTCGACCAGAATGCGGTGGATCGGCTTGCTGAGATCGGGCGACTCTGGCGCGATCGGGTGCCCGCGCCACGGCTCACACCCACACTGCAGATCATTTCATCGAACCTTGCGTCGGGTCGGCCCTCGTACGCGAGCAGCTCCGCCGATACGTCGGGACCGGACCTGGCAAACGACGATCGGCCAGGAACGTACTGGCAGTGCGATGACGGGCAAACGTCGGGATGGATCGAGATCGACCTGCGCAAGCCGACGAGCTTCAACACGATTGCAGTCCTCGAGCCGACCTACCTGGGGGACTATGGGACGGAAAGCCGCATTGCTTCGTATCGCGTGGAAGCGTGGAACGGGGGACAGTGGAACGAGGCGCTTGCTGGCGAGTCACCCACAATGATGGTGTACCGGGTGAACCAGACCTCCGCGGAGCGCGTCCGCCTAAGCGTTCGAGGAAGGGGCGAGCCGCTGGGAATTGCGGAGTTCGGGCTCTATGCGGAGCCGGAGCGCCGCGTTTCCGGTTCGTGAGAGGGCGACATTCTGTACGGCTCTAGAAATGGCTGATGGAGATCCTTGGGCGCTTCCAGCGGAGAACGGGGCCTATTGGGCTACCCCCAGTTTCCCGCTGGTTGTTTGAGTTTCAATACTCAACACACTGATCCCGCCGAGTCTCCGCAACTCGGCTATCAACGGCGGAACGGTTGTGAAAATGGGGGAATGGGTTGATCGGTTGATCGGAATTTCCCAACGGACCAAGAAGCGCAGGCGCGTGTCGCGGGGCTTGAGCGAGCGAGATAATCCAACCGAACCGAAAAATACACAGTTGCTAGGGGGGATTTTGTGCAACCCGTAATGACGGTCAACACTTGAACACGATTGATGTATCCAAGATCACGGGTCTTTTATGTCACCCCAACACTCCGGGTACCGCGCTCGTCCGAAAAAAACGCACAGGGCGTTGTGGACGGTCAGATTTTTCTATGCCTATAGAAGAGAAGTTTTCCAAGCCGGTACTTCAGAAACACAGTCATCGCATCAATGGAATCCAATATTTCGTGCCGCCAATGTCGATTTCGATGTACTTAACCACTGTCTGCGGAGTCGCCGGACCGGCCCCAGTATTTTTCGTCGTCGTTGTCACGCTAGTTCCTGCGGCTCCGTTTCCGAATCCGGTCGTATTCCCAAATCCAACAGTAGAACCTGACATCGTGGGCGTGGCTCCGCTGACGCTGACGTATCCGCTGAACTGGGTGTTCGGAAATCCGTTCGTTCCTCCGGCGGGATCGATAAATTGGCTACACGTGGCCTGAAGCCCGATTGCAGCAAGGCAGCTCGTGAAGCCCGTCTGACCCGGGTTCAGGATAGCTGTCGCAGGACCTATTATGAATCGCCCGCCGTCGGCGTCGAAATAGTTCTCATTGTCGATAAGATAGCTGGGGCCAGAGCCGGTGTCATCGGCAAAGAGTACTCCATCAACCGTCATGCGACCAAAATTCTGAACCCACTTCTGGGTTGTTCCAACCGTTTCAATTTGCCCGCCTACGATAGTGACGATAGACTCCCCCGAAGTGACAGTTTGGTTCTGAATGGCCCACGCAGCGTTGTAATCGAACGAGCAGGCGATGCAGTTGAACTGGTGAGTGTAACCGAGTGTGGCCGGTCCCAAGGTCACACCGTTGCCGCCGTTGTTCGAAATATCGCAAGCGTGACAGTTCAGGTTTTCCCCCATATTGGTTTGATTGAGAACCTGAAGTCCGTCGCCGCCATTGCCCTGAAACCCGACATTAAACCAACTCAATTCCCATGAGTTCTGCCCAACTTGTGCTCCAGCAGTGGTACAGTTGTGCGCGACAGTGTTTGAAGTCATGTAGCCGTAGACTGTGAACGTTGCACTTCCGCCGTAGAGAATGCCCACTGACGCGGACCCTCTACAATCGAAGAAAAGCCCGTCCATTCCGCCGACGATGACACTAGTTTGCGCTGACGTGGCTTTAACATTCGCCATTGGGCCACTGAATCCTGTGGCCGGAAAAATGGTCGTGCTCGAAAAACCAGGAGCGCCCAATACTTTGTAGCGGGGGTTGATCATTAATGTGCTGGAGATCTTGTAGGTCCCGGCGGGGATGTAGAGTGTCGCATTGCTTGAATTCGCAAATGCATTGTTGAGTGCCGTAGTCGAATCCTTGTTCCCAGTCGGATCAGCGCCATAGGATACCACTACGTCAATAGCTTGCTGTTGACACCATGCTGCTGTTACCAAAAGAATGAATATCACTAAGGTCTTCATTTCGCATTGCCCTCCCGATCAGTTCATGTCAGGTAAACACGATGAATGGTCAACGGTGCTGAACTTCACATGCTCGTCAAGAAGCGGACTTCTTAATCACTTGAACGATGCGCAGAGGCGGAAATGTGTGCAGAAAGTCGATCCCGGTGCGCGAGGCCGTGACTCCAGCGGATTGGAATGTCCTCAACTAGTCTGCGGTGTTCTTGAAGTCGGCAATAACGGCCTTCCCGCCGGGTTTCAGGACGCGAAGAATCTCCCGGCAGGCTCGTTCTCGCCCTTCTCGGCTTGGGATGTTGTGAATGCATAAGTTCGACAAAACAACATTAAAGCTATCATCTGGAAACTGAAGCGCCGTAGCGTTGTCATTTCTGACTTCGACCCGGTCGCCAACGCCTTCGAGTTCCACATTGCGAAGAGGTTTCTCCCGCGAGTTGCCGGAAAGATCACCCTTGCTCCAAATGTCGATGCCCACAGCTCTTCCTGTGTTCACCTTCTTGGCCGCCCCAATCATCAACAGTCCGCGCCCCATGCCTACATCGAGAACACTTTCATTGCCGCCCCAGTTCGCGTAACCGAGCATGCGATCGCGATGGCGAAACTTTCCAACTTTGGCGTAGAGAATCATGGCCAAACTTTCAAGAAGGCAGATCACGCCGACCCGAATTTCCATTCGGCGCAGGGCCAACGTTACCGAACCGATGGTGAATGTGGGTAGGAATAGCGCCACCAACAAAAGTCCCAAGCCTATTAGCAGCAAGTTGCGAATGACACCGGGCATCAATGCCGTGATCAGGTAGAGCAGGGCTCATGGAGTGAGAAGGATTGTAACTGAAAGCCAAGAACAAAGGCATCCATGCCAACTCAAGCGTCTGCACTCGTTGTTCGGGTTCGAGTTGCGTTTCGTTTTCGTTGGACTGAGCACTTGCAGTGCGGTGCTAACCTCGGGAGGCAGCGAGGATCACGATAATGATAATGAAGAGAGAGTTCAGAGCGAAGCCAACGGAGACGAGTCTCGCGGCGACGCGACTTCGCCATTTATGCTGCCATTCGACACGCGAGAGGTCAGGGGCAAGGTAAAGTTCCCGTCAAGGTGACGAAGTGCTCTCCCACGCCATCATGCAAGACTTCCAGAGCCGCACGAGCCAAGCTCCGGTTTGGCTTGGGGGGACTGGGGAAGACTTGAACTTACACCTGCGAACGTTCTGCCGTGCTCCCTTTTATTTTACACCACCGGCCCACCTGTTACACAGCCTGAACGACACCACGGTGACCCTTATCTTTCCTATAAAAGACAGCGTCGGACGAGATCGAGCCCTGAACAAAAATCGGCTGCTTTTGGGAAAAGTGAGGCGAATCATGACAGCCGTAAACTCTTAAGCGAGGCGCGAGCCGATCCTCGATTGATGTCAGGCACAATGACCAGTTCCAAAACAGCAACATCGGATAGTGCAACATGAAACTCCTCGACCTCGCGTGTTGCGTTCGGGGAACTGAAATTCCACTGCTGGCGCACAATCTCTCGAAACGAGCGTCCGTCATCCCCAGACCATCGCAAGACAAACTCTTGGGTGCGCGTTGTTTCGATTTCCTCGAAGACGAGTCCGATGCGTGTGAGTCTCTGTGGCTGATCGAAGATTAGTCGGATGGTTTGAGTGCCAGAATCGGCGGCACGCCAGCCCTGCCCTTCCGCTCCGGCCAACGCAGACTCCACCGAGTAATCCATATCTTCCGATGTGACCTCGACCAGTGCGACACGGTCTGGTCCCAGCCAGCCTTGGTGGTGAGCCTCAGCGTCCCGCGGACTCGGTGTAATTAGGCGCTTGCGCATAACCCCAGTTTACCTCTGGTTTTCGAGGCTCGTGATCTCAAAGGGACGACCCACGCCTGAGCTAGAGAAACTGCGCCGCTCTGCCCCTTAGTTCAAGCGGCAGCGGAGTAGAGAAGACCTCGGGCTTTGTGAATCAGCGCGGATGGGTGCTCAGATTTTGAGACGATTTCCGAGATTCCAATTAACCGGGCTTGGTACTCCGCGAGCTTGTCCCCAAATGCACTGTACAGAATCAGCGGCACCGCAGGCATGAGCCGTTTTAAAACACGTGCCGCGTCAAAGCCGTTCATTACAGGCATGGAAAGGTCTAGCACGATCAAGTCGGGGCACAACTCTTGAGCCTTGTCAATTCCTTCTTTTCCGTTCTGCGCTTGTCCGCATACTTCGAAGTCCGCTTCTTGCTTGAACAACTCGCAGAGCACATGACGGATAAACGCACTGTCATCCACGATCAATATGGATTTCCGGGAGGGTAGAGTCACACTCCTGTTGCATTCCAGCATACGGCACCTTCTGCGCACACCAGTGCAATTCTTCTGCCAACGGCCTCCTGATCTCCTAATCGCTGATCTATATCGAGTTGTACCGAGCCAGAAGGGATCACTCAGGGAACATAAGTGAGAAACTTTTTCGTACCTTGCGGAAGGTTCTCGCAGGGCCAGAGAGAAACCAAGCCGTTTCCCGCAGGCGCGTATACAGTCGTTACTGTATGCATGGCGGCCGCTGGATGAATACTTAACCGAAGTTGCGCTGTTGCTAACCAGCAGTGTAAACCTTAGCCCTGGTGGAGCCATTCCTCACCGCCGTAGAGAAGAAGCAGCCTGTGATTGAGCGGCAACTTGGGGAGGCCTGATCAAACTAAAGCGCCTCATGACTGGGAAGAGTTTGGAACGCTTTCGTTTGCGCCGGGCAATTCCACATTCGAACAATCCTTACTTCTCAATGTCGAAATAAATCTTCGTCGTGGTGCGGTATTTAACTATCTTCTTGCCGTCCAATTCCATTTCCAGTTCTGCCACTCGCGCCCACTTCATGCCCCGAACGGTCTTGGCGGCTTCTGCCACCGCATTTTCCGCGGCTTTCGCGAAGCTCTCTTTGGAAGTTCCGACTACCTCAATAATCTTTTGCGTCATTCGTTCTCCTTTGATGTACTGCTGGCGCGATGACCGCCATGTCATATCATCATAAAGTGACCAGAAACCATCTGCCTTCTTCAGACGCGGAATCGCCTCTCTGAAGTTTAAGGGGCCGCTGCCGAGCGAGCCAATCCTATGTGTTTGGTTTGTCCGGTAGTTCGCCGATTGGATTCAATGAAAATGCCAATATCCTTTGCAGGCATGGGTTCCGCAAACAAATATCCTTGGGCTGATCCGCAACCGGCCAACGCTAACAGTTGGTGTTGATCAGTGGTTTCGACCCCTTCAGCGACTACTTTAAGTTCTAGATTATGCGCCAGCCCGACAATGGTCGTTACGATGGCACAGTTTTCGGCATCCATCGTCTTAACAAATGACTGATCGATTTTAAGAGTGTCCACCGGAAAACGACGGAGATAGCTAAGAGAGGAATATCCAGTGCCAAAATCGTCAATACTTAACTTCACTCCTAGACTCCGTAGCTGCGACATCGTCTGTCCAGTCGCCGCCACGTCGTTCATGGCCAAGGTTTCTGTGAGTTCGATTGTTATGTACTGCGGATCAACTCCACTTTCTTGGAGCGCATCTTTGACGTGTGCGATGAATCCGACATGAGAGAAATGCTTCGCGCTGATGTTAATGGCAACATATAACGGCGGGTCAGCAGAATATGTCTGTCGCCAACTCGCGGCTTCTAAGCACGCCGTTTTCAATACCCAAACGCTGATCGGGACAATTAGTCCGCACTGTTCTGCTACCGGAACGAACGTGCTTGGTTCTACTGAATCCGATCCCGAGGGCTGCCATCGCAGAAGAGCCTCGAAGCCCTGTACTACCCCTGTATCGACGGCGACGATTGGCTGGTAGTGAAGTGTCAGTTCTTCATTCTGGAGCGCATATCTCAGTTTGGCTTCTAGAAGAAGCCGATTCATGACTTGCTCGTGCATAGTGCGGTCGAAGAGTTCACTACAAGCCTTGCCTTGGTCCTTCGCCCGATACATTGCGATATCGGCATTTTGAAGGACCGTCTCCGCAGATGTCTCAGGTGATGTCAGGGCGATGCCGATTGACGCGCTTTTGAAGACCTCAAGTCCGTCCAGTAGGAACGGCAACGTAAATGAAGACTGGATTCTCTGGGCCACACGGATGGCATCGCTCGGATCAGTAACGTCCTCGACTAGAACCGTAAATTCATCTCCGCCCATCCTAGCTATGGTGCCTTCGCTACGCAGGCATGCCCGCAGTCGGTTGCTCACTTCTTTGATTAGAGCGTCCCCAGTGGCGTGGCCGTAACAGTCATTTACAACCTTGAAATCATCGATATCAATAAAAAGGACAGCGGCGGCTTGCTGGGAGTGCCTTTTCATCCGATCCACGACACTCTCCAAACGTCCCAGAAACAAGGCTCTGTTTGGCAGGCCGGTCAGAGCATCATGGGTGGCGTTAAAGAGCAGTTCTTCCTGCGCATGTTTCCGTTCCGTGACATCTCGGGCATTGTAGACAATGCCGCCGATATTCTTGTGGTCAATTAAGTTTCTGACAATAGACTCGAAATAGAGCCACCTTCCGTCTGCATGTCGTAGGCGGAACTCAACTATTGAATTCTGGCTATGCGCTATCGCTCTGACTCCTGTGCCCATGGTTTTTGCGAAATCGTCCGGATGTACTAGGTCGATCATGTTTGTTCCGACGAGGCTGTCTCCATGCACGGCTAAAACTGTTTGCACGGAAGGACTCGCGTACTTAATCTGACCAGAAGGTTCGGCGATGAAAATGATATCAGTTGATTGCTCCGTGAGAGCGCGGAAACGCTCTTCGCTCTCGCGGAGAGCAGTGCGTTCGGTTTCTTCCAACTGGCCGATGTGCTCTTGTCGATTGAGCCGGAGAAAAAGTATAAGGATTGCCGTCGTTGCCAATATCGCGGCTAACAGCAATTCGTTTCTCGCTCTAAGGGCAAAAACTTGCGCCCATTTGTCTTCGGTTTCAATGCCAATCTGTAATTGGTGCTGCATCAAGTCGAACTGGGGGCTGACCTCTTGGAAGTTGAGCTGCTTCGCCTTGTCAAAGTCTCCAGCTTGCATCAAAATCCATTGCCGCCCCGCCGACAGAGTGTAGTTGTCTAAAGCAGGCCAGACTTTCTCAAGAGCAGAGGTGTGATCAGCGTAAAGACGTGCCGCCAACACCACTTTAGGCAGTGCCTCTCTTGCCGCCCGCATCTCGCTGTCGAATTCGGGGGTTAGATTCTGCTCCTGCAAGGCTCTCCACGTAAGATGGTTGATCTCTCGTGCGAGCACTGCTATTTGATTGAGAATGACTTGGGCAGAGCGGGCTTCATCGACCTTATTCCTTTGAAACCAAGAGAGAGCCGCCAAGATGACGATTGCCGTCGCAAGAAAACTGAATACGAAAGCCATTGTGGGACGTGCCACCGCACCCCTCCATCGGGGTCTGATGGTTCTCCATTTAGCTTGCGCCATTTTGATCATGCAGTGCCGAGCTGATCTGTTCGTTGGAACGGGCAGTTGGAGGATCGACTGATCTGCCTTAAAAGCAAAGTCCACATCCTCATTCCGTCTTGCCGCAAATAATCCTTGCCCAGAGTTGTAAGTAGCGTTAGTCAGTGCTAAGGAGTGAATCTCAATTCGACAACTTCATCCGTCTCGTGCGGTGTGGGTTCCAACTTCCACTGGCGCAACGCGTTCTGGGCCGCTTGAGCAAATAGGGGGATCGCCTTTCACTTCTACCGATTTCACTGTACTGTTGGGCGCAACAAGCACGTCTGCTTGCACGGAGCCTTGAATATTCATGGAGCGAGCTAGACTGGGATATTGGGTGACGACGCGAGTCACGATTTTGCGCATGCCTTCAACGGGTTGCTGGGCCGAAGCTTGGTGCGGAAGCAGCGGCAGCAATGATCCCAGAACAAGCAAAGCAACCGCAGTCCGGTATAGTGTCGCTCGTAAGGGACCTAAGAAATGTTCCGTGCTGAACGGTCGAATTGTCATACCACTGTCGCGATTCCTTCCAATTCATCAAAAGAACTAAGCTCACGTATTTGTTTGTCGCGGCCTTCAGATCGGCAGCAAGCTTATCGTGAAGATCGACATCTTATTTGCACGATGGGCTCTCGCGATAGGCCCGTAACGCTTTTGTGCTGCTCGCATGGACTTCTCGGCCGTTCTGACTTCGTCAAATGTTGCCATCTTCGAAACATCAAATTGCATTCAAAACAAAGGGAGGGCGGCTAGAGGAAAGTTTACAACGCGGTAACTCGCCTCCAAGGTTACTTCCGTAATGGAATCTACTGCCGACCGTCGGAGGTCGATCAATCTTCCCAGTTGTCCGGGGGCAATGACACTCCCCAAATGTTCTGCGGCTTATCAAGCTCGATCCCGCAGTGCAACGAGTTCTGAGGATCGATATAAACTACCTGAGCTTTGGCTCGCTTGTCCGTCAGATAGACGTAGACCGAGATTCTCATCCCCGTTCTCAAGCCGATTGCCGTACCGATCAATGCACCATGGACGTTGACGACGATAGTCTCTCCCCCGCAGGTCTTGCCCAAATTATGATCCTCAAGGGCGATCACAACCTTCAGAGGGACACGAGTGCTGCGCCGGGATTCCCCAAACGTCGCCTTAGAGGACATAGCGGGAAGGATACACATGGCGCCCTCTGCATGAATACCTAACCGAAGTTTGTTACCGCTAGTCACCGGTACAAACCTTAGCCCGTTGGAGCCATTCCCAAGGGGGAGTATCGAGGCATATCGTGACTTGTGAGCAGCTTTCGGGGGAGGGCTGATCAACGAAGCGCCCCATGACTCTAACCGGAGTCCGGGGCGCATTCGTTTTGAGGCTGTTGTCGCCGTGAGCCGTCTGCGATGGAACAAGTTTTCCCTGTGGTATGTTTTTGCATTGCCGTAAGAATGCTGACTATTGGTATATCAGCGCGAAACAGGGCTTGGAACCTTGGAACTGAATGCCGCTTGTCCGCTCGCAGTCAGCTAAGTTCCTCTCGCCATGGCAATGCAGCGGCCCGTTACACGGGGCAACGTCGCTCTTCTCCTCGGCAGGGAGAAGCCTGGTTTTGGCATTGCGGTTGCTCTTGTTCTAGCCGATAGCCCGTTTGGTGCCCCGAGAGACTCTTTTCCCCAGATTCCGATTCACCTCGAGAAAGCCCCCGATTCGGCAAGATCGCTGACGCGGAACACCATCGCTCAACAAAGGGAGAACGTGGATGACACTTGAACTGTACAACCCTTGGCAGACGGGTGCTCGTTTGCCAGCTCACCAGATGCACATTTCTCCATGCGGAAAGGACTGTGCGCGGAGACTCAATCGGTGATCCATAATGACAGGGATTGGCTCGACTTTTATAGAGCCGCGGCAATGGAATTCGACCGGAACAAGTTGCCAGCGAGCATCGACATGGCTGAGAAGGCTATCCAACGACGCTTACGAGGATTGCCGATTGCTCACTCTAAGGAGCATCGCAAACTGAGAGATGCGCTCAACAGCCTCGCGGCTCTTAAGAGAATGCTCTAGCAGATTTGGCGCATTGAACGTTTTCTGTTGGACTGAATCGAACCCGGAGCCCAGCCAAAGTTTTCAAGCTGATGCTTTAATCTGCTAGAAATCATCGCCGTGTAGTTCCGAGGGTTAGATAAGGGTTCGACTGGTGCGAAAGCTCCTGATTCGAGCGGCGCGGTGAGGGGCGGCGCAATCTCTAAACATGCCAATTGCGAGGCTCGATTTCGCGACAGATGACCGTACTGTTTGTCTCCTGCAGGCCGGCACGAGTCCGCAGCGTTTCAATCAACTGCGCCAGGTCCGCCTGATCCCTGCAGGCGACACGAAGCCGCACGTCGAATGACCCCGTCAGAATTGCCATACTCACTACTCCTGGCATCACGGCTGGCTCAAAATGTTGGGCGTTTGTGCCGACCCGAAGCTTCACGTCAATGTAGGCTTCGAGGCCTAGCCCGAGTAATGCTGGATTCAAAGACGTGTGAAATCGACGGATGATGCCTCTGGACTGCAATTGCCGAACGCGTTCGGCCGTGGCGTTTGGGCTAAGATACACACGCTGACTCAAGTCACGGAAGCTGAGGCGTCCCAGATCATTTGCCCAGAAGAAGGTCCATGCACTTCGGGTCTTCCCACTTCGTTGGACCCTATCTGCGGAAAATTGCCGACTGGCATACGACGTTGATTCTTGGTGTGCATTCCTCCGGCTTAAAGCGTCTGCTGCTCTACTTTTTCCAAATGTGTGTCGGGGGAGGGCCAACTCTCGTAAGTGTTGAAGTTTTCCACGTTTCTTAAAATGTACTGCGGAACGCCCGTAGCGTGCTGCACCTTGACATGAATGAAGTCCGCACCGGCGACATCATCGAGCACGAATCCAGGACGCAAATCTTCGTTCGCATATCTGATTTCCACGTCTCTCATCTGGATGTCCTGGACGTGGCGAATGAAAAAACCGTGTGCCGGCATGGGCCCAAACCGGTTCGGGTCGGGGTACACCGTCTCTAACTCCGGCACCTGAATGGCTGCGTCTTCTTTCTTTCCGCTGCCCTGGTGGACGATCAACATATTGCTTAGTTTCAAGTGCTGAATGTAGTGCCCGGGGATGCCGGAGATCAGTGCTGACTGACGGGACGCACAATTCGAAACGACGATGTTGCTGATGTTTACGCGCCGGATCTCGCCTACTGGGACTCCATCCGGACCACGCATACGGCGACCGAGCCGGATAAAAAAGGGCACATCGGTGATGTCGCGCATCGTAATGTTGCTGATGGAAACATCCTCGAGCAGCGCGCCGTCAACCGACTCTAGAGCGATCCCACGGCAAGTATCGACCACACAATTTGAAACGGTGATATTCCGGAAACCACCATTCGATTCCGTGCCGAACTTAATCCTTCCGTTGCGCGAGGCTTTGCGTTCCGGTGCGATAGGCTTGTAGGTCGCATCTAGCAGCGTGCCTTCTTCATAGCCGCCGGTGACATAGCAATTCGTAATGGTGACATGGTCCGTGGATCGCGCATAGCCGAGGCCATAAGAACTCTTCAGGCAGATGCCGTCGTCCCACGGTGAGTTCACGCTGCAATTCGAGACGCGCACATTGCGGCAACAATCGATGTCGATGCCGTCCCGATTCGTATCGATCTTCAGATTATCAATCGTGAAGTTATCCACGCCGGTTGCGAGAATTGCAAAGTGGCCGGCGTGGAGCATTGAGAAATCGCGAAGCGTAATGTTGTGGCAGTTCTTCAGGCTGATCGACTTGTTTCCCACGCCGGGAGCGAGCGCGGTATCTCCCTCGCCACGGCTCAGGCCTTTGCCCCAGATCAGGCCCGGCCCGGTAATGGAAACATTCTTGATGCCCTCGCCCCAGATCAAACTGTTATGCCAATGGCTGTGACCGAAGTCCTGGTAGTGATCCCATTCGTTCGGTTCGGGAGAATCGTATCCGCCGGTGGCGCCTGGTGCGGGACCGTCGGCCGCGATAATGGTTGCGCCGGGACCGAGATACAAATCCACACTGCTCTTGAGATGGATGGAATAACAAAGATATGTGCCTGCGGAAAAGCTGACGATAGCCCCACCCGCGTGCGCCGCAGCTTCGATGGTCCGATTGATAGGTTCAGTGTCGAGCGTTTTCCCGTCGCCCTTCGCGCCGAAAGCTCTGACATCGTATTCGCCGCCTGAGGTTGGGTTTGATTTCGCTACAGCCGAGCGCGTCATCGCGCCGACTGCGACGCCTGACATTCCAAGACCGGCAACTCTCAGAAAGTTTCGTCGCGGCCCATCATTTGTGAACATGAGTTCCTTTTCTTCGCCGGCGGCGAGTGATGAAGTGATCTGCGGTTGGTGGAGCGAGCTCGGTTTCGCTCTCATTTATTATTCGTCTTGACGCAACACGACAGTTTCACTTTCCGATCTACGAAATCCGCCAGATCGACTTGCAAGCCTCGTCAGTCACCAGCACTGAGCCGTCCTGAGGCCCCCGTTATTCCGACTGCACGACCCCACACATGCCCATTGTCAACCATGAACCCACGCTCTTTTGCCGGTCCATTCAATTTTGCTCTTTTCTGCGATTCTATTCCTCGCTCTGCACGGAATCGTGGTCTTCTGGGAGGAGTCCTTCTTGAAGAAGAGATATGGCGAGACTCCGTAAATCGTTGGCTTCCGACCTTCCGAAATCGCCCCGGCGGTGATCTGAGGCATGATTAGATTTAGCCCTCATGCACGCCTGGGACTCGCAGGAATTCAGAATCGGCTATTCTCATAGCACTATGACCGATGACGAGCGCATGCAGCGGGAGTCCAATCTGATCGCGACCATCAGGAAGAAGCTTCCGGAGTTTGCGAAAGCCTGCGCGGATGACGCAGAACTGGTTTTGCTCCACCAGGACGCATTTGCCGCCGACTACCAAGAGGACGAATACAAACTTCTCGGGATGGCGATCAAGTACGCAGGTCTGCGTGGCAAGGAAGTGCGGGTGATCGGGAGGAGTCGGAGCAGCTTTGCCGAAGAAGAGAGAATTCAGTGAGCCAAAAAGATGAGTCCAACGACTGATGCCCCACCAGGGCGCCTGATCGTAAGGTTGAACCCAACCGGGAACCATCGGAACCACACACCGCTGTCCGCTCTGCGGTTGATAGCCCGCAAGGACGGCAGATGGCTTTGCGACTGCGGAAACGAATGGAACACCTTCGACACCGATGCGTCTGCCCTGCGCGTCTGCACCAGAGGACTGAAGCGCAGTGCCTCTCGTGCGCACGGAGGTCGGCGCACTCGCTCTGGTAGGCGCCTTGGTGAGAAATAGGAGACGGTCAAGTGAAAGTGCTTCTCTTCGGAGCGACGGGCATGGTCGGGCAGGGCGTCCTGCGCGAGTGTCTGCTCGACCCTGACGTCGATAGCGTCCTCGCGGTTGTCCGCAACGCCAGCCTGCCGCAGCATGACAAGCTGCGCGAAATCATCCACCAAGATCTTTCTGACCTCTCGGCGATTGAGGACAGGCTCTCAGGCTACGACGCATGTTTCTTCTGCCTCGGCGTCTCGTCAGTAGGGATGAAGGAGGAGAGGTATCGGCGCGTGACATACGATCTGACGGTCTCGGTGGCGAAAACCTTAGCCAAGCTTAACCCGGCAATGACCTTCATCTACGTGTCTGGGGCGGGAACCGACAGCACGGAGCGCGGGCGAAGCATGTGGGCGCGGGTAAAGGGCAGAACGGAGAAAGCGCTAGTGCAAATGCTGTTCAAGGCGGTGTTCCTGTTTCGCCCTGCGTACATTCAGCCGCTTCATGGAATCCGTACAAAGACCAGATGGTATGGGGCGGCTTACGCTTTGATGAGACCCCTCTATCCGTTGTGGAAGATGCTTTTCCCGAACTACGTGACAACGACTGAATGCGTAGGTCGCGCCATGCTGAGCGTAACCAAGCGAGGGTTTCCCAAACCTGCCCTTGAGAATCGCGACATCAACCGGATGTGTGGATGAATTTGTGCGGAGGCTTAGCCTCCAACTCCGTCTAGCCGTATTGTCGGGGACTAGGCTCGGCAACGGATGCCACACCGCTGCCAAAGCCGCACCACGGGCTGTGCGCGAGGGTTTCATCATGCCATCGATTGGCAGCCGGGAAGTCGCTCGGGTCGAGCGGTCTGGTGTATGGCACAGAGAAAATGCGCTCCTGCCACTCGATTTCAGCAGTGGTCTGTTCGGCGTCCATCGCCTCCATCATCTATAACGAAGCGCAAATCGGTCAAACAACAGGGGTTCCCGAACGATTGGTGCCTTGCCAATCAATGCGCCAGCGTGCGCCTGCTAATGGTACCCAAAACAGCTCCTTCAACGGCGTTCCCTGGCGTAGTGATAGAGCACACCTGCCCTCTCGTAGAAACCCCGCGGGTGACACCGCGAAGGCCGAACTTTTTGAAATCGAAATGTGGCAGAATTCATGGCAGAGAGTACTCAGGAATGTTCCGAACGAGGTGGGTCCCTCGCGAACCGCTGTCTGCATCCATCTGAACTGGCATCTCTCGCTGGTGGATTTTGGTTGGCAAAAGACTTCTATCAGGCGGGAAAGCCTTGGGCTAATATGGCAGACCAACAGTATGGAGATGCCTCTCAGCCCGT
>JBAUXO010000309.1:0-139363 GCA_049584315.1 Candidatus Sulfotelmatobacter sp. | reverse complement strand
GACCAGGCGCTCCGCCATCTCTGCGACCAACTCAACGCCACCGAGACAATTTTTCCAGGTACGGATCTACGCCTGATTTACAAAATCGGCTCATGTTAATTTCCCTCGTAGATCAGGAGTCCTGAATCTTCTTTGACTGCACGCTATGGAAAGCAGACAGCGTGAGGTTATCTGAGAGTCGCGGCCTGGGCTTGATCCGGTCGTGCCGCTCGACCGTTCGTCAGAAACAGCAAAACCAGGGGAACGCTGATCCAATCGTAGGCGTGCGCTTCGAGCGCCCACAAATGCAGCAGGGGCAAAAACAGAATTACCAGCAGACTTAGAATCACCCAGTTCGTAAACCGACGTGGACGCTGGGTTGGCAGCCAAACGGAGTGCATTAGCAGGGAAATCGGCAGCAGCAAGAGGCTGAGGTCGTGGGGGTTGAGGTGATAGCTGACCAGCAGCGCAAACATTACTGTGCCGCCGAAAGCGGCATCGAAGTCCAGACGGCTGGCGGAGTGTGATCGAGATACGATGGATGCGCGCTTCCCCGCGGCCAATGTTTTCAGCAGTGCCACTGCGAATAAGACTGCCATTGCAGCGACCGTCCAAGGGGAGCGCTGGCCGTGAAAGATCAGGTGGATGAATCCGCGAAAATTGGCCATGGCTTGGGGGAAAATCCCGGCAAACGCTTGCTCCGGGAGATGCAGCAGAAACGAAGGATAAACGACGAAAACCGACCGTCCGGAAATGGCGGCGGAAAGTATCGCCAGGGCCAGCGCGACCAGTCCAAATCCTTTTAGCAGCGCCCTTCTTACAGTTTTCTCCTGGGTCACGGCGAGCACCAGCGTCAGGGGCACAATGATTTGAAATTTGAAGAGTGCCAGGGCCAGCCAACATCCGGCGGGAAATCCGTGGTCCCGCCTCAAGGAGGTGAACGCAAAGACGATGAGCAGCAGCAGGAGGAGCGAGTCCTGGCCCTGCACCAGACAGAGCAAGACTGGGACAAAAGTAAGCGAGGCGGCGAAGCATATTCGCCAATCCCATGGCGGACGAGCCTCTTTGGCCAGAAGGCGAGCGGCCAACGCGAGAAAGCCCAAACTGAACGCCGACCACAAAAGATACGCTGATTTCAGGGGCAACCACGCGACGGCCAGGTAGATCGCGGCTTCGAATGGAGGATGAATGTAAAGGGTGCCCACTCGACTCGCGTCACGCGCCTGATACTGACGCTGAACGTTGGCATCGTAGAGTTGGTGTGCGTGGCCCTCTGCGACCATGCGGGCCGCGGCGTAGAAATCGACGAAGTCGGTGCCCTGGAGCGAGGGGGACAAACGTATGCCGGCAAAGGCAACCAGGAGCGAAACTAGGATGAAGAGAATAAAGGTCTTCGCGGCGGAGACGACGAGCTGGTGCCGAGATGGTTGCGGTGGGGGCACTGTGCAGTCTACCGAACGGCCCATGGAAGCGCCACAGCGGGTTTAAACAAAGGCTCTTTCGCCGGGGCATGATTCCTGTCATTATGCATAGCAGCACAGCGGTTGATTTGGGGGGCGATCCCCCCTTTCGCGAGGAACGCGACAAGGATCGGGCACCTCTTTCGTGACTACATCTCATGGGGCTTAGCGCAATGGGGCGTCCGCAGTCTTCCGGATCGGGAGTGTTCCCGGCGCTGGTACTAGTGCAGGGGAACGAGCAGAAGAACATCGTTCTGAACCGAACTCCATTCAGCGTGGGGCGAAAAGTAGACAAGGATCTGGTGATTGCCGATCCGCGCGTATCGCGCGATCACGCGCAAATCGTGCTGGAAGAGGGCGGATTTTTTCTCGTCGATCAGGGCAGCAAGCACGGCACATACGTCAATGGAGAGCGCATTCAGCGGCAACGGCTGGAGCGCAATGACCGACTGGAGTTCGGGGCGCGCGATTCAACCTACCTGATTTTCAATCCGGCGCATGGCACCTCGAACACCGCGCGAGAATTTTTGAGCCAGATTTCTGGCATACAGATTTCGCAGGAAGCCACCGACCTGGAAAAACTGACGCTGTTTCTGGAAGCGGCGCGCAAGTTGAATACCGCGGGCGTGCTAGATGAAATCCTGATGACCATGCTGGAGGTTACGCTGCGGCTGACGCGGGCCGAGCGCGGCTATGTTTTTCTGAAAGACGACGAAGGCAATCTCAGGCTCGCGGCGGGGCGAAACAACAAAGGTGAGTCGCTGCTGGATGATAAGACGATTTCGCATTCTGCGCTGGAAGAATCGCTGCGCTCGAACTCTGAGTTTTTGCTGACCGATACGGGAAGCTCCGCGGATCTGGCAGGACGGCAAAGCATTGTGGCCTACGATCTGCGGACGGTGATTTGCATTCCTCTCCGCAAGCGGCAGGTGCAGGCTACGCGTGAACAGCTGACGCCGGGCTCCGGTGCGGCGGCGGAAGTGACGGGAGTTTTGTACGTGGACTCGCGGTTTGCCTCACGCGAATTCTCCGGCGTGGGCCATGACATTCTGCGGGCGATCGCGACCGAAGCGGCGTCGCTGATCGAGAATGCGCGGCTGGTGCAGGCCGAAGAAGAATCGCGGAGGTACCAGCAGGAACTGACCATCGCGGCCAGCATCCAGCAGCGGCTGATGCAGGTGAAGATTCCCGAAGTGCCGTTTGCCAAATTGCGCGGAAAGAATCTGTCTTGCAAGGAAATTGGGGGCGACTTCTTTGATGCCGTTAACACGAAGGAAGGACTTGCGGTGGTGCTGGCGGATGTGAGCGGTAAGGGCGTTTCCGCGGCGCTGCTGGCTTCCACGCTGCAGGGAATGATCTATTCGCATTTGAGTTCGGGGATGCCTTTGCTGGACGTGGTGTCGGCGGTAAATCGCTTCTTCACCGAGAAACTGGTCGGCGAAAAATATGCCACCGTGCTTTTGGCGAGGCTGCGGCGGGATGGCGACCTGGAGTATGTGAATTGCGGCCATGTGCAGCCGCTGCTGGTTTGTGGCGGGGAAGTGATGCGGCCGCCGCATGGTAATGTGCCGGTGGGATTGCTGGCCGATGCGACGTTTGAGAGCGCGCGCTGCCAGCTCAATTCGGGCGACCGCTTCATTCTGGTGACGGATGGAGTGACCGAAGCGGAAAATGCGATGGGCGATTTTTTTGAGGACTCCAGGCTGGAAGCTGCGGCCGCCAAGGCTCCCACGCTGGAAGGAATCTTCACGGCAGTGTCGGAGTTTTGTGCGGGGAATCCGTTGAACGACGACTGCACAGTGGTGGAGATTATTTATTCGAGTGCGGGGGAAGCATAGAGCTCTCGTTCAGCATTTTCTATTGCGGAGGTGGAGTGCATAGGTCCTTCGTGGTGAGTCCTCGCGTTTGCGAGCAACTCCGCTTTCCTCAGGATGACAATCTTCGAGAATGACTATCTAAGGTCACCTGCAGGCCGACAGGAATATCCATCACCACTTGACCTGCAAGCCCTTTCGCCCCAAACGCGACCCGGACGGGGCACCGGCTATTCCACAATGACGGTGTAGTTCTTGCCCTCCCAGCGACTTTCTTGCGGCCAATAAAAGGTGAAGACGACCTGGCTGCCGCCGGGCAGGGAGGCCGTGGGCAGATCGAGGATGAACGTGCTGAGGCCGGTGTCGCGGGTGTTGGTGTCATGCGCACTCTTCCAGCCGTCGATGCTCCAATGCACCATTGCGGGATTTAGAAGGACAATGCGCAACTTCTTGTTCCGCGGAATGGATCGGGCTTTGTTGTTCAGTCTCCAGCCGAAGACTTGGCGAGAAGGCTTCTCGACCAGATAGCGTCGCACGGTTTGTGGAGGCTGATCGAAAATCTTGCCGTCGCGCAGGGAACGGCGCAGCTTGATATATTCGGAATGGGCCCAGACCAGGGGACAGGCGGAGCCCGAGGGTTTGCCGCGAAACAATTCCAAGGCGGGGATATCGTCGGCATCCCAAACCTGTTCAGGAAGTAAGCGGCCATGTCCGGCGGTGGATTGCTCCATCACCGTGAGCAGCGATTCGGCTTCCGTGCGACGGCCGGCGGCTAGTTCGTAGTGAGCGCGCTCGCCGGCGAGCAAGGGCCAAGGGCGGCCGATGCCGCTACCATCGAAGGGCGAGCCGTCCTCGTGTTCGCCGTAACCATCGCCATTATAGCGGTACCAGCAGGGGCCCTGGGGCAACTGCACGCGCAGCAGCGCGTCGATGGCGCGGACGGTATTCAGAACGCGGGGGTCGTCGTGGGCGCGTAATCCGAAGCGTACTAGAGCCAAGGAGTCCGGGCTGATGATGCGGAAGGCGCGTTCCATGTCCTGGCCCGGAGGGCGATTCTTGATAGGAACGAAGCCCTGAGTCGGCGAAGCGGCGGTATCGGTAATCGGCGGTGCGATTCGGACGTAGTAACCCTCAACCCCGACTTGCTGGGCGAGATCGCCACCGGTGGCGTAGACCCAGCGTTCGATGTTGTCATTCCAGGCGTCGGCCACCTCACGAGCATAGGAGGCGATGTCGCTGTGGCCGGTGAGGTCGGCGATGTCGGCGGCAGCGAGCAGCGAGGAGATTTCAGCGGCCAGCGTGAAGGGAGAATAGCCGCCATCTTCTTCCCAACGATCCTGCTGCGTGACCGGGCCGTTGCGCACGATAAAGCTGGCAGCCTGGCGTACCATGGGCCACCAGCGATCGAGCTTGCCTAAGTGTGCCGCGGCTTCGCGGCGCAGGAGATCGAGCAGGAGGATGGGGAAGGCGGTTTCATCCATCTGGACGCCGCTCCAGTAGGGACGACCATCGAGCCAGAGATTCTGGGCCCAGTTGCCTGCGGCCTCCTGCGTGGCTTCGAGATAGCGCAGCACTCTTACCGCATCGTTGACGGCGCCGGCGGCGAGCAACGCGCCGGCGGTTTCGACCAGGTCGCGCGGCCAAACCAGGTGATAGCCGCCGAGATCTTCGTCGCCCTTGTTGAAGCCCCAGGGAATGGAAAGGCTGGCGATGATGCCGCCGAGAAAGTCTTTCGATTCGTGGGTGCGCAGAACCGCGGCGGAAGCGCGATAGAGATCGTACTCACGCTTCGGTTCATCGAGCTTGAGCAATGTGCTCTGCCAGTTCTTCCAGTGAAAGACATAATGCTGGCGAAGTTCGCTGTAATCCTCGAGCAAAGTTGATCGGACTTGCTGGCCGGCTTCGGAGACGATGGCACCGAAACCCAGGGCCAGAACGAATTCTCCATTGCAGGCGCTGAGATCGATTTCGCCAGTGCAGGCGATGTTCCCCTTCTCGGCCCGCTGGTATTCCCACTCCATCTGAAAGTGGGCGGAGAGGTCCTGCCATCCGTCGGAGAATCCGACGAAACCGACCGACATCTTTTTCCAGGGCGCCGAACTGCCCAACGCTAATGCGGTGCCGTCGTGTTGCGCCAGAAACATAGGGACGCCTTTGTAGTCGCCGACCCAGCCGGTATTGTCGTATCCGCAGTTGGCCAGGTGGGGGGAAAGCAAGGCGTAGAGCCGGTAATCGGAGAGTTGACCTTGGAGCGGCTCGAAACGAATTTTTTGCATGACAACGCTGCGGTAAGGATCGGTGAGGATTTCCTTGTGAATGCGGTAGCGGCCGCCGATCTCGGTGTTGGTCAGCTCAAAGGCGGGGATGCCGGGTTCGAAGGGTCTGTTGTCGAAGGTGCAGTGGCGCTTTTCCTCGGAAAAAAAATCGCGTCCGTTGGTGACGATCAAGCCCAGGTCGCGAGTGCAAGCCTGGTCGACGCGGGGAAAATAAACTTCGTTCAGAATGCCATGACTGGTGGTGAACCAGACTTTGCTGTGCTGGTTCAAGGCGGTGCCAGCGCCGGTTTTGGCGCTCGAGGTCCAGCGCGGCGGAATGCCGGGCCAGGCCGGGGCGTAGCGGGTGGGAGAATCGCTCATGCAGTTTTCATCCTAGGGGACTTCCGTTGGTACAACTGTAATCTCGGCACTGAACTGCCGAGGCTGCGAGAATGGCCTGGACGCAGGGCTGACAAACGGCATCGAAGAAAGAAGCAAGAAGAAATCCTGCGCTTTCCATGGAACGAAGGATAATGAGCGAACCCGCAGTAATCTTCATGCCGACGATCAAGCAAACGACGATCAGCCAAACGCGGAGCGTTCGAACTTTGATAATGGTAGCAGCCCTGGGTTTGGGCTTGGGTTTCTGTGGGTCGGCGCATGCGGCGGTACCCGATGCGGCTCCGGGCACATATTTAGATCAGGGATTTGTGGGGCTTTACAACCTCGATTTTGCGGGAGCGCAACGCGATTTTACGGCGTGGGAGAGGCAGCATCCAGATGATCCGGTGGGGCCGGTCAGCCAGGCGGCGGGATATCTGTTCTCCGAGTTCAACCGGCTGGGAGTCCTGGAAGGACAGTTCTTCGAGAACAACAAAGCTTTTATCGATCGTTCCACGCTGACTCCGGACCCGGCGATCCACACCGAATTCGAGGCGGCGCTCGAGCGCTCGGACCGATTGGCGCACGCACGGCTCACCAAGAATGATAAAGATCCAGAGGCGTTATTTGCTTTGACCTTAGGGTCTGGACTGCAGGCCGATTACGCGGCGCTGATCGAAAAACGGAATCTGGCTTCTTTGCACTACACCAAAGAGGCCTCGATTTGGGCGCAGCAATTGCTGGCGGTTTGTTCGAATTGCTACGACGCACAGGTGGCCACGGGATTCAGCAAGTACATCATCGGCAGCATGGCCGCACCGGTGCGCTGGCTTATGAAAATGGGTGGATTGCCGGGCGACAAACAGGGCGGGATCGCCGACTTGCAGTTGACGGCGGAACACGGGCACTATCTGGCGCCATTTGCGCGCATCCTGCTGGCGATTGCCTACGTCCGCGACAAGCAAAAGCAGCGCGCCCTGCAACTGCTTGCATCGCTGCGCGCTGACTTTCCCGGCAACACGCTTTTTCCGCGGGAAATTGCGCGTTTGCAGACTTCTCGTCACTAGAAAATACAGCCTTCCTGGGAAACAAAAGAGCGAGCCGTCCGAGGCCTTTCGTAGCCCTGCCCTTCTAAGAACGATTCATCCAGAGATCGTGCTTCTCCCACCCATCCCATTCATCAGAAATTCACCCTTTTGTAACCGTCCTGTAACACAGCGCCATTAGAACCAGAATATCTATTCGATGAGGGTTCATAAAACTGATGCGAAGAACCATGCTTGTCTTGGCGTGCGCATTGTTCGCTCTGCCTACAATTGCCCAGACCACGTTGAACGGCGCAGGAGCCACGTTTCCGTATCCCATGTATTCCAAGTGGTTCAGCGAATATCACAAGCTGCATCCTGAGATTCAGATCAATTACCAATCGATCGGGAGCGGCGGCGGAATCCGGCAAGTCATTAATGGCACAGTCGACTTCGGAGCAAGCGATGGCCCGATGACCGACGACATGCTGAAAGAAGCGAAGACAAAAATTCTTCACATGCCCACGGTTTTGGGCGCGGACGTTCCCGCCTACAACATTCCGGGGGTGACGGCCGAACTCAAGTTCACTCCCGACGCGTTGGCGGGGATTTTCCTGGGCAAGATCACGAAGTGGAATGACAAAGCCATTACCAGCGCCAATCCTGGAGTCAATCTTCCCGACAAAGACATCATCGTGGTGCATCGCTCCGACGGCAGCGGCACGACGTATATCTGGACGGACTATCTTTCGAAAATCAGTCCGGAATGGCAGAGCCAGGTGGGGACAGGCACGTCGGTGAAATGGCCGATCGGGCTGGGCGGAAAAGGCAACGAAGGAGTCGCCGGTTCGATCCGTCAACTCCAGGGATCGATCGGGTATGTGGAGTTGATTTACGCCGTACAAAACCACATTACCTACGGGAGCGTTCGGAATACTGCGGGGAACTTTGTGAAAGCGTCGCTCGACAGCGTGACGGCAGCGGCAGCTTCAGCGCCGAAAATGCCGGCTGATTTTCGGGTCTCCATTACGAACGCGCCTGGCAAGGATGCATATCCGATTTCCAGCTTTACCTGGTTGTTGATTCCTGCGCAATCGAAAGATGCGGCGAAGGGCAAGATCCTGGCAGATTTTCTCAACTGGATGGTTACCGATGGGCAAAAAATGACAGCGGCACTTTCCTATGCTCCGCTACCCGAAGGCGTTGTTCAGAAAGAGAAGGATGCAATCAAGCAAGTCCGATAGATCCGCAGAAAAAATTTCATTCCTAGTTTTAAAAAGGAGAGCGTGATGAATTCTGCTTGGAAGTGGTGTGCGGTTTTGTTTTTGGCGACAAGCGTGGGGGCACAAACCAGTACGCCGCCCAAAGCCAAAAAGAGCAAGCCAGCGACTCTAACCGCGGCAGATGTGCAGGCATTGAAGGACGCAATTGCCTCACAGCAAGCCGCGCTCGCCGCCCAGCAACAGGAGATTCAGCAGCTACGCGACGAATTGCATCGCAAGGATCAAGCGGTAACGCAGGTCCAAGCGGTGGCGACCGATGCCGCCACCAAGGCAGACGCGGCGCAGGCCACTGCCAGCCAGCAGCAGCAGACGGTCGTGGAACTGAAGAGTGACGTGACCGATTTGAAGACCAACGTCAACAACACGGCGCTGTCGCTGCAGGAGACGCAGAAGAATGTGAATTCAGCCCTGGAGAGTCCCCTGGCGCTGCACTACAAGGGAGTCACCATCACGCCGGGCGGATTCCTGGCGGCAGAATTTGTGCGGCGGTCGAGGGCGTTGGGATCAGACATCAACACGCCCTTTAACTCTCTGACCATGCCCGGTGCTGCGCAAAGCAGCATTTCCGAATTCTTCGGATCCGGACGTCAGTCGCGTCTCTCGATGTTGGTGGAAGGGCGATTGAAATCTGCCAAATTGAGCGGATACGTAGAAACTGACTTCCTCTCGGCCGGCGTCACCTCCAACAACAACGAGAGCAACAGCTACACCCTGCGGCAGCGGCAGGCGTGGGGGCAGGCGGCGACCGATAACGGCTGGTCGGTTACAGGCGGGCAGATGTGGAGCCTGGTAACGGAAACCAAGCATGGCATGGACAACCGAACAGAAGCTGTCCCGATGACCATCGACCCGCAGTATACCGTCGGCTTTAGCTGGGCTCGGCAGTACGGACTGCGGTTGGTCAAGAATTTTGACAACAAGGTATGGTTCGGGGTGTCGATGGAAAATGCCCAGGCCACGGTTTCCTCGCACAACAACGGAAATAACTTTATCGTGGGATCCGAGGGCACCGGCGGAGGTCTTTATAACGGTGCCGTCACCAATTGCACGACCGCCCTCAACTCGACGGATACGGCGGCGACGACCACCTGTACCTTGGCGGCGAGCTATTCCTTCAACCCAGCCCCGGACATCATCGCCAAGGTCGTTTTCGAACCGGGATTCGGACATTACGAGGTGTATGGGTTGTATGACCGCTTCCGTGACCGGATCTATCCCTGCGGGGAAGTGGCCAGCAGCACAACGCTCTGCGGTGGCGATACGACCGCGGGTGCGAATGCTCTGGGAGCCTTTAATTCGTCGAAGAACGGTGGTGGCATCGGCGCCAATGCCCGGTGGTCGTTTGTGAACAAGCGCCTCGACTTCGGTCTGCACGCTCTCGGAGGAAGTGGAATCGGCCGCTACGGAACTGGCGGTCTTGCCGACACATCGATCCATGCCAACGGAACCTTCGATCTGATTCGCAGCTATCAGGGCCTGGCGACGCTCGAGTGGCACGGTCCCAGGATGGATATCTACCTCAACGCCGGCTCAGAGTACGCGAGCCGCGCGGCGGATTTCGATCCTATCTCCGGTAAGTATGTAGGCTACGGGGCTCCGCTGTTCAGCAACGCCGGCTGTTACACCGAAACCGCGCCGAGCATCGGAGGCGGATTCTTTCCGGGTAGTCTTTCGAACTGCACATCCGATACGCGAGCGCTCATCGAGGGTACGGCGGGCTTCTGGCACCGCATCTATACCGGGCCCAAGGGCCGGCTGCAGTGGGGTGCGCAGTATTCCTACGTGACCCGCCAGACCTGGTCTGGAGTAGGGCCCGCAGGAAAGGGACAACCGGGAGTCACGCCGGAAGGACTCGACGGGATGGTCTTTACGTCGTTCCGTTATTACTTGCCGTAAGCGGACGTTACTCTTATCGGCGCATCGACACGCGAGACTTGCGGTGTCGATGCGCCGATTTCTGTTTTGCACGATTTTCCAGAATCGAACGGTACGGGGTCTTGCTGGTGTTGATTCACGCGGCTGCAGCATCGGGGCCGATGTTTTATACTAGAAGAGCGGCTAGTTCCTCCCGGATCGGATCGAAAGCGGATCCCAGTCAGCAAGGAAAATAGCAACAGTCGACGGATAACAGTTTTCTCCCATGGCACGTCTTTCGCTGGACAATCCTGCGTATTATCTCAACCGCGACACCTCATGGCTGGCGTTTAATAAGCGTGTTCTGGAAGAGGCCGGAGATACCGGCAATCCGCTGTTGGAGCGGCTGAAGTTTCTTTCGATTTCCGCCAGCAATCTGGACGAATTTTTCGAAATCCGCGTAGCGGCGATGATGCAGCAGATCGAGGACGGCTACAACGAGGCCGGTCCCGACGGTTTAACGCTGACGGAAAAGCGCGATGTTCTGGCGCGTCTTACGCACAAGTTTGTCGACGAACAATACGATTGCTGGAACACGCTGCGTCCGGCGCTGGCCGAGCACGGCATTCGTGTGCTGGCGCTGCACGAGTTGGAAGCGGACGCGCGGCGCTTTGTCGACGAATATTGCGAGAAGGAGCTGGATCCTCTGCTCACGCCGGTGACGGTGGATCCCACGCATCCTTTTCCCCGGGTGATCAACAAGGCGTTGTGCCTGGGGCTGCTGTTGCGGCGGCGGCGGCGATCGGCGCTTACTTACACGGGCGTGGTTTCGGTGCCGCGGGCCTTGCCCCGATTGGTGCGGTTGCCTTCGGAAGGGACGACCGATTTTATTTTCCTGGCGGACCTGGTGGCGCATCACGCAGAGAGCATGTACCACGGCTACGACATTGTGGCGTCGGCGCCGTTCCGCGTGACCCGAAACAGCAATCTCTACCTGCAGGAGGAAGAAGCGCGAAATCTTCTGGAGTCGGTGCGCGCGGAATTGCACAACCGGCGCAAGGGCGATGCGGTGCGAATGGAGATTGAAGCCGAAGCCGATCCCGAGATTATCGAGCGCTTGCGCACTGTCTTTGAATTGGATCCATGGCAGGTTTTTTCGGTGAACGGTCCGGTGAACCTCTCGCGATTGTTCAATATTTATGAGCAAACGCAGCGGCCGGATCTCAAGGATCGTGCGTTCACGCCTCGCGAACTGCGGCTCACGGCGAAATCGCAAGATCTGTTCGAAGAATTGAGGCGGCACGATATTCTGCTGCACCATCCCTACGATTCCTATGACGCGGTCGTCGCCTTCATCGAGTCGGCCGCGGAAGATGACCACGTGCTTTCCATCAAGCAGACGCTTTACCGCACGAACGAGCACTCGTCGATCGTTCCTTCTCTGATCGATGCGGCGCAACGCAAGGAAGTGACAGCGGTGGTGGAGTTGAAGGCGCGCTTCGACGAAGCCCACAACATACGCTGGGCGCGGGATCTGGAAGATGCCGGAGTGCAGGTGTTTCACGGGCTGGTTGGGCTGAAGACGCATTGCAAGCTGTCGTTGCTGGTGCGCCGCGATCCCGATGGGGTTCCGCGCAGCTACGCGCATATTGGAACCGGCAATTACAACGCCACCACTGCGCGAATCTATACGGATCTCAGTTTGTTCACGGCGAATACAGAAATCACGCGCGCCGTGCACGATGTCTTCAGTTTTCTGACGGCTTACGCCGAAAATCCCAGCTATGAGCCGCTGCTGGTGGCGCCTCTCGATCTGGCGGAAAAGGTGATAGCGCTGATCGACCGCGAAGCGGAACACGCCCGCGAAGGCCGTCCGGGACGGATCATCGCCAAGATGAACGCTTTGCTCGACAAGAACTTGATCCAGGCGTTGTATCGAGCGTCGCAGGCGGGAGTGGAGATTGATCTGATTGTGCGAGGCATCTGCTCCCTCCGGCCGGGCGTGCGGGGGCTGAGCGACCACATCAAAGTACGCAGCATTGTGGGGCGATTTCTGGAACACAGCCGGATCTACTATTTCGGGAATGGGGGCGAGGAAGAAATTTATCTGGGCAGCGCCGACTGGATGCCACGCAATCTCTACGAGCGGGTGGAAGTGCTGGTGCCGGTGCGCGACGAATTCCTGCGCGAGCGCGTGCATCGCGAAATTCTCGACGTTTACCTCGCCGATAACCGCAAGGCACGCATCCTGCTGAGCGATGCAACCTATATTCGGGCGTGGCAGCCGCTGCATGGAAAACGGAATCGGAAACCTCCGACGGGCGCGGCAGCTTTCAGTGCGCAGGATTTTCTGATCAGCGTGGCCGAAGGTAAGCCGCTGAACCCGGTTCCGCTACGGGTTCCGGCTCGGAAGCGCAAGGCTCCGGCGGGAAGGGAACGATAAGCCGCCATGATCATTTACTTTCTGCGTCATGCCAGTGCCGGGGAGCATCTGGTGAATCCGAAGAAAGATGACAAGCGCGCGCTCGACAAAGATGGCATTGAGCAGTGCGGTTATGTGGGCCGCGCGCTGACGGCCATGGATGCGCAGGTGGAGGTGATTGTTTCGAGCCCGCTGAAGCGTGCCACGCAGACGGCTTCGCTGGTGGGAAACGAAATGGGATACGAAGGCAAGCTGCAAATGGATGCCGGGCTGCGGCCGGACGCAACCTTCGCGGACTTCCGCCGGCTGCTGGAAAAGTACGCGAGCCTGGAATCCATCATGGTGGTGGGGCACAACCCGAATCTGAGCCAGTTCCTGGGCACCGTGATCAGCGAGTCCGGTTGCGAAGCTTCGGTCGAGTTGAAGAAGGGAGCGGTGGCGCGAGTGGATATGCGGCGAAGCTCGGGCACGCTGCAATGGTGTTTGACGCCGAAGGCGCTGCGTACTCTCTACACCGCTGCGATAGAAAGTTCTCGTCCGAACACTTCACGAAAATAGGGTGCGTCCTTCTCGATCGCCCACAGTTCCAGATCCACTCCCATTCGGCGGCGCGGCACTAGAGTCAGATGGACTTCGGCCGCGCGCTGGCTGACACGAACCTTCTGCACGGCGCGGCTGCGGCCCAGGTTCAGGGCACGCGCCAGGCGCAGAAGGATAATCGCCTTCTGCACACTGGGGCGGTCGCCGGGATCGAGAGCTTTCATGGGAGGTTCGTCCAAGGTGGGGCGCGACTTCCCCAGATAGCGGGCGATGGCGGCGATCAGCCGGCGCTGCTGAGGGGTGTAGCCGAGAATTTCCGAGTTCGAGATGATGTAATAAGTGTGCCGGTGATGGCCGTTGCGGTTGACGAAATCTCCCACCTCGTAGAGCATGGCGGCAGCCGATAACCACTCGCGGAATTCCGGGGCCAGGCCGTGTACGGAACGCAGCGCCGAGAACAGGAACATGGCGGCCTCGCGCACATCGAGTGCATGCTTGATGTCCACGCGATAGTGAGCCACGGCCCGGGTAATCGACTCCCAGCGTTCGGATTCGATCTGTCTTCCCGAGCGGGTACTGCGGTCATGCTCGGCGGCCATCTGGGCGAGCAATCCATCGCGAAGGCCTAACGGGGAATAGCGAAAACCCTTGAGGTGGCAACGGTCGAGCAATTCCTGATAGACCACCGCTCCGGCCACGATGATTTCCGCTCGCCGCAGGCCGATACCTTCAATCTTGCGCCGCTCGTCCACGGGCAAGTGAGCCAGACGCTTGGCCAGCCGGGCTATTTCCGCTCGGGAAACCAGCATCCGCTGGCGAGTACCGTTCTTGCGCAGACGGGTGGCTGCGGTCGCCAAAGCGGCGGCGGTCCCGGAGGTGGCGATCACATTCTTAACCTTCGTGGCCACTACCCGAGCGGCGACGCGGTTCACTTCCCGGGCGACGAATCCTTGTAAGCGTTTCAGTTCGCCCTTACGCGGCGGGTCGTGGCGCAGGAATTCATCCGTGAGGCGGACCGCACCCAGCGGCATGCTGACAAGATCGCGAATGTGACCGCTGGCAGAGACGGTGAGTTCGCAGCTTCCCCCGCCCAGATCCATCATGAGGGTGGGAGAACTGTCGCTGCGAAGATTGGAGACTAGGCCAAGGTGAATCAGACGGGCTTCTTCCAGTCCGGAGATAATCTCAACCGTCCAGCCGGTGGCGGAGCGAACCCACTCAAGGAAGGCTTGCGAGTTGCGAGCGTCGCGGAGAGCGCTGGTCGCCACGACGCGGACTGGGTCGGTGACGACTTGTTGTGTAGCGCGGTGGAAGCGGCGCAATACCTTCACGGTTTCAGCCATCGACTCGGGAGTGAGGAAGCCGGACCGGAACACGCCTTCGCCCAGGCGAGTGACCTCGCGGTCTTCATGAATGGGGCGAAGATAGCCACGGGTGAGGCGTGCGATTTTCAAGCGAACTGAGTTCGAACCAATATCAACCGCGGCAAAGGTCGGCATGAGGCAAGGGCAACAGTTTACATGTGCCGGTACCGCTTGGTCATTAGTCGGTTGAAGGCAAGGATGGTGGATCGCACATGGCCATGATTCGCTTTACCGAGATTGCGATGTGATCTGCGAAAGGGCATCAAGAAGATTGCGTGCGCAGAGATTGCAACAGGAGCCTTGCTGCCGCGAGGTTCCCCGGTCGGATCAGATATCGAATTCGAAAAAACCGCAAGCCTGGCCGAACAGAGCTCACAGGAAGGTTTCTTGGTGAGCGCACGAAAGGTCATCGAGTCTCGCACACAACGGTCTACCACTTTCTAACGTGGGACGGATCGGTGCCGTGATCATACGCATGGGCGGATGTGACTACAATCAACGGCATACGAGGAACCTGACCGTGAGTCCGGCAGTCAGGCGGCTGGCGATCAGGCAGCGGATGCTGCGTCGAGTGCTGGCTTTTGTGCCGCTGGCGTCAGGACCCGGGCGGTAAGCTTGGACGCCCCCTCGAGTTTGCCCCGAGTGCGTGTAAGGACTGCAACGGCGTGGCGGAATTTTGCACCGGTGACATTATGAAGTTCCGCGACCAGCGGCGACTCGCGCACCTCGCCGATTTCCTCGATGGCGGTTTGCCTCAAGGTGAGCCAATCATGCCAATCGCCTAGCGCGTCTTGCAGGACCTTCAAGTCGGCGATGAACTTTTCTGACTCGGGGGACGGGCTGGCAAACTCGGCCGCGTAGCGAGCTCGCTTGCTGAGAATGCGATATTGGTGCAACACCGCTTCGGTAGGAGGCGAACTTGTCTGGTCAAGCGGGCTCAGCATGGCCCTGGCGGCGGCGAGCGGTTCGTGGGTGGCTTCCGCCTTGAAGCGCCGGGGGGCCCGTTTCAGCCGTTTGCGGATCTCGCGCACCGTGGCTTTATCCGCCTCTTGACGCAGCTTTTTTTCCTGTTGGCGGCGGAGTTCGATCAAATGGTTCACCAGTTGGGTCTTGCGTCGCGGTTCCCGCGGTACCTTTAAGCTGCGCAGGGCCGCGAGCTGAACGTCCAGATCGCGCACTTTGCCCGCACGTTTTCGGATTTGTCCCAGCAGTTTGAGGAGTTTTTTTTCGCTGCGGTCGAGCTTGGGGGAAAGTTCGCCGAGCAATATCTGCAGGCGGCGCGTGCCCGTGCGGAAGCGGTGCACGCTCTCTGGCCTCGGTTTCGAGGAAAGCTTGATGAGGTCCCGTTCAAGCTTCTCAAACACGAGGCGGCTGCGGTTGGGCGCAATTGACATAGGCGAAGCGATTGGAAGAAGAAAATACAGGCTTAGCCGCGAAAAGGCAATCCGAAAAGCTTGGTCATTTTAACACCCTGTTAACAGGATTCTGGTACGGTAGAGCGATGGCCAACGCTGCCCGACCTCGGCCTGATATGCCTGCTCCGCAACCCGTTGAAGCAAAGAAGGTTAGCCAACTTGCCTCCGATGGGAGGCGAGCCGTGAACCTGCTTGGGCCGACGGGAGAACTGGGCGACCAGGTTTTCAAGGTCGCGATGCTTCTCTGCGGTCTGGCGGTGTTGGGAACTTTGGTCCTGATCGTCTACGAATTGGTGTTGCGTTCCGGACCATCGTGGCACGCCTTTGGATTCAAGTTCTTTGCCGGGCGCGATTGGGATCCGGTGAACGAACAATTCGGGGCCCTGCCCTTTGTTTACGGAACCCTGGTATCCTCGCTCCTCGCTTTGATCATCGCCGTACCGCTGTCGGTTGGAGTGGCTGTCTTCACCACCGAGATGTGTCCGAAGGCGCTGCGTGGACCGCTCTCGTTTTTCGTGGAATTGCTGGCTGCGATTCCGAGCGTGGTCTATGGGCTGTGGGCCATCTTTGTGCTGGTACCCATCCTCAGCAACTACGTCGAACCTTTCTTATCCAAGACGCTGGGCTGGACCGGATTTTTTGTGGGGCCTCCTTACGGCATCAGCATGCTGGCTGCCGGAATCATTCTGGCGATTATGATCATCCCCATTATTTCTTCGATCACGCGGGAAGTTTTGATGGTGGTGCCGCAGCATCAGCGTGAGGCCGCACTAGCGCTGGGCGCTACGCGCTGGGAGATGATTCGGGTGGGAGTGTTGCGTAACGCGCGCGCCGGGATTATGGGCGGCATCATTCTGGGTTTGGGCCGCGCTCTCGGCGAAACCATGGCGGTCACCATGGTGATCGGAAATCGTCCGGAGATTGCGAAATCTTTATTTGCGCCGGGCTACACCATGGCCAGCGTGCTAGCCAATGAGTTTAGCGAAGCCACCGGCGACTTGAACCTGGCGGCTCTCATCGAGATTGGATTGGCTCTGTTCCTGGTTACGATCGTAGTGAACGCACTGGCCCGTTTGCTGGTCTGGACGGTTACTCGCGGCCAGCCTTCGAGGGCGAATGCCTGAGAGCGGAACGACTTCGGTACGACATGCTGTTCCTCCGATCGCTTTGCGGCGGCGAATTACCGATCATGTTATGACCGGCGTGGCCGTATTGACGGTCATTCTGGTTCTGGTGCCGTTGTTCGCCATATTCGCCTATCTGGTTTACCGTGGCATAGGTTCGATCAACTGGGCGTTTCTCACGCAAACGCCAAAGCCGGTGGGCGAAGCAGGCGGCGGCATGGCGAATGCGATTGTGGGCTCGGGGTTTATTTTGGCGCTGGCCAGCGTGTTAGGCGTGCCGGTAGGGGTGGGTGCGGGAGTCTATCTTGCCGAGTACGGACGCAATCGCTTTGGGGATGCGATTCGGTTCACGGCCGACGTCCTGAATGGAGTGCCGTCCATCGTAATCGGCATCGTGGCCTATTCCATTGTGGTGCTTTATCAGAAGCATTTTTCTGCGTTGGCGGGCGGAGTCGCGCTGGCGATCATGATGATTCCCACCATCACGCGGACGACGGAAGAGATGCTGCTGCTGGTGCCGCAGGCGTTGCGCGAAGCGGCTTACGGGCTGGGTATTCCGCGCTGGCGGACCACGCTCTCCATCACGCTGCGCACGGCGACTTCCGGAGTGATTACGGGAATCATGCTGGCCTTTGCTCGGGTTGCGGGGGAAACGGCGCCGCTGTTGTTCACGGCGTTCGGAAATCAATTCTGGAATCTGCGTGCGGACCAACCGACGGCTGCACTGCCGCTGCAGATTTTCAACTACGCCATTTCTCCCTACGACGAATGGCACCGGCAGGCGTGGGCGGGAGCTCTGGTGCTGATTGTCCTCATCGTTAGCGCAGTCGCGGCAGTGCGCTTTGCCGTGCGCCGCGGAAGCTTTGGAGCCGCATAGTTTATGGGTGTTGGCATACAGGTCGAAAACCTGAACGCGTGGTATGGCAAGACGCAGGCCCTGTACGACGTCCAATTGACGGTGGCCGCCAATCACGCCACGGCGTTGATTGGGCCCTCGGGCTGCGGCAAGTCGACGTTCATACGCTGCCTGAACCGCATGCACGAGACCATTCCGGAGGCTCGGGTTACGGGCAGTGTGCGCATCGGCGACATCGACGCCTACAACGGTACGTCTGCTACACAACTGCGGCGACGGGTGGGGATGGTTTTTCAAAAAGCGAATCCTTTTCCGACCATGTCGATCTACGATAACGTTGCCTCGGGATTGAAGTTGAATGGCTTTAGCGACCGGCGAAAGCTGGACGAGATCGTGGAACGGACGCTCGAAGTCTCCGCGCTGTGGGATGAAGTGAAGGATCACGTGCACAAGAAGTCCGGAGCTAGCCTTTCGGGAGGGCAGCAGCAGCGGCTGTGCATCGCGCGCGCGCTGGCGGTGGAACCCGAGGTGCTGCTGATGGACGAGCCTTGCTCGGCCCTCGATCCTATTTCGACGGGAAAGATTGAAGAGTTGATCTTTCAGCTCAAAGAACGGTATACCATCGTAATTGTGACCCATAATATGCAGCAGGCGGCGCGCGTGGCCGAATTCACAGGATTTTTCCTGCTGGGTAAAATGATTGAGTTCGACAAGACGGAAAAGATCTTTACCAAGCCGACGCACAAGCGGACGGAAGACTACATTACAGGCAGGTTCGGATAATGCGCACGCGCTTTCAGCAAGGGCTCGACGATTTGCGGCAAAAACTGCTCCGCATGGGTGGACTGGCGGAACAGGCGGTGGATCGCGCGCGTCAGGCCTACATCGACCGGGATCTCAACCGCTGCCATTTGGTGCTCGATGGCGAGACCCAGATCAATACCTCGGAGCGGGAGATCGACGAGGCCGCCTTCGACTTGCTGGCCATGCAGCAGCCCATGGCCGTGGATCTGCGCTTCATCCTCGCGGTGACGAAAATTAACTCCGATCTGGAGCGGGTTGGAGACCAGGCGGTAAACATCGCCGAGCGGGTGATGGACATGGTGGAGCTTCCGGTGGTGGATTTGCCGGTGGATATTGCGCGCATGGGCGCGGCCGTCAGTGCGATGGTGCGGCGGTCGTTGGAAGCATTTATCGAAGGAAAGGCGGAGCTGGCGCAGGCCGTGCTCGAAATGGACAATGTGGTCGATCGCATGAAGGACGATGCTTTCATCCAACTGGTGAAGACCATGAACCAGCGTCCTGATGTAGTGCGGCAGGCGCTCGATGCGCTGCTGGTGGCGCGCAATCTGGAACGCGTCGCCGACCATGCCACCAACATCGCCGAGGATGTGATCTTCTGGGTGCAGGGCTCCGACGTTCGCCACAACGTGAATCCGGAGGAGGAGCATTCGGAGCCTTCGTCCAGTCACGAGGGTTCGACCCGCGCTTCCGGCGTCTAACCACAGGAGTCGCGAAACGGAGTGGTAGCGGGCATGCCTCCGCGCCTCTTTGACCACGGGTTCCGTCATAGATTACGCTCATCTCTCCTCAGCCACTGCTGTGGCGGAATAAATCTGCGGAGGCCCCGTGATCCGAATTGCCCGCATCGTTTTAGTGGCTGCACTTCTTACTTTTCGGATGGGAGTTGCGGTCGCTGAGGAACCGAAGCCTGACGGCTCATCGATCTCGCTGCCCACCAGCAAGACCTTGACGCTTCCCTCGCCCGGGCGCATCGGCAGTACCAACAGCTTTCCCGCCACCATTGTCCTTAGCCCCGATGGACACTATGCCGCGCTATTGAACGACGGCTATGGCACGCAGGAGACCATGGCCATGCAGTCGATCGCGGTGCTCGATCTGAAAACGAATCAGCTGTCGGATTATGCCGATAAGCGCTTCGGCGAGGAAGTTCATCAAAGCTATTTTCTTGGCCTGGTTTTCAGCTCGGATGGCAAGCATCTCTATGCTTCGGTCGGTTCCATTACAGATCCTACCGGGCAGAAGCCTGGCGACACCGGGAACGGAATCGCGGTCTACAGCTTCGTCGAGGGCAAGGTTGCGCCCGAACGATTCATTGCCATCGAACCCCAGCCGCTCGCTGCGGGCAAGAAAGTTGCGATCGGCTTGCAGAAGACGCCGGCGGGGACTGCGATTCCGTATCCGGCGGGACTGGCGCTGGTGTCCGCTGGAGGTCATGACCGGCTGCTGGTGGCCAACAATCTTTCCGATAACGTCGTGCTGCTCGATGTGGCGAGCGGCAAGGCTCTCAAGAGCTTCGATCTCAGCACCGGTGATCTGGTGCCGTCTTCGTTTCCGTATACCGTCGTGGCCACGAGCGATGGCCGCCGGGCGTGGTGCAGCTTGTGGAATGCTTCGCGGGTGGCGGAGTTGGATCTGACGAACGGCAAGGTGGTTGGCTGGATCAAGTTGAAGGAGCCGGAGGATCCGATTGCGCCGGGCTCGCATCCCACGGCGATGCTGCTGAGCCCGGATGAGAAGTCGCTTTACGTCGCGCTCTCCAACAGGGATATGGTTGCCGTGGTCTCGACTGAGAGTGGCGTCCCGTTTACTCCGCTGCGCACCACGATCCGGAACCAAGACTTTGCGGGAACCAATCCCATTGCTCTCGCCCAATCCTCAGATGGCAACCGGTTGTTCGTCGCCGATGCATCGCTTAACGCGGTCGAGGTTCTCGACGTATCCAGTGTCGCTCGCGGTCCACAATTTCTCGACAACGCCCTTTGGGGACCTCTGGGCTTTATTCCCACCGACTGGTATCCGAGCGCGCTCGCCATTCACGGTGATGATCTTCTGATCGCTACTGCCAAGGGGCAGGGCACGGCTCCGAACCAGGGATCGGGGAAAACGGCGTGGGAGGTAAGACACCATGAGCATCCGTACATTCCCACACTCTTGCGGGGATCGATCGCGCGGCTCAGTATTTCCTCGACTCTTCCCAAGCTGGAAGAACTCACACGCACCGTCGAACACGACAACCTGCTGCATAACAATCCGGGAACCATCCAGTTCCCCGGCGGCAAGAATCCGATCAAGCACGTGATCTACGTGATCAAGGAAAATCGGACATATGACCAGGTGCTCGGCGATCTGAAGGTTGGCGACGGCGATCCGTCGCTCACGCTCTATGGCTCCGACATCACACCGAACGAGCACAAACTCGCGCTGCAATTCGGCGTACTCGACAATTTCTACGACAGCGGAGAAGTTTCCGGGGACGGACATCTATGGTCGACCGCCGCGATCACCAGCGACTACAACGAAAAGACCTGGCAGATCGCCTATCGCGGGCACGAGCGAACTTACGATTTTCAGGGTACGGTCGCCGATGAATTTCCGCTCGATCATAAGCAGCCGGACATCGACGATCCTTTCACCGGTTTTCTGTGGGACAACCTGGCGCGCAACGGCCTCAGTTATCGCGACTACGGAGAATATGTGAATGCCGAGTGGTGCGATAAAACGCGCAAAGCCGCCTCGCCGAAGCAGGGAACCCCTTCGGCGCAGGAAACGCGTTGCCCGCGGACCGAGTTGCATCAGGGAGATTCGTTGCCGCCAAATGTCGGAGATCCGCACGGCGCGCCGAGTCCATACCCGTGGACGGTGCCGCTGTTCAAGGGGGTTAAGCCGACGAAGGCGGTGCTGCGCGATCACTTCGACCCGCTCTATCCTGATTTCAATACCGATTATCCCGACCAGCTCCGCGCCGACGAATTCCTCAACGAGTTTGCCGCCTACACTCACGCCCGTGAGTCGAACGAAAGCGAGGATTTTCAATTACCGGCCTTCGTCCTGCTCTATCTTCCCGACGATCACACCGGAGGCACGCGTTCGGAACGGCCGCGCCCGGCGGCCTCGGTGGCGGACAACGATTTGGCGCTGGGCCGCGTGGTGGATGCGGTCTCGCACAGCCCGTACTGGGACGATACGGCGATCTTTGTTCTCGAAGATGATGCGCAGGACGGAGGCGACCACATCGATGCCCATCGATCCATCGCGTTCGTGGTCAGCAAATATTCACCCGGCAAGGTGGGTGAGCCTTACACCGATCATCGCTTTTATACTACGGTGAATGTGATTCATACGATGGAGATGCTGCTCGGCCTGCCGCCGATGAACCAGAATGACGCCTACGCACCCGCGATGGGGCCACTGTTTTCGGGAGCAGGGGACCAGCCTGCGTTCAAAGCGGACTATCGCAATTCTAAGAACGGGCTGATCTATGAGACCAACAAGCGTGATGCCAAGGGTGCGAACGAATCGGCAAAGATGGACTTTTCGCGTCCGGACGCGGCGGGAGCAGCGCGCCTGAATCAGGTGTTGTGGCGCGATCAGAAGGGCGACACGCCGGTCCCGGTGCCGAAGCATACGATGTTTCCGGCGGGAAGCGATTAGCAGCTGGAGGCTTTTTCTCCCACGCGCTTCCAGAATTGGAAAGCCATTTCCAACTACCAACTTGGGATCAAGCACGCTGGTGACAAGATCTTATTTATTGCCGATAGATCCGGCATGAGCACCGCTGTGCGAGAACTACGATCGGTTGTGATGATCCTGGTCGAAGCGACCTGGGAAGACGAAGGCGGCGTTTTGCAAAGGGTTCCCGCGTGCATGGAAGGCCGGTCGGCGAGCGGCGCGTGCCTAGGGGTGAAGACGCCGATCGCGCTTGGATCGAAGCTGATGATTCAGTGGCGCTTTTTTGGTAATGCCAGAGAATCGCACCCGCTCGCTTCATCTCTGCCGATACACCCCCGAGGTGCTGTGAAGCACATCCACAACCTTGCTGGTGGCGCTGGAGGCGGCCGGAGTGACGATCGGGCAGATCCGCAGGACGCGAACGCGCACCGCGAGGCACTGCATCGCTACGAGAAAGAGCAGCAGAAAGGGCTGGCGGCAGAATGGGCGCGCAAGGCGGAAGACAACACACAAATTGACGCCGTCTAACGCATGAAAGCCGAGTATATCGCCAGGATGACGAGCACCTGGATGGCATGACGCCGGAGAAGGCCGCGTTCGACAGCTGGTAGACGCTGAAAAAACAAGCTGGCGAGAACATGGCAGAAGCTGTAGAGCTGTGTTTGATGCCGGCTGCCTCCGAGACCGTGACTGCTCCGCTGGCGAAGGCGGCGGCGTTGGCGCGGCTGGCACAGCGACCGCGAGTTCATCGCCGAGCAAGAGTTGAGTCCCGAAGCGAACCACGCCCCGGCGCAGGCGGCTAGCACCTCGGTGGACCTCGGCTTTACACTAAAGATGTGAAGATCGCACTCGGGCAAATCAACCCAACCGTCGGAGACTTTTCCGGCAATGCTGCCAAGATCATCAAATTTTCCCGTCGCGCGCAAGCCAGTGGCGCCGGACTCATTCTGTTCCCGGAACTGTCCGTCTGTGGCTATCCTCCGCGCGATCTGGTGGAACGCTCCTCGTTCGTGGCCCGCAATCAGGAGACGGTCGAGCACATTGCGGCCGAAACGCACGGGATCGCGGTGATCTGTGGGCTGGTGACTCCGGCGGAATCGGAAACCGGCAAGTCGGTGATGAATTCCGCGGCGCTGTTGCAGGACGGCAGGGTTGCCTTTTTGCAGTCGAAGATGTTATTGCCCACCTACGACGTATTCGATGAAATGCGCAACTTCGCTCCGGCAAAAAGCCAGAGCTTGTTCTCATTCTGCGGCAACCGAGTGGCGCTTACCATCTGCGAAGATGCGTGGAACGATAAGCTGTTTTGGCCCAAACGGCTGTACACGGTCGATCCCATCGAGGCTCTGGTAAGGGCGGGCGGCAACATCGTTCTAAATATTTCTGCATCGCCCTTCTGGATTGGCAAACGCGAGATGCGCCGCGACATGCTGGGCGCCATCGCGCGCCACCATAAGGTCCCGGTGGCGATGGTGAATCAGGTCGGGGGCAATGACAGCCTCGTATTCGACGGATCGAGTATCGTTCTCAACGCCGAGGGAAAAATCATCGCGCAAGGGTGTTCGTTTGAAGAAGACTTGATCTTTTTCGACTCCAACGCGCTCATCGGCGAGTTGCACGAACGGATAGAAGGCGAAGACGCCAGCGTGTACGCGGCCCTGGTCCTGGGCACCCGCGACTACATGCGAAAGTGCGGATTTCGAAAAGCGATCATCGGCCTCAGCGGCGGGATCGATTCGGCGCTGACTGCCGTAATTGCCGCCGATGCGGTCGGTCCAGAGAATGTGATTGGAGTGGGCATGCCGGGACCGTATTCTTCGCCGGGTTCTATTGAGGATGCGCGCACGTTGGCGAAGAATCTGGGCATACGGTTCGAGCTGATCTCGATCGATGGCGTGTTCGAAACGTACCGGCAGGCTTTGAAGGAAGTGTTCGCAGGTCAGAAGGAAGACACTACGGAAGAGAACCTGCAGTCCCGCGCGCGGGGGACACTGCTGATGGCGCTCTCCAATAAATTCGGCGCTATCGTGCTCTCCACCGGCAACAAAAGCGAACTGGGAGTGGGCTACTGTACACTTTATGGGGATATGGTCGGGGGGTTGGCGGTCATCTCCGATGTTCCCAAGACGCTGGTGTACCGGTTGAGTCATTGTGTGAACTCGCGGCGGCCAGTGATTCCGCAGGCTACGCTGGAGAAGCCGCCCTCAGCGGAATTGCGGCCCGACCAGAAAGATAGCGACTCGCTGCCCCCCTACGAGATTCTGGACGCCGTGCTCGAGGATTACGTGGAAGACGCGCATTCGGTGGAACGTATTGCGGCCGATCATGGGTTTGATATCGAGGTGGTGCGGCGCGTAGTCCGTATGGTGGACCGCGCAGAATACAAGCGTCAGCAGGCTGCGCAGGGAATCAAGATCTCTCCCAAAGCTTTCGGTTTCGGCCGCCGATTTCCCATCGCTGCGAAGAGCGAGGTTTGAAAAAGTCGGTCAGGTAGTCTGCTGTGCCGGCTTCAAGAACATTCTCTGAGGAGTTGAAATCGAAAGGAAACCATGCGCCCTTTTCTCAGTTCGATTCTTATTTTGGTGCTAACCGGCGGTTTCGCTGCCGCGCAATCTTCCGCTGCGAAATCGCCGGAAAAGGTTCCCTCTGCAGCTGCTGTTAATCTTCCCTCAGATGCCACCGTGGATTCGTTCTTGGAGCAAACTTTTGGTTACCAACCTCAGCTGAGCTGGAAGATTTCGAGCATCAAGCCGGCGCCGGTGCCGGGACTGGCGCAGGTTGACGTGGTTCTCGCCAGTCCTCAGGGGCAGCAGCTTAGCCGGTTTTACGTTACGCCGGACGGCGAGCACGCGATTGTGGGCGATATCATTCCGTTCGGCCCGAAGCCTTTCGAGCCGGTGAAGAAGACGCTGGAGAAGGGAATTACGGGGCCGTCGCGCGGACCGAAAACCGGTGCGGTGACAATTGTGGAGTTCGGCGATCTGCAATGTCCGGCTTGCAAGGCGGCGCAACCAGGAATCGAGGCGCTGATCGCGGCTGAACCGAATGCACGCTTTGTCTTTCAGAACTTTCCTCTGGAGATGCACAACTGGGCAGCCAAGGGAGCGGCCTATGCCGACTGCGTGGGGCAGGCGTCGAATGAGGCTTTCTGGAAGTTCATTGCAAAGACCTACGAAACCCAATCCGATATTACGGCCGAAAATGCGGATGAAAAGCTGACCGCGCTGGCAGACGCCTCCGGGGTGAAGGGTGCCGAAATTGCGGGTTGTGCCATTACGCCCGTCACGAAGGCTCATGTGGACGCGTCCATCGCCCTGGGGAAGGCGGTGAATGTGACTGGCACACCCACCCTGTTTATCAACGGCCGCAGCATTGGAAATGTAAGTCAGGTTCCGGCGGAGACGCTGAAGGGGTTAGTGGATTTTGCGGCGAAGCAAGGGAAGTGAAGGGCTAGTTCTGGGTCACCCAAATTTCCTTCGTCGCATAGCCACGATCGGCCACCACATGCGGGGTGATGATGATCAACAGTTCGTCATCTTCCTTCATGCGATTGTTGTCGACCAGAGCTTGATTTAAACCGGGGATGGCGGCGAGGCCGGGGATGCCGCTGATGGTGTACTCGTCGTTGGTGGTGATTTCGCCTGCAATGACGGCGGGCTCGCCATCCTGAAGGCGTATGCTACCTTGATATTCCTGGTTGCTGATCACCGGCACTCCATTCGCGCTGCTTCCGGTCAGGGAGCGCAACTGCAACTCAAGCTTCAGGCTGACCTCCCGGTCACCGTGAATGACAGTGGTCGCCTTGATGTTCAATCCCAGGTCCTCGTAACTGACCGAAGGGAACGGCGGTACGTAAGTTTGATTTCCCAACACCTGGGAGATCGCCGGTGAATTAAAAATGGGTGCGTAGGAAGCGTTCAGAATGGGATAGCGCTCGCCCACGTGGAAGGTGGCTTCCTTGCCTTGTCCGGCGCGCAGTGTCGCATTGGTCAAGCTGCGAGCCCAGGATTCATTGAGGGAAAGAGCCGCGGTCAAGTGATCTAGGCTCACTCCGGAAAAAGTGAGGCCGCCGCCAAAGGTGGCCAGCGGCTGGCTGAAAACGGAATTCGCCCCGCCCTGTAATTGCGCCAATAGGCCGGAAAGCGCAGAACTTCCCGCCGCATTGATGCCCCCGGAAGAAATCAGCTGGTTGACCAGCGACGAGATGCTCTGCCCGCCCAGCGCTGCCAGCGCAGCGACAGGAAGGTTGTAAAGATTAAAAGTGTCGGGGATGTGCATACCGATGTCGCGCGTGAAGTTGTGGTCGATTTCGTAGACCTTGATATCAAGCACGACTTGCGGTCGCTCGGTGGTCAGCTGATGGAGAAGTTGTGTGCAGGCGTGCAGCGTAGCTTGGGGTGCGCGCACTTCGACGGTCCCAACTTGCCCTGAACTAATTTTCTGGAAGTCGCAGATATTGCGAAGCGAAGTGACCAGCTCGGTTGCTTCCTGCGGAGAGCTGGCACCGGGCACAGCGAAAGTGGCGAGCGACATGCGGTCAAACTGTTTGTGATTCTCTGGACTATCGGCCGCCAGCAGCAACTGGTGGGCGTCGAGAGCGGTCCACATGGTTTTACTTACGCGACATGCCAGGTTGAGGGCGGCGAAGAAGTCGACATTGTCCACAAAAAAGCGTACTGGTTTGGTCTGCACCGAATCGTCGAACTGTGCGCTTACTCCGTAGGCGGATGCGAGTTCGGTGAAAAGCCCGCGCACATCGCCGCTGTAGTGAAAGGTCGCGAGCTCGGGTTTGGGTTCCAGGCGGATCTCCGCCGATTCGGCCAGCAAAGACGGAAGCCCAAGTGGCGCGGGACCGGCTGCGTCGTCGAGCAGAGCATTGGCCAGGCGCTTCTGGAGGTAGTCATTGTCCGGGTCGAGCTTCAGGGCGGCACGATACTCAGCTATGGCTTGCTGGCGCTGGACGTTGGCCAGGAGTGCGTCTCCGCGTGTGGTATGTTGAAAAACCAATTGCGATTTCGCGACTTCCCGCGCGGAAAAGAAATGAGCATCGTTCGGAGCCAGCCGCGAAGCATCGTCGAAGGCGGCGAAGGCTTCTGGCAATTGGCCGTGCTTTTCCGATTTCAGCCCCTGGGCGTAAGCGATCCTGGCGTCCTTGAGATCCTGCTTCGAAGGCATGCAGTTGATTCCGCCCGGAACGCCGTTGCCGCACGAGATGGCTGGGGGGTCGATGACCTCATGGTTGGCGGCCAGCGCGGGAAGACCGGCCAGCGCCGCCAAAAAACAAGCCGACAGGATGAGACGCAGCCAGCGCATTCGGTTGATTTTACCTTGCCCCGAGGCTTCCGCAGATAAGCAGATAACTAAAGGTACCCGGCCCTAAGGTACCTGGCCCTTCGGTTTTCACCGGCTTTCTCGCAGACGGGTGCCGGGGCGAAAGCGCAGATAGAACGAGGGAGGGGCGTGTTCTTGCGGGACGGACTCACAATCCGGGATCAGCTCAGCATGAGCCGCTCAATGTCGCGAGCCTTGCCGGTCTTCTCGTCGCAGTCGATGACTACAGCGCACAGGCGGACGTCGCCGGTGGCGGGCTCGAAGCGTACCGGCATGCCGTTGAGGAACTTGTTGACCACCAGCTCCTTTTTGACCCCGATCACGCCGTCATAAGGACCGGTCATGCCCACGTCGGTGATGTAGGCCGTTCCGTTGGGCAGCACGCGCTCATCCGCCGTGGGCACGTGCGTATGTGTGCCGACTAGGGCGGTGACACGCCCGTCGAGGTACCAGCCCATGGAAATCTTTTCGGAGGTGGCTTCGGCGTGGAAGTCCACGAGAATAATCTTGGCCTCGATTTGCTTCAAGAGCTGGTCGGCGATTCGAAAAGGATCGTCGTTCGATGCCATGAACACGCGTCCCTGAAGGTTGATGACGGCGTAAGGAAATTTGGCTTTTTGGCCCTGATACAGACCCCAGCCGGGCATATCCGCGGGGTAGTTCGCGGGACGCAACACACGGCGCGCCGGCCCGTGGCCGTTGCCTTCGACCATTTGGAAGTAATCCAGAATTTCACGCTTGTCCCAGACATGGTTGCCGGTAGTGATGACATCGATGTTCAGCTCAAAGAGTTCCTCGGCAAGGGCGGGCGTAATGCCGAAACCAGCCGCCGAGTTCTCTCCATTGGCGACGATCAGATCGATGGCCTGATCGCGGACAAGGCCGGGGAGCCGATCCTTGACGATGTTGCGCCCGGGCCGTCCAAAAATATCGCCGATGAAGAGGATTCGCATGCAAGTCGGCCCACCGGAGAGTACAGATCGCATCGTCCGGGCAAAGGCCGAAGCTTGATGGTAACACCATGGCTTCAGAGGAAATCCGGGGTGGCGCGGGGTTCAGTCTGTGCAAAGCAAAACCTTTCCGGAGGCGCGGGCAGACCCAGCTTCCTGAGCTTCAATAAGTCACTAGTTCTTAAACCTGTAAGCTCTTTCGCAAGTTCCTTCTCCGGTGTGATATCTCGTGAATGACTAAAGGCAGCCAACTATCACTCGCGCGAAGTGGACGGACGAGGCTTGTGGCTCTCGCTAGTCTGGCGCTGCTCTCAGCCTACGGAGTACAGGCGCAGAGCGCTTCGACAAGCCCCAATGGATTCGGGATGCGGTCTTCTGGGCAATCGGGAAGGGCCGCCGAACAGGAGAGTTCAGTCGGCGTGACGGCTTTGAAGTTTTCGCAAGGCAGTGTGGTCGGCGGCAACTCGACTACGATCACGTTGACCTTGGCGAATCCCGGACCTGCCGCTGGAGCGAGGATCTCGCTTAGCAGTTCCGACTCCACGTTGGTGTTAACTCCGGCGAGCGTTGGAGTCGAAGGCGGTGAAACCAGTTTGAGTTTTCCGGTCTCCACTTATGCGGTAACAGCCCCGGAGTCGATTACAGTTCGGGCGCAATATGGCGCTGTGACTGTGAGCGCCGATCTTTCGCTCCTTCCGGCGACGGCGGCTCCATTCACAGTAAGTGTTCGGCCGGCCACCGTGACCGTGGAGCAGGGGAAATCCGGTTCGGCCACTGTCACCAGCAAAGTGAATACCGGGTTTGATCATTCGCTGCAAGTGAAAGCCTCCGGCGAGCCCGCCGGTGTAAAGCTGACATTGAACCCGAAAGTGATACCGGCGCCGGGCTCCGGGACGTCCAAGTTGAACATCGGCGTGGGGAGCAGTGTGCCGGCCGGCAATTATCCACTGACGATAATCTCGAGCGAGGGCAGCGATTCGGCCTCGGCTAAGACGACTTTGAAAGTGCTCAGTAGTTCGGGCAATCCGGACGCGACGTTCAAAGGCTGCTGGTCCAAGCAAGGTGGCCACAGCTATCAGGCGGTTGATCTCTCGCTAGGTAGTCCGGGGACGTATTCCTTCAATGCGATCCTCTACTACGGTACGACTTGCGATGCCAACGATGTTGCGGATCAAATTGGATTTGGCGAGCGAATCGATTTTGGTGCGGCGGGATGGACCTTCTGGTTTACGGCCTTCGCTGATCAAACTGATATGTCGGCGTTGTGGTATGTGGGAGCGGATCGCTCTCAGTGCGTGAATTATGAGTCTGCGCCGGACTGCTGATTAGTGCGAATTCAGGCGGTAGGCTGCTCGGCAATTCGCTTGACCTCGCGCAGCATGGCTTTGCGAATGAGACCGGAAAAATGACCGATCAGGAGCCAGTACGCTCGGAAACTTCAACGTTGCGGTGCGGCCAAATGTCTGAATGCGTGTTTCGGTAGCGAGGTGCGTGCCGTCATTCGACGAATTGAGCGACAAGCTCCAAAACTGCCCTGGCATGGCCTTGACGGTGAAAATCCGCGAACCGGACTGGCACGAACTCGCAGACGATCCCTCCATCAGGCCTCCAGAAGCGGCCAGCCACACCCAAGACCACCTTGCGTCTCGGAATCGCTGCGAGTTCAAGAAACGGTAACCGCACATTTTCTGCCGGGTCTGGTTCCGTAGTTTTACTGCGGCCGCGGCCATAACCGCGAATTCGCATGAGAACCCGCACGAGGGTTAGGTCCGAGAAACGGGCTTGTTCCAGCGCGGCATAGGTTTTCTCATCGGAGGCGTGCACCAATGCCTAGTGGGCGGCGCTCACCTGATACTGCGGCAGCCACGGTCGATGGCCCCGGTCACGGCGCCAACTCCGCCGTTCGCAAAAAGTCGTAGTTCCCTGCGGGATTCAATTGGAGATTGTGCACGCGTTTGTTGTGAACAAGAACGTTGTCCAGATACCAGAGATCGATGTAGGGCAGTTCGTCGGCGAGGATGCGTTGCAGTTCTGCGTAGGTTGACTTGCGCCTTGCCTGATCGACTTCGCGGCGGGCCTGGTCGATCAAGCCGTCCACTTTCGGATTCGAATAGTAGCCACGGTTTGCGCCGTTCGGCGGAAACTTTGCGGAATGAAACGCGTGTTCGAAGATATCCGGATCTTCGTTACCGCCGACCCAGCGCAGGCTGTAGAGCTGAAATGCGCCGTGGGTGACGTCGGCGAAGAATGTAGCGAACTCGAATGTGCGAATATCGAGGGCGATGCCGACTTCGCGGAACTGCTGCTGCATGACGGCGACCATCAAACGGGTATTCTCGTCGGTGGAAGTCTTCATCGTGAGATGAAAGCGCACACCGTTGACCGCAGGGTATCCGGCCGAATCGAGCAACCTTTCCGCCGTGCCGGGATCGTGATCATAGACGGGAACGTTGCCATCGTAGGCCCAACTCTGTCGCGGAAGGATGCTGCGGGCCGGTTGCGCTTCGCCGCGCCAGAGATACTCGATCATCGGCTTGCGGTCGAGGGCATAGGCGATGGCCTGGCGCACACGCGTGTCGCGCAGGATCGGATCACGCAAGTTGAATCCCATATAAGCCAACACGGTTCCAGGAGCGTGTTCCACGGCGAGCGCCGGATTGCGCTCGAGGGTGAGTACGGTATCCGGGGTGAGCGCATTGATGGCGGCGTCGGCGCTGCCTTTACGCAATTCAAGGGCGCGGGTGGTGGCATCGGGAACTACTGCAAAGCGTACCCGAGGCAGCTTGGCCCGATTGCCCCAGTAAAAGTTGTTACGTTCGACGATGACCTCTTTGTCGGTTTCGGCGCTGACGAACTTAAACGGTCCGGAGCCGATGGGATGCGTGGTCATTTCACTTCCGCAGCCGAAGGGGACGATGCCCGTCGCGCCGTCAGACAGATTCCAAAGCAGAGTGGCGGAAGGTTCCTTCAAGTGAAAGATCACGGTGAAATCGTCGGGCGCATCGAGGTGGTCGACGAAGCGATAAACCGCCGCTTTGGTGCTGCGAACTTTGCCCTGAATCAGGGAATCGAAGGTCCACTTCACGTCGCCCGCGGTGAGCGGGCGTCCATCATGAAATTTGACGCCGTGATGCAGATGAAAAATGTAGGTGAGTGGGTCGGGTATTTCCCAGCGCTCGGCGAGTCCGGGCGCGACATCGAGATTGTCTCCGCGCGAGAGCAGATCGTCGAAGATGAGGTTGTCGATGCGTTCGGACTGGGCATCGACGCCAATTCGGGGATCCAGATTTGTGGGACTCGATTCGATCAACATCACCAGCGTATTAGGATCGGGCTTGCTGGAGCAGGCTGATAGAAACAGTGTGAAGGCAAGGGCCGCGAAGGTAACGAACGCCTTCAAACTGCGTTCTTGAGGCGCAGTTGGTCTCATTCCAGTTCGGTGGCCATCTGATATAGGTTGTTGACGGTTTTCCAATTGCGGGTGGTGGCGCGAACGGAGAGCAACTTTTCAAAGGCGTTGTTGGAGAGCTTCGTCTCGCCATATCCACCCGGACAGTAAAGATAAACGGCCTTGCGCGAGTGGTGAAACTGGTCTGCCCCTGCGGGCAGCTTCGCCAATGTTTGTACGGCGGACGGCGCCGGCGCGTGCGACAGAAAAGTGATGTGCAACCTCGAACTGTCGATCCCGGCTTGGGTGACGAAAGGATTATTCTTAATGACCACGCCCATTTCCTTCGCTGTCAGCAAAATAACCGGCACGGTGAAACCAAAGTCGGAAAGTATTTGCTTTTCAATCTTCTCGCAAAGCTTCGCGGCCGAGCCTTCTTTGCTGCGAAAAACCACGTTTCCGCTTTGTATGTACGTTTGCACTTGCTCGAAGCCGAGCGCGCCGAGGGAGGTTCGAAGAGCCTCCATCTTCATGCGGTTGTGGGAGACAAGGTTGACGCCCCGCAGCATGGAGATAAAAGTTGGCATGTTTCAAGGATACGAGATTTTACCCAGCACCGCCGCACGTTTTGCACCGGTTGCGGAGGGCACGTTCGAAGGGCGCCGGCGCCAGGTTTCGTGGGCCAGGACGGCGAAGGCTACGGCTTCTTTTGCCGCGGAAGGCAGGCCAAACTCGTCGGAAAACCGCAGGCGCAAGCCGAGCGCTGTGAGGTCGTTGGTCAACATCGCGACGAGAGTGGAGTTTTTTGCTCCGCCCCCGGAAAGAATCATTTCTTGAAACGCGAACTTTCGCGAGAGAACTGGTTTTTGTGCGGCGCAGCGTTGCACGGCGTTGGCAATCGACTTTGCCGTCAGCGCGGTTGCCGTGGCCACGGCATCCTGCTTAGGACAGCGCTTGCAGCTGCGCAGAAAGTCGCGGACGAACTCGCGGCCAAATTCCTCGCGGCCTGCGGTCTTGGGAGGATCTCGGAGGAAAAAATTGCGCCGCAACAATGCATGGATGACGGGATCGAGAACCTTTCCGGAAGCAGCGATTCTTCCCCCCCGGTCGAAGGGTTGGCCAAGGAGCTTTTCGGTGACGGCATCGATCACCATGTTGCCGGGCCCGGTATCGAATGCAATAACGTCGCTTGCGGCCGCGCCGGCGGGGATCACTGTAAGGTTGGCGATGCCGCCGATGTTCTGCACGATTCTTCCGACGTGCGCATCGCGGAACAACAAGTAGTCAAGGAAGGGAACGAGCGGAGCACCCTTGCCGCCAGCCGCCATGTCGGCCGGTCGAAAATCTGAAACTACGGGAGTGCCTACGCGCGCGGCGACGACTGCGCCTTCGCCCGTCTGCCAGGTAGCCGTGATCTTGCGACCGAGAAAACGCTGCGGCTCGCCCTGGTGATAGAGGGTCTGGCCGTGGCAGCCGACCAAGTCCGGTTTCACGCGGAATTGGCGCTCGGTGGCCAGGATCGCGTCGGAATAAAGTTCGCCGAGGAGGAAATTTAGGCGTGAGAGATCGGCTACGCTGGTGCGCGAGGCATTCATCGCCGCCAGCACCGCCGCGCGAACCTTCTGTGGGTAAGAGAATTCTGCGTGGCAGAGCAATTGGAAACTTGCATAGGGGGGAGCCGATTTGCCCGAGGCGACATGCTCGTCCACACGCACCAAAGCGACATTGATGCCGTCGGCGGAGGTTCCGCTCATCACCCCGGCAACGATCATGCTCGTCTTTTTCATCATCTTCATCGCGCCCGTCGCGCAGTCTGTTCATATTCATTCTCCACTCGGATCAGACCTTGCAATCGCACTTGTTCGCTGAATTCCCAGAGCTTTCGCGAAAGTTTCTCGACCGGCGCGCCCGAAGGAGCTTTCTTAGTGGAGGATAGGGTCGCGGATTTTTTCTTGAAGGCCAGAACTCGCCGTGCTGAGTCCGCCACGCGCTCGGCGAACTGCGGTTCGCGTTCTGTCGTTCTTATAAGTTCGTCGTAAGCTTGCGCGATGTAGTCTTCGCGATGGCAGAGGAGGCACAAATGTCCGCCGGCGCGGATGTGTTCGACCGCGGCCTCGCCCACAGACGCCACCGATAGGACCGCTCCCATTTCCAGATCGTCGGATAGGACGAGATTTCGATAGCCGATACGCTTGCGCAGGATATCGGTAATCCAAATTCTCGAGATCGACGCTGGAGTTCTATCGTGCGTCACGCCCGGATACGCCGCATGGGAAACCATCACCATCGGCAACTGAGCACGGAGCGCGCGGTACGGAAACAGGTCCTCGGCCCAAAGCTTTTTCAATGGCTTGTGAATTACCGGCAGCTTGTGATGGCTGTCGAGTTGGCCTTCCCCGAGACCGGGAAAATGTTTGCCACACCCCCAAACTTTGGAAGCGCGAAGGCCGGCGAGAAATTGACGCCCATAGGAGGCTGTTTCGCGCGGGTTTGCCGAGACCGCTCGCGAACTCATTACAGTGCGCGAGGCATCGAAGGCGAGGTCGAGCACAGGGGCGAAATCAACGTTGAATCCCAGAGCGCGGCAGTTTTCCCCGATCAACTGGCCGTGCTTACGGAAGAGCCTGCGGTCCCCGGTGGCAAAGACATCCGCCGCCGATGGCGCTGCTCCGAGCGCGTCGCGAAATCGGTCGACGCTGCCTCCTTCGAGGTCGATGCAGCTGAACAGGGGGGTGGAGACGCACTTCTGACAATCGCGCAGGAGGCGCCAGGTCTGCTCAGCGCTCTTGATGTTCCGCGCGAACAAGATCACTCCCGCGGGCTGTAAACGCGTGAGCAGGGAGCGGAGGCGCAGCGTCAGTTCTGTGCCGTCGAAGCCGACGATCAGGAGTTGGCCCACGCTGTCCTTCATTCGGGATTTCTGCAGCCTGACGCTCATCTCAGATTTCTTTCTTCAACTCCGCCAACAAATTCAGAGCCTCCAGCGGGGTGAGCCGGTTCAAGTCTACCGCGCGTAGCTTCTCCAGAACCGGCTGCGAGAGCGGCGTGAAGATGGTCAACTGCGTTGGCGGAGGCGTAGCTCCAGGCGATAGATGTTCCGTCAGTTCGTGCTCCGCCGATTCGTGTTCGGTCAGCACTTCTCGGGCGCGTGTGATCACTTCATTCGGCAGGCCTGCCAGCTTGGCGACTTCGATGCCGTAGCTGCGGTCGGCAGCGCCGGGCTCGACCTTGCGAAGAAAAACAATCCCGCCTCCGGTTTCCTTTACTGAGACGTGATAGTTTTTCACTCCGGTAAGCTGCTCGGCCAGCTCTGTAAGCTCGAAGTAATGCGTGGCGAATAGAGTCTTCGCGCGCACTCGGGCATGGAGGTATTCGACGGCGGCCCAGGCAATCGCGAGACCGTCATAGGTTGAAGTGCCACGGCCAACTTCGTCAAGCAGGATGAGAGAGCGCGCGGTTGCAGTGTGCAGAATCGCCGCCGTTTCTGTCATCTCGACCATGAAGGTGGAACGGCCGCGAGCCAGATTGTCGCTGGCGCCGATGCGAGTGAAGACGCGGTCGACCACGCAGAGACGCGCCGAGCGGGCGGGAACGAACGAACCCATTTGCGCGAGGATCACGATCAGGGCGGTTTGCCGCAAGTAGGTAGACTTGCCCCCCATATTCGGTCCGGTCAGCAGCAGGATGGTGTGCGTGGAGGCGTTCAGATAAAGATCGTTGGGGACGAAGCGCTCGCTGCCTCCCGCCATTTCCTGCTGCTCGATCACGGGATGGCGGCCTTCGATGATTTCGAGATCGCCAGCGTCTCCTTCCGTGGAAGCCAGAAGCTGTGGCCGGCAGTAATTGCGCAGCGCCGCGATGTGGGCCAGCGAAGCCAGCACATCCACTTCGGCCAGTGCCAGTGCCGTCTGGCGAATGCGCTTCGCCTCCGCAGCGATTGCGGTGCGCAACTCGGTGAACAGGCGTCGCTCGATCTCGACGATTTTTTCCTGGGCGTCGAGAATCTTGGCTTCGTACTCTTTCAGTTCGGGCGTGGTGAAGCGCTCCGCGCCGACCAGAGTCTGTTTGCGTTCGTAATCCTGCGGGACGAGGTGCAGGTTCGGCTTCGAAACCTCAATATAGTAGCCGAAGATGGAGTTGAACTTGACCTTGAGCGAGCTAATTCCGGTGCGTCCGCGCTCGCGGTGCTCGATCTGCGCCAGCACTTGTTTGCTATTCCGGGAGAGTTCTCGCAGCTCATCGAGATCGCGGTCGACGCCGGCGGCGATCACACCGCCGTCGGCAAAGCTCAATGGCGGTTCGGGGACGATTGTCTTTTCGATGCGGTCGCGTAGGTCGCCGAGTTCGTCGAGCGATGCGTGCAGAGTTCTAAGCCGGTCAGCCGCTAACTTCGAGAGTGCTTGCTTGATGGCAGGAATCTTTGCCAGTGAGGCGGCCAGAGCCAATACATCCCGCGGATTCGCGGTCTCCAAGGTGACGCGGCTGAGCAGTCGCTCCAGGTCGAGGACGCCATCCAGGGCGCGGCGCAATTCTTCGCGGGCGATAGTCTCTTTCACACCGGCTTCTACGGCGTCGAGGCGCGCATTGATCTCGGCGCGATCCAGCGACGGTCGCAGCAGCCAAGCGCGCAGCAGACGCTTGCCCATGGGAGTGATTGCAGCATCGATGGAGCGAAACAGCGTGACGCCCGCGTCAGTTCCGGCAAACAGCGGCTCGATCAACTCCAGGTTACGGACGGTGACGGCATCCAGCACGAGACAGTTCTGGCGCTCGTACCAGCCAATGCGGTCGACGTGAGTGAGCGATCCGCGCTGCGTAGAGCGAACATAGTAGAGAATCGCTCCAGCAGCCGCGGCCGCTGCCGTGCGTCCTGCGAGGCCAAATCCTTCGAGCGACAAAACCCCGAAATGATTCTCCAACAGAGGGATTGCATGGTCGGGTGCGAAGATCCAGTCGTCGAGCGGAGTCTCGGTGCAGGTGGCTCCGGAAGCGCGTGGCTGCGGGGACGGACTTGGGCTGGGTTTTCCCGGATTATTCTTTGGTTCGCTGATTTTGTCCTGGCTGACCTTGTCGCGGCCGATTTGGGCATCGAACAGCGGCGCCGCCGATCCATACAACAATTCCTTCGGGCGTAATTGCTCCAGTTCTTCGCGTACGCGCCGCAGCGCGGATGCCCCGGAAAACTCGGTGGCGCGGAATTCTCCAGTGGAAAGATCCAAGGCGGCGAAGCCTACCCAGTCACCGACTTGCGCAAGCGCGGCGAGGAAGTTATTTTCTTCCGAACCCAGCAGCGAATCCGCGGCCGTGCCGGGCGTGACTACCCGCGTAACTTCGCGGCGAACCAGTTTCGGGCCAATTTGTTTCCTGGCCAGCCGCGGATCTTCCATCTGCTCGCAGATGGCCACTTTGAAACCCTTACGGATCAGTTTGCCGATGTAAGCTTCCGCCGCGTGGTGGGGAACTCCGCACATGGGCACCGCGATGCCTTTCTCTTTGTTGCGCGAGGTCAGCGTAATCTGCAGTTCTTTGGCGGCGACGATGGCATCGTCAAAGAAGAGCTCGTAGAAATCGCCGAGGCGGAAGAATAGCAACGCGGTGGGATGTTCTTTCTTGACGGCAGCGTATTGCCGCATCAACGGAGTGGACGGCTCGGTCATTCTTTCGGTCAGCAGCGGGCTTGGCGCGGATTATAACAAAGCCGCATTCGCCCATTGGTGAGCCCGGGGCACACGGCTCAAGCGAAATCGTAGTTGACGCAGCTTCTTCCACAGTGTTTAGCTGATGCATGGAACTGCGCAAAGATCCGATCACTCGTTCCTGGGTTATTACCGGGGACGATCCAGTCGAGCCTAGCCCGCGTCCTGAGACGGCCTGCCGCTTTTGTCCCGATGCTGCCAACGCCACGCAGTTGATTTCTTCCGTTCCGAGCGCGGGGGCGTGGTCGGCGCGATCGGTAGTGCACCCCACTCCGCTTTATCACATCGAAGGGGAACCAGGCCGGCGTGGGGACGGCATTTATGATCGCATGAGTTCGGTGGGGGCTCATGAAGTTCTGGTGGAGAATTCCCGGCATGACCGCCATCTGTGGAATGCCAGTGACGATGAGATCGGACAGTTTTTGCGCCTGGCCGCCGAACGCATTTTGGACCTCAAGCGGGATCCGCGCATCAAGTACGTCAGCTTCTTCAAGGATTACGGCAAAAATGCAGGACAGGAATTCGGTCATCCCACTTCGCAGATCACGGCTACGACGTTCGTGCCGCGGCGCGTGCTTTACGAACTGCGCGCGGGACGCGAATATTTCATCAGCAAGGAGCGCTGCGTCTTTTGCGACATTCTGACGCAGGAGGAGCGGCAGGCGGCGCGGGTGATTGAGGCGCGCGGCGATTACGTTGCCATTGGCCCCTACGCACCTCGCGTGCCCTACGAAACCTGGATTCTGCCACGCAATCACGAAGCATCCTTCGAGCGAACCGGATTAACCAAGCCGGGACTGCGAGTGAATCTTGCAGCCCTGCTACGCCGAACGCTGCAGCGGGTGCGCACATTCACGGAGGACTTCCATCTGGTGCTGCACACCTCGCCCAACAGCCTGCATCCCTCGAAGACTCTGGGATACTGGAAAACAATCGACGAGGATTATCACTGGCATATTGAGATCATGCCGGTACTCGCGACCAAGGCGCGGTCTTACACCTTCAAGGAGGTGTATTACTCACCGGTGAGCTCGGAGACAGCGGTGAGGCAGATGCGCGAGGCCAAGATCGACGGGTGAAATTCCCTGACTGCTACAATCCTCGCTCAGGAGATGCCCGTTGAAATGTATAACCTGCGTTGTCCTATTTCTCGCTGCGTTCTTCGCCCAGACCACAAGGAATCGACGGCCGAGTTCTTTAAGGTTCTGAGCACCAATAAGGATTCCTGGATTCCGCGCGATCTGCCGGCCGCTGTGAAGATCGCCAACAAGCCGGGTTCGCTCGAAGGTGTACGGAACGATTGCGGGATCGTCTTTGTGGAAGGACGTCCTTATGTGATCTGCGTGATGACGGCATTCTTGGCGAATGAATGCGACGGAGAAGAAGCCATCAGCAAGGTTTCCTTAGCCGCCTGGAGAATGTTCGATCGTCTCAGTCGCGCGTCGGAGTATGGGAGGGTCGTATCGCCGGGAAACGGGAGCCGGTAGGCACGGAGCGGCGATTTTTCAGTGCCGTCCTTGCGGAAAGGGGCAGATGCCAGCGCTGCTAAGGTCTGGCGCCGGAGTGACGCAATAATCGGCTGACTTCGTTGTTATTTCGTGCGACCGCCCACGCAAGGGCGGTGTAGCCGTTCCGGCCGCGAAGGTTCACGTTCGCGCCGGCTGCGACGAGGGCTCTCACCAAATCCGGACTTGTCTTAGGATTTTGGCAGGCGAGCATGAGAGCGGACTGCCCGCCTTGGTCCAGGGCATTGACTCCAGCAGCTGTTCCTTCCGTCAGCAGTTGCCTTACAGTCTTCACGTCGCCCTGTGCCGCAGCCCGCATGAGGGGAGTTTGGTCAGGATCCTCGAGGGTCTCGCCCCCGCCTCCGAGCGCGACCGGCCAGGCGACGGGAATTATTCTGGTCACTTTGACGCTGACATCGCCATTCATCTTCTGCCAATCGTTGAGTTTGAAGTAGTTGTGCAACAAAGGCTGAATCTCCACTTCAACTATCGATTGCAACGCCGAACTTCCTGCGGGATGCCAGGTGCTCGAAGCTTCGTCCCAGGCTTGCAGGCGAAAAACACTGAAGCCGTCGGCTGAATTCCACTCAAAGTGCGCGTCCAGGTTTCGGGTGAAACCCTCCGGGGCGATCCATACAAGGGTGCAAACGACCAGCAAGGCCGCCACCCCATAGGGCCAGGGTTGCCGACCGGCGCAACGGGAGACGATCACGGCCACCGATCCGATCAGGGCCAGGGCCACGATCAGCAAGCCGGCGGCGGTGAGCATCGTACCCGTGGCATTCCACCAGTGCACTCGCCAATCCAAGAAGCCGCCTTCATCGAAGTGCCAGAAAGGATTGAGATAGAGGAGGGTCAGGCCAAGCGCAAAGAGTACGACCCCCGCCTGTAGACTGGTGATGGCCCAGCTCACGCGACGTATGTGCTTGGCGTTGGGATTCTGCACGGGTCTCGACCAGACAGATGAGTATAGACACTGGGAGGAAAGATGGGGAATCAAAGCTGAGATGGACGGTTCGAGGAACCTAACCGATTACGCTTCGGCCGCTTTTGCTTGCGACGTGCTACTGTGGGCGCGCAAAAATTCGCTCGCCGTCTCTGGCTCGAGGGGTGATGAGAAGAAGAATCCTTGCCCCAGGTCGCAACCAGAGTCGCGGTGGTTCCCGTTGCTCTAGGTTTTCAATGCCTTCCGCGATTACCTTCAACTTTAACTTGTGGCGAGCAAAACGACCAACTCCAAGGTGTCACAGGTTTACGCGGTCGATGAGCATTCCAGAAATAAGGGAACGATCGATCTTCAAGCCCAAGTGCCTCAGGTAAGAAAGCCCGGTCCTAGTCAGTTTCGGATCGCAGGCTGCGACTTTTTCGGTCAGCTCCAGTGCAGGCACGAGGAGTCGACGCCGGTTGCGCGAGGGGACGCTTGCAGCTCGTTGACAAAGCGAGCGTCGGCACCCTGCTTCGAGGAGAGATTCACGCTTACGGTTGCAGTGGCCATAGTAGGGTGCTCGTATTCCTAGGTTTCGCCACTGCTTACAAGCTTCGAGGATGAGCCAGCGGGGGTGCGCGACTTTAAAGTGAGGCTCGCGCACGCCTGGCTTCCCAGTAGTTCTCGAATTTCCCGCCGCCGCCGCCGCGACAAACCTCAAGCGACCGTTCATAATGGCGGCATGACCCTCCGCCGCCTCAAGACCTACGCCGGCACTCAGGGGTATGTGTACCAGTATTACTTCGTCGGGAAGCGGGCGGCGCTGGCCGATGATCCCGAGGCTCCGGCCACGGAACTTGTCTTCGATGTCACCTCGGATCGCAAGCTGACCTACGCGGTCAGCGTCTTCCTGCCGGAAAAATCTGTACGGTCGTGGGTGGCCGCTCACGGTAGGCCGCTGACCGAAGCGGAACAGTACGCCGCAGCCAAATTACGCCTGTTCCGGGCCTTCGATGAGTTGGAAGACATGAGGGCGCAGGGACGGCGGCTGGTGATGGCTGCAGGGTTGCTGGAGGAAGCGCTAGCTAGCTTGGGAGTAGATTAGGATCGTGGGGAAGCCATGCGTTTTCCGCGGTCCACATGCACCGAGACGTAATCTGCCTTGCCCCTGGGGAAACGGGAAGAAGTTCAAGAGGTGCTGCCTCGGAAGACGTGGCGAAAGCGAATTCTCCTCGGTCGTCGTTCCGAAGTCGGCTGGCCCGAGGCCGAAAAGGTTGGCGAAGCGCCTTTTCCAGCTCCAGAGAGCCGTGAAAACTGAGAAACGAGGTCCCTGCTATTGGGCTTGCTCCGCTTGCTTCTGGGCGCCTGCGTCTCGCGGGCTCGGGCGATCAGTTTCTTCAGCTTGCCTCCAATGGAAGCATCGCCGATGTATTCATCCTGCAGCGCGCCCTCAGCGTCAACGCTAAAAGTGTGCGGAATCGCCTCCACCCTAAACATTTTGGCGATTGGCCCGGTGAACCCTCCGTCGGGGTGTTATGGCCAAGTCGTTTCGTTCTTGGCGACGTAGTCTTTCCATTTCTGTTGATCGCCATCGAGACTCACGTGAGCACCACCAGAAGCTCTACCTGGAACGTCTTCGCGATCTCCCGCATGTGCGGCAGAGCCTCACGGCAGGGCCCGCGACCAGGTCGCCCTAGATCACACTCCTCAGAGATCGCTGGCGTTTTCCTGCTGTAGGCTCTCCGCGCAGAATATAATGCGTGGGAAGAGATGGGGTTTCGGCGGACTTACAAACGGACTCTGGATTGCACTCACTTCAGCGGACTCTGATGCTTACCTAGCCTATGGCATTGCTTTGGTTGCGCTTCGCGCTGGCTTGTTACTTTATTGGGCTGATCTACGCTTTCTTTGCGCTCACCCGCACCAGCGACCTTTTCAGCCGCATTGCGCTGCACGCCGCCAGTCTGGGCATGGTCTTTCACTTCGTCTCGCTGGTCGAGCTTTTCCTTTCCGGGCAAGTGGTATGGGCATCGGTGCACAACGGTGAGTCGCTGCTGGCGTTCTTTTCGATGACGTTCTTCATGATCATCTACGCCATTTATAAAACCACTTCGCCGGGCGTGGTCGTGTTCCCGGTCGTGTTCTTCCTGACCTTTGTTGCCGCGATTGACGAGCAACCTGTGCTGCTGACATCGTTCGTCCAGCACAAGGGCTGGCTGATCGCGCACATTATCCTGATCTTCACGGGATACGCCGCGCTGGTGCTCAGCTTCGGAGCCAGCCTGTTGTACCTGCTGCAGGAGCGGCGCCTGAAGGCCAAGAAACCGAGCAGCCTGATTTCGTTTCTACCCGCGCTGGAAGTGATTGATCAGATTGGATATCGCTCCTTGTTGCTGGGTTTTCCGTTCATGACCCTAGGGTTGATTACCGGTTCGATCGTGGCCATGTCGACCTACGGGCACATCGACTTCGCCGATCCCAAGATCCTGCTATCGATCTTGATGTGGGCCGTGTACATGATTATGGTTTTCACCCGCTGGAACTCGGGGTGGCGCGGACGCCGGGCGGCCGTTCTCGCCACATTTGCGTTTGTGGCCGCGATCGTGGCCTGGGCCGCGAACTATTTCTCCGCCATTCACAGGTTTGCCGCCTCATGAGATATCAGCTCATTGGCGTGAATCACAAGAGCGCGCCGCTCGAAGTGCGCGAGCGCTTGGCGATTCCGGAATCGCGTTTGCCCGATTGTTGCCGCGAGCTGACTGCGCATCCGGGAATCGAAGAGGGCATGATCATTTCTACGTGTAATCGCGTGGAACTGGTGACTCACACCAGCAACGGCTCGGCCGACCTGCGCGGCTTCCTGCATGATCACTTTCGTCTTACGGCGGAAGAACTCGACGCGCATTTATACGAATTTCGAGAAAAAGATGCCGTGCGGCACATTTTTCGGGTAGCTTCCAGCTTGGATTCGATGGTGGTGGGCGAGGCTCAGATCCTCGGTCAGGTGAAAGAAGCCTACGCAACCGCCCGCGCCGTGGGCTCGGTTCGGGGACAGCTCGAGCAGTTGTTCACGCGGGCATTTGCGGTTGCCAAGCGAGTGCGTAGCGAGACGGCTGTGGGATCGTCGTCAGTTTCCATCGCGTCGGTTGCGGTGGAATTGGCGAAGAAAATCTTCGGAACTCTACAAGGCAAGAACGTATTTGTCGTGGGCGCGGGCAAGATAAGCGAACTCGCCGCCCGGCATCTGATGGCCCACGGCTGCGCTTCGATCTTCGTGGCGAATCGTACTTACGACCGAGCCATCGGGTTGGCACAGAAGTTCAACGGCCAGGCCATCAAGTTCGACGATCTCTACGATACCTGCGACCGCGCTGACATCGTCATTACTTCGACTGGGGCACCCCACGCCATTTTTCGCCGCGCACACGGCGAGCAGTTTCTCGCGCGCCGCAAGAACAAGCCGATGTTCTTCATCGACATTGCCGTGCCGCGCGACGTCTCTCCGGAAATGGCCAAACTCGACGGCATCTTTGCCTACGACATCGACGACCTGCAGCAGGCGGTGTCGAGCCACGTCGCGGACCGTCGTAAGGAAGCGGAACTTGCCGAAGCCATCATCACCAGCGAAGTCGAACGCTTCGAGGCTCGCCTGCACACGCTTGATGTTGTGCCTACGATCGTTTCACTGCAGGATCATCTGGAAACCATCCGCCAGGCGGAAATCGATCGGGTGCGCGGGCGCATGGGTGCTTTGACTCCGGAGCAGGAGATGGCGGTCGAAGCGCTGACGCGAGGCATCATCAACAAAGTGATGCATACCCCGATCACGACGCTGAAGACCGCGGCACGGGAGGCGGAAGCAACCACGGTGATCGATGTGGTGCGGAGGTTGTTCAATCTGCACGACAAAGGTAAAGACTCAGCATCGCCAGACGGGAACAAGAACGAAGTCGGGACGCGTCACTGATGGCGCGACTTCGCATCGGCTCCCGCGGCTCGCAACTCGCCCTCTGGCAGGCCAACCACATTGCAGCGCTTCTCCGCGCGCGCGGCCACGAAGTGGAAATAGAGATCATCCATACTACGGGTGACAAAATCACCGACGTCGCTCTCGCCATGGTCGGCACCAAGGGCATGTTCACCAAGGAGATTGAAGAAGCGCTTGCCGCGGAGCGCATCGAACTAGCTGTACATTCGTTGAAAGACCTGCCCACCGAGCTTCCCCCGAGATTTGAAATCGCCGCCATCACAGAACGACAAGATCCGCGCGATGCCTTCTGCTCGCGGCTTTATGCGAAGGTGGAAGATCTCCCCCATGGGGCGCGCGTGGGAACGTCCAGCCTGCGGCGCCAGGCTCAACTCAAGGCCATTCGGCGAGATCTGGACATTCATCCCCTGCGCGGTAATGTCGATACGCGGCTGCGCAAACTTGAGCAGGGGGAATATGACGCCATCATACTGGCCGCATCTGGGTTGAAGCGCCTGGGTAAGACGGAGCTGATCACCCAGATCATCCCGGCCGAAATCATGTGCCCGGCTGCGGGGCAGGGTGCGCTCGGGATCGAAATCCGCGAAGGCGATTCCGCCGCACGCAAGCATCTCGAATTCCTGAACGACGCTGCGGCTCGTGCCGCCACCACCTGCGAGCGGGCGTTGCTCAACCGACTGGGCGGAGGCTGCCAGGTCCCGATCGGAGCCTTCGCTGAAATGCGCGACGGAAAACTGCATCTTGATGCCATCGTCGCCGATCCCGACGGCTCGAAGCTTCTGCGCGAATCGCGCCAAGGGAATCTCGAGCGTCCCGAAGAACTCGGTAACGCTGTCGGCGAGACCCTGCTCGGCCGCGGCGGCGGCGAAATTCTCGAAGCAGTGTACGGCCGGGGCTTGGCCGCCCCTCCACAGCCGTGATCCCGTATCATGATTTCGATGAAGAGCGGCAGCGTTCTCCGGCAATTTCTCGGCGGCAGCAAAGTTCCCGATCCTCTCCGCCGCTGGATCAATCGGTGGCCGCCGTTTCTGGGCGCGGGAATTGGCCTCAAATACATCGCGCCCGACCTGAAAGCCGTCGATGTCGAAATGAAGTTGCGCTTCTGGAATACGAACTACGCGGGCCCGCACTTTGGCGGATCGCTGTTTGCCATGACCGATGCTTTCCATATGCTGATACTGATGGCGAACCTAGGGTACGATTACATTGTGTGGGACAAGGCTGCGAGCATCCGCTATAGAAGCCGTGGATGGGGACGGTGTGCGCCGAGTTTCGCTTGTCCGATGGCCAGGTCGAGGGCGTTCGCGAAAAACTGAAGACCCTGCCGAAATATGAGCCGGTTTTGTCGGCCGGAGTGGAAGATGAGGCCGGAGTCGTGATCGCAGAGGTGGAAAAGGTTCTGCACGTTCGAAGAAAATAGAGTCAGGAAAGTAAGAGAATCAAGCCGTGTATATTCCCGAACATTTTTGTTTGCGGCACGACGCAGATGCGGTTGCGTTCATGCGTGCGAATCCGTTTGCTATTTTGATTTCCACCACCGACGCCGGGCCTTACGCCACGCATCTGCCGCTCTTCGTGCGTGAGGAAGACGGAAAGGTTGTGCTTCACGGCCACGTGGCGAAGGCGAACCCGCACTGGCGATATCTCGAACAGCAGACGCAATGTTTGACGATTTTTCACGGACCGCACTCCTACATTTCGCCGAGCAACTACACAGCGCGGGAAAGCGTTCCCACCTGGAACTATGCGGCGGTGCACCTGTATGGCAACGCGCGACTCTTCTCTTCAGCGACGGATGTGCATGGCATGCTGCATGAGCTGATGGAAACGTTCGAACCCGCGTACCGGCAACAGTGGGAGGGATTGAGCGAGAAGTACCGAGAGAACATGTTGCGGCAAATTGTTGGCTTCGAAATTGCGGCGACGAAAATTGAAGGCAAGTTCAAACTCAGCCAGAACCGAACGCGGGAGGATCAGGCGAATGTGATCACCTCTCTGGAGAAGGCGGACGACTCAGCCGCTTCCGGGGTTGCGCGCATGATGAAAGAACAGCACCTGGGAAAAGGTCGGGCAGACAGGGAACGCGAATGAGAAAGCGTGCCGCGATCGCAAAGACAGGTTCCGGCGCGCTTTCCGGCTTACGGGTGCTGGTCGGACGGGCGCGGCATCAGGCTGGCGCTCTCTCCGGCGAATTGCGCAAGCAGGGTGCCGCGGTGCTAGAAATTCCATTCATCGAAATTCGCAAGCCGAAATCTTTCAATCCGCTGGATTCCGTTCTCAAGAATCTTGCCGAATATGACTGGCTCATCCTCACCAGCGTGAATGGGGTCGACGCGATGTGGGATCGGCTAGCCAGGCTGCGCCTGACGAAGACGAATCTCAGGCACCTAAGTGTTGCGGCGATCGGTCCGGCGACGAAGAAGGCCATCGAACAGCGGGGCGTCAAAGTAGACGTGGTTCCCAAAGAATATGTGGCCGAGTCCGTGGTGCGCAGTCTGCGGCGGCGAGTGAAAGGAAAGCGAGTATTGCTGGTGCGCGCCAAAGTTGCCCGCGATGTGATTCCCACCGAACTAGGAAAGGCAGGGGCGCAGGTGGCTGTGGTGGAAGCTTACGAAACCGTTGTGCCTCAGTTTTCGCGCACTCGCTTGCGCAGCGCGCTGAAAAATCCACGGCGACGGCCGCACGTCGTGACTTTTACCAGTTCCTCGACCGTTCGCAACTTTATGGATCTGCTGGGTAAGGCGCGCGCGAGTCTCGAGGGAATAGAGCTCGCCTCGATTGGCCCGGTCACCTCTTCGACCTTGCGCGAGTTTGGCCTTCGCGTGGACATTGCGGCCAAAGAATTCACCATCCGGGGATTGGTGAAAGCTATCGTCTCCGCGGTATCTTCTGAACGACTCTAGCTATTCTGTCAGCGAGCAGCTGCAATCGGCTGGAGGAACGTGCGCCTGTAAAAAATCGGCGACGCGCTTGTAGGCATCGATCTGATTTTCTACGCGGGCAAAGCCGTGGCCTTCGTTTTCGTAGATTTTGTAATCCACCGTGCCGCCGCGCTTCTTGATGGCGTCGACCACCTGCTGCGTTTCGGATTTCGGACAGCGCGGATCGTGCCCTCCCGCCAGCAAGAGTAGCGGCGCTTTGATCTGATCGATGAAATTGATGGGCGAGCGATCTTCGTACAGAGCTTTATTCTTAATCACATCGCCCATGGTCGCGAGATCGGATTGTTGCAGCACCGGATCTTCGTTTTCGATCTCGGTGAACCAATTCACAAAAGGAACGATGGGCACGCCCGCAGCCCACACTTCAGGCGCTTTCGTGACTGACATCATGCTGAGATAACCGCCGTAGCTTCCGCCCATGACGGCAATTTTCTTGGGATCGAGGTGGCCGGTCTGTTTGATCCAGTCGACGCCGGCGAGCACGTCCTGCAAATCCCCGCCGCCCATGTCGAATAAATTTGCTTGCTGAAATGCTTTTCCGTATCCCGTGGAGCCGCGGTAGTTAGGTGCGAGCACCATGTACCCCTGGTTCGCGGCATACTGCACGAAGCGGTTGAAGGAATTCATGGTCTGAGCGGTCGGGCCGCCGTGGATGTAGACGATGGCGGCGTTCTGGCCGTTGCGTGCCATGTTGTAGGGGACATAGAGAAATGCGGAAATGGTCCACTTGCCGTCGCGGCTGGGATAGTGCACGAGATAGGGCTCAACCATGTCTTCAGAGCGCACTCCGGCAACCAGCGAATGAGTGACTGGATGCGACTTGCCGGTCGAGAGCGTGTACACCCAGAGATCGCCGGGTGCGGCCGGGCCGTTGTGGAAATACAGCAGACGCGAGCCATCCTTGGTGAAGGCGGAGTGGCCGCCGGCAGGCTCGTTCACGCCCTTAGCGATAGGAAGCGCCGTGGACTTACCGGTAGCGAGATCGTGCAGATAGATGTCCTCGTTGCCATCCACGTTGGCGCTGAAGGTGATGTGCTTGCCGTCGGGGGAAAATTCGCCGCCGCGGATTTCCCATTTGTCGCGGGTGAGCCACCAGATCTTTTTGCTGGCGATTTCCAGCAAGCCAACGTTCTCGTAGCCATTCGCCGCATTCGAACTAAACAGGACGCGCTTGCCGTCGGGAGAAATATCGTTGGCCCAGTAGCGCTGCTCGCCTTCATGTGGTGTTAGCAGAATGCTCGCTGCGGTGGCGACATCGGCGATGAAGATGTTGGAATCCGTGCCTTTGGCTTGCTCCCGCGTGTAAACGATGCAACTGCCGTCTTTCGACCACACGGGACCGTAGTTGCCCTGGTCTTGCGGCGTATTGGTGGTGAGGTGCTTCACCTCGCGCATGAGCGTGTCGTAGATATCGATCTCATGGGCGGCTGATGTCTTTGGTTTAACCAAGTACGCAAGATAACGGCCGTCGGGCGACCATGTCGGATCGGTTTCAGCGATCTCGCGGGTGCTGCTGAGGTTGATCACTTTACCAGTCTTCGGCGAAACCAGAAATATGTCCCAGAGTTCGTCGCCATCGTAGTCGGATTGATAGGCGATCCATTTTCCGTCGGGGGACCACGCGGGCGCAGTCTGGCGCTGATCGCTGACCGTAAGCTGGAGGGGCCATCCACCTTCGGCGGGGACGAGCCATAGATTATTGCGTCCACTCAGATTGGAGATGAAGGCGATGTTTTTCCCGTCGGGCGACCAGGTGGGACGGCCGACCTGGCGCGTCATGTAGAGTTTTTCGATGGTCAGGCTCTTGGGTTCCACTTGTGCGTTGGGCTTGGAGGCGATCTGCTTGGGATCGGTGACGGCAGGCGGCGCGGGAAGAGTCTGGGCGGCAATGGTTTCGGCGACTGTGCTCATGAATATGACGATAACAAAGAGTGCGAAGGTGCGCATGGGCAGTTGGGACCTTGGGTTGAGGGTCGAAGAAAAAGTTTAGCAGACGGGGGCGATTCGTCTGCGTCCGCAAACTGAATAGGTCTCCTGCGACCTGGCTCAGGGCAGGTTTACGCTTCGCCCACGGGGACAGAGCGGTTTTAGAGACACGTCATGCTTTCGCGTTCTTGTGCATCTCCACGGTGCTCCAGGTTTTGTCGGCGGCGTGGCAAATATCTTCCAGGGAGCAGTCGACGCACTTGGGTTTGCGCGCGATGCAGAGGCGGCGTCCATGCCAGATGATCTGGTGGGAAAAGAGAATCCACTTTTCGCGCGGGATGATGCGCATCAGATCCTGCTCGATCTTCTGCGAATCATCGTTCGGGGTGAGCTCGAGGCGGCGGGAGATGCGATGCACATGGGTGTCGACGACCAGGCCGTCTGCCTTCTTGAACCACGTGCCGAGCACAACATTGGCAGTCTTGCGGGCAACGCCGGGGAGGGTGAGCAGACTTTCCATGTCGCCCGGAACCTGCCCCCCGAAATCGGCGACAATTTTTTTCGCTGCGCCGACCACGGATTTTGACTTGTTGCGGAAGAATCCCGTGGAGCGGACGTCGGGCTCAAGCTGTTCCGGCGTGAGCGCAGCGAAGGCTCCGACGGTGGGATATTTGCGGAAAAGTTCGGGCGTGACCCGGTTGACGTTTACGTCGGTCGACTGAGCCGACAGGATGGTCGCGACCAGCAGTTCCCAGGCGCTGGCGTGGGTAAGGGCGCAGGTGACCGCGGGGTAGAGCTTGTCGAGGCGCTTCAGGATTTCGGCGATGCGGTCCTGAGCGAGTGGATGGTAGGCTTGCTTTTTCGGCTTGCGGGCTGCCTCCGCAGTTTTGCCTCTTCCCGGAGGGCTAAGGGCGACCGTCCCCACCAAATTCCCTTTACTTCCGCGCGATGGTTTAGGTGCTGGCTTCACGGGCAAGGGGGACTGCGCCACACGGTCCTGACGGCCAGTGCGGGCGGGTTGACGGGGCAGGTTGCCGCGGGGCATGAGGGCAACATCTTAGCAGAGACCTCGGTAACCACGGAATGATTGACTGACTCGAGCGCACTGGTTAGTCTGAAGGAAGCTGATCGTTCAGGGAAGTATCGTGGCTGTGAGTTCCATCCAACTCGGGCAGGTCTGGCGCAGCGATGCTGACGGCCAGGACTATCTGGTCACCAAGGTTTACAACGAAGTGTTCACACAGTATGCCATGCTGCGGCCGGCGGGGATTACCGCACCCGACGCACCCACCGTGCGGATTAAAGTGACAAAAACTCCCCAGGGCGCGGCGCTGCCCGGCTACACATTTACCCAGGACGGCTCATTCTAGCAAGGCGTCTGAATTCCTGATTTCCGATAAACTAATTTAGTTCTCAGTTCCCGGTCCCAGTTCTCAGTCTGAGGGGCGAAGGTCTGACTGAGAACCGAGAGAACTGAAAACTGCTTTCTCATGACTGAAAAACTTCTTGCTGTCATTTTTGTATTCATCGACTCCGTGGTGAGTACCGCGGGATACGGCGGGATCGCGCTGCTCATGGCGATTGAATCGGCGTGCATTCCACTGCCCTCGGAATTGATCATGCCCTTTGCCGGGTATCTGGTGTTCACAGGGACGTTCAAGCTGCTCTGGGTGGCGACGGCGGGGGCGTTCGGCTGCAACCTGGGGTCGCTGGTAGCGTATGAGATTGGATGCTACGGCGGGCGTCCGCTGGTGGAACGTTACGGGCGCTGGATTCTGATGGGCCGGCGAGAACTTGACTGGGCAGACCGCTTTTTTGCCCGGTGGGGATATCTGGCGGTATTTATCGGCCGCTTGCTGCCGGTGATTCGTACATTCATCGCGCTGCCGGCGGGAGTGGCGCGGATGCCGCGAGGACGGTTTCATATCTATACCTTCCTGGGATCGTGGCCGTGGTGCCTGGCGCTGGCATATCTTGGAATGAAGCTGGGCGAGAACTGGCGCGAGCTGGGGAAATATTTCCACAGGTTCGATGCGGTCATTATGGTGGCGCTCGTTGCTGGCGTGGTCTGGTTTGTGTGGAGTCACTGGCAGAACAGGATCAGAGTGGCGCAGAATACCGAGGGGTGAAACATAGGCTCGTTGGAGACAGAAACCAGCCTGAGACCGACTAACCGTCGCAAGAGGAATCGCTAGCGAAACCGGTGCGGAGGAACGACCAACAGCGCTGCCGCTTGGGGGGGCGCCAAAAACCCCGGCGGGCGCTCCATTCGGGCCCCCTCGTTCACTTCAAGGATGTGCCTTCCGCGGCTATAGCAGTAGCCGGAGCGGGTTTGGGAAGAGAGCGAAGCTGATCTTTGATCCAATCCAAGCTCTTGCCGCCATCACTTCCAATAGAAACTGCAAACTCGTCCCGCGTTTTATACCAAACGACCGTCGTATTCGGCGAAGCGGCAGCTTGCAGCTTCTGCTTGGAGGCCGCGGGGGTCTGGTTTTCAAAGCTCCGCTGTTGCAGGCGGAACTTCTTAGCTTGCACCTTCGGCATCCAGTCCACCGGATCGAGCGCGGCAACTTTCTTCAGGAAGTCGGCTTGCTCATAATTGGCCCGTTCATCTTTGGGCACGAACGAAGAGGTTGCCATCCATGTCGGATAATCTCCCCAGGGATCCAAGGCGTCGAGCACTTTAATGCGTGGGTCAACGGCAGAAGCGAGAATGCTGATGCTGGCGCCGGAAAGCTGGCCAAACAGGCCTACCCGGTCCATATCGAGATCGCCCCGAGCGCCCAGATAAGTCACCACTTCCTGCACGTCGTGAGCTGAAGTTGCGAGGCACTCCTGCAAGTCGCTGACGAACCATTTCTTCAATGGCACATCGTGATAACGATGGCCCGTCAGTGCGGTGACGAAACCAACGGCGGCGAAGCCGCCTTTGGTGACGAACTCCTGAAATTTGGGATTCTGGAAGATTTTTGTGTCGGAGGGGTAGCCGTAGAGATACAGAATGACGGGCGGCTTCTCTACTCCATTTGGCTTCATTACATAGAGATCGATCGGATCTCCCCATCTCCACTGCACCTGGATTAACTCCACGCTATAGCCGGAATCACCGTCGCTCTTTGAGCCGATCAGAGCGCGAACCGGGCGCAGATTGCTCGTCTTGAGCGAGGGTGTTGAAAAGTCCTCGGTTACGCCTTCGAAGCGTTTGTCGCGAGGGTCGGCAATGGGAGGAGACGCAGGCGCCAGTTGCGCAAGGCTCATTCCCTGCAAGGACAAAAAAATGATTCCTGCCAGCAGCTTGTGAATGAAAAATGTAGACAGTTGACTGCGCGACATTCTGGGTTTCACAACTCCTTTGAAAGAATGCAACGAGAATTCTACCGCCAGTAGCGAACGGATATGTTTCAAGGGGATTAAAATGGGCGAGCCGTTAAACGGCCCGCCCATGAAGAACAGTTAGAAGCAAACTTACCGAACGGCGGCAGTGGAACAGGCGTCGCCGGGTCCGATCTGGATGAAGTTGAAGTCGCCACTGAGCGGCGTGGGCTTGATGCAGCCACCCATGTCTCCCCCCAGGTCTCCCTCCGTCGGGTTGTGGTTGGCATTGAAAGCGCCGTTGCTCGGCGCTCCGCCGAGGGCTTTGCCATTGCCGTCCAGCTGTAGATAGTGGGTATGGAAGATCTGCACGCCAGGATCGGTGCAGTTTGTACCTACTTTGCAACCGAGGGGCTGCGCCAGATCCGGAATGTAGTCCGGCGTGGCGTTGACTACATACGCGTTCGAGGCGTTGAGCAGATCCACGACGTTCGCTTTGTTGGCGACAGTGGTGACCCAGCGCAACAGCGACCACGCGCTATAGGACCCGCTGCGGACGTTTGGGAAAGAGAGGTTGCCGCTGCCCCAAATCTGCGCCTCGCTGCAGGGGAATCCTGTTCCTCCGCAGACCGTGGTCGCACCGGGCAGTTCCTGGTTTACGGTACCGGGAATCGCAATCGGGTCGATTCCGTCAAGCGTAATGTAGCCATAGTTGGCGCTGGCGGCGAGTGGGCCCACGTTGCCAAAGCTGAAGAACGTGAAGCCGATGCCATCCAGTTTGTTGTTGGTGACGGATTCTTGCACAGACTGCACTTCCTGGCCGGTGCCAATGGCGCGTGAGCGGAAACCATTGTGGCTCGCGCAGGGCGTGTTTTGGAGCGGGTTGACGCCATCGGTTTTCGCTTCGAAGCTCAGCCCGATCACGTGGTGGTCCGGAACTGTCTCGGTTGGGCGGCGCATGACCGAGGCTTCTGTCGTGTTGTACGTCCCGGAGAGGGGTTCGCGCAGGTATGCGTAGATCGGAGCTGCGGCGAGGCCGAACTCCGACGCGTCGCAGTCCGTTCCCGAAAATACTGCCTGCAGCTGCGAATCGCTAGCGTTCTTTAGATCGGCAAGCTGTCTGCCGTTTCTGCTGAAGACAAACACCACCGGGTCGATTCCAACATCGATCGTGTTCCACTGCGACTTCGTCAACGTCGCTTTTCCGGTGAAAGGGTCGTCGACAGCGGCAGTCGAGTCATTCACCTCGAATGCGTTGACGTGGAAGGCTGATGTGGATCCCGGATAGCCAGTCTCCACTGAGTTGCCGAGCAATTCAGCCAAGGTGCTAAACACAGTTGTCGTACCAACCTTCGTGCTGTACGGGACGCAGGTTCCTGAGGGGTTGTTGGCGTTGTAGCCGAGACCGTCCGTTCCATCTCCGAATCCGGGGTCTCCGTTCCCTAACTTGGAATTGGCGCGGCAGGTTGCGAACAAGGCATCTTCCGCACGGATGTCGGAAGCGCCTGCGTTCACCAGGACGCCCGTGTTGAGAACAGTCTTAATGGACGCTGGAAGAGCGTCATCGGCTCCCCACAAAGCGGTGGAGATCAGGCTTCCAGTCGCATACGTGTCACCCGACGGCGCGATGACCTTACACTGTGGTACTGCGAAGAAGCAGCGGTTTCCGATGGTGGAGTCAACGTTTACGTACAGCCAATAGTGAGGAGTTGCCGCGCTGTCCCACACGACCCAGGTATTGCCGGCGTCATCGGTGTTCGTGCCCGGGCCGCCGCGGGACTTGGGTACCATCGCTGGGCGCTGGTCTTCCATGTTCAACTTTGTAGCGCCCGTCCAATGGTGACAAGGCGGCGTGACCTTGACGCTAGCGGTGGTGCATTTGCTGTTGTTGAAAGCAGCCAGAGCGACGGTTTGCCACATGGCCGACGAACCTGAGGCGACCACGAGTCCATCCGGCGCCGCGGCTTTGGCAGAGGGTACAACAGCTACCATCGCAGCCACGACCAGTGCCGCGAGGATTGCATTCATTCTCGACATTGCAATATCTCCTTTTAGAAGATGCTTCGTTTGTTAGAAGAATCAACTCACAGACTTGTGCGCCACCGAGTCGACGCACTTTGAGAACGAGGTGACCGCTCCGCGCCCACAATGCGGCTTGCACGCACTTCGGATACTGGATCGGCAGGAGGATACTAACGGAATTGCTTTGCGATGAGTGTGAACCGTCGAACAAAAGTATGTTAACGACAAATGAATTGTGGAAAATGAACAGGAAAGTGCGAAAAAAGAAGTAGCAAGAAAGTAGTAGTTTCACCTGCGGTGTCGATCGCGCTTCAGAGGAAGAAGCGTTTCTGTTGAACGCGCGACATCGCCGGTGCAACTCACCGCTGCGGCAAGAGCAATCTTCCAATCGAGTATTAATTAACGGGATTTTAATCTGGCAATTCCGCTCGTCTTCTACAATCGCCCTTCTTCTCATTACAAGATAAAAACTCCCGCTACTTGGAGAGGCGATTTTGTGAGCTTCCTGCCTGTTGGTGTTTTAAGGCGCGGCGGCGTTGTACTCGCCCTGGCGATGCTTTTGGTCTCCTGTTGTTCAGCCCAGCAGCAACCTGGGGAAAAGGCTTCGATCACCGGGACGGTCACCGACCAGAAGGGCGATCCGGTACCGGGGGCGAAGGTGTTGCTGGATGCAGGCGCGAACGTGAAGCTCGAAATCCAGTGTGGCCCCGATGGTGCCTTCGCATTCAACCATCTTTTTCCGGGCACTTACAGCATTTCAGTAACGGCTCCGAATTTTACCGACAAGCTGTTCCCGAGCGTTGTCCTCTCAGCGGGTCAGAACGCACCCTTAAGAGTTTCCCTGCGAGCCTCTGCTCCACAAACGGAAGGGAGTGCAGCGGGTGGCCAGGCAGCGGGGAGCGTGGCATTCGGGCCCAGTGGCGAAAAAGGTTCGATCACCGGAACGGTGACGGACCCCTCCGGCGCGTTGATGCCGGGCGTGAAAGTTACGCTGGCAGGGGGAACGGTCAAGCTGGAAGTGGTGAGCAGCGCGACCGGAACCTACGCCTTTAAGAACCTTCCTCCTGGCACTTATACCCTCACGGCTTCAGCAGCGAACTTCGCCCAGAAAGTGCTTGACAACATTGCGCTCACAGCGGGGCTTGAGTTGCCTATGGACGTCGCCATGGAGCCAGCCTCCACCAGCGAAAAAGTGAACGTCGAGTCAAGCAACGTAGGGCATGTTGAGACCGAGACCGCGACGGTCTCAGGCACGATTGAAGAGAAAGAGGTTACGGGGCTGCAATTGAACGGGCGCAACTTTTCACAGCTCATTGCGCTTGCGCCCGGCGTGAGCAATCAGACGGGGCAGGATGAAGGCAAAGTGGGCGTTGTGGGCAGCGTGAAGTACAGCGTGAACGGCGGCCGCGTCGAATACAACACCTTCGAAGTCGATGGCGGCGACATCCTCAATACCGGATTGAACCGCTCAGCCAGTACGCTGGTGGTTTACCCCAGCGTCGATGCCATTCAGGAAGTGAAGGTGCTGACCTCGAACTACGGCGCTCAATATGGCCGCACGGCTTCGGGCACGGTGCAGGTAACCACGAAGTCGGGAACCGGCAAATTTCACGGTGACGCTTACGAGTTCGTCCGCAACGAGTTCTTCAACGCGCGCAACTACTTCGATCAGACCACCAAGGCTCCTCTCTACCGCCGCCAGGATTTCGGTGGCAACATCGGCGGCCCGCTCACCATCCCGGGGGTTTACAACACGAAAAGAGACAAGACGTTTTTCTTTTACTCCGAGGAGTTCCGCTTCGAAAAAACTCCCATCGATTACAACCAGGCAGTTCCGGGGTTAAAAGAGCGCGGGCTAGTTATGACTGCGAATGGGATTCAGCCGAACATCAGCTCTCCTGATCCCATCACGGGAATAGTCGGGCAGGTTTTCGATTTCAGCGACGTGTGCCCGCCTGCGGGAGGAAGTGGCACATTTAACCGGACTCAATACCCTGATTGTCCATCGACGTGGCCTGTCGGCTCGACGCAGGCGGAGCCGATCGTGAACTACCTGGAGGCCACGCCTAGCGGTCCCCCCGCACCAAGTAACGCAGGCAATATTGGAGTGGACAAGAACTCAATCTTAATACTAAATGCAAACCTCATCCCTTTGCCTAATTCCGCGACCGGTTGCAACTACAATTTGCCCGTAACCACGATATTAGGGCCCTCCGATCCGTATCGCTGTTACGTAGCCTCGGTTTCGCCTTCGACCTACTGGCGCGAGGAACTGTTCCGCATCGATCACAATTTGACCCAGAAATTGAAACTGTCGTTCCGCTATGTGCATGACCAATGGGATACGACTGTACTGACTCCGCAATGGAGCTATGAGAGTGTCACGAATCCGGCGGCGGGGACGTTCCCGACGGTTCAGAACTATTTCACCGGTCCGGGAATCAGTTTGGTATTTACAGTAAGTCACGCAATTTCGTCGACGCTGATCAACAATATCAACCTGAGTTACACGAATTCCACGATCCGATTGGCGGATCGAAACGGGCCGGGGGGCGCCCAGTTCCAGCGCAATCCTTTGCTTGACGCCCCCTTGGTTGGCAGTGCCAGCGGCGGCTGCAATCCGACCCTCAGTGTGGATCCGGCCAGTGGATATCCGGAATGCGGGATGGGTTATATCTTTAACAACGGTTTCGGCGGCAAGATGCCTGGCGTTGCCATCCTCGGCACCAACGCGGCCTACGGGGGCAGAGGGTTCCTGGAAGATCCCTCGTACATGCCTTGGGAACACTCAAATCCCACCTATTCAGTACGCGACGACGTGGGCAAAGCCATCGGAAAACATACGCTCACCTTTGGAGCGCAATTTGTTGACTACCAGCGCAACCAAGCTAATAACGTGATCGGCGCCGCCTCAGGCGATACCGAAGGCTTGCTGACTTACGCTAACAATTCCTATAGTACGGGAAACGCTTTTGCCGACTTCCTCGCGCAGGAATCCCTCAACTCGCAACCCGGGGAGCTCATCCAGAGCTTCACGCAGGACTCGGCCCAACATCGTTACTACCAGCGCTATCAACTCGCAGAACCTTATTTCCAGGATGACTGGAAGATAAAAAGCCGGTTGACCTTGAACCTTGGTTTGCGCCTGAGCTTATTCGGAACCTATCGCGAAAAATATCACCAGGCGTGGAATTGGGAGGCGTCGCAATTTCAGCAGGGCATGTTCAGCGTGGATCCGTTGAGCGGCGCACTTTTGGATCAAGGGAACTTTGTTTCTTTCAATCCAACCACTTTCGCCCTCGATCCCGGCGTAGTCAGTAGCCTGGGCCTGGTGCAGTGCGGGATAAATCACGTCCCAGCCGGCTGCATGACCGGGCACTTGTTTAACTGGGCGCCGAGGGTTGGGTTCGCATGGGATCCCAAAGGCGATGGAAAGACGTCGATTCGAGGCGGTTACGGCATTTTCTACGAGCACGGCACCGGCAATGAGGCTAACACCGGCTCGCTCGAGGCCAGCGCTCCCGTCGTTCTGAGCGTCACGCAACCAATTCCTTTCAGCCTGATGTGCGTTGGGAACGTGGGCTTCGGCACTACGTTCAATCAACAGGTGGGCGCGGGAAATTACTGCGGCGGGAGCAACGTGCCGCCAAATTCGCTTTATCCCATCGATGTTACTTCCATCCCGACCAAGGCCGTCTGGCCCTATGTGCAGCAATGGAGCTTCGGCATCCAGCGTGAGGTGCAACACGATTTTGTGATAAATCTGGGATACGCGGGCAGCAAAGGGACGCACATGACGGTGGAGCGCCAGCTCAACCAATTGCCGCCCTTGCCTGCGAACGAGAATCCCTTCGGTCCTAACGAGCCGTTAACCACGAGCGACTGCACCGTTCCGCCGCCGCAAACTAGCAGTGCCAGCCATCCTGGAGCCGCCGGTGTCCCGTTCCAGTTGCTGAGCGGCACATTGGTGGGAACGACGGATCCTGCCTACGTTTATATGCAGGCGGCTTGTGCGAACTTCTTTACTCCGAGCCTAAACTCGCTGCCGCTTCATCCATACCCAGGCCTTGGACGGGTGCTCTCATTAGAGAATGGTGCAGATTCCACCTATCACGCGTTCCAGCTTGGGGTGCGGCGCACCCGAGGCTCGCTTACCACCAGTCTTTCCTATTCGTATAGCCACTCCATCGACGACTCTTCCGACCGCAGCGATCCGGTGCTGGTGAACTCCTACGATCTCCGCGAGAATCGCGCGAGCTCGAATTTTGACGAGAGACATTTGCTGACTTTGAGTTACATCTATCAACTGTCGTTCCGCAAACTCGTTCATAACATCGCCGACTGGGCCAATGAGCGCGAGCGTCAGGCGCAAGACCCATTGCCGCCAGGCTCCAGTTGCTGCTCTGGATTTGCCGGAAATCTTCTGGATGGCTGGGAGTTCTCCGGTATCACTCTGTTTCATTCCGGTGTGCCCTTTACCGTGATCAACAATGCCGGCAATACCGGTATTTCGGTTACCGACAATGCCGGCGTCGACAGCAATCTGGGAATTGCTGCTTCCTATCCGGATGTGGTTCGTGGACTGCCAAAGCCGGGCAACAATTTCCAGAGTTTCGGGCCGCTGATCGGAAATCCTTCGCAGTTCGTGGCGCCGCGCGGACTCACCTTCGGCGATGCCGGGCGGAATTTCCTGAAAAATCCTTCGCAGTTGAATTTCGATATGGCGCTGGCCAAGTTCTTCAAGATCACTGAGGCCACCCAGCTTGAATTCCGGGCTGAAGCCTTCAATATTTTCAACCATGCGGAATTTCGCGTGTACGATCCGGACAATCCGGGCAGCACGGGCAACAATGTCGTGAGTTGTTACGCGGGGTCGGAATATTCCGCCGGCTACGAAGGCAGCGCAGCCGATTGCGTCACCGGCGCATCGTTCTTGCATCCGGTCGATGCGCATCGCGCCCGCACCATGCAATTTGCATTGAAGTACGTATTTTGAGGACTGGAAATGATGGGTTGGTTTTTGCAATACGAAGCGCGTCCGCGCGGCCAACATTCTGCAGCCAGACGGTTGTGGGCGAAGGGTGCGAGCGCACTCTTGCTGGCGAGCTTTATCGTTCTGCTCGTTTCCTGTGGAGGAGGCGGCAGCAGTTCGATTTTGGAGCAAAAAGCGCAGGTTGCCGGTAACTGGCAGTTTAGCTTGACTACCGCCGATGATTCTTTCAGCGCGTCACCATTGCAGGGCGGGTTCCTGCAGCAGAATAATGGGACGCTTTCGGGGCAAATTGCTTTCTACATCATACCGACTGCGGGGGGCGGGAGCACTGCCTGCAATAACGGAACGGCTACGGTTGCGGGAACGGTCAGTGGCCACACCGTGAACCTCACTGCGGTGGTGGGGACGCTCGATCCAAACGGCAACCCCACGACGCAAACGATTACCCTCAGTAACGGGCAGCTCACCACCGACAGCGCGGGCAACCCGGTCATCCAGGGGGGTACCTATGGGTTGACCGCTGGCTATGCGACTGTTCAGGGCCAGCTGGTGTCTTGCGGCTCGGCGCAGGATGGCGGGACATGGAGTGCGGCGTTGGTGCCACGAGTGACCGGTAGTTTTCAAGGATTTTTCCACAGCACCGCAACCGGTCTGTCCGATCAGGACTTTGCCCTCTCGGGTACGCTCACCCAGGGTCCGAACATGGGAACCAGCAGCGCTACCGTTACCGGTACGCTGGTATTTCAAGATCCGGTCAGCTTGTTGAACGACTATCCCTGCCTCACAACCGCATCGGTAAACGGGACGATCAGCGGAAACACAGTTCTGCTGCAGATCTTTGGAACCAATGGAGCCGATGTCGGGCAGATTGGACAGACACCGGGGAGCACTAGCGCGCCTACCAGTACGGTTACGCTTGATAGCGCGCAAGGCGGGTTCATGCTGCACAATAGCGGGGGAACCGGCTATACGGTAACTACCAAACCTTGTCCGTCCACGGACTCGGGCAATCTCTGCCTGGCATTTCAGGGCACCAATGCGTGCAAGCAACCGATCACGCTGGTGCCTTTCTTCCTGACGTTTCTGCCTCAGCTTCTCGGCTCGGCGCCTGCTACGCAGACCATCACCGTTTCGAATGTTTCCGGCACAGCCATCACCGGCTTGCAACTACAGTTCCTCGAAAACGACGATAGTCCGTCGTTTTATCCGAACGGAGGAGACTTCAACGGCGTTCCTCATTTTACTGAAAAAGACAACTGCGGGGCTCAACAGGGAACCTTCAATCTAAATGTGGGAGCCAGCTGTGTGATCACCGTCTCCTTTTCGCCACAGGAAAGCTGCCCGTGGCTACCGCAGACGCAGTCTGGACAGCCCCCCATTTTCGGACTTCCGCCGGCGCAATGTCCCGTCACGTTGAGTGCGGATCTGAACGTGACGATCCCCAAAGGGAGCGCTGACGGGGACAACACCTTCGAGGTCCCGATCACTGGCACTGGCATCAGCTTCCTCGCGCCTTCGGTTCCTGAAATTGATTTCGGCGCAGAAGCAGTTGGCGAGGCAAGCCCGCCCCAAACTCTTACCTTCACCAACCAGAGCCCGAATCCAGTGTCAATTCTTCCGAAGGGCTCACCTTGCGTTTACTCAAATAAGGATCTCGCGCCGGGTCAGGATCGGCCTGCGATTGCGGGAACCGACGGCGGGCTCAAAGTCGCAGCAGCGGCAGTAACTTCGGCTTCGATTGCGCCAGATCCGACTACGAATCCACCAACTATTCGCTACAACTGCGACACCGACCTTCCAGTGCCCAAAGGCAGCGGGAATCCCAACATCCTGATTTCGAATGATGGATGTTCAGGGGTGACGCTCCACCCCAGCGGACAGTCCGGGGATAGTTGCAGCCTCCAACTCACGTTTGTGCCTCAGCCGGGAACGTGGGGGCAACTGTCGTTGGTCAGCTCCGGGCTCGATGACCTCTTGCAGTTGAACACGGCGTGGTGCGGTGACATGCAGGATTCTCCGCAGCCGAACTGCGAGATCGATAGCGGTCGTTTTCCAGTGGAGATTAAGACGAACGGGCCCAGCCCGTTGCGTATGACCCCCGGTGCAGGAATGGATTTTGGAATTATTACCGAAGGCATCACCAGTTCGCCCTTGAACGTCACTTTATTCAATGATCCCGCGGATCCGAACGCTGCAACGGTGAATTTCACGAATAAGGTTGTCTCCGGCAGCGACTATCTCGAGACGGATAACTGCCCGGCTAGTCTGCCTGCCAATGCCAGTTGCACGATCACGGTCACGTTTACGCCCAAGGTGGTGGGCCTCGATCCAGGGAATATCACAATTACTTACAGCTTGGAAACGCAATTCGGGTTGACGCAAACGATTTCCATGCGTGGCAGCGGCTGCACCGACTTGAGCACCGGCGCGTGCGTGACTCAGAACCCGGAGTTCAGACGTAGACATTAAGGAGGCAGTTTGTGGTAGCGAAACGGTGGATTCTTACTTTTATTTTGCTGGCGGCGATTTCTCTCCTGGCGGCATGCGGAGGGTCTTCGTCTTCCTCCGACTCGACGTCCCAAGCCGCCGTTTCTATCGCTCTAAACCCGGCCCCCTCCAGCACGACGATTCCCGCCGGGAACGCTGCAGGAATTCAGTTCACGCCCGTGGTGGATAACGATCCGGGAAAAAACGGAGTGGATTGGGCGCTCACCTGCACGAACGTCATGCCGCCGACTCCTAATTGCGGCTCACTCAGCATCTGCTCAAGTTCGGGAACCTGCTCGATGCATTCGGCGAGTGGAACTGCAGTCACTTACATTCCTCCCAGTAATTTTGCGGCTGGCAGTTTAAGCGTAAACGTGACCGCTTTTGCTACCGCCGACCACACGAAGAACGTGAACACTGCGGTGACGGTCAGTTCGTATGCCTCCGCGCTCAGCGGCACGTACGTCTTCCAAGTGCTGGGCAACAACGGCACTGATTATCAGATCATGGGCGCATTGGTGCTCGACGGCAAGGGTAACGTTACAGCGGGTCAGGAGACGGTAAACAACCTCCTCGGCACTACGACGCCGCCTTTTTCGACGGCCTACACCTTGGAGCCTTCCTCGACTGCTCCGAGCACTTATTTCATCGGGCCGGATGGACGCGGAATTATTACTGCCAACTTGCAACCAACCAACGCCAGTAGTCCGGTTACTCCGTTTACCGAGACCTTCAGCCTGGTCGTAATCTCCAACTCGGAAGCGCTGATTGCGGAAAATGACGAGAACTGTGCCTTCAATTGTCCTACCATATTCGGCGCGACCGGGTTTGGCACATTGGAATTGCAGGATGCGGCAGCCGCCTCCACCATGCCCAGCGGCGCCTACGCATTTGTCACCAACGGAACCGATTCCGGCAACAGCAGCAACCCGCTGTTCGGGCTACCAGCGCCGACTGCGATCGGAGGCATATTCAACATCGACAACAACCCTTCGACCGGAGATATTTCCGGTAATGGCAGCCTGGCGGATCAGGATTACTACTCCCAGGGACTGCCCAAGCTCATAAGGTGTGTGCCACCGACTGGATTGACAGGGAATGTTACCCGACCCAGTTCGATGGGCGTGGTCACGATCACTCTGACAGGGCAGACTTGTTTCGGGACGACGACGCCAGCCACGATTCAATTTGCCGGCTATATCGTCGACTCTCAAAACATCCGACTAATCGAGATTGACGATGTCAGCGGGTCGAGCGGGTTTCTTACCTCCGGGATCGCCGTAAGCCAGGGCACTGCAGCCGGGACTTTCACCCAGGCGTCTTTATCGGGGGCGTATGTGTTCGGCATTCTTGGCTCTGACGGCGCTGTGTCCGGAGAAAATCCTGCCACACTTACCTCGGTTGGCACCGTCACCGCCGATGGACATGGCAAGCTGAATGGAGAAATCGACAGTTTTTACGGCATTGAGGGCGCGTCCTTCACCTGCCCTCTCCCCCAGGCCAACACCGGCAACTCTAGCACCGCTTGTCCTCCGGGCACCTCTGGCATGTATATCAGTGGCACGTACGCTCTTGACAGCGACGGGAGCGGAGGAGCGGGGCTGGGCCGCGCGAATGTGAGCTTCAAATTTAGCGAAACTGGCCCCAACGGATTCCCGCCCGAGCCGACCATTGTTTTCTATCTCAGCGGAAATGGAACTCCGCCGCTCGTGATGTATGCCGGAGATTCCGATCCGAATTATCCGGCTGTCGGAGCTGGGATTGGGTATCCACAGCCGAGCGCGGCTCTCCTCACCTTCGGCAATCCGGAAACCTACGGTATCAACTTTACGCAATTCAACGGGAGCAGCGAGAATGACGGCTCGGGTGTGATCACCGCACAGCAGAATCCCCAGCCCCCTCCACAATGGGAGTTTACCGGCACCGTGGACGACACGGGCGCGAATGACTTCTATAGTGGCGGCCCTCCTTTCTTCTTCTCAATCTTGGACAGCTTCACGCCTCCGGCCGATCGTTTCGGCCGCATCAACGGTACGTTCATGAATGTCCCCGGATCGGGAACCAATGGTCCGTTCTACGCCTACTACCTGGTCGATGACAATCACGGATTCTTTGTCGAGACGGATCTCGCCACCTCAGCGCAAACCAGCCTCGGCTACTTTGCGCAGGCTTGCGACGTGACCAGTACAACGAGCTGCCAGCAGGGGGCCGCGGCCAGCAAACGTGCGGCAAGAGCACGCAGCTTGCGGAGTCTAAGAAAACTGCGATAGCCCGCGCCGGAGCAGAACAGGACAGTCGATGTTTTTGAAAGCACCTGCAGTCGTGTCCCAATTTTTATTGTTTTGAATTTTAGGAGAGTGACGAATGAAACGACTTTTGGCTGTAGCGTTGTTCGTGGCGCTGATGGGCAGCCTCTACGCTGCGGTGGCCCAGCAGGACCAGTCGAGTGCGGCGGCACAGGCGAAAAAAAAGAAGGTTCCCAGCGTCGCCGAGCAGCTCGCCGAGTTGAGAGGGGCGATTGAGGCGCAACAGAAACAAATTCTGGATCTGGGCCAGCAGCTTCAGAGCCGCGATCAGCGTATCCAGCAGCTCGAGCAGCGGCTCGATCAGAGCCAGGCGGCGGCCACACAAGCGCAGGCGAAGGCGGATACTGCGGTTGCTCAAACCGCTGACCAACAGCAAACGGTTGTCGCCCTCAAGAGCGACGTGGCGGATTTGAAAACCAGCGATGCAAACGTGGCCTCGAGCCTGCAGGAAACGCAGAAAACGGCACGGGAGCAGGCGGAGAGTCCCCTTGCGATTCGTTTCAAGGGCATCACCCTTACTCCCGGGGGCTTTCTGGCGGGTGAATCCGTATATCGCAATCGCGCGCTTGCATCCGACATCAATACCCCGTTCAACAGCGTGAATATGCCAGGAGCAGGACAGAACGAGGTTTCAGAATTCTTCGGTTCCGGCCGGCAGTCACGAATCTCAATGCTGGCGGAAGGAAAGGTCGCGGATTTCAGAATGAGCGGATACTACGAGGCCGACTTTCTCTCCGCGGGCGTGACCTCGAATAATAACGAAAGCAATAGCTATACGCTGCGACAGCGGCAGGTGTGGGGACAGGTTGCCGATAAACAATGGAGCCTGACCGGCGGCCAGATGTGGAGTCTGGTCACGGAAACCAAACATGGCATGGACAATCGGACCGAAGCCGTGCCGATGACGATCGACCCGCAGTATAACGTCGGGTTCAGCTGGGCGCGGCAGTACGGCGTTCGCCTGGTAAAAAACTTTAACGATAGATTCTGGCTCGGAGCATCCGTCGAGAATCCTCAGACCACGTTTGCGGCACGCAATAACGCGGAGAACTTCGCTCTCGGCAGCGCGGGCAACGGCAGCGGACTCTACAATTCCGCCATCACGACTTGCAGCACCAGCACGATCGCGGGCACGAACGGCGCAATCACCACCGTTACCACGACCTGTACTAACGCCGCAAACTACTCGTTCAACGCCATGCCCGATTTCATCTTTAAGGCTGCCGCGGAGCCGGGCTTCGGCCACTATGAAGTTTTCGGCATTCTGAGCCGCTTCCGCGATCGCGTTTATCCCTGCGCGGAACCGGCAGCCTCCTCCAACTGTAACGGCGCCATCTCCGCGCTCGGGGCGTACAACAATTCTGTGACCGTCGGCGGCGTAGGCGCCAACGCGCGCGTCACGTTCTTCAAGCAGCTGGACTTCGGGCTGCATGCCGTGATGGGAGAAGGCATGGGCCGGTACGGCAGCGGCGGCCTGCCCGATTCCACCGTCAATGCCGATGGAACCCTGGCTCCGTTGCGCAGCTATCAGGGACTGGCTACTCTCGAGTGGCACACGAAGAGACTCGACCTTTACCTGAACGGCGGCGAGGAGTACGTGGCGCGCCGCTGGCAGTTCGATCCTAATAATCCTACGAACCCGTTTACTCCAGTGGGATATGGTTCGCCGCTCTTCAACGTTGCCGGTTGTTATTCCGAGACTTCGCCCAGTGCGGCCACTGGCTTCGCGTTCGGATCGCTTTCCAAGTGCAACGCCGATACGCAATACCTACTCGAAGGCACTGCGGGACTCTGGATCAAGGTGCATAGCGGACCGCGTGGAAGATTGCAGTTCGGACCGCAATACTCCTATGTTTCGCGCAATGCCTGGAAGGGAACGAACGGGAGCGGATTCTCCGATCCTCACGGCATCGACAACATGCTCTTCACGTCCTTCCGTTATTACCTGCCTTGAGGCGTTATCGTGAACCCCTCGCCCCCAAAGGCTCCTGCCTGATGGGGCGAGGGATTTTCTGAGCTTCATGTCCGCAGTTAGATCCTAATCGCTATCAAAAACGAGGGAGCCGATCATCGTTGTGCAGTTTGGGCGATGGAACTTCCTCTCATGAGCTTTACTGGTGATTGCCATCGCGACCACGTACATGCCGCTTTTCTCAAATTCGACTGTGACGAGCCGGCTTACATCTCCGGCCGTCCACATGTTCGCGCCGGATTGACTCTGGAAGCAACGACCGCTTTATATTCGGTCTCGATTGCGCCGGGCGTGAAGCGCACGAAAACCCGCACGAAGCCCCAAGATCGGGCTGAATGCGTTCCAAAATAGGAGCATAGGCATTCGACTTCATACATTTGTGAGCTTCTGCCCGGTACACATCGTGCCTTTTGCGACATCACCATGCGGGCGCTCGTCGCCAGCAAAACGGGGCAAAGAATACGCCGCGGCCACAGAACCGGAGCCCGCGTGCTCCTACCGGAGCCGAACCATCCGCCCGGAACTGAACCGAGCAACAGCGTTCCGATTCCGTGCGTGTCGACGTCGTTCGTGCGAGACGGCAGCAAGCTGGTGACACCTGTGGGCAAGAGCGCGGGAACCATATCGGTGACCATTACGCTCGGCTGATAGCTGTAGAACAACAGTAGCGTCATCAGACCGGAGGAGCTTGGCCTTCCCATCAACCGAAAATTTGGGCGATTGGAGGAATCCCTTAGAAATCACCGTGAGCCGGTCTACCGGCGGGGCTATGATGGCCTAGCCAACTGCGAAGCTACAATTTGCCACTTGCCGTTGCGCTTCACGACACCGTCCATGTAGACGTAGGAAACGGGGAAGCGCCGTCCACCTTGCTCAACATCGTCTTCTTCGGAGCCGTGGACGATGGCCACGTCTGCGCTCAGCAGGCGGATTCGGCGACCGGTAGACACCATGGAAAGAAAGCGAATCGCTCCGGACTTGAGCTTGTTCAGCACTTCCTGCCGGGTGTGAGCCTCTCCGGATTCGTCGTACTGGATGTAGTCCTCGGCGAAGATGCGTGAAAGTACGGTAATGTCGGCTGCGATCAGGGCGCGATCTCCGTCTTCGAAGAGCTTCAGGATTTGTTGTTCGTCGTCTTCCATTCTCCCCCCGACTTGTCGCCCCTTTCTCTTTGGGCTCCTGTTAGTGTACAAGGCTGATATTCACAAGGAGGCTTCCGTGATTCCAACGTCTCGCGCTCGCGCGTTGCTTCTTTTCTTCCTCGCCGCATCGCCGATCGTTTCGCCCGCTCAATCCGCACCCGCAGCTACGGACAAGCCCTTTGTGGTGGAGTATTACTACAAGACAAAGTGGGGACATGCGGACGAGTTTCTGAAACTATTCAAGAAGAATCACTATCCGGTGCTCAAAAAGGAAATGGAGATGGGGCGGATCGCGAAGTTGTGGATGGATCAGCCGCGCTATCACACCACGGAAGACGGGCGATGGGATTATCGCGTGACCATCGTCTTCAAGAATGCAACCGTGGCCAACGAGCCGTTCGATGAGGCGACGCTGCAGAAGGAGATGTATCCCGATCAGGAGACATTTCAGCGCGAGGAGCAGCGGAGGTTTGAAATTCTTGACGGGCACTGGGATTTGCCGGTAAAGAGTGTGGATCTGGAGAAGTAGTGCCGCGTACCAAGTTGCGAGGGTTGACTCGAGTCTTGCCCGGACCCGCAACCAGGTACTCGCTCCTGTCGGGGAGCGATGCCCGGCTCAGTCAAAAGATGTTAAAGAACGGTAACAATCGGGCGGAATTCCGCATGACTGTCATTGAAATTTAAAGTTAGACAGCGCCGAACAAGGTCCATACTGTTAGGCATGGACTCATACGTATCAGCTGAGGATCTGCATGTAGATTTGCTGCACGAGATTGGCAATCGGCTGGCGACGGCGGATGGCTTTCATGACGTACTGACTCGTGTAATCGAATTTGCCTCTGGGTTGGTGAAATGCGATTCCTGCCTGGTTTATGTGCTGGAAAGCGAGGAGTTGGTTCTGCGGGCCTCGAAAAATCCACATCCGGAGGTGGTGGATCGTTTGAAACTCCGCGTGGGGCAAGGTATTACTGGATGGGTGGCGGAACATCGGGAACCGGTGGCCGTCTCGGAAAGGGCGGCGCTCGATTCGCGCTTTCAGTTCTTCCACGAGCTTCCGGAAGATAGCTACGAGGCGTTTTTGTCGGTGCCTTTGATGTGCCGGGGGCGCGTGGTGGGAGTCATCAACCTGCAGCACCGGCAGCCTCATGTGTACCGGCGAAGAGAAATCCGGTTGATTTCGACGGTCGGATTTCTGGTGGGAGCCGAGATCGAAATGGCGCGACTGGAAGATGCAAACTCCAACCTGGCCGAACAATTGCAAACCCGCAAGGTGGTGGAACGTGCCAAGGGAATTCTACAGCGCGACTTGGGGTTAAGCGAGGAACAAGCCTATCTCGCACTGCAGCGGCAGAGCCGGCAAAAGCGCAAGGCGATGAGAGAGATTGCTGAAGCGATTGTGTTGAGCGAAGAAGTGAGAGGGAATTCGCGGACGCCGGGTCCATCCTAAGACGTTGCCAACCGCTGGAAATCACCCCGGGGTGTTAGCCAAGCGAAATAAAAATTAAAAACCGGGAGTCGCTCCTCAGCGGATCGGCTCCCGGGCAGCGGGCGGCTATTGGGCGGGGATGTTGGTGGCAGGTGTGTGCGCCTGCGCCATCTTCTCCTTCTCAGGGTTCTTGGGCGCTGCGAAGTGCAGCGTGACCTCGAACTGTGGAAGCGTCATAGAGCTAATGTAACTGCTGCCGGACTTGGAATGGATTACGAGTCGTGCCGTATCGGAATCATCTGCCGTTTCGGTATCGTTAACCAACAGCATGAAGGACGCGGCTGTCCCTGACATCTTGGTTAGTTTCAGCATTTCCGACGGGCCCACGGGTTGGAGCGTGAACCTGTAATCTCCAGCCGGAACCTCGGCATTCTGCCAGAGTACGTCGTGGGGCAACGTGAAGCGTCCGACCTCATCCTGGGCGGAAGCCAGGTTGGGTGCGAAGTTAAGGGCGCTCAAAATCAAAACGGCGGCGTAGGCATACTTGCGAATCGATTTCATTGGAATCTCCTGTTCTTGATCTGAAGAGCACACTACTGGCGCGAGGCCGGATGGGTGGGCTCAGATGGAGTGGAGAACAACAGGGTCAGGAGAATTGCAATACCGACGGCAGGGCCAGCATGCAAACATCAGCTTCGCGGGACCGGCTGCAGAGCTGGTTTGCGAAGTAATTCCACTATGAAGGGTGTTCGCGCTAGAGTCCAACGCAAAAAATCTATGCTGCGCATCGGCGATCGGGAAGTGGAGCTCGGCCGCAAAAGTCGCCTATGGTTACGTGGGTTTTCTTTTCGCTGGCGCCATCGGCGTCTCCATCTTGCGTTAACACTTTGTCGGTGCCATCCAAATGCCGGTCGCCAGACCGGACCGACGGTATGGATTCCATTCTCTTCGCTGGCAGGCCGTAAGCTTTGGTTGCCTTGGAATCGGCCGTCTCACAGCTAGCTGTGGAGCGTTGTGCAAGCGAGATAAGCCGCCACGCGCGGCTTATCTCGTCTCTCGCTTAAACCGGATCGCGCTCTAGCGGTGTCCGCCATGTGTACCACCCCGATATCCGGGGAGCGCGTGTTCAGCCTTGCCTTCATGGCCAGCGTCACCTACGTGGCCGCGACCATCCCGCGCCTCGTTTGCCTGGAAGTGGTTGAAGCGCTGCGCCCCGCGCTCCGGCAACGGTCCAACGTAACCGTGATGAGGATCAAAGCGGTTGTCGACATGGCCGAAAAAGTCGTGCGGGCCGTGTTGTTGCGCCGCAGATTTTGGCTCCCTGGCCACATATTTCATCCCGTTGCGGAGCATGCGGTAGACCAATCGCGCCAGCTTATTATTCTTAGCTGAAGTCGCCGCGATGTATCTCCGGCTTGCTTTTGGACTGGAACGATGGCCTACATTTCCTTCCTCTTTGCCCGCTTTGAAATAGGCACCGGTCCTTCCTCGCCAAGCGTCATGCTCACGGCAGCCTTCGTCGGAGCCATAACAGGTTTGCTCCTCGCGGGCATGTTGCTAACCGGGTTAAGCGTAAGGCGCTGCTATGATGAGCGTGGCGGAATGCCGACCTGCTCGGACGGAATCACTGTCGAAAACAATTGCGGTCCCGCGTCGGACTGGAACCAGGCCGAAACTCCGGACGATCGGATTACTTCAGGTTCTGAGCTCCTGCCAAAACCTTCTTCACGCACCCGGCGGGAGCTTTGGCTAAACGGTGATAGAACGACGAAAAGTGTCGAACCCTTTGCAGGGTACAATTTTGAACGCGGAGCGCCTGGTGCGAATTGGGGCTGGTTCCGGGACCTAAAAGTTTGGATACTCCCGACTGTCTGCCGAGCGAGGCTCGGCGGTTCGCGCAGGGAAAATTGAGGGCGCATGACAAACTTCATCAAGCTCACAACTGAACCCGAACTTCCGCCGGTCGACGAAGCCAAAGAATTCCCCTGCGGGGCCAGGACCTTTTGCGTGGCCAATATAAACGGTGTCTACAGCGCTATGGATAACGTTTGCCCGCATCGCGGCGGGCCGCTAGGGCAGGGAATGATCGAGGGGAGTAAAGTTGTGTGCCCCTGGCATGGCTGGGCGTGGGACACAAGAAGTGGCCAGGCAGTACAGGATCCGAGCATGAAAGTTGCTGTGTATCCGCTGAAGATGGAAGGCGAGGATATGCTGATCGAAATCTAGTGTGGCAACGCTGTTGCCTTCGTTCTGGCTAACCCAAAAATCTCAGGAATTTCGCCGGCTGATTGTCATATCCCGGGAATACCGTTGCAAGATTCTTATTCCCCATGTGCCGCTCTACGGCTTCACCAAGTACCTGACGAAAATCCGTAGTCAATGCCAGATCGCGGCCTTCGTAGAGTTGCGACTGATCGAGCCCCGGCCAGCGTCCGTAGACTCTGCCGCCTTTCACAGGTCCGCCCAGAACAAACATCACGTTCGCGTGCCCGTGGTCGGTGCCACGATTTCCGTTCTCGCGGGCGGTGCGACCGAATTCCGACATGGTGACAACGACCGTGTCTTCGCCGAGGTCGCCGAGATCGGTCCAGAAGGCAGCAAGCGATTTCGAGAAGTCGCCCAGCACGTTGGCAATCTGGCCTTCTGTTGCGCCTTCGTTGACGTGATGGTCCCAGCCGCCGATATCGGCAAACGCCACCTGCACGCCGAGGTTCGCCCTGATGAGTTGCGCAAGCTGCCGCAGGCTGTCGCCGAAGCGTCCCTTCGGATAATCGGCGCCGGGCGCGGGTTTGTATTGTGCCGGGTCCGCGGCCCTAAGCATCTTCACCGCGTCAAACGTCTCTTCACCAGTGCCATGCATCACGGTGTCGAGGGAGTGGTCGTACATGGCCTCGAAGGTATTGGCCACCGGCGAAGCTTTCGGATTGCGGCCGCCGACGGCGAAGTCATTAATATTGTTGATCGCAATGGCCGGCTCCAAGCCACTCAGGATGCGCGGGATCGACGGTCCCATGGCAACCGCCTCGAAGGCCGATTTCTGCTGCCCCGCCGGCAGATTGCGCAAAGCGCGATTGAGCCATCCGTCCTCTGTAGACTTGACGCCCGGAGTGCCGGACTCCATGAAGTCCTGCGCATCGAAGTGTGAGCGGTTGGGATCGGGCGAACCCGCGGCGTGCACAATCGCCAGTTGACGCTGCTGCCAGAGCGGCTGAAAGGGCGCGAGCGAAGGATGCAGACCGAAGAAACCGTCGAGATCGAGCACAGCCTTACGCGGAATATTGATGCTGGGCCGCAGGGCGTAATATGACGGCTCCGCGTGGGGCACCACGATATTCAGGCCGTCGGCCGCGCCGCGCTGGAAAATCACGACGAGGCGCTTGCTGCGAGTCCCCGGCGCGGGCGCGCCCATGGCGGCGCGAGCCAGAAAGCTTGGCACGGCCGCGGTGCCGACCACGGCAAGTGCGCTGTTACGAAGAAAAACGCGACGTGTGATGGACATAAGAAACGCTCCGGGCTGCTGGCTTCCAGGCCTCTAGTATTACTCTCCTCACCTGGCCGCGAGCATCACTCGACCTGGCGAGAAGCTGCAGCCAGAAGCCAGCAGCTATCTCCTCTGAAACTCCGGGGAGCCCAGCAGCAAACCCGCGATCGTGTTTACGTCAGGGGGGCGCGCTGAATTCGCGGGCTTACTCGCTCCGGCCTTGTTGTTCTGCTTCGGTGGCGCACCGTTCACTGCCCCATCGATCTTCGCCCCATCGATCTGCGCGGTAATCGAATCGTGGGTCTGCTTGGACACGTCCCCGGTAAGCAGCGAGGATTCGAGCGCGGAAAGCGTTACCGTCGAATCCGGCGCCGGAAAGCTGCGCGCGTTGCTTCCGGCCAATTGCGCTACATCCACCTTCACGCCCTTGATCTTGCCGCTGGTCAACGCCAAGGCAAAATTCATGCGGTTCAGCAGCGCGGACGAACTCACCCAGGTTTCCGCCCTCATCGAATAGCCCGTCGGGGGCTGCGCTCCATAGAGAGGCATGCCCATGTTGTTGAGCTGGCGGGTGAGGGGCGTTGCATCGTCCACCTCTGCGCCCGTGGCGCGTACCGCCGATGCCACGAATTCCAGCGGTGTCTTCACCTTGTCGCGATACGTGCCGTCCTCCCAAAACTCGGGTGAGTGAAGAAGCACGGTCATGATTTCACGAATGTCGCCCTTCTTCTTCAAAAACGCTTTCGCCATGCGGTCAACCAATGCTGGCGGCGGATCGTCCGCAACGAAACGTTCCGCAAGCTTGAGTGAGATGAAGTGCGCCGTCTGCGGACTCGTGGCCAGCCGGTGCAGCACCTCCAGTCCCTCATCTTCGCCCTTGGGCTTAATGCGGCGACCGAGCACGAACTTGGGTCCGGGCTCGTGCATGCGCGGATCGAACTTGAAACTGCCTCCCTGATAGGGCTTTTCGATCGTCCATCCGGTAAAGACTTTGGCAGCCTCTGTCACATCGCGCTGCGAGTAGCCCGCATTCACACTCAGCGTGTGCAGCTCCAGCAATTCGCGTCCATAGTTCTCATTCAGTCCGCTCCGGCCCTTGCCCGGATTGGGCCGTGGCGGGAAACGGCGGCCGTAGGGCGCAGGCGGGTGCAGCGGAATGCCTAAAGCCTGCGCCGAATCCGCTCCCACGCTGAGCCAGTTATCCAGGTAGAACAACATTGCCGGACTCTTGGCGGTGGCCACGAGCAGGTCCTCAAATTTTCCGAGGGCGTGCGGGCGGATCACATCGCGCTCGTAGCTGGTGATGAGCAGACGATCCACCCCCTTGTCTGCGAAGACGTTGAAGTGGTTGAACCAAAAGTCAGTCATCACTTCTTCCAGCTGCCGATCACTGTAGATGGCCCGCAGAAGCTTGGCCTGTGCCAGTTCGCTGGTCACGACGCCCGCAGGATTGTTCATGGCGAGTAGGGTTTCCTTTTGTTTCGGAGACAAGCCCTCCAGAAACTCCGGGCCTTGGCCGCCGCGCAAGGAATCGGCCAGCGAACGCTGGGCGTGGGCTGACATCTTGAGAATTTTCTTGAAGCGTTCGTCGGGAGGAAGGCTCGGCAGTTGCTGGACATCCAGGTCAGTGTAAAGCTCCTCCTCGCGCCGGCGGGCCTGCTCTTCCTCCTCGGGGCTCAACTTTGCTGGAGGCGTCGTCGACGCCATCGCGTCGCCGCTGTCTGCCGGCGCTTTTGTATTTGTATCGGCGGCTGCATCGTTGCCCGCATTGATCACGGAATTATCAGCAGATGCATGCTTGCTGGCTGCCGCAGAGCCGGGTGCCATGGTCGAACCATCAGCAGGAAGTTCACTAGCGCGGTCGGTAGCCGCGGGATTTGTATTTTTTACTTCCTGCAAGCGCTCTTTTCGTTCCTGTTGACGGTCAATCTGAATTTGATACACCATTCGCAATGCCGCATCAGAGGGCATGGCTTTCTTACCATGGATGATTTGATTGATCTCTTGACCATCCGGAAAATCTTCGGCCAATTCCTTGGTGCTCAGGCGCGTTGTGCGAAGCGGTTCCAGATGCGCCGCGAGCGCGCTGTCATCGATTTTTTCGGGATGCAGTTGCAGATCAATCCACGCATCGACGCCGACCGCCATGACGCGCTGCACGTCTCCCGGACGCGGTCCGAAGGTCAGGCGATTGAGAGCGTGGAGGGCGCGGCGTTGATCGCTGGCGCTAGAAGGAGGCTTGTCCTTCTTTTTCGCGAGCAGGGGCGGGCCGGCACACGCCAAGCCGACACAGAGAAAAAAAATCCCGATCTTCGCACGGCTCGCAGGCATGAAGACTCCGGATCAGGGAAAGACGACAGCCCCCTTATTATCAACCCACGGGGGAGCAAAAAGTTGCTGCATCGAAGGTAACCGAAGGCCGAGGTTACTGTGGAACCCACGAGCAAAAGCCAAGCCAGCGGCGGAGAATTACGTCAGGTACACTTTGCCGTGGGAGACTTTGTGCTGTAAGGTAGCGGCCAACTGATCCACATCAGTGGGAGCGATGTTCACCGCCAGATGGTCAGCCAGCAGCGGAGTTCGATTGCTGCCCACGGCATCACGCCGCACCTGGATCAGCAGGGCCTGCACCACGTTGGGATCGTATTTCTGCGGAGTCATGCGCACCAGATCGGTCAACGCACCACCTAGGGAAAGAGGCTCGCGGTAAGGCCGCAGGCTGGTCATCGCATCGAGGGTATCGGCGAGCGCCATGATGCGCACGGGCACGGGCAATTCTTCGTTGGCCAAAGCATCGGGATATCCGGAGCCGTCGCAGCGCTCATGATGCCAGCGTACTGACTCGTGAATCTTCGGCCAGGGGAACTCCACGCTGCTGACAATCTGATGGCCAACCACGGTATGATCCGCCATCTCGCGGAATTCCTCCGGGTTGAGTGCTGCCGGCTTGCTGAATAGGCGGCGGTCGACAGCCACCTTGCCGATATCGTGTAAATATCCGGCGCTGCGTAATGCGGCGACTTCTCCGGCCTCGACGCCCATCGCTTCGCCAATCGCAGCTGCGTACCGCCCCACTCGCAGCGAATGGCCGTGAATGTTCACGTGCTTCACATCGATGGCGGTAGCGAAGGCTTCGAGAGCGCTGTCATAGAAGCCGTGCAGTGACGCCATCAGCCGCAAGTTTTCCGTGACCCGCTGCGCCAGCGTCTGCGTCAGCGCGTGGTTGTGCACGGCCAGCCCGATATAACTGCACAGCAGCTCGACCGCATCGAGTTCTGCCTCCATGTAGGGCGCGTCGCCGGGACGACGTCCCAAAGCGATAACCCCGGCAAGCTTGCCTACTGACTTGAGCGGAGCGATGCACTTGAACAACTCAGGAGCAACGTTGCCATTCGAGCTGAGAAATACCGAATACGTGGAAGCGTTGAGCACCATCGGTCCGCGCGCCGCGGCGAGGGCATGAGCATGCTTGGGAAGAAGAGGAATGAAGGCCGGCTCGGGCAGCATCGCGAAGCCGTCGGCCACCACGGAAGTGAGCATGGTAGGCTTCTCATTGAAAACGAAAAGCGCGCCTTCGCGCGCACCCGCGGCTTCCATCACAGCGGACAACATGCGGCGCGACGTGTCGCTGAATTCGCGCTCGGCCGTCAGCTCCGGTCCGAGATCGGAGAGAGCTTCCACCGTGCGCAACAGCCTGCGGAAATTATTGGTCTCCACGATAGACGAGTAGTCCGAGAATGCTGAGCAAAACGAGCGTACCATGCGGCAACAGCGACAGCGTGAACACGTTGTTGGTTAGTTTGGTGCTAAAGAATCAGGCAGTTTACGAATCTGATTCTGACCCATCTGAGGGATAGTCTTAATCGTTTTAGAAGTGCCCACGGAGTTCGGCAAAGCGGCCCACGATGAGCAAACGCTGCGGCGGCCGAGCCCCGTCCAGTTCGTCGTGTTCGAGAATCCAGGTGTTGCCGTGAGGTACAAAAACTGCATGGAGTCCTGCGGCCAGTGCCGGGTTGATGTCAGATTTCGGACTGTTGCCAATCATCCACGTGGAATCGTGAGCGAGTTCATATTTCTCGACGATCGTGTGATAGGCTGCGGCGTCCTTCTCCGCAACAATCTCCGTCGCCGCAAAATAGTCTTTCAATCCGGAGCGCTCGATCTTTCCGGTTTGCTCCACGATGGCGCCCTTGGTGACCAGGATGAGGTGGTGGCGAGCCGAGAGATACTGCAGCGTTTCCACCACTGCGGGGAGAATCTCGATGGGATGGTCGGCGATGGTGTGGGCGAGGCTGTTGATCTGGGTGTGCAACTCCGGCGTGACCGGCGCTAGGCTGAGCCGTTCAAACGTATCGACCAGCGCGCGCGCGAAGCTGTGCAGACCATAGCCATGCTTCACGATGCATTCCCGCTCCACATCATTGAGCACGCCGCGCACTTGATCGGGAGAAAACTGCTGATGATTGAGGAACGAAATGAAGCGTGCGATCGCCCGCTCGAAGTAAATGTTGTTCTCCCAGAGCGTATCGTCAGCGTCGATCAGGAGGGTTTGAGAAGACAAGGTTTCAGCTCTTAGCTTAATGATATGGAGAGGGATGAATAAATGCTGGTACAACTCCGGAACTCTAAAAGCTAAAAGCCAAGAGCCAAAAAGCCTCTTACGCCACCCAGTCCACGCGCGCCTCGGGTCCGATGATGCCAGCCTTGTGACCCATGTCCAGCAGACGCACAACACCCTCGCGTCCTTCCGGCCCGTAGTCAAGCGTTCGTTCGTTGACGTACATGCCGACGAACCGGTCGGCGGTTTGCGAGTCGAGTTCGCGGGCGAACTGCATGGCGTAGGACAAAGCTTCTTCGCGATGGTCAAGCGCGTACTGAATGCTGTCGCGCAGTGCGCCGTTGACCGCGGAGATGAGCTCAGGGCCAAGTGCGCGGCGAATGGCGTTGCCTCCCAGCGGCAGCGGCAGGCCAGTGATCTTCTGCCACCAGCGGCCGAGGTCGACGATCCGGTGCAATCCGGCCTTGTCGTAGGTCAACTGGCCTTCATGAATGATGAGTCCGGCCTCGTACTTGCCCTCGAGCACTTGCGGAATAATCTGATCGAAGGGCACGACCTCGGTCTCTGCTCCCGGAGCGAAAAGCTGCAGCGCAAGATAGGCGGTAGTGAGCTTCCCGGGAACCGCGATGCGTTTCTCCTTAATCTCGCTCTGCGTGAAGGGGCGCGGCGAAACGATCATAGGCCCATAGCCTTCACCCACGCTGCCCCCGCACGACATGAGCGCGTAAAGGTCCTGTATATAAGGATAGGCGTGAAACGAAATAGCGGTCACATCGTAGACGCCTTCGCGCGCCTTCTGGTTTAAGGTTTCGATATCGCAAAGCGTATGCGCGAAGCGCAGACCCGGCAGGCGGACCTTGCTAGTCGCGAGGCCGTAGAACATGAAGGCATCGTCAGAATCCGGGCTATGAGCAATAGAAATCTCGCGCACCTGGGAGTCGCCGGCGCGGGATTGTTTCAATTCTTGTTCGGAACTTACCGTCATCGTCTGACTCCAACTACCTAAGGCTACTTCTTTTCGCCACTGGCAGGATTGCGTTGCCATCGGGCCACAATGCCGCCGGCAACCATCACTTTGATGATCTCTGCAAACAGAAACCAATAGAGTCCCCAGCGCAAAGCTTGCGCGAAGGAATGCGTGAGCACCGCCAGCCAGGCCAGGCCTCCGGTGAATAGCACAACTTCGCCGAGAAGGCCGCCGATCGCGGCACGAGCGAAGTTCCGGCGACCGTGTTCCATCACGCATCCTGCAACCCACGCAACCAGCGGATAAGTCAGCAAGAATCCGCCGGTCGGGCCCAGCAATTGCGCGATTCCTCCCGCACCCAGAGGACTGAATACCGGCATCCCCATGGCGCCTTCCGCCAGATAAAGTGCAAGCGCCGTAAACCCGCGACGGCTTCCGAGCAGCAAACCCACCAGTAGCACTCCGAAATTCTGCACCGTCAGTGGCACCGGGGTGCCCGGCAGGGGAATTGTGATATGCGCGCACAACGCCACGAACAGGCTGCCGCCCACCACCAGGGCGACCTGCTGCGCAGCCTCAGGAAGGAGATGACGTTGCGTCGAATTGTCTAGCACTTGCGCTGCCGGTTTTTTCATGGAAAAGTCTCCGAATCTTACAGCCGGAGTATCACCCCTCCATCTTGCCTGACTGATCCTCGCGCTCCACTGGGCTGGCGCTAAGCTCCTGGGCCGCGTGTGCAGCCTGCAAGTGCCGCCGCAAACGCATGTACAAGGCAATTGCAACGCACAACACGACCAGCGTACTCACACCCAGGATCAGGAACCACCAGATCATCCGCACAACCCACCAGGATAACAGATCACCGGCGGTGAAATGGGAAGTCACAGGTAGCGCCACCGCCGGCCTTTGTTTGGTTGACGGCGAGTCGTCGCGCTGCTCAAGCACGCGAGGCGATTAGGAGGACCGGCAATCTCTAGCTGGCCTTCTTAGAAGCCATCCTTTCCCGCATCATCTCGACCCGCTTCTGCATGAACTTGAAACGTTCCCGCCCATACTTGGAACTCATGATCACTTTCTCGATGATTCCGAACATCTGCGGATCGCCCGACTTTTCGCGCAGATCTTTGAGAAAGGGATGAACCTTGGCAAATACGATGAACATTTCACCGCTGACCGCGGGTTGCAGGAACAAATCCGAGTTCAGCACCCCATGCAATACGAATGATGCGGCCATGCTCCAGTAACCAGATACTTGGCGAAGCCAGTTGTTCTCCTGCGATCCCGCCGTAAACGCAATCTTTATAAAATCGTCAGCGCTCGACGGCCAGAATTCTGTGAACCACCAACTGCGCGCCTTGCGCATTTCAGGTTCGCGGCGCAGATCGTAGAGTTGGAGAATTAGTTGAGCGTCGGTAGCAGTGGGCTTGTTGGCCATGAAACACCTCGTCGGGGAATTGAAGAATCAGACAATTGTAAAAGCGAGGGGCCCGTGAAGTTACCCAATGACCCGATCGCACACGCTCAATACTATGCGCTGGTCGCCGCCGCTTCCGGAGGGGGCGCGGGCCGTTCGTACTCGCACTCTTTGTTCGGGCAAGCAATCACCGGTCCGGCCTTGAGATTTTTCTCGACCAGATATTCACTGCCGCAAGCCGGACACTTTTCGGCAATCGGTCTGTGCGCCGAAGTGAATTTGCACTTCGGATAATTTCCACATCCATAGAAAGTGTTGCCTTTACGAGCGCGCTTTTCCACCAGTTCGCCGTCTTTGCACTCCGGACACTTCACGCCGATAAAGTTCTGCTTCACGTACTTGCATTCGGGATATCCGCTGCACGCCGTGAACTCGCCGAAGCGTCCATGGCGGATCATCATGTTGCGGCCGCACTTCGGGCATGGCTCGTCGAGTGGAATGTCGGGAACTTTTTTGCCCTGGTCGAGACGGCGCGTAGTTTTGCAGTCGGGATAGCCCGTGCACGCCATGAACTGCCCGAAGCGCCCGCGCTTGAGCACCATCACCCGCCCGCAGTTTTCGCAATATTCTTCCTGCGTCGTCTCCTGAACATCGGCTGAATCGAGGTCGGGCAGGTTGATCGGATTTTCTTTCGTGAAGGTACAAGTGTTCGGGTCTTCTTTGTCGTAGGTGCTGCACGCGTAGAACGACCCGTGCTTGCCCCACTTGATCACCAGCGGCGCGCCACAGCGCTCGCACTTCTCGTCTGTGGGCTTTTCCATCCGCTTGATGTTCTCCATATGCTTTTCGGCATATTTGAGATCCTTCTGGAATTTTTTGTAGAAGTCGGCAAGCGTGTCGGTCCACTTCTCTTTGCCTTCTTCGATCTCGTCGAGTTCTTCCTCGAGCCGCGCGGTGTAGGCCACGTCGAAAATGTCGCGGAAGTTTTCCACCAGCAGATCGGTGACCACCAATCCGATTTCCGTCGGCGTAAACTTGCCGCCAAGTTTCTGGACATACTGCCGCTCTTGAATGGTCGAAAGAATCGCCGAATAAGTTGACGGACGACCGATGCCGCGTTCTTCCAACTCCTTGACCAGAGACGCTTCGTTGTAGCGCGGCGGGGGTTCGGTGAAATGCTGCTCCGGCTTCAGTTCTTTCAGCGAAAGCTTCTGTCCAGCTTCCAACGCCGGCAGCTTGTGCTTCAGTTCTTCGTCTTCTTCGTCTTTGCCTTCCTTCGATTCTTCGTAGACGCGGAGGAAGCCGTCGAACTTCAGTACCGATCCAGTCACGCGGAACCAGAACACATCGCCGTTCTTCGCCTTGGCATCGATGTCGACCGTAGTCTGGTCGAAAACCGCAGGCATGATCTGCGACGCCACAAAGCGCTGCCAGATCAGCTTGTAGACTTTGAATTCATCTTCTTTCAAATACTGTTTGATCTGATCGGGATGGCGCATCGCCGAGGTTGGCCGGATGGCTTCGTGCGCAGCCTGCGCTTCCTTTTTCTCTTTATATGTGTTTGGCGTCTCGGGCAGGTAGGCCGCGCCGTATTCCTTGCCTACGTATTCGCGTACTTCCTGAATCGCTTCGGGCGCAACCCGGGTGGAATCAGTACGCATGTAAGTGATCAGGCCCACCAGGCCTTCTTCCCCCAACTCCACGCCCTCATAAAGCCGCTGCGCGATCATCATGGTGCGCTTCACGCTGAAACGCAGCTTGCGGGAAGAATCCTGCTGTAGTTTACTCGTGGTGAACGGAGGGGCAGCATTGCGGCGGCGTTCTTTCTTGTCGACTGAGCGCACGACCCAGTCGGCTTGCTCAAGCGCCGCGCGGATCTTTTCCGCATCCTCGCCGTTCGTAACTTCAATCTTCTCTTCGCCCTTGCCTAAAAATCGCGCATCGAATGTCGGAGGCTTGCTGGCCGACAGGTGCGCATCGATCGTCCAGTATTCTTTTTTCTCGAACGCTTTGATTTCGCGTTCGCGTTCCACGATCAATCGCAGAGCGACCGTCTGGACGCGACCGGCGGAAAGGCCACGACGCACTTTATCCCACAGCAGGGGAGAAACCTGATAGCCAACTAAGCGGTCGAGCACGCGACGCGCCTGTTGGGCGTCTACGAGATTTTGGTCGATCGCGCGGGGATGCTCGAACGCCGCCTGCACGGCCCGCTTGGTAATTTCATTGAATGTGACCCGCTGAATGCGTGGCGGCGCATCCGCATCAGCCTTCTTCTTTTTGCCTTTTTTCGCCTTGGCGCCGTTGCCGTCGAGTTCCCCCGCAAGGTGCGCCGCAATAGCCTCGCCTTCGCGATCCGGGTCAGGCGCGAGATAGATCGCATCCATCGGTCCTGCCAGCTTCTTCAGCTTGGCCAGAACCTTTTCTTTCCCAGGGATCACAACATAGTCGGTCTCAAACTCGTTGCTGGTATCCACGCCCAGCGTGCTCTTGGGCAGATCTTTCACGTGGCCGAGCGAGGCCTCGACCGTAAACCCTTTCCCCAGATATTTCTGGATAGTTTTCGCCTTCGCTGGCGATTCGACAATGACTAAACTTTTTACCAATGGAACCTCAGTTCTTAAGGATTTCGCTTCGAAGCTAGCACGAATGGGACGGCGGCAACAAGTTACCGATGAAAAGCGTGGGCGGACATGCTAGAACCTTTTTGCAAAATTCTTCCCCGGCATCTGTCGGATTTTGCTCGTCAACTCTAGTTCAAACAGTGCGGCGACAATCTCGCAGGAAGATAATTCAGCCTCCAACCGCTCCACCAGTTCGTCGATATGGGTGGCCTCGTCCGATTCAACAGACTCGGAATTCGCTTTTCGCGGTGGAAGCCCTTCGTCTGGGAATAGAGATGCGGAAGGCGCCCCGCCGGATTCAGGCGAGGCTGCGGGAGTCAATGCCCGCTTGACCTCCGTGGGGAGATCTTCCCACACATCTTCCCCGGTTGCGACCAGCTTCGCGCCCTGATGAATGAGGTTGTTTGGCCCAGGAATTCTGGATCGGTAACATTTCCGGGCACGGCGGAAACGTCAGGGGCTTGCTCGAGCGAGCCGCCTGCCGATGCGAGTTCCGGAATACTCCGCTGCTTCCGAAGCCAGCATGCCCACTGACATTCCGCTGAGGATACGGTTGCGGATCAGAAGATTCTGGAGCCGCAACCGTCCCCAGCGGAAACTCCGAAAAGAGCACGGTCCGCCCAAAGGCAAGAATCTGCTCCGCCAGAAGCGAATTTTCTCTGGGACAAATCACGTCAACGCCCGTGCCAAATACCGCGACGGTTTTCCCTCTTGCTACGATCGCGCCGCGATGGCTGACGTTGTCGACGCCCCAAGCCATGCCGCTGATACTCGTCAAATCCCCGTGCCTTCCGGCTCCGTGAGCGAGGCTGGAAGACCGCTTTCGCGCTGCCGAAGTGTTCCATCAGTTTCCGCGCCTTCGTTGGCCCCAGGCCCAGCATCGGCGAGATGGCGAGCCTTCCAGAATTATGGGTTGTGGGGCGGCTTGGGCACTCGGCAAGCTTCTACTCCGTTTTCCTTGACTGGAGGGACGGTAGTCATTCGTGGAGTGTAGTGTCAAGGGAAGCCATCACAAAGGCTAATCAAAGACCTCTGCTAGAATCAAAACAGGAATGAGACGTCTGCGCCTCTCTGCGATTTCCTACCTTAATACTGTACCCCTGATGTGGGATTTTGAGCATGGCGACGCGGGCAAAGAGTTTGATATTTCCTATACCCTGCCCTCGGTCTGCGCTCGCTCGCTACAGAATGGGACTGCTGACATCGGAATCATTCCGGCGGCCGCCTACACGCAAATCCCCGGGCTACTGGTGGTACCCGGTGTGGCGATTGCGTCGCGCCGTCCCGTGCGCTCTATTCTCTTAGTCAGCAAAGTGCCGGTAGAAAAGATTCGCACGGTGGCTTTGGATACCTCATCGATGACCTCGGTGGCGCTGACGAAGGTTCTGTTTGAAAAATGGCTGGGCGGCGGCCGAACATTTACCCCGATGCCTCCCGACATCGAAAAAATGCTCGCCGAGCACGACGCCGGATTGGTAATTGGAGATCCCGCGTTGCAGATCGACCGCTCCCGCTATCTCGCCCTCGATCTCGCCGAAGAATGGATTCGTCACACCGGCAAGCCGTTCGTCTTTGCCTTCTGGGCTGTGCACAGTGTGGCGTTGCCGGAAGCAAAGCCTTCCCCAGACTTGCCAGCGGTTTTCCAGCAATCCCGCGACCACGGACTGCAACCTTCCAGCCTCGACCAGATCAGCGGTGAATGGGCTACAAGGCTGGGCCTCAGCGAAGCTGATGTGCGGTCTTACCTGACAGACAACATTTACTACCAACTCGACGCGCCCTGTCTGGAAGGTTTGCAACTGTTCTATCGCTACGCCGCCGAGATCGGTGCGTTGCCCGCCGCTCCGCCGATCGACTTTCTGCGCACCCCAAAAGCTTGTATAGCGCAATCGATATAGCAGCCTGTAAACTCCTACAACCTGAATGCTTCCGCATCTTCATCCCTTGCTGGCAATGTCGGTGTGGCGACAGCTTCGCCGCATGGGCGGCCCCGGTCTGATCCTGCTTGGCATCGCCGACAATTCCGTGATTCCTCTCACCGGCAGCATGGACGTGCTGACGATCTGGCTGGCCGCACGTCATCGCGAGCCTTGGCCTTACTACGCCCTGATGGCCACGATCGGTGCGGTTGTCGGCGGCTACATTACTTATGCCCTGGCGCGCAAGGGCGGCAAAGAGACGATGGAGCGCAAGCTCACCAGGAAGCGAACCCAGCAGGTCATCCGGGCCTTTGAACGCTGGGGATTCGCCGCAGTCGCGATTCCCGCCTTGCTGCCTCCACCTTTTCCCTTCCTGCCGTTTCTCTTGGCCGCGGGCGCCATGCAGTACTCGAAAAAGAAATTCCTAAGCGCGTTAACCCTCGGCCGCGGGATTCGCTACTTCCTTGAGGCCGCCGTGGGATTCGTGTATGGCAGGCATATCTCGCATTTCTTCTCCCAGTATTACAAACCAGCCATGGCCATCCTGATCGGCTTGGCGGTGATCGGCGCGGTGGTCTCGCTCATTGAATATCTGCGGATGAAGAAAAAATAGAGCTGCGCCGCGCCGCATTTGGAGCCAGCCGCCATCCTCCGTTAGAATTGAGCAATCAACATGTCTCTCACCAAGCAGCAAGCCCTGGAGATGTTCGAGTCCGATGACCTGATCGGCATCGGCATGGAAGCCGACGCTGTTCGCCGCCAGCTTCATCCTGAAGGCACCGTCACCTACATCATCGACCGCAACATTAATTACACGAATTTCTGCACCGAGTACTGCACCTTCTGCGCCTTCTATCGCCCCCTAAAAGGGCCGGCCGCGAAAGAAGGCTACATCCTCAATTTAGACACGATTTACGAGAAGATTCGCGAGACCGTCGAACTCGGCGGCACCGGCGTGCTGATGCAGGGCGGCCTGCATCCTGATCTGAAGATCGACTGGCACGAAAAAATGTTGCGCGGCATCAAGCAGCGTTTTCCGCAGGTTCATCTGCATTGCTATTCCGCATCCGAAATCATCGCCATCGCCGAGTACAGCGGCCTCAGCATTCGCGATACGATTCTCCACCTGCGCGACGCCGGGCTCGATTCCATCCCCGGCGGCGGTGCCGAAATTCTCGACGACGAAGTCCGCTACAAAATCGCCCGCCTGAAATGCCTCACCGGCGACTGGATCAACGTCCACCGTACTGCGCACCAGATCGGCATGCGCACCACCGCGACCATGATGTTCGGGGTCGGCGAGGATTACAAACACCGCATCAACCACCTGCAGGAACTCTACGATCTGCAGGAAGCGACGGGCGGCTTCACCGCATTTATCCCGTGGAGTTTCCAGCCGCAAAACACCGCGCTCGGTGGCCGCCGCTGGGACGAAGCCACGGCCGTCGAATACCTGAAAGTACTGGCAATCTCGCGCCTCTATCTCTCGAACTTTCTGAATGTGCAATCGAGCTGGGTCACGCAGGGCCTCAAGGTCTGCCAGATGGGCCTGCGCTTCGGCGGCAACGACGTCGGTTCGGTGATGTTAGAAGAAAATGTAGTGAGAGCCGCTGGCGTGACTAACTGCACCACCGAAGAAGAGCTGCGCCGCATCATTCGCGACGCCGGCTTCCGCCCCGCCCAACGCGACACGCTCTACCGGCAGTACTTCCTCAATTAGAACCTAACTCCCGGCAGGCCGCATTGATCCGCTACCACACTCGGCATGCCTTTACCGCCACCATAGACTGCGGGGCCTCGCAGCCAAACGCTTTGGCAAACTCTGGCATGTTGACTAGGACTCCATTTGCCCGGAAGCGGTCGGGCGAATGCGGATCGGTCGTCGCGATCAGCCGCTCCAGTTCTGGACGCCACACCGCACACCAATCCTGCGCAAATCCCAGGAAAAACTCCTGAATGGGCGTGTAACCGTTGGCGATTTTCTTATCCAGATCCAGCCCCTGCTCCGCAGCGCGCGCCAGAAAAGCGATGTAGGCCAGCCGCGCCCCACCGTTGTCGGCCGTGTTCTCTCCCAGCGTAAGCTTGCCGTTGAGCTTGGTGTCGCCCACGCTGAACTGGCTGTATTCATTGACCAGGCATTCTGCCTTCTCGGTGAACTTGTCCGCATCTTCTTTCGTCCACCAATCGTGCAGATTGCCGTGTCCATCGAACTGCCGACCCTGATCGTCAAAGCCGTGCGTGATTTCGTGGCCCATGAAGAGGCCAATGTGGCCGTAGTCCAGTGCAGCACTTGACGACGGATCGAAAAACGGAGATTGCAGCACCCCGGCCGGGAAGTTGACGTCGTTCATGCTGGGGTCGTAATACGCGTTCACCGTGGGTGGCGACATTCCCCACTCATCGCGATTCACCGGCTTGCCAATCTTTGCGAGTTGGCGATGGGCCTCGAACTCTGCCGCGCGCAGACCATTGCCCAACGCATCGCCGCGCTCCACCATCAGGTTCGAATAGTCTCGCCAATTATTCGGATAGCCGACCTTGTTGGCAATCAAGTGCAGCTTCTCTTCCGCCAGCTTCTTGGTTTCCGGGCTCATCCAGTCGAGGCTTTCAATGTCCCGACCCATGGCCGCTTCAATGTCATGAATCAGCTGCAAAGTCTGCTCTTTGCTGGACGCGGGAAACTTCTCTTCCACATACGCCTTGCCCAAAGCCTCACCCAACGCGCCGTCGGTGCTGGCGACGCAACGCTTCCAGCGTGGCTCCTGCTCAGGAATCCCCACCAGCTTGCGTCCGCCGAAATCGAATTGTTCGTCATCCAGCGCCTTGGGCAAAACGGTGCCCGGAAGCGAGTGTACCAGTTGCCAGCGCAGGTAGATCTTGATCGTCGCCAGATCGGTTTCAGAAATCACCTGGTTCAGACCCTTAAAAAAATCTGGCTCCGCCACATTGATTTCCTTGAATTGCGGCGAGCCCGTCGCGGGATAAAACTTCTCCCAGTCCAAAGTCGGCGTCAGCGTCTGAAGCCCGCTGTTCGGCATCATGTGATAGATATTGTGCGGATCGCGCTGTGAGGTTACATCCAGAGAAACCTTGGCCAGCGCGGTTTCCAGTTTCATGATGGCTTGCGCGTCTCTTGCCGCCTGCGTCTCGCTGGTTCCTAGCAGCTTCAGCATGTTGGCGATGTGCTGCACGTATTGGTGGCGAATCTCTTCGTCTTTTTCCCCGGCACGCAGGTAATAATCCTTTTCCGGCAACCCCAGCCCGCCCTGCGTTACCACGGCGATTTCCTGCGTCGCATCCTCGAAGGCCTGTTGCGAGCTAAATCCCAGAAACGCGTTCACATTGATCAGTTGAAAATGCGCCAGCAACTCCGCAAGCTGATCTTTGCTAGAGAGCATGTTGATGCGGTCCAGTTCGGGCTGCAGTTGTGTCATACTTTTCTTCTGAATGGCAGCTTCGTCCATGCAACTCGCGTAGTAGTCGCCAATTTTCTGCGTGTTCGCGTCGCGCGCATTGCCAGCCGCGGCGGCGCTCTCCAGAATGCCCCGTAGCACTTGCCGGTTATATTGATCGAGGTTGTAAAACTGGTCGGAATACGGCGAATCATTCGGAATGGGATGCAGCTTGCTCCAGTTGCCGCAAGCGTAGCGGTAGAAGTCCACGCAAGCATCCGCCGCCGTATCCATCACATCTTTGTCCAGGCTGGGGATCAACTTGAAACTCTGCGCTGCTTTCCCCGCCTCGCTGCTTGGTGCGGGATTGGTTTGCGAGAATCCCTGACCACGGGCGACCATCAGACCGGCCGCGCACACGCTATACGTAACAACCGCCCGCCAGGCTAAGCGCATCTGTCCCTCCGGCTGGAAATCATACACTGTTAAATTACAAGATTTGTCGGGTCGCCGCGACTGTCGGCGAGAAAGCTCGAGGCCAGTTCGAACCTCCCGTCACGAACTGACTCTTGTCGTTTCGAACCAGCGCCAAGCCCGGAACCTGCCGTTGCCTCGTCTATCTCAGAAATTCTGTCAAGCTAAGCTCAAACCGCGGTCGAAGCATCCCTATCCCTCATCCGCGCCTTTCAACGAACCGTTAAGGGCATGACTTGAGTCGTGCCGCAACGACGGGAAAACGATTCGGTTCCGGCGTGACCGTGCCCTCACAGCCCCCGACCGGCGATCGTGGTCGAGGCTAACGCGATTGAGACAACCTAAATCGTTCCGAGCTTCAGAAGGTTTTGATCCCTAAGTTATTCTAAAGCGTATCTTGCGAGGAATTTTCCGCTAAACCCGATGATTCCCAATAAACCAGGGGAGTGGGAATATCGATACTGATAAGAAGGCAATTAGTATTTTCCCGAAGCCGGAAAGCAGACTGCGGTTAGAATGGAGGCGTTCCATCGCTTGACCGATCCTCCGGTCAGTTCGTAAAGGGCAAATCCAGGTCCTCCCAACTCGGAAAGAGGCTCGCAAGCTATGAAGCTCGCTTACGCATGTCTGCTAACCGTCCTGCTGGGAGCCATTTCGCTATGGGCCCAAACGCAGTCGGCGGAAGCTGCGCTGCTAACAGGAGCCGTCGTCACAGGCGTGGTCAGCAAGGATCCCGGCAGCGAGCCCTTGAAGAAGGCGCTCATCGAGCTGATCGCCGAGAGCCAGAGCGACGGCGCAAACTACACCGCGCTCACCGCTGCGGATGGAAGCTTCCGCATCGAGAACATCGTCCCCGGACGCTATCGCTTATTTGTGGAGCGCACCGGATACCAGGAGGTCGACAAGCAACGCCGCCGCACCGAAGGTCGCGTGCTCACGCTGAGCGCGGGCCAGGAGATGAAAGATCTCGTCATTCGCCTGCAAACCGCGGCGGTGGTCGAAGGGCGAGTGACCGATGAAGACGGCGATCCCATGCCCGAGGCGCAAGTCGCGGTGATGCGGCAAACGTTTATTTCCGGACGCAGTCACTGGGAGCAGGTTGGAGCCGAGCGTACCAACGATCTTGGCGAATACCGCATTGCGGGCCTTGCGGCCGGAAGCTACTTTGTTTCAGTAACGCCGCCGCCCGATTTCAGAAGCTTGATCGAAACCACGGGCAACGCGCCCGCCCCAACTCACGACAATGCTGCGCCATCGGACAATCGCCAGCCTTCCACATACCAAACCACTTATTATCCCGGTACAAGGAACCGGGGGCAGGCTTCTCCCATCCAACTCCATGCGGGCGATGATTTTCCGGCGAGCTTCTCGCTCACGGCCAGTCCCAGTTTGACGATTCGCGGCTCGGTGGTGAATCTGCCGCCGGGGGCAACGGCGGCGATCATGCTGCAGTCGAAAGATTTCAATCTGGTGCTCAATGGCGGGGAGATGCACAAGGACGGGAGCTTCGAGATTCGCGACATTTCTCCTGGGGCCTACACGATCCTCGCAACGGTGGATAACGCTGCGGTGCCGATGATGGCCCGGCAGTCACTGCAGATTACGGAAAGCGTCGAGGGGATTCGGCTCGCACCGCAAACCGGCGGAACGATTCGTGGCCGCCTGCAAATGGAGGCCGGCGGCAAGGCCAGACCTGATGCCAGTCAGATGTTTCTTCTTCTGCGTTCAGCCGATGGCGATGACGACGCTGTGGGAAGCGTGACCATGGGAGAAGGCATTTCCACGCTGGCGCACGTAAATGCCGATGGCAGCTTTGAATGGAACAATGTTCCCGCTGGGCAATATTCCGTTCAGATCGCCGATGCCAGCGCAATGCCGGATTGGTTTCTGAAATCCGTGGCGGCGGGCGGGCGCGAAGCCGTGGATTCTGGATTCAGCGTGAGCGGTGGAGTGACCGCGCTCAATTTGGTAGCCAGCGCCAACGGAGCGATTACCGAGGGTGTTGCCACTCATCAGAAGGATGAGCCGCTCGCCGACGCGGTGGTGGTCGCCGTGCCTGCGGAGCGATTCCGTAGCCGTCCCGAGCGTTATCGCAAAGCCCTCACCGATCAGAGCGGACGCTTCACTCTGCGTGGCCTGCCTCCCGGTGACTACACCATCCTGGCGTGGGAAAGCGTGGACGGAGAAGCGTATTACAATCCTGAATTCCTCAAGAGCTATGAGGGGCAGGGAAGACCGGTTCATCTGGAGGAAGGCCGCCGTGCAAGCATGACGCTAAAGGCAATTCCCTCCGCCGAAGAGGAACCGTAGCTGGCGAATTCCTGCGCCGTCCTGCCGCATTGTCGTATCCTTGCGGCATTATGAAACTCTCTTGGTCCTTCCTCGTTCTGCTCGTCATTGCGCTCGGAACCAGTTTTACACAGGCTGCGGACACGCCTGCGAATGCATTGCTGGTGCTGGCCAAGCACGATGGCACGCTGGCGATCGTCGATCCTTCCAGCTTGCAAGTGATTGCGCGGATACCGGTGGGCAAGGATCCGCACGAGGTGATTGCGTCGTCCGACGGCAAGACGGCGTACGTCTCGAACTACGGATTCGGTGCCTACAACACACTTGCGATGGCGGATCTGGTCGCGCAAAAGGCATTGCCGGCCGTTGATCTCGGAGCTTTGCGTGGGCCTCACGGATTGACATTCGTAGGCGGGAAAGCGTGGTTCACCGCCGAAGGCGCCAAGGCGATCGGCAGATATGATCCAGCCAGCAAGAGCGTGGATTGGATTCTTGGCACCGGTCAAAATCGAACGCACATGATTTACGTTTCCCTCAATATGAAGGTGATTGTTACTACGAACGTGAGTTCCGGCACGGTGAGCATCATCGAGAAAACAGACGTCGGCGTTGCGGGACAGGGGCGCCCGTTGGACCTTCCTGGTGGAGATTGGAATGAGACGGTGGTCAAGGTCAGCAACGGGTCGGAGGGATTTGATGTTTCGCCCGACGGCAAAGAGATCTGGGTGGCCAACGCTGGAGATGGGACTGTCTCCGTCATCGACATTGCGAGTAAGCGGGTCACCCAGACGCTTGCCGCCGATATAGTCGGCGCGAACCGTTTGAAGTTTACTCCCGACGGAAAGCTGGCACTGATTTCGGCTTTGCGCGGCCCAGATGTCATCGTTATCGATACTGCCACGCGGAAAACAGTCCAGCGAGTCGCTGTCGGACATGGCGCCGCCGGCATCGTTATGCCACCGGACGGTACGCGTGCATTCGTCGCATGCTCTCCCGACAACTATGTTGTTGTCATTGATCTGCATTCGATGAAAGTAGTCGGTCGTATCGAAGCTGGCCAGGATCCCGACGGGCTGGCTTGGGCGACGCGAAGCGGAACGTACGAATCGCATCGTTAGCCTAGGAGTTTATGAGCTGGCATGCTCGCATCGAGGAGCCCTAAGGCTCGGGCCGACGCAATGAGAAATAGCTGCCGAAACTTTTACACGCATCGCAACTAGATGGGGCTGCAAGTGTTGGTACAGAGGAAGGCTGGATCGGAGCTTCGTAGCGTAGCAGATGCGGGCTAGGATTTTGAAAATACGAGAGTTCCTTGTGCTATTCGCGACTCCGACCAGCTTGGCACGTTAATTGCAGCATAGAACATTTGTTTCTTTGCGCCACGAATCCGGAGGTGCTTGATGTCTGCTGTCAGTGATGCCGAGTTTGTTCGACTGCTCAGGAAAGACGTTGATTACTTCACGCAAGCCATGGAGCGGTTCGAGGATCTCATTCCAAACGTGTGTGCTCCCGTGCAGGATCAGTGGCGCTTGCAAGCGCAGCGCCGCAAAGATTTTGCGCGGGAACTCGAGATTCTTTTGGACAAGGCTGAGGGTTGCATCGATCCGTTGCTGCGGGGTTCGAAAAACACAAATGGGCAAGAGTCGGCTTCCTGCTAGGTCCGTAATCGTTCTCTATTTCAAGTGCTGGCGATATTGCGAGGGTAAAGGCACTCGCATCCAGTAGAATAGAAGTTTTCAGCCGGCTCACTTGCTCTGTTCTGACCTCATCTTGTCTTCCGCATTGACGGCATGGCACGCCCCCAAGGGCATTGGGCCCTATCTCCGGCAGCATTTGCTGGATAAAACTTTTCAGGGTCTCTACCATACTGATGCCTTTGATCGCGCGCTACTGATTCCTTACTTCATTGTGCTTGTGCTGCTGGCGAGTTACGGGATGCACCGATACATCCTGGTTTATCTGTATTACAAGCACAAGAAGAATCGAACCACCGAACCAGCCACGATGTTCGGAGAATTGCCGCGAGTCACAGTGCAGTTGCCCATTTTCAATGAGCAGTACGTAGTCGAGCGGTTGCTGGAATGCGTCTGCAAGTTGAGATATCCGCGGGAGAAGCTCGACATACAGGTGCTCGACGATTCCACGGACGAAACCGTGGATGTGGCGCGGAATCTTGTGGAGCGCTACGCGGCGCTGGGAAACCCCATCAGCTACCATCATCGCAGCAACCGCGAGGGTTTCAAGGCGGGAGCGCTCGCCGAAGGTCTGAAGACGGCAAAGGGAGAATTTGTTGCCATCTTTGACGCGGACTTCACCCCGCCGGAAGATTTCTTGCTGCGTACCATCCATCACTTCACTGATTCGAAGATCGGCATGGTGCAAACGCGCTGGACGCATATCAATCGCAACTATTCATTTCTGACACAAGTGGAAGCGATCCTGCTCGACGGACATTTTGTCCTCGAGCACTCCGGACGCGCCCGCAGCGGCGTCTTCTTTAACTTCAACGGCACGGCCGGAGTTTGGCGGCGCGTGGCGATTGACGAAGCCGGCGGTTGGCAGCACGATACGCTCACGGAGGACACCGACCTTTCCTACCGCGCACAACTGAAGGGATGGAAATTCATCTACCTGCAAGATGTGGAGTGTCCCGCAGAATTGCCGGTGGAGATGACCGCGTTCAAAACTCAGCAGGCACGCTGGGCCAAGGGGCTGATCCAGACGGGGAAGAAAATTCTGCCGCGCGTCTTGAGAAGCGATGCTCCGCTGCACACCAAGATTGAAGCGTGGTATCACTTGACGGCGAACCTGAGTTACCCCCTGATGATTGTGCTTTCGGTCCTGATATTGCCGGCGATGATCATCCGTTTTTATCAGGGATGGTTTCAGATGCTCTTCATCGATCTGCCCCTGTTCCTGGCGTCGACATTTTCGATCTCGAGTTTCTATCTGGTCTCGCAGCGCGAACTTTTTCCCAAGAGTTGGCCGCGCGCGCTGCTGTATCTCCCGTTCCTCATGGCCCTGGGTATCGGACTGACCATCACCAATACCAAGGCCGTGATCGAAGCGCTCATCGGCAAGGAGAGCGCATTCGCGCGCACGCCCAAGTACCACGTGGAATCGAAGAAGGATAAAGTTCGCGACACCAAATACCGCAGGCGGCTGGGCTGGGTGCCGTGGCTGGAGTTGGTGATTGGGACTTACTTCGCGATGACGGTGTACTACGCCGTGCAAAATGAAAACTACGTTACGATTCCATTCCTCGTGCTATTCGTGGTGGGCTACTGGTACACCGGATTGATGTCGTTGCTGCAGGGACGGTTGTCAGGCGTGGCGTTGGGTGGGGAAGCTCACACGAAACCGTTCCCGGTTGGAGTGTAACGACGGATCGTATCTCTTGCCGAAGCTTTCTTTCGCTGGATCGCTGGTTTACAATCCAGTCGCCAAAAGTTTCTCATCGGGCCGGGCACCCCGGTTGAACTCCGCACGTAACTTCACGGGGTTCCAAGGAGGATCCGATGCTCCGCTTGCGTCAACTGTCTTCTCTTCTTGGGCTGGCATTGCTGGCGACCTCGCTTCTGAGTTGTGGCCCTCATGATTCCAGCGAGTACTTTGTATTCGTGGCGGCTAACGTACAGGTGCCCTATTGGCAGGCGGCAGGTGCGGGATTTACCAAGGCAGGTTCGCAATTCAAGGTGCGCACAGATTTCCTGGGCCCTAACACATACGACCCCAAGGCCGAACGCGATGCGCTCGACCAGGCGGCGCAGCAAAAAGCTACTGGAATCCTGCTGGGCGTAACCGATCCGGTGTTGCTCAAAGACAGCATCGACAAGGCGATTGCCGCCGGAGTTCCTGTGATCACGATGGATTCCGACGCTCCCGCTAGCAGGCGTCTTTTCTTCATCGGCACGAATAACTATGAGGTGGGCATGACTGGCGGCCTCCGTCTGGCTCAGGAGTTGAAAGGAAAGGGCAACGTGGTGGTCTTCACAATGCCCGACCAGCATAACATGCAGGACCGCCTTCACGGCTATCGCGATGCGCTGCAGCGCACGCCCAACATCAAGATTACGCGCGTGGTTGATATCCAGGGCGATCCGCGCATCGCCTTCGATACCACGACGCAGATCATCGGCAAGGAAAAGGATCAGGTGGATGCCTTCGTATGCCTGGAGGCCCAATCCGGGAAAGAAGTGGCCGGTGTGCTCAATAGCTACCACGTCACGGGCAAGGTTGTGATGGCCATGGACACCGATCCGGAAACTCTCCAATTGATCCAGAGTGGGGCAATTGCCGCTACCATTTCCCAGAAGCCATACACTATGGCGTTTGTCGGCATGCAGATGCTCGACAATTTGTATCACCACAGGCCTTCTTCGCTGGAAACGGATTGGTCGAAGGACAGTTTTGCGCCAATCCCCGCCTTCGTGGATACTGGTTCTGCCCTAGTCGACAAAAGCAATGTAGATTCGTTCCTGCAGGCAAAGCAGAGCGCGACCGGCAAACAGAAATAGTTGGCAAATGGTCTGGCGAACGCGCTTGGCAATGAGCCTTGCGAAGGGCACTCTCGGAATTGGGGGCGGATTGCACGATGCGAAGGCCGCGACACTCTTTTTTTCTGGCGAACTTTGTTACTGCTTCTTTTCTCTTGCTTGCGGGCGCGGTTGCTTTTGGACTCGATCGGCAGCCCAACTCCGACTATCATGCCCGCCGCGAGGCACTGGCAAGAAAAGTTGGAGGCGTGATCGTGCTCTTCGCTCCCATGGAGAGCGAAGGGCCGAATGATCTTTATGGTTTCCGTCAGGAGGACAATTTTTACTATCTCTCCGGCTCGACCGAGCCAGGAGCGGCGTTACTGATTGCGCCAGCCACCGAAGCCGTGGCGGAAAAGCCAGCGCGCTCCTACACCGAAATTCTTTTTCTTCCACCGCGCAATCTGACGCAGGAGAAGTGGACCGGGCCTAAACTCGGTCCGGAAAATCCGGAAGCATCGAAGATTACCGGTTTCGATCGAGTCGCCGACATGGCCAAGCTGCCCGGGGAGGTGATGAAGGTAACCTCGGGCGTGCGCCCGGTGGTTTATACCGACGTTGCCTCGCACGATCAGACCTCGGCTAGCGCCGAGCCGTTGGAGTTTCTGAAGGATGTGAACTCGTTCCTGAGTTTTCAGGATGTGAAGCCAATGATCGATTCACTCCGCACCACGAAAGATGCGGGAGAGGTCGCACTCATTCGCAAGGCGGTCGATGCATCGGTGGCGGCACACTTCGCTGCGTTCAAGGCGGTGAAACCCAATGTGAATGAGCTCGAGATTTCCGCTCTCATGCAATACGAGTGGGGGAAGCGTGGTTGCGAGCGGCCGGCCTACGCGCCGATTGTGGGCTCCGGCTTCTACTCGACAGTGCTTCACTACTCGGAAGATTCGCACGTTATGAAGGCGGGTGATGTGGTCGTCATCGATGCCGCGGGAGAATATTCCATGTACGCTTCCGACATCACGCGCACGCTGCCCATCGGTGGGCATTTCATCCCGCGCCAGCGCGAGATCTACGATATCGTTCTCGGAGCGCAACAGGCTGCGGAGGCGGCGTTCAAGTCGGGCACGTCCAACATGAGGCACGGTGATCCGGACTCCCTCTACCAAGTCGCATACGATTACATCAACACTCATGGCAAAGACCTGCACGGCGAACCGCTGGGGAAATATTTTATCCACGGTCTGGGCCATCCGGTTGGCCTCAACGTGCATGATGCGACCGATTCCAATGCGCCGCTTGGACCGGGACAGGTCTTCACGATTGAGCCCGGTATTTACATTCCCGAAGAGAATCTCGGCGTGCGCATCGAAGATGACTACTACGTGGATCAGGATGGCAAGTTAATCAAGCTCAGCGCGGCGCTACCTTCTAAGGCAGAAGATGTGGAGAAGGAAATGGCAGGGAAGTAGAAGAAGCGAAGCCGCCGACGCAGTCCGTTTCAGTCCAGCGAAAGCACTACCCAGTACATTCCCGTAGGATAACTCTCGGTGCGAGCGTAGCAGGCGCCGACGGAGAAGCTCCGCAGGTTGCGGCCGAAGAGCATGTGGCGGGCATTTGCGGGCAACGTTCTTGGATCCAGGCTGGTGTAGGTGAGGAGAGTATATTGTTGCGCCAGTTGGCGAACGGATGCTGTGCCAAGCTTATCGGCCTGGGCCATGGAACAGGCTGTGTCGTCCGCGGTGGGCAGGTCGCGGCGGACGAGCTTCGGCTGGTTGACCCGACGCCGCGCTTGCGCCACGGTGGCGGCAATTCGTTCCTTCACTTCCGTCGTCGAATAGTTGGGGAGGGCATGCCCGAAATCCTGCACAATGTAAAGCCGGTCGCCGCTGCGGATCACACCCAAACCGACCACGTTGTAAGCCGGGTTGAGCAGGTTCGCGCGATGCGGGGGGGAAAGAATGAGATGTTGGTGCGCCTGGGCAGCGTCGAAATCCAGAGCAACGTTTTCGCCTTCCCGATCGAGTTGCGCGCGAGTTGCGATCGCCAGGCGTTGGGGTAAGGAGGGCTCGTCGGGGAACCGGTGCGATAGTTGCCGTGCTGCAAACATTGCCTCCGCATGGACGCGGGCAGCGTGGGTCAAGCCGGCATCGAGCGTGAGGGGCGGGGCCCCGGCTTGTACCCGCGCCTGATTTGCCAAGTCGAAAAGCTGCTGCTCGGACTCGAGATCGTAGTCGTTGAAAGCAAAATCGGGAGAGGTGGCCGAGGCTGGTTTTACGGTCACTTGCGGGGCAGGCTTCTCGGCACCAGCCGGAGTTCCCATGGAAGAAGCCATCACTCGGGCCGACCGCGGAATCGAGACGGCGCTGGTTACCAGCAGAAACACAATTGCGAATCGTCTACCGGTGCTGCTAAACATCGATTTCGGGGCACGTAACATCAGCTTGTGCCTACTCAACTCGATCCTGGGAAGGATGCCTTCCGGCTCAAACATGGTTGCTGGTGCTACGCTAGAAGCTGAAATCCGACCTGAGAAGTTACCTTCGCTATGGAACCAGGTGTCATAGGGGCCATCGGCCTGTTGTTTGGAAGTTTGATTGCTTGGCTGGCGCTGCGCTCGCGAGGGGCCGCGCTCGGCGCACGATTGACCTTGATGGAAAAGGAATTAGCGGCCGGAAAGACCGATCTGGAGCGGCTTCAGCGGGCTCACACAGAGCTGGTGGCAGGCAAGGCCCGGGCGGAATCGGCTCTGGAGGCTGAACGAAAGACCAGCAACGAAAAGATCGAGTTAGTCACGCGCGCCAGCGAAGAATTGCGCAACGCCTTCAAAGCCATGGCTGCGGACGCGCTAAAAAGCAACAACTCATCCTTTCTGGTGATTGCCGAAGAGACCCTGAAACGCTTTCAAAGCCAGGCCAAGGGCGACCTGGAAGCACGCCAGAAGGCGGTCGCCGATATGGTCGCGCCGGTACGTGATTCGCTGAATAAGGTGGACGCGCAGATTCAGCAGATGGAAGTGGCGCGGGGCGATGCCTACGGCGAATTGCGAGCGCAGGTGCAGTCGCTGATCACCACACAAAAGGAACTGCAGTCCGAGACGGGCAGTCTGGTGCGAGCGCTGCGCACGCCCAACGTGCGCGGGCGTTGGGGAGAGATTCAGTTACGGCGCGTGGTCGAAATCGCGGGCATGCTTTCCTATTGCGATTTTGCCGTGCAGGAATCAGTGACCACAGAAACAGGAAGGCTGCGTCCTGACCTGGTGGTGAAGTTGCCCGGGGGCAAGCACGTTGTGGTTGACGCGAAGACGCCGCTGCAAGCCTTCCTCGATGCCTTCGAAACCACGGATGAAGATGCGCGGCGCGCGTGTTTGGCCAATCACGCGCGGCAGGTGCGCGACCACATGAACACGCTCAGTGGCAAGAAATATTGGGAGCAGTTTGAAGCCACCCCCGAATTTGTGGTGATGTTTCTTCCGGGTGAAACATTCTTTAGCGCCGCGCTGGAGCAGGACCCCGGCCTAATCGAGCATGGAGTGCTGAATCGCGTCATTCCCGCCTCCCCGACCACGCTGATCGCGCTGCTGAAGGCCATCAATTATGGATGGAATCAGGAAAAACTGGCGCGCAACGCGCAGCAGATTAGCGCTCTGGGCAAGGAACTGCATGACCGGTTACGTCTTCTGGTGGGACATATCACATCAGTAGGCATCGGGCTCGATCGTGCAGTCGAGTCGTATAACAAAACCGTTGGATCGCTGGAGAGCAGGGTGCTGGTTTCAGCACGCAAGTTCGCCGAGCTGGGCGCGTCGGTCGCCGAGGATATTCCGGAACTCGAACCCATCGAAACCACCGCGCGCGCGTTGTCATTTGAGTGGGACGAAGAAGACAGCAGTGCAGCCGCCCAGGAAGAAAACCGCAATATCGGCTGAGACGCTACTAAACGGGGAGATATCACACCGCGTTGCCGTCCGGCCCCCCACTACCCCGCCCAAGGGGAATAGCGAACTGTATATTTCTAGTCCACGCGAAAGCCGTTTCTTTCCCATCTCGACCCTAAGGTCTCCACAGTCGCGCCCGATAGCCTGGTTGACCAGCCGGCACTGTGCGACTGCGCCTCCGGGCTAACAGTTATGAGGTCGTAACCGCCAGTGATGGTTATTCCACCATCGTCTCGCCCCAAAAGGAGCGTCCAGCCCTGACCATTCTGGATCTGGGACTGCCTGTCGGGGACGGTTTCGTTGTGCTCGACCGGCAGCAGAACATCGACGAGCTGAGCGTTTCCGTCATCGGTTGAGTGCGCGCGATCCCCAGAGTAACGAGGTACGAGCGTTGAAGAGAGGGACGCCGGCGTTTTTCCCGAAGCCTGCCGACAACGATGAACTGATGAACGTGTGAGTCTGTCGCACGGTCAATCGCAGTTGGCGCCCTGGCCGTCGTAGAAGGTTCGACCTCCACCCCGGGAAATGCCGATGCGATTGGACTGGTCCTCGCGGCTGTTGAGATTCAGCGGGGATAACTGCGTCTGTATACCCCTAACCCAGTCTCGGTCTCGTAGGGGTGTCCTCAAGCCGATGGGCTAACTGCCTGCTCGACTGGCAGATACGGAATTTCACAGAAACATCCAAAAAGTCGTAATCACTGTTCGAAAATCCATCTATAATCCCGGAAGTGCTGTAGATGCAGCATTTAACGATTTCCAAAGCGGGAAAAGACATGGCAGCGAAGTTGCTCATTGATGATCCGCGGGGCGTCGTTGCCACTCCTGCCCAGACCCATAGGGGTACGGGCCCGCTGAAGTCCATGAATCGGGAAAGCCAAGTCCGTTTCGTTGCTGTTCTACTGTTCCTGTTAACGGTGGCTGCGGTCGTCTTCGCGGGCTTCAATTTCGACGCGGAATTGAAAGCTTCCATCCCCGACGACGGAGTCTGGTGGGTCGAACACGGCGGGCGTCTTACGGCCGACCGGGTCGATCCCGCCGGACCAGGTGCCAAAAGCGGCATCAAGACGGGCGATCAGCTGGTTTCGGTCAATGGGCAGGAAATCCAAAACATCTCTGGCCTGGAGCGCCAGCTCTACCGAAACGGAGTCTGGTCGAAAGCAGCATATTCCTTACTCCGGCAATCGGTGCCGCTCGATTCGAGCGTCATTCTGGTTCCGGCGGAACGCTCGCTGAACAACTGGCTGCGGCTGATCGCGCTTATCTATCTCGGCATCGGCCTTTATGTGCTATTGAGACGCTGGACCGCTCCCGGGTCCACGCACTTCTATATTTTTTGCCTAGTCTCGTTCATTGCGTACTCCTTCAAGTACACCGGCAAGCTGAACGACTTTGACTGGACCATTTACTGGGGCAACATCGCCGCCGGAGTATTGCAGCCAGCGCTGTTTCTGCACTTCGTCCTAACCTTCCCGGAGAAACGCCAGACGGTGCGCAAGTATCCCTGGCTGTTGGGGTTGGTCTACGTGCCGGGTGCCGTCCTGATGGCCATTCATGTCGGAGCCATGCATTGGCTCCAGGCCAGTGAACGGCTGCGCTGGAACCTCGACCGCATGGAAATGTCCTACGCGTCGCTGTTCTTTCTGGCCTCAGCCACCTTGCTTTGGTACAGCTACCGGCGCGCCAGCACCACGATTCTGCGGCAACAACTGAAGTGGGTTACTCGTGGCACCATCCTGGCCATTATTCCTTACACCCTGTTCTATGTTGTTCCCTACTTGATGGGGACGCTGCCGGGCGTGACGATGAAGATTTCCGCGCTCTCGTTAGCGCTGCTGCCGCTCACATTCGGTTATGCCATCTTCCGGTATCGCTTGATGGATGTGGATCTCATCTTCAAGCGCGGCGTGGTTTATACCCTGGCGGCCGCGACCGTGGTGGGAATGTACTTTGGACTAGTGGCTGGTGTCGCTGAACTGGTGCACATGCGGCAGCCCAGCAGCGGTCCGGTGGGCTTGATTCTTGCCGTGGTGGTCACGGCCCTGTTGTTTGACCCGGTACGGAAGTGGATTCAGGACCGCATCGATCAATTCTTCTATCGCACGCGTTACGACTACCGTCGCACGCTGCTCGAATTCGGACGTGAACTCAGCTCGGAGACGGATCTGAACGCGATGCTCTCCTCGCTGATGGATCGGCTGTCGCGCACACTTGCCGTCGACCGCATGGCGATTTTCCTGGCCGGAGAAGACGCTGAGCGATTTGTGCTGGCCAAATCCTTCGGTCTATCCGCGCCTGGCAAGCTCGATCTGTCTTTCCTGAGTGCGCCGCGGCCGGAGGCTGCTGGGCACCTCTTCTTCGAGAACACGCACCAGGTGCCACGCGAGACCCCTGGTGCGCAGCAAACCATCGCTCGCTTGGAACTGAATTACTACATTCCCTGCCACGCGCAGCAGAAGACCATCGCCGTGCTGGGCCTGGGGAAGACCGCGCAAGGCGATTTCCTCTCCAGCGAAGATATGGAGTTGCTCGAAACTCTGGGCGGGTATCTGGGTATCGCGATCCAGAATGGACAGCTCTACGCCTCGCTGCAGCAGAAAGCCGCAGAGTACGAACGGCTGAAGGATTTCAACGAGAACATTGTGGAATCCATCAACGTGGGTGTTATGGCGCTCGATATGGAAGATCGTATTGAGAGCTGGAACGCGCAGATGGAAGTGATGTATGCAGTGCCGCGCTGGCAGACATTGACTCAGCCGCTCAAGGCGATTTTTCCGGCAGAATTCGTGGAAGAGTTTGATCGCATGCGCGAGAGCGCTGGCATTCACAATCTGTACAAGTTTCGGCTGAAAACACCTGCCGGCGAAGTTCGCACCGTGAATGTGGCCATTGCACCTCTGGTGACGCGCAAGTTCCAGGTCATCGGGCGGCTGATCATTGTGGACGACATTACCGAGCGCATCGAACTCGAGGCCCAGCTTTCACAGGCGGACAAACTTACCTCCATCGGTTTGCTTGCGGCCGGGGTGGCTCACGAAGTCAACACGCCTTTGGCGGTGATCTCCTCTTACACGCAGATGCTCTCCAAACAATTGCAGGGCGATCCACAGAAGTCCGGCTTGCTGGAAAAAATAACGCGCCAAACCTTCCGCGCGTCGGAAATCGTGAACAATCTGCTGAATTTCTCCCGTACCAGCGGAAGTGAAGTCGGTGACGTCGACGTGAACAAGGTAATCGCCGACACGCTCGCGTTGTTGGAACATCAGTTCAAGATCGCGAAGGTGGAGGTTGAGAATGCGCTCGCGCCCACGCTGCAGCTGATTCAGGGAAATTCGGGAAGATTGCAACAGGTGTTTTTAAACTTGTTTCTCAACGCGAAGGATGCGATGGCCGGCGGCGGCAAGCTGCGGGTTGCCACGATGAACGGCGATAGCGTCAGCGTTTCCGTTTCCGACACTGGTTCGGGTATTGCCCCCGAGCACATTCAGCGGATCTACGACCCGTTCTTCACCACCAAGACTTCGCCCCGCGAGGGCCAGGCGCGCGGTACCGGCCTGGGCCTTTCCGTTACCTACGGCATCATCCAGGAACACGCAGGCAAAATTCGCGTGGAAAGCCATCCTGGCGCCGGTACAACGTTCACTCTGGATTTTCCACTCAGCAGGAAGGCAGTCCATGTCTAACCGAAGCATGTCTAACCGAAGCAAGTCGAAGCAAAGCTGCTCTGAGGCCGAATATGTCTGAAGCCGCAGTGATTTCGCGCGGGGCGTTGAATGAGAACCCTGGTCTGGCGGGCGCGGTTCTCATCATTGACGACGAAGCTGAGATTCGTGAATCTCTGCAGACGTTGCTGGAACTTGAGGGCTTCGCCGTGGAAACGGCGGCAACTGGCGAAGCGGGATTGCAACGGATTGGCGAGCATCCTTTCGATCTCATCCTGCTCGACCTTACCTTGCCGGGACGCAATGGTATGGAGATTCTGGGCGAAATCCGGGCTCATGAAACTGGACTGCCGGTCATTATGATCACCGCCTTTGGCACAGTGGAGAACGCGGTCCGCGCCATGCAAGGCGGAGCTGCCAACTTTGTTCAGAAGCCCTGGGACAACGAGAAGCTTCTGGCTGATGTTCGCGCCGCCGTGGGATGGCGCCGTGCAGAAGAAGAAAACGTTCAACTCAAACGCGCGCTGAAGCAGCGTTACAACTTCGAAAACATCGTCGGCAAGAGCGAGCCGATGCTGAAGATCTTCGACCTCGTTGCGCAGGTCGCCAACAGCCGCTCCACCGTGTTGTTGCAGGGCGAGAGTGGAACTGGCAAGGAGATCATTGCCAAAGCCCTGCATCTGAATTCTCCGCGTCATGACCGGCCTTTTGTGCCCGTCAACACCGGCTCCATGCCCACGGACTTGCTGGAGTCTACGCTCTTTGGCCACGTGAAGGGAGCGTTCACCAGCGCCATCGCTTCCAAGAAGGGGCTGTTCGAGATCGCCGATCGCGGCACGCTGTTTCTCGATGAAATCGCCACCATGAGTCTGGAGACCCAGGCCAAGATTTTGCGTGTGCTGCAAGACCGCAGGTTCATGCATCTCGGCGGCGTGCAGGAGATTCAGGTGGATGTGCGCATCATCGCCGCTACGAACATTGACCTGCGACAACTGGTGCGGGAAGGCCGCTTCCGCGAGGATCTGTTCTACCGCCTGAACGTAATTACCATCGAATTGCCTCCTCTGCGGCAGCGCAGGGAAGATATTCCTCTGCTGGTGCAGTTCTTCCTCAAGAAGTACGCGGAGGAGAACGATCGCTCGGTCCGGCGCATCACGCCGGAAGCGCTGCGTCCGCTGATGTCCTACTCGTGGCCGGGAAACGTCCGTGAACTGGAGAATGTGATCGAGCGCGCGGTAGTTCTCTCCTCTGGCGCGGATATCACCATCGACCTGCTACCCGACAATCTACTGGGCCGGGGCTCGGCGTTAAGGCTGCACGATCCGCCGACCGACGCGTCGCTGTTTGAGATTGTGGAAGACGTGGAACGGCGCATCATCAGCGACATGCTGGAGAAGTGCAACTGGAACCAGACCGAAGCCGCCGAACGCTTCAAGGTACCGCTCTCCACGCTGAATCAAAAGATCCGCCGGTTGAACATTGAGATCAAGAAAAAAACGCGGGGATGAGAACCCGCGATCGGCTTGCTTGCCTGTTTCTGTGGCTGCATTTCTTTATTGACCTCGTTATTTCGCTAGGTATTTCGTACCGGCTGGTGCGGCCTTCTGATAGCAGAAATACCCATACATTTCTTCGATTTTCCAGTCTCCCTGGTTGCACTAGGAATAGCTTGGCGACATCAACGGGTAGGGTTAGTGTATTACGCTACCGCCGGAACCCGGAAGTGGTTTTATGTAAGCCTTCGAGCCGACCGGCTTCTGGCGCGTCGCAGCCGCTGGTAGACCCGGAACAGTGCATCCTGGAGTCCGTGTCTTCCCTGAAGCCTGATCGGCTTCTCTGCTATAGTTCGAAAAAGCGGGATTCAGTCTGTCTCGCTTTCTAGACCCGCATGGAACTGATCTCGCCCACCGATCTCGCCAAGGAAAAAGTCCTGACGGTTCAGGATTACGTTCTATTTTGCTTGCAGACGGTCGCGAATCTCTTCCGCAAGCCGCTGTACTTCGCCGACATGATCCAGCAGGCCGATACCATCGGCGTGGGATCTCTCCCCATCGTCGTGCTCACCGGTTTCTTCACCGGAGCCGTCTTGGCGCTGCAAGCCTCCAACACTTTGGAGCGCTTCGGCTCAATCACGTTGGTCGGACAACTGGTTTCCACTTCCATGGTGCGCGAGCTGGGACCGGTGCTGACCAGTTTGATGGTCGCCGGGCGCAATTCCTCCGGAATGGCCAGCGAGTTGGGATCGATGGTGGTGACTGAGCAGATCGATGCCATGCGCGCGCTCGGCACCGATCCGATGAAAAAGCTGGTGACGCCTCGCATGGTGGCCACGGTGTTCATGCTATTTTTCCTCGCCATCATTTCTGATCTTGTGGGTTTGGTCGGAGGGCTGGCGATTGCGAAACTCCTGCTTCGCCTCGACGCCCGGCAGTACTGGGCCAATGCCTGGGAGACCCTGGTGTTTCAGGATGTATTCATGGGACTGATCAAGCCGGTCATCTTCGGCTTCATCATCGCCACCATCGGCTGCTTCTATGGGATGAACGCACGTGGCGGGACTCAAGGAGTGGGCCGCGCTACCACCCAAGCGATGGTGGCGGCTTCGGTTCTGATCCTCGCCATGGACTTGATCGTCACTCGTTTCCTGATGGCCACGCTTTCCTACCACTGATTCCATGTCTGCGCCGACCTTGCCGCTCGATTCCGCTACTGTTCCAACCAACGATATTTCCGCGCCGGTCATTGTGTTCGAAGACGTGACCATGTCCTTTGGAGATAACGAGGTGTTGCGAGGAGTTTCTTTCCATTTACCTCGCGGCGAGACGAAGGCTGTATTTGGCGTGGCCGGATCCGGCAAGAGCTTGATCCTGAAGCTGGCGCTGGGACTCATCCGGCCGGACTCGGGACGCATTGTAGCTCTGGGGGAGGATGTGACCCAGATGCCGGAGGAACAGCTCTTCGAATTGCGCGGCAAGATTGGCATGGTCTTCCAGGAAAGCGCGCTGTTCGATTCTCTTACCGTACGTGAGAACGTTGCCTACCGCCTGATGGAAGAGCACGGCATCTACGATGAGAACATCGACCGCAGAGTGCGCGAGGCACTGCGCTTCGTCGAACTGGAGCACACGCTCGATTTGAATCCCTCCGAACTCTCGGGAGGCATGCGGCGGCGCGTAGCCATTGCGCGGGCGATCATTACGCAGCCGGTGCTGCTGCTCTATGATTCGCCTACCGGCGGGCTTGATCCGGTTACCTCCAACACCATCATCGAATTGATTGTGAAGCAACGGGACGTCAACAAGACGAGCGCGCTATTGGTGACGCACCGGCTGCAGGATGCCTTCACCATGGCCACGCATCAGTTCGACAAACAAAACAACCGCATGGTAGCGCTGCCGCCGGGACAGCATTGCGATGTGCCGATGAGTTTTCTGGTCCTGCGCGACGGCAAAGTGATTTTCGACGGTGATCTTCACAGCCTGGCAATCTCGCAGGACGAATATATCCAAGAGTACATTTCCTAGGAACGTGGTGCTCTCGTGACCGGCTTTTCGTGGCAAGCCCCATTCGTTTTCACTGTGCTACCCTGAGCTTGCCCTCCGTCGACGGTTTCCCCATGGAACCTTTGCCCCAGATCCACTCGAGCCCGATCCACTCGAGTCAGGTCCGCATTGGCACGGCTGGTTGGTCTTACAAGGACTGGGACGGTATCTTCTATCCCCCGGGCATGCAGCGCCGGAGGCAGCATCCGCTGGAATACCTGGCGCGATTTTTTGATACGACCGAGATCAACACATCGTTTTACGGGCCTTTGAAGCCGGAACTCGCGAAGCTCTGGTGCCGGAAAGTGGCGGGGGTGAATAAGAAATTTCTGTTCACGGCCAAACTGTATCGCGCCTTCACGCATTCGCCCATCGCGGTGATGGAGCCCACTTCCGCGGCCACGATTCGTCCCACCGATGAGGATGAAGCTCGCACCCGCGAGGGGCTCGATGCGATTGCCAGCGGGGGAATGCTGGGTGCACTACTCATCCAGTTTCCGGTCTCGTTTAAGAACACTTCGCTCAACCGCGAATATCTTGATCGCCTGCTGCGCCAGTTCATTGCATATCCGTGCGTGGTCGAAGTGCGTGATTCCAGTTGGAACAACCCTGAAACCTTAGCGTTGTTCACGCGGAAAAGTGTCGGCTTCTGCAATATCGATCAGCCGCTAATGGGACGATCGCTCCCGCCGACAGAACACGTAACGGGCGCACTCGGCTACGTGCGCTTGCACGGACGCAACTATGAGCAGTGGTTCGACTCCGACAATCGCAACGACCGTTACAACTATCTCTACAACCAGAGGGAACTGGAAGGCTGGAAAGCAAGAATCGAGAGCCTCGCCGAGCGAGCGCAAACCACATTCGTAATCACAAATAATCACTTCGAGAGCAAGGCGGGCGTAAACGCGCTGGAGTTGAAGGCGATGATACGAGGCGGGCGAGTGCTGGCTCCGCCTACGTTGATCGAGAAATATCCTGAACTGAGAAAGTTTGCCGATCCCGCGGAAGATTCCGGCGAGGACTTGGGATTGCAGTTGCCGCTCGAAGCTTGAGGTGCCACAGTCTGCGATGGTGCACGTCTTCCTCAGCTGCGAGCTGGCTTTCGCAATGGTTTCAGAAGTGGGATGGGATGGCCGGTCTGGGTGAAAGGATCGGTGGCTACCTTGCTCCCGCTGCGGCCGCGTGGTCTGACATGCGCCGCTTGTTATAGCGGAGTGCGACGTTCATAAACACATTTCCCAGCGAGGTTTCAAAGCACATCATCAGGGCCTCGACGTCTTCGCTGGTTTTGTCGCCCTCGGCACTGGTGAGCAATACGGGAGGATGCACGCGAAAGTGAAAGCCCTGATCGTTGAGTGCGGAGACGGCATTGCCAACGACTTGATTGGCAAGTTCGTAAATCGTCTCTTTGATCAGCGCGTCGGACTCGGGCAAAGCGGCACCTGCATAATGGCTGGCCACGCGCACGGCGGTTTGTGGTTCCAGGTCCAAAATGATTCGGCCCTCGATATCGCCGGTGAGCGCCACCATGCCGGCCACACCTTTGCGGCGATAGGCTTCCTCTTCCATCAGGAGGTTGCCCACCTTGGTGGTGCCCTGCAGGCCTTGCGACAACACGGCGTCGGCCGCGTTGATGAAGGGCTGAATAAGCTCCATCTTCATGTGATTAGACCCCCGCGCCGGCCGCGTTCACGACGGCGCCGTCTTCTCCCATCACGTATTTGATGACCTCGTACAGCACTTCCGGCTTCACCGGCTTCTGCACGAAGTGGCGCGCCCCACGTTGCAAGGCCGCCACAATATTCTCCTGATAACCGACGGACGACACCATCACGATGCGGGCTTCGGGATGCCCCTGCACAATCTTTTCAGCAGCCTCAATACCTTCCATCTGAGGCATAGTGATGTCCATCAGCACGATGTCAGGGTGGGTGCGATCGAACTCGCTGATCGCGGTAAGACCGTCTCCGGCCTCGCCCGCCACCTGCCCGCCGAAGCTTTCAATCATGCGGGCCAAGTTCTTGCGTGCGAATACCGAATCGTCGACGATGAGGTACCGGACCGCCTGGCTGTCCTTGCTGCGTTTGATTGGTGCAAACTGCTCCATAGCAACCTCCCCTTCCAATTTCAACACGGCGGAGTTCCGCCCACCAGATGACTCAAGTAATCAAGCCCAATTCAACAACGGTTCTTAACGCCCGACACGGAGCGCTTTGCCCCCGCCACCGTTGTCTCCCTGACCTTCGTTACGGCCACAAAGTGCTTGTAACGTGGACGAAAGCACGTCCAAGGCCACAACCCGCGTGGCATAGCCGCGTTCAATCGCGGCTTTCGGCATACCGAAGACCACGCAGGATTCTTCATTTTGGGCGATCGTCATTCCGCCAGCCTTCTTTACTTCGCCCAAGCCTTGCGCTCCGTCTTCACCCATCCCGGTCATCAAGACCGCGACCGCGAGCGGACCGAATTCCCGCGCCACGCTGCGAAACAGAACATCCACGCTGGGACGATGGCCATTGACCGGGGCCTCGTCATTGAGTACGACAATATCGCCCGTGGGCAATCGCCGGACGGTCATGTGTCGGCTTCCGGGACAAACCAGCACGCGCCCCGCCTGCAGCACGTCTCCCGATTGAGCCTCTTTCACCCGCAGACTGCATAACTCGTCGAGGCGTCGCGCAAACATATCGGTAAAGCCCTCCGGCATGTGTTGCACCACCAGAATCGTTCCCGGAAAATCTGGCGGAAGCTGGGACAACAGGAATTCGAGGGCTTGCGGTCCTCCGGTGGAGATTCCTATGGCTACGGTTCTTGTGGCCGCGGGGCCGGCTTTTGCCGCCACAATTTTTTCCGGCCGCGCGGGCGTAGCCCGTAGAGTCCCGGGGCGGACTACCTTGCAATCGACGGCAGCTTTTATTTTGGCGATCAACTCCCGCGCGGCATCGGCCATGTGCGCCGTAGCGTCCTGCGGTTTGGCTACAAAATCGAAGGCACCCAGCCCCAGGGCCTTGAATGTGATGGACGCTCCCTCGGTGGAATGCGAACTGACCACAATCACTGGCAACGGCTGCCGCCGCATGATTTCTTTCAAGGTGTCAATGCCGTTCATGCCCGGCATTTGCAGGTCGAGGGTGACCACGTTCGGGTGCAGATCCTCGATTTTTTTCAGGCAAAAGTTTCCGTCCATGGCCGTGCCCACCACTTCGATGTCGGGGTCGGTTTCCAGCATTTGTGGAATCAGCTTTCGCATCAAGGCGGAATCATCGACCACCAGCACGCGTACCTTGCTCATGCCTGGCCTCCCGTTGCGCACAGAGCCAGGCGCGCTCGGTCGGCTTGGTTCAGCAAGAGCCCGTAATTGGTGACACCGGCTGCTTCCGGACGCGACCGCGACACGTGCTCTACCACAGCGGGCAGATTCAGGATGAGGACGACCTTCCCGTCTCCGAGGATGGAAGCGCCATTCACCAAATCCGTGGAGAAGGTCTGGTCGTCCAAAGCTTTAATCACTAATTCTTCCTCCCCTTCCAGTGCATCCACGATCAGTCCATACTTCTTTTCGCCCACGGTGATCACCAGCACAAACAGCTTGTTTGCTTTCCGGTCGATGTCGGCCGCGGCGCGGCGTCCCAGGCGGAGCAAGGGCAGAACCTGATTCCGCAACTGCAAGACTTCGTAGTTATCCACCTGGTGGACTTCGGCCTCCGTGGTGCGGGCAATCTGGTTCACGGCGTTCAGCGGAATGGCGTACAACCGCTGCTCAACCCAGAACATCAGTGCCTTGATAATGGCCAGGGTAAGCGGCAGCTTCAGCCGGAAGGTTGTTCCCCGGCCGGGATGAGTTTCGATATGAATGGTGGCTTTCAGCCGATGCAGCACGCTTTGCACGACATCCATTCCAACGCCGCGCCCGGAAACTTCCGTGACCACTTCCGCGGTGCTGAATCCCGGCCGGAAAATGAGTTCGAGAGTCTCGGCTTCGCTCATGCGCGCCGCTTCTTCAGTGGTAACGATCCCTAACTCGATCGCCTTGGAACGGATTTTCTGCACATCGATGCCGCGCCCGTCGTCACTAATTTCGACCACCACCTGATTGCCCTGATGCTGAGCATGCAACCGAATCCTTCCCCGGGACGGCTTACCCATCGTCCGGCGTTGCTCCGCCGGTTCAATTCCATGACTGACTGCATTTCGCACCAGATGCGTGAGCGGTTCGGCAATCGCATCGAGGAGGCCCTTGTCGAGGTCGGTTTCCTGTCCGCTCAATTCCAGATCCACTTCGCGGCCGCACTGCCGAGCCACATCACGCACGATGCGCGGAAAGCGGCGGAACAATTGATCGACGGGCACCATGCGGATTTTCATCACCGAGCGCTGCAGATCGTTCAAAACCCGCGACTGGAAGGCCATGGCGTCGGCAAACTTGCCGCGCAGCAGTTCTTTGGGATAGCGCTTGCCGAACTCATTCAGCGCCTGTTGCAACATCGATTTGCCGATGATGAGTTCTCCCACCAGGTTGAGGACGTTGTCGATCCGCCCCGCTTCGACCCGCAGGGTATTTTCCGTGATGCCCTGTGTTCCGGTTTCAGGCGCAGAAACTTGAGCTTCGGGCGGGGCAGACGGGACGTGGATGGTTCCGGACGCCGGGTTTTCACTTGCCGAACCTGCAATCGCCGGCTGTTCTGCGGGATTCGTCCCCGACGCTTGAGGCTCAACCGTGGCAGTGGATTTGGGCCTGCCGGCGGGTGCGATCAACGTCACAATCGCATCCGCTGAAATGGTGGGAATGCGGCTCTTGGCGGCAATCTGCTCCTCGGGCTGAGAACTCGCCACGACGAATTCCACCTGCTTGGTAGCGGCTGGCGCTTTAGCGTCCGGCCGCACGACCAGGACTTGCCCAACCCCGCTCATGGCGTTCTGAATCAGTTGCCGCGCCGCTATCGGCATGGGGCAGTGGGGATCGATTTTCACCGCAATTTGATACAGGGCTAAGCCTGCGGTCAGCGCCTGAGCCACGGCGCGTTTCTCTGCATCCGTCCAATCCTTGGCGGCTCTCAGACTGGGAGCTGCAGCAGCTTTCTTTTTGCGCCTGGTTTTCTTGGCGAGGGGAGCCGAGGCCAACTCCTGAATCCGTTGGCGCAGATTGTCGGTGGCGGGCATTGGGCCTCCGCCGTGGTAGGATGCGAGCATTGCCGCGAAGATATCTGCAGCCGCAAACGCGATTTCCGCCAGCGCGCCGTGGGCGGCGGCCGTTTCGAGGGAAAGTGCGTCCTCAAACTGATGAGCCAGTTCGCTCAACTCGCGCAGCCCGCAAGCCGCCGAGTCGCCCTTCAGCGTGTGCACCGTGCGCCGGATGGAGCGCACAATCTCTTCATCGCCGGGATGAGTTTCCAGCTTTAGAGTTTCTTCGTTCAGCGCTTGCAGCAGTTCCTGCGACGTCTCAAAGAACAACTCCAGCAGTTCCGCTCCGCGATCGTCGAAATCGGTCACTCGCGCACCTCAATCCGCTGATAGGCCGTGCCGCTGTCCCGATGGACCATCTGGAATTTTTCGGTCAGGCCCAGCAGGCTCTCCGCGTGGCCAACGAATAAGAAGCCGCCGGGATTCAGACAGCGGTAAAACTTTTCAATCAGGCGCTTCTGTTCGGCCTCGTCGAAATACATCATTACGTTGCGGCAGAAAATTACGTCGTTGCGCTGCGGCAGGTACTCCGTTTTCAAGTTATGAAAATCGAAGTGGACCATTTCTTTGAGTGCTTTCTTGACCCCGTAGCGCTCGCCGATCTTGTCGAAGTAGCGCAAACGGTAGGTGTAATCCACCGACCCCATCTGGTGCTCGCTGTAGGCGCCCTCCTGCCCGGCGCGCAGCACGGAGTAACTGATATCGCTGGCGAGAATCTCCACCCGCCACGGCGGCGGGATCAGTGGTTTGGGCAGCGCTACTTCCACCGGCAACGGGTTGCGCAGGTAATAGTAGGCCAGCGTGTCCGCCGCCATCATGCCCAGCGTGTACGCCTCTTGCCCGGTGGAACATCCGGCGCTCCAAATCCGAATGGAGTATTCCCGGTGCACTTGTTTTTGTTTTAGCATGTCCTCCAGCACGTGCTTCTGGAAGAGGTCTAACTGTGCCTTGTGGCGAAAGAAACTGGTTTCATTGACCGTCAGGTTCTCGACCAGTTTGGCCAGTTCCGCCTTGCCCTCCTGGCTGATGAGCAGCCGGTAGTAGGCGTAGAAGGAATCCGCGCGGCATTCTCGCAGCCGTTTCAGCAGGCGGTCTTGCAGGAAGTGGGTACGGCGCTCGTCGAAGTGCATGCCGCACTCCTGATAGATCAGCGCCTGCAGAAGCCGAAGCTCCGCTTCCGTCAAGATGGGAGCCGGTGCTGCTCCGAATGTGCTCATGCTTTGTCTCGTTCTCCGCGCCCGTCGATCACTCGCCTTCACCAGGCTTTCCGACTGAATTATTTGGCCGTCGCTCCCCGCGCCTCAGCCGCGGGGGACTTGCCTTCTACACTTCCACCTGCTTGCAGCAGATTGGCCGGAGCCAGCAGCTTGTTCATATCCAGCAACACAATCAGCCGACCCCGAACTTTTCCCAAGCCGGTGACGCAGTTGAGGCCGCCTTCCTGAAATGCCGCGGGCGGCGGTTCCACATCCTCGCTGGGAATCTTCACCACCTCGGAGGCGGAATCCACAATCAAGCCCGCCAGCCTGCCGGAGTGCTCAACCACCAGGATCCGGTTCCCTTTTTTCAGCGCGGCCTGCTTGATTCCGAAGCGCTTGCGCAAGTCCATGACCGAGACGATTTTGCCCCGGAGGTTAATGACGCCCTCCAGATAGTCGGGCGCGTCGGGAACGGCCGTGATCTCGGGAACGCGCACGATTTCATGCAACGAAGTGATGGGGACGCCATAGGTCTCGCGCCCAATCTGGAAGCCCACGATATGGAGTTCGCGACTCATCGCCGATCCTTGTACTCCCTGGTAACGTAGTTCTTAGTAGCGGGAACCCGCTGTGGCTCGCCGCGCATTCTGGGCTTTTTCTTCCGTCGACGTCTGCCGTGCCGCCGTCTCGTGCAGCGTGAAGCGATCCATAAAGTCAAGCAGGCCGCGCGACATCTTGGACATCTGCTCGGCGGAAGCTGCCAGTTCGGTCGATCCGGAAGTTGACTGCTGCACGAGTTCGCGCATCCGTTCCATGGCTTTGACCACGGCCTGTGCTCCTGAAGCTTGCTCTTCCACCGCGGAATTGATTTCGTGGGTGATCTCGTTCAGCCGAGTGGTGGCCCGGGCAATCTGCGACGAGCCGTGCGACTGTTCATTGGTGGCTGCGCCGATTTCCTGCGCAAACTTGTAGACCTCGGTGACGACGTTTGAAATCTTGCGCAGCGCGCCGTTCAATTCGCCGCCCAGATCCAGGCCTTCGTTCACAATACCGGTCGAGCGGTCCATGTTCTCGACAGCCTTGCGTGCTTCCTTCTGAATGCTCTGAATCAGTTCGGAAATTTCCTTGGTCGACTGCGCCGACTTTTCCGCCAGCTTGCGAACTTCGTCGGCCACGACCGCGAATCCGAGACCATGCTCTCCGGCGCGCGCCGCCTCGATGGCAGCGTTGAGCGCGAGCAGATTGGTCTGTTCCGCCAGGTCGTCGATGACCTCGATGATCTTTCCGATGTCGTCGGCGCGCTGTCCCAGGGCTCCGATGATTTCTCCCGAGCTGGTGATGGTTGCGTTGATGCGGTTCAGGCCGTCCGTGGCCTTTTCCATGGTGGTGATACCGCTATGCACCTCTTCCCGCGAGCGGTTCGAGATGTCAAGCAGCACCTTGGCGGTGTCGGCTACGCGCTGGATGGAAGCCACCATCTGATCGATGGAAGCAGAGGTCTCGCTCACGCTCGAAGCCTGCACCTGCGTGCTCTTCACCATGTTCTGCACATTCACGCTCATCTCATGCATGGTGCTGGTGACTTCATCGATGGCCGAAGAAGCCTGCAGGCCGATCTTGGCCGAGTCGTCCGACGCGTTGGCCACTTGCCCTGACGCGCTGGCCACCTGGGCCGAAGCATCCCGTACGCTGCGTACTAAGCGCCCCAACCCTTCCACCATCCGCGTGAAAGCGTTGCCCAGCGTGTCGTGCGCTGATCGCGGCTTTACTTCAACCGTAAGATCTCCTCCCGCGATCGATTCGGAAACTCCCGCCATCTCTTTGAGGTAGGTCACCATCTTGGCGAAGGTCCGCGCCAGTTCCCCGATTTCGTCCTGACGGTTTACGTCGATGTTGTGTTCCAGATCCCCGGTGTCCCCGATCTGCCGCGACACGGTCATCAGGTTGGTCAGGGGTCCGGTGATCGAGTTGGCTGTGGTGATGGCGACAAAAATGCCAACGCTCAGAGCGATCAGCAGCGTCACTATGGAGAAGAGAATGGTCAGCGCGCTGGCCGTCTGATCCGATTTAGTGCCGGCATCGACCAGTTTGCTATTTTCCACGTCTGCCACGTCCAGCGCGTCGGTGGAGTTCTTTACCCACGACGAGGCGTCCTTCTGAAGGTAGTAAATCTGTAATTCCGCGACGGTCGCGTTTCCGGAGTCAACGTCCTTGCGTTTGTCGATCAGGGGTTGTGCGAACTCTTTGTTCCAGGCCTGTTCCAGTTGCGAAACCTTGTCCAGGGCCAAGCGCTCCTGCTCGGAATTCGCGCGCGACTTGCCCTCCTGTAATTTTTCGGAGAGCGTGCGCAGACCTTCGTTCATCCGGTCGACTTCCCGGCTGTCGCCACTGAGCAGGTAGTTGCTCAGGTAGAGGCGGTTCTGCATCATCTGGAAGCGAACTTCATTGGTGGCGTCTTTCAGTTGCAACGAAGCGGTAGCTGCCGCCTTGGCCGCGTGTTCTCGTTGCACCGCCAGCAGGTTCACGATGAACAGCACCACCACCGTGCTGAGGATGATTGCGAAATTCTTGTAAAGCTTCTTGCCGATCGTCATGCCGTTTCCTCCCGGCCGCCCTGCTCGTCCTACTGATGAGGTTCGAACTTGAAATCCACCACGCCGGTGCTCTCCCCAGCCGCCGGTTCGAAGCGCCACTTCTTGACGGCATCCAGCGCCGCCGTAGCCAGCAACGGGTGCCCACCGATAACCTTGGCGTCCTTCACGGTGCCGTTGGGCGAGACCACCACCTGCACCTTGACCGTGCCTGTAATGTTCATCTTGCGCGCCAGTTCGGGATAGTCTGGCTGCACTTTGCTCTTGGCGCGGCGCACGATTTCATTATCGGAATTCTGTGCGCGCATGCTGGCGAGGCCCGGCCCGGCTACCATCGAAAAGACTGCCACCAACATCCCAGCCTTTCGTAAAGACACAGTTCCTCCCTTGGCAATCAGCCTTGATCGTTTTGGAGCAATGCCCGGGCCATGCGTCACGTTTCGAAAAAACCAAAGTCACACTTGAGATCAGCTTGTAAACGCAAACACTTATGCGGATTTGTCGAAGTTGTTCATGACTCCGGTTGCGCATTAGAATCGTCTCACCCTGGGCGTCGGGCCTCTTCATTCTCAAACTGAGAAGGACAACCTCAAGAATTCTCGGGATTTCACACTAGGGCACCCCCGTTTCCATTTCACTTGACTCAAATTGAGATGAAAGGGTAGTTTTCCATTAGATTCAATCACTTGTGAGAATCAGTAAAATCGTCTGTCGGCACTCGGTAGCGCTCTGAACATGACAGGAGGCAATTTGACGCCGTCGCCGGAAGTACGCGTCCAGAGTGGTTCCGACCAAGCGTTTCAAAAACTCCTTCTGCGGATTGCCGCAAAAGCTGCGGAACGCGCTGATCCGACTTCCTTGATCCAGCTTTTCTGCCGCGCCACCCGCGAGTTTTTTCAATGCACCGGGGTTTATTTCTGGCGGCGTCATGCGGGTGACGAACTGGTTGGGGAGCAGTCCGATGGCAAACTGGCCAAGCGCTTTGTCGGACTGCGTCTGCTTCCTCAGCAAAGCGCGGTCACCGCCGCAGTGGTCCGCTCGCGACGTACCACCTTCGTCAATCGGGTGCGCTCCGCCTCTTTCCCCGCCGCTCAGGAATTTGAGGCCCGTTCTCTCATGGCCGCTCCCCTTGTGGTCTTCGATGAAGTCATCGGCGCGATGACCTTCTTACATGATTCTGAGGATGAGTTCTTTAACGAAGACCTGGCAGCCAAAGCCACAATCGTCGCGGGACAATTGGGCAGCCTGCTCGAAGCGACGCGGCTGGTCGAAGTCTCGCGCGAAGAACACCGGCGCGCCGAAATCCTGGCCGACGTAGCCACAGCGTTGCACAGCACTCCGGACGTGGATGCGGTGATCGAGGCGCTTGCCGACCGTCTTCGCTTGCTGCTGCGTACGCGCCTGGTCTCGGTTTTTCTGCGCCGCGAGGGACCATTCGAGCTGCATGCCGTATCCGCGGAGACGCCACAACTGGCTGCTTCTTTCCGCGCTCGCCATGATCGCCAGACCATTCGCTTCGCTGCCGATCTGGCGCAACGCGCGGTTTCAGCAGGCGAAGCCATCACGATCTCGATCAGCAGCGATCAACACTCGCTGGGCAGCGTGATCTCCCCTGGAATGCTGATCGCGGCGCCCTTTCGCACTGCGCGCACGCAAGGAGCGATCCTGGTCTATCCGCGCACCGACGGCGCCTTCACGGCCGAGGAGAAATCGTTGGTGTCCGCGGTTGCCGGCTTCGGAGCGGTGGCCACGGCGCACGCCGAACTCTGTGCCACCGCTCAGAGCCAGGCCCGCGAGCTGCATCAGTTGCTGGAGATCTCCTCCGAACTCAGCTCCAGCGGCGACCTCGAACATTTTCTGCAAGCCTTCGTGGTTCGCGCCGCCGATTTCCTGGGCTACGGACGTTGCTTCATTGCCCTGCTTGAGGACGGGCAATTCCACGTGCGCTATGGCGTGAATCGGGGTGAGCCGCAGCGGGTCGATAACATTTTTCCGGAGGGACCTGCGACGCATGCTCTCCGGGCAAAGGACGTTTTCTGGTCCGACGATCTCAAGCAGGTTCCGGGAGCGGACATGGAGCTTATCGAACGCTACCGGGCCCAGCAGCTGCTCGCCGTGCCTTTGTTGGGAGCGAAAGGAACCCTGCTCGGCATGTTCGGAGTGCTCGATCGTCTCGATGGCGCGGGCATCTCCCGTGAGGATATACGGCGCGCCCGGGCCTTGGCCGCGCAGGTATCGGTGGTCATGGAGGTGGCTCATAACCTGCACCAGTCTGAACTGAACCGCCGGCGCTCCGACGTCTTGATTCAACTGGCGCGCGAAATCGATGGGGTGTTGCGACTGCCGGATTTCGCCCGAAAATTTGTCGAGCGAGCGGTCGAATTGACCGGAGCCCGCGCTGGGGCGCTGGCTTTATTTCAGGATGGACGATTTCAGACGGTTGCCTTGCTTCCACAGCCGAATGCGCTCTCGCCTTTAAATGAGCATCGCAAAGCGGGTTCCGAGGATGCTGATCCCACGGTGTCTGCGAGCCGCGATCCGGACGGTCCAGATCGTAGCGTGACCGCCTCCGGCATCGAGGCCGGTGGGCGCGACGAAGACCACCTCCTGCAACGGCGCTTCGCGGGCTCACTGGCCGAGTTGGCTGCCTCTCGCGCCGACGCCATCGTTTCTGGCACCGCGTCCGAGCTGCTGGGCCCAGAGCTGGCTACAATTCTGGATTGGAATGAATGCTTGGTGGTACGCCTTCCCGGGTCGAATGGAGAGCTCGCCGGTTTGCTTTGCCTCGCCGGACGCTCCCGACCGCTGGGCGCTGAAGACCGCGAATTGCTCGAAGCCATCGCAGGCCATGCCGCCATGGCTTTGGAGAATGCACGTCTGTTTACTCGCATCGAACAAGCCAATCGCCACTGGCTGGAGATCTTTGATGCCATCACCGATTTGATTGTGGTGCACGATGAAACCGACAAAGTTCTGCGCGTGAACCACTCCCTGGCGGCGATGATTGGAGTTGGTCCGAGTGAACTGATCGGCGTAAACATGCGCGCTCTGCTGGCTCTTACCAGCGAGCCGACGCTTTATTCATGCCCCTTCTGCCGCTCCATGGGCGAAGAAACCGACGAATTCGTTCACCCGGCACTCGACCGCACTTATCTGGTTTCCACTTCGCGCGTGCACGGAGCCTCCGGCGAGAGCCTGCAAACCATCCACGTGCTGAAAGATATCACCGACCGCCGCGAGGCCGAGCGCCGCTATCGCGAACTCTTTGACAACATCCAGGAAGGATTGTTTTTCAGTACGCCGGAAGGGCGCTTCATCGAGGTCAATGACGCGCTGGTCGCCATGCTCGGCTATTCCAGCCGCGAGGAACTCCTGCAGGTCGATATTCCCACCCAGGTTTATTTCTCCCCCGAACAGCGCCTTCTCCATAGCCAGGCGATGCAAGAACACGGCCATGTGCGGAATTTTGAGGCCACACTGCGCCGCAAGAACGGCTCTCCTATTTATGTCCTGATAAACGCTTTTGGCCTGTACGACGGTCTAGGGAAGCTGTTGCAGATTCGCGGTTTGATGCTCGATGTCACCGGCCTCCATACCTATCAATCGGAGTTGCAACGCGAGCGCGATTTTTCCGGCAAGATTCTCAGCAATACGCAAAGCTTCATCCTAGTCTCGGACACTGCCGGCCTCGTCAGCTACGCCAATCGGCGTTGGTCCGAAGCCGGCTTCGAGCAGCGCGAACTTCTGGGACGTCCCTTGCTGGAGTTGGCCGCTCCTGGATATGTGCGTCCGCTTTCGGACGCACTGCAGGCGACTCTGCGCGGTGGACAGGTGGACAACCTCGAATTGCAGATCATGCGCGGCAACGGTCACGTCGGCCAGTTCTCGGTGAACCTCAGTCCCATGCGCGACGAGCAGAACAACATCAACAGCATCGTCGTGGTCATGACCGACATTACCGATTCCGCCGAATTGCGCGACAAACTCGTGCACGCCGAGAAAATGGCCGCTGTCGGACAACTCGTCTCTGGCGTCGCCCACGAAGTGAACAATCCGCTAACCGCAATCCTCGGGTTTGCCGATTTGCTGCTTGAAAATCCTGAGATTCCCGAGACTGCTCGGAAAGATCTGCGCGTTATTCTGCAGGAAGCGCAGCGGACCAAAACCATCGTGCAGAATCTGCTCAGCTTCGCCCGGCAAATGCCTCCGCAACGCAACGCCGTGCAGATCAATTTGATTCTCCGCCGGACCATCCAGCTGCGGTCCTACGACTTCAACAGCCACGGCGTGGACGTTGTGGAACACCTTGACGAGGGACTTCCCGAGGTGATCGGTGACGCCCACCAGTTGCAGCAGGTTTTTCTGAACATCATGAACAACGCTTATGACGCGGTTCACGAAGTTGGCCGCCCAGCCCGCATCGAAATCACGACCTCCAAGGCCGGCAACGCCGTCGAAGTATCGTTCCGCGACAATGGCTACGGCATCTCCCATCCCGATCGCATCTTCGATCCCTTCTTCACCACCAAAGAGGTTGGCAAGGGAACCGGCCTCGGCCTCAGCATCTGCTACGGCATTGTGAAGGAACACGGAGGAGAAATTCTCTGCCACAACAATACCGATGGGCAGGGAGCCACTTTCATCGTCCGCTTTCCCGCAGCGCCCCACACTGCTTCTTTGGGTGTGGCCGCAGGAGTACTCCAAAAATGACAGCCCCTGCCATCCAACCGGCTACATTGCCCGTTCTGCTGATTGAAGACGAGCCCTCGATCATGGCCTTAGTCAGTGCCACTCTCGAGCGCAACGGCTATGAAGTCGTCTGCATCGAATCCGGAGCCGAAGCCCTGCGCCTGCTGGAAAAAGGCCAGTATCTGGGCGTGGTCTCCGACATGCGCACCCCCGGCGGCGTCGACGGCGCCCAGGTTCATTCCTGGATCTCGGCCAATCGTCCCGACCTGGTCGATCGAGTCGTCATCATTACCGGCGACTACGCCAATGAAGAGACGGTTACCACCCTGCGCAAGATCGGTGCACTCTATCTGGAAAAGCCCTTCCGCGTGCAGGATCTGATCTCCGCCGTTGAAAAAACTATGGGGAAGGCTCGGTGAGCTCAGCTCTGATGAAAGACGAACTCCGTGTCCGGCTGCTGGTCGTCGACGACGAACAGAGTATCCGCAAGCTGTGCATCACGGTAGGGGAGGCTTTGGGTTTCGTATGCCTCGAAGCCGATAGCGGCGAGTCCGCGCTCGCCGTCCTCGAAGAGCAACCGGTGCACATGATTCTCAGTGACATGGTGATGCCGCACATGTCGGGTCTCGAGTTTCTCGAGAAGGCCAAGAAGCTCCTGCCCCGCACCGAAGTTGCGCTTATGACTGGCCACGGCTCCATCGAAACCGCCGTTCAAGCCATGCGCCTCGGCGCATACGACTACATCACCAAGCCGTTTTCTCCGCTCGATGAACTGCGGCTGTTCCTGCGCCGTATGGCCGAAAAAGTCTGGCTGGTCGAGGAAAACGAATTCCTGCGCCAACGCATGGATACGGAAACGGCGGTGCATGGCATTGTCGGGTCCTCGGCGAAGATTCAGGAAGTCCTGCGGGTAGCGTCGAGGCTCACGGACACGCGCACTTCCGTCCTCATTTCGGGTGAAAGCGGTACCGGCAAGGAACTGATCGCCCGCGCCATTCATTTCCGTGGAGCCTTCGCGAATCGTCCTTTCGTCGCCGTCGATTGCGGATCACTTGTGCCCACACTGATTGAGAGCGAACTGTTCGGGTACGAAAAAGGAGCCTTCACCGGCGCTCTGAAATCCAAGCAGGGACTGTTTCAATCTGCCGACACGGGCTCGGTTTTCCTCGACGAGATTGGCGAGCTGCCGCTTGAATTGCAGGCCAAATTACTGCGCGTGTTGCAGGAAAAGGAGGTGCGTCCGGTGGGCAGCAACCAGCGCGTCAAAGTGGATGTGCGCGTGATCGCCGCCACCAACCGCGATCTCGAGACCGCCTACAAGAACGGTACCTTCCGTAAGGATCTCTACTTCCGGTTGAATGTCGTCACCGTACACGTGCCTGCTCTGCGCGAGCGCCGGAGCGATATCCCCATACTGGTGAATTGGTTTTGCGAGCGTTACTCTCCAGGCTCGAATCTGCATGTCTCCAACGCGGCCATGAAGGCCCTGATGAATTACGAGTGGCCGGGGAATGTGCGCGAGCTTGAGAACTGCGTGGAGCGGGCGGTCGCGCTGGGTAACGGAACGCTGATCGACCTTGGGGATCTTCCCCCTGCCATCGCTGCCATGAACCTGTCCGCGTCTCGCCCGGAGCCGGATTCCGTGCCCGAATTGGTTTCCGATCTCGCCGCCGCTCCCGAGTTGAATTCCGGTGCCGCTTCGCCTCCAATGTCGACCACCGATCTGGAAGATATTGAGCGGGCGACGATTCAGCGCGTCTTCGAACAGGTGAAAGGCGATAAAGCCCTCGCTGGGCGCATGCTCGGTATCAGCCGCGCAACTCTGTACCGCAAGCTCAAACGCTACAACATCACAGGTAGCGCCGCTCAAGGACCATCGAGTCATACTCTGCAGTAGGTGCAACAGCGAACAGACTGGGGTAAGGTTTTTCTGATCGCCCGCAAAAAAGCACCCTGAGAAATCTCAGGGTGCGTGAAATAATTCTGCGGACTCTTGCTATCGATCTTCTACTGAGGCTTCTTCTCTTCCTCCTGCCGCTTCTTCTCCTCCGGCGTCATCGGTTTTGGCTGTTGCTTGGGCGGAGGCGGTGCGGGCTTCGCCGCTGCAGGCGGAGGCGTCCGTTGCTGCGGACGTTCCGTGGGCGGAGGACTCTGCCGGGGGGCGGGAGGAGGCGGAGCCGGATGCGTCGTCTCCGGCCGATTGTTCGGCTGCGCAGCCGGGGGGCGATTCGCCGGTGGCGCTGGGGCGGGGCGATCGTTCGGCGGCGTTGCGGGTGGCCGGTTCGGAGTTGGCTCAGAACGATTCGCCGGCGCGGGCGCCGGGCTGGCGGGTGGCGCTGGTGTTGGTCGATTGACTGGCGGAGCGGGCGCTGGCTTAGTGGGTTGTGCCGGCGCGGCAGCCGCGGGCCTTTCATTTGCACCAGGCTGATTTCCCGGACGATTGGCCGGGGGGGCCGGCGCAGGTTGTCCCGGTCGCGGCACGTTCGCTGGTGGATGACCAGTGGTTGGCGTCGCAGGCTTGGCCGCAGGCGCCACCTTCACCATCGGACGCGCCGCTGCTGCGGTTGCTGGACGCAGGGTCTGCACTTCGCTTCGCGCCAGCGGCTGCCCCGGATGCGCCGCAAGAGCCTGCTGCTGTTTCGCAAAAGGCACGGGTGGAGGCGGAGGCGTCTTCTTCGCAACAACCTGCCGGCTTGCAACCGCCGGTGGCGGCGCAGTCACGTGGCCTGCGGTCGCAGCCTTGGCGCCCAGAACACTCTCTCTGGTTGGAACTACCGCGACTCTTGCACTCATCGGCGCCGCCGCGATCTGAGCTGCGCTGACCTGAACTCGCGCCGCCGCTACCGGCTGTGCGCTTACGAAGGCGTGCTGCGGCACCACCATCACCGCGCCCTGCACATTCCGGTTCGCGTAGGTAATGTTCGTAATGTTGGTGGTGTTGTTGATAATGGTGGTGTGATAGACGTTGGTCACCTGGGTGACGTTGACTGTCGTACTGCTGACGTTGACGCGAGTGACATAGGCTTCGCTCACGTGATAGGACGGCACATAAACTTCCCTCGGGCCTAACGGGAACCAGCCTACATTGCCGCCGAATCCGCCGGGGCCACCCCCGATAAATACTACGAGCGCGGGAGCATAGACAGCTTGCACTGCCGGAGGGCCTGCGACCCATCCCCAGCGTCCGCCGACGCTGATCCAACGGCCATAGTGGAATGGTGCGTAGCCCCAGGAGTTGTCGTCCACCCAGGTCCATCCCCAGGGAGCGATCCAGGCCCAGTGTCCGACATGATAAGGCGCCCATCCGGCGTCGACCCGATTGGGAAACCAAACGTTGCCGTAGGCGGGATCATCGCGCCAGTCGCCGTAGTCGTCGAGGTCTTCGTAGCCGACGACATCAGGCGAAAGGTAGTGCGCGGAACGGGAATAATCGTAACGGTGATCACGGGATTCGGACCATGTGTCGAAGTCGTCCGGACGGTAAAGCTCTTCCACGTCGGCGTAAAGCTGGTCGGTACCGCTGAGTGTGGCGCGCTGGCCGCCGCGGAGTTCGTAGCTCTGGCCTCCGCCCGTGGATTCTCCATCGCCTTCGCGAACGCTGATGATGGTGTAGGTTCCATCCGCGCCGACTTCGACGCGATAGTGACCAGGCTGTAGGATGGTGAAGGCTTGGTTCGGCGTGTCGATCTCGAAGTCGTCGTCTTCATGCAGGCGGCGTACGGTGACGTAGATTGCGCCGGCGGTGAGTTGAACCTGCACGGTGTTGTCGTCGAGGTCGAGGAAGGAGAAGCCGGTCATGGGTCCGAGGCGGATGACGGCCGATCCGAGTTGGACCTCGGCGCGGGAACCCGCGTCGGACCAAAGTTGGTCGCCGCTGGTCAGGGGACGGTTGGGAACGGCTCCCACCCAATCACCTTCGCCGGCGGGCTGGAAGGAAACGGAACCTTCCAAGTAGCCCAGACGAGCAACGCGGCCTGGCGGATCGTCTTGATCCTGAGCAAACGCAGGATTGGACAGAAAAAGAGCGGCGAGGAGAGCGAGCACGGCGCTATACCATCCCCAGGTTGCTGACTTCGGTTTCAGAGTTCTTCTCATAGACGTTTTGTGTCTCCCAAGCTTTGAGTGTGACTTCGCAAAAGTATCTTCACCGAGAGTAGTTCGCCGCACCGCAGATCGGCCCATCCGGGGTCAAACTTGGGTGCTGGATTAAGCCGAGCGTGGCGTGGCAGCGATCAGGATGACTTTCACGTTGTAACGAGCTGCCCCCGAGCGGCGCGGTTGGTTGGTCCGCGCTGAGTGGCTTGAGGATAGCAGGTTGGCCGTGTGGGCGGGACGATTTTGCCTGTGGATATCTGACGGCGTAAATACTTTCAATGGGGTGTGTGTTTGGACGATGAGACGCACGTCTCATCCTGAGACGCATGTCTCGTGGTCCTCGCTTTCCTCACCATCGCGATGCTCCTAACTGACTGAAAAATCTAGCGCCTCAGTGCTAATCCTTCCGTTCTGGGCGATGGTCCCGGTCGTGCTCCTATTTTTCGCATAACCGCGAGTTTCGGCTCCCCAAAGCTCTTCCTAACCGGGAAGAGGGGGAGCCTAACCGCACTTTGGTTGCAAGGAAGGTTACGACGGACAGGAACTGCAGATTCCTCCACCGCGCTTCTCATTCCCTCTCGTGGAAACGGGAAGTTTCGGAATGACAGGGATCCAGGGATTTGCCGGGAGGGGGCATCAACGCTTTGGGTCAAGTAGGGACAGCGAGGGGGCGGACGGGGCGGACCAGCACGGTTGCCGACCTGGCGCGCTTTTTCCCGGAGGCGACGCCGGTGCGTATTCCGGTGGAGTTGACGCGCAGCGCTTCTGCCAGTGAGGGCAAGCCGGCGAGCGCGGTGGGATTGCCGGAGAGTACGGTGATTGAATTCGGGACGTCGCGCGAAGTTTTGTTTGCCTGCACCATGCCACTGGAATTTGCCGACGTGCTGCGGCTGCGCAACTCCGACGGCTCGCTGGATACGGAAGCCTCGGTGGTAGCGGTGCAGTACCATCCTGGCGCGACGGTGGTGGCGGCGCGCTTCCTCAACGCAGTTCCGAATTGGATCGTGAAATCATGACACTTCCTTCCGCTTCACCCTCGCAGCCGGCATCGCCTGCTCCTGATTACGCGGCGCTGTGGTCCAGCGCGATACGCTTACACCCGATTTACGCGGAACTGGCGCGCGAGTTTGTGATTGACGCGCCGCCCTGTGCTGGGCTGAACGAGCCGATGGATGCGCCGGATCGAGAGACCGTGGAGCACGCGCAGCAATGGCTGAGCGAGATGGATGACCGCATCCAGGTGCATCAACTGCGGCAGTTCCTGCAGACCAGCTCTCTGGTGGATGGAAACGGGATAGTTGCTCTGGTGCAGCATCTTCTGGGGAGGAAGGCGCATACGGATGCGGTGCGAGACAAGATCGATTTCCTGCTGGTGCAGTATTTCAGCCAAAAGGCGCCCAGCGAACTGGACGACAATGGTGCTGACATCGCGTATGTAGCGCAGGAACTGGAGCCCGTGCTGGGCAACGTGGAGCTAAAGACTCCGGTGTGGCTGAATGCGCTCGATCGGGTGCTGGACGCCGCACGGCGTTGCCGTTCGCTGGATGAACTGCTGCATGGTGGTGTGCTCGAGCAGGGACGCAAGGCCAAGGCGCAAGCCGGCGATTTATTTTATCTGCCGGTGGCACTGGTAGCGTTTACCCGCTTTGGATATCTGATGCGGCGCGTGTTCTTCCGCCTGATGCTTGCCGATCTCAACAACATTTTGGATGGACTGACCGAACTGCAAGAAAAAGGTGTGGAGACGATCGACTGTCGGCGGGCCCAGTTTTCCGCGCAGGAGCCGATCGTGCGGCTGCGCATGATCTGCCAGTCGTGGAAGGTGATGTTCCAAGCGGAATATTCTTCCGGACAACCGCTGCGCATGCTGGTGGATCTGAGGGCGTCGGTGGACTTCGCGCTGGGGCGCGGTGCGGAAGCGGAAGGTGGCGAAAAGGCGGCAGCGGCGACCGCGGCAGCGAAGGCTGCGCCCAGCGAACCTGCGGCGAACAAGCCGGGAGCGCGGGCAGCGGGTGTGGGTGCTGGAGTTCCAAGAGCGGCAGCGCCGGCCCCGGGTGCGTTGGCGTCGGCCGCGGAAACGAAAGCCAAGTTCGCGGTGACCAATGACCCGGCTCCAGAATTTGAAGTTTCTTCGGCGGTGCCGGAATGGAATCTGGATGAGGGCCCGCAGCCAGGGAAAAAATAGGCTGGAGCAAGTGGACGGGCTGAAGTTGTAGACGAGGGATCGAGAGTTCCGGCGAGCGATGCGCGGACTCCAGGCAGAGGAAGCTGGCAAGTGGATCATCCGACAGTACTGGTTATCTCCGACGACGTAGAGTTCTCGCGAAGCATTACAGCGCGCTGGCAAGCCGAGCGCAGTGTGCCTGCGTTTACGATGCTGAGCGGCGATTTGTGGCCACGCAGCGTGGATAACTTTGCGGTGGCAATCGTCGGACCGCTGCGCCGGGAATTGCTCTCGCTGATCCTGGAACCCTTGCATTCCACTTTGCAGCCTCTATTCTGCGTTTGCCACGACGCAGCGACTGCGCAACTGGTGCGGCAGCGTTGGCCGCGAACCTCGGTGCTGCGGCAAGACCAAAATTGGCTGGATGGATTGATTCCGGCTGCGGGAGAAGCGGTACACCGCGCCACTGCCGAGGCCCGGGCGCGAGCCGCGGAGCAGAACTGCGCCACGCTGGAGCGGCAGGCGATGCTGGGCCGTTACATGCTGGAGATGCGGCATGGCTTGAACAATGCGTTGACCTCGCTGTTGGGAAATTCCGATTTGTTGTTGATCGAACCGGGAAGCTTGTCGGCGCAGTCGCGGGCGCAGATTGAAACGATTCGTAACATGACGCTGCGGATCCATGAGGTGATGCAGCGTTTTTCGTCGCTGGAAAAGGAAATGAACGTGGTCGCGCAACAAGTGGAACGGGATTCCGGAAAGTTCCGCGTGGCGGTGGCTGCGGGCGTTTAGGAGCAGAAAGACTCGGGTCCGCCGCGAAGGCGGCGGGCGACAATTGATCCTCCCCTGGCAATTTGCCGATCTGACAATCGTTGGCGTGCGAGGCGTCTCGCGTGCCGGGGAAAGGCTCTATGCATAGGCTGATTACGACGAGCACCATTCTGGAGCACGAGATTTCGGAGCTGCGGCTGCTGGTCGAGCGGCAGACCGGAGTCGTGCTGGATTGTTCCTACAGTGCGCTGGCCGCGCGGGTCGCCGATTTTACCGAGATGCAGGAGTTGGACTCCTCGACCACACTGCTCGAGCGGCTGCGCTCCTCTGAGCAGGATCCCTCAAGTTTGCCGTCACTGCTCGACGGACTCATCAATACGAATACGGGATTCTTTCGTCATCCGGGAGCGCTGAATGCGTTCGGGCGGCAGGTGTTGCCACAACTGTGCGCTCGCAAGTCGGCCGACACTCCGGGGCCGATCCGCATCTGGAGCGCGGGCTGCGGCACGGGAGAGGAGACCTATTCCATTGCGATGGCGGTCTGCGACGCGGTGAATCCCGCCAACGTGAGTGCGGCGATTAACGGCAACGGCTTGAGCAACGGAAACGGGAAGACGGGCGCGCGAAACGGAGGCGTGGCGGAAAGTTCGCAAAGTACGGCAGCTCCTGTAGCGAAGCTGAACGCGGGGTGCTCGATTCATATTGTGGGCAGCGATTTGTTGGCGTCCGGTATCGAGACCGCGGACCGGGGAGTGTATCCGCAGAACGCACTAGAGGGCTTGCCGCCAGCCACGATTCGCAACTATTTTTCGAAGATCGGCTCGCCAACGGTGGGGTCGAATGGCGGGTCGAACGAGAGCATAAGCGAGTCTTCCGAGCCGCAAAGTCCTCCGAGCACCACGCATCTTCTGGTGAAGCCACGATTGCGCAGCCTGGTGACTTTCAACTGCATGAACCTGGCGCGTCCTGGCTACATCGGTCGCTTTGACTGCATTTTCTGCATGGATGTACTGTCGCAATTCTCTCGTGTCCAGCGCCAGGCGGTGCTGGAGCGGTTGCATCTCTACCTGGAACCCGGCGGGTATCTATTCCTCAGCCAAACGGAAAAGCTCTCTGCTCCGAACCTCAATTTCCGTTCGGAGACGTTTGATGGGTACACCTTCCACCGCAAGCCGATGGCGGCCAGCGCGGCGTACGGCCGGTAGGAAGCTCAACTTTCCTGGATCGACTCCGGGCTGGCTATGAACGGATTCACGACTTCGATTCCGTCTAACTTCTGGCCGGCCTGCAAGTCCTCAGTAAGCAGATAGCGGCAAGAGGCTGCCTTAGCGGCTGCCACGATCAACGCGTCCCGTACGCGAGGTGGTAGCGATCCTGGATTTTCCATCCCTGCTCCAGCACCGTCGCATCGGTTACGAGGACGCATACGAAAAGGCCATGCGACGGGCGCTCGTGCGAAAGCCCTTTCTGCACAGCAAGGGCCGCTATTTGACGAGGAGGTCCATGACCGCGCCGGTCGTCGTTGATTCCAACGTGTTTCTCTACGCCCTGGACGAGGCGGACCTTAGAAAACAGCGGGCAGCGCAAAACCGGCGCACCGAGTTGTGGAAGAGCCGCCGGGGGCGCGTGAGCTTTCAGGTGCTCGGGGAGTTTTACGGCAACGCACTCCGGCTGCTGCCAGAGGTGCGGGATGAGGCTCGCGCTGAAGTTCGCGATCTCCTCGCCTGGAATCCGGTGTGGTCAAACGCTTCTTCAGGAGTGCGCCGAGAAGCCGCGAAACGCTGGTGTCCCGGCGGGCTGCTTCAATTCGGGCCCACTGCGCTACATCTTCTTCGAGGGTCACAGTTACATTGCATAAGCGATTAGGATTGGACACAAGAACTATGTAACAAGGTTTTCGTGTCTAAGCGAACAGAAATTCCTTCGTCCTCAACTCCTTGATCGTATCCCGCAACTTGGCCGCTTTTTCGAATTCAAACCGCTTGGCCGCTTCGCGCATGTCGCTTTCCAGTTTGACGATATATCCATCCAACTCATCCTGCGACTTGAATTCGGGCATGCCCTCGGCATCCGCTCCGGTGAGGTCGGTGTAATCGGCGGCGACAATTCCGGCCAGGGTCATGTCCAGAGGACGCACGATCGACTCCGGAGTGATGCCGTTCTCCCTGTTGTAGGCGGTCTGAATTTCGCGACGGCGCAAGGTCTCATCGATGGCGCGCTTCATGGAGTCCGTCATGCGATCGGCATATAGAATCGCACGACCACGAAGATGGCGGGCGCAGCGTCCGATGGTCTGGATTAATGATCCCCACGAGCGGAGGAAGCCTTCTTTATCGGCATCGAGGATCGCTACCAGGGACACTTCCGGCAAATCGAGGCCCTCGCGCAATAGATTGATGCCGATCAATACGTCGAATTCGCCCTTGCGCAGATCGCGCAGGATCTTGACCCGCTCCAGGGTTTCGATCTCCGAGTGCATGTAACGGCACTTGACTCCCACTTCGGCGTAATACTCGGCCAAGTCTTCGGCCATTCGTTTGGTTAAGGTGGTAACTAGGACGCGCTCACCGCGCTCCACACGGGCGCGAATCTCGTGCAGCAAGTCGTCGATCTGGCCCTTCACCGGGCGGACCTCGACTTCAGGATCGATCAGGCCGGTGGGGCGGATGATCTGCTCAACTACTACGCCCGAAGATTTTGTCAGCTCATAGGGACCGGGCGTCGCTGAAACGTAAACTAGTTGGTTGGTGCGATGCTCGAATTCCTCGAAGGTTAGCGGGCGATTATCCAGCGCGGAGGGCAGGCGGAAGCCATACTCGACGAGGGTTTCCTTGCGCGAGCGATCGCCGGCATGCATGCCGCGCAATTGCGGAATAGTCTGGTGCGATTCGTCCACGAACATGAGATAGTCGCGCGGAAAATAATCCAACAGAGTCGGAGGCGGCTCGCCGGGCAAGCGTCCCGTGAAATGGCGCGAATAATTTTCGATGCCGTGGCAGTAGCCCATAACCTTGATCATTTCGAGATCAAACTTCACGCGCTGATGAATACGCTGGGACTCGACTGCGCGGCCTTGCTTTTCCAGTTCTACTTCCCACCAGGCCAGCTCTTTCTTGATGGACTCGACAGCTGAGGCACGAGTTTCATCCTTCATCACGTAGTGTGTCTTGGGATAAATGGGCAGCCGCATGTACTTTTGCTTCACCGTGCCGAAGAGAGGATCGATCTGGGCGAGCGACTCCACCTGATCTCCCCACAACTCGATGCGGTAGGCCATGTCGTCATAGGTAGGGAAGACCTCGATCACGTCGCCCCGCACTCGAAACGTACCGCGGCGGAACTCGCCGTTAGTACGTTCGTAGAGAATGTCGACCAGTTTGTGCGTAATGTCTTCGCGGGCAATCTTCTGACCTTTCTCCAGAAACAGCATCATACCGTAGTAGGCCTCTGGCGAGCCAAGGCCGTAGATGCAGCTTACGGAAGCGACAATCAGGGCATCGCGGCGTTCGAATAACGATCGGGTCGCGGAGAGGCGCAACTTGTCGAGTTCATCGTTAATGGTTGCTTCTTTCTCGATGAAGAGGTCCGCGGCCGGAACGTACGCCTCAGGCTGGTAGTAGTCGTAATAGGAAACGAAGTATTCGACAGCGTTATGCGGGAAGAAATTCTTGAACTCGTGGTAGAGCTGAGCGGCTAGGGTCTTGTTGTGAGCCATCACCAAGGCAGGACGGTTCACCGCCTCAATCACCTTGGCCATGGTGTAGGTCTTGCCCGATCCGGTGACGCCCAGGAGCACCTGATGCTGCTCGCGGTCGTAGATGCCCCGCAGCAGGGATTCGATGGCGCGACCCTGATCCCCCTGAGGTTTGTAATTCGAGACCAGTTTGAAGTCCATGGAAGAAGCTCTTGGTTCTTAGCTGTTAGCCTTAAGCAGACCTCCGTGATTGCGTTTGTTCCGGCTGCGCAGCCTTGCAGAGGGCAACTTTACCGACTAAGAATCTTTCTATTATAACGCGGGCAAATCGAGGCCTTTCCCGATGGGTTTACAACTCAGCCAGCGCGCGATGCACCAAGTAAATAGAGATCGAACCTTCGCCTACGGCGGAAGCCACACGCTTCACGTTTCCGGCGCGGACGTCGCCAACGGCAAAGACGCCGGGCAGGCTAGTTTCGAGCATCTGCGGGACGCGGGGGATCGTCCACTTGAACTCCTGCGCGACCGGATCCAGGTCGCGACCGGTGATGATAAAGCCTTTGTTGTCGAGCATCACGCATCCCTTGAGCCAATCGGTCCGGGGAGAAGCGCCCGTCATGATGAAGACGTGGCGGATATCGTGGGTCGAAGTCTCGCCCGTGTTCTTGTTCTGCCAGGTTACTCGCTCCAACTGCGCGTCGCCCTCGAGGGCCACGATTTCGGTGCGGTAGTGCAAGCTAATCATGGGATTTTCCTCGATGCGCTGGATGAGATAGCGCGACATTGTGTCGGACAACCGGCTGGAGCGAACCAGCATGTGGATTCGGCCCGCGATCTGAGAGAGATAGACGGCAGCCTGACCTGCTGAGTTACCGCCTCCGACGACAATGGCGTCATCTTTCCCGCACAGTTGCGCTTCAATGTAGGTGGCGCCGTAATAAATGCCCTGACCTTCGAAACGGGCGAGATTGTCGATCCTCGGCTTGTTGTACTGGGCGCCGCTGGCAATCACGACGGTACGCGCGCGAATGAACTGACCACCGTCGACGGTCAACTCGTAGGGACGCCGTTCGCAATTAAGTCGTGTGACGGTGTTGGCGATCCACACCTTGGCGCCAAATTTCTGCGCCTGGGCGGCGGCGCGACCAGCCAGTTCATTTCCTGAAATTCCCATAGGAAAGCCAAGATAATTTTCGATCTTGGAACTCGATCCGGCTTGACCTCCGGGAGACTCTGCCTCGATCACCAAGACGTCCAGCCCCTCGGAAGCGGCATAAACGGCGGCAGCCAAGCCGGATGGTCCGGCGCCGACGATGACGAGGTCCCGCACTTCTGACGCCGTGATATGAGAGTTGAGACCGAGGCATCGGGCCAATTCCTGAATCGAAGGATTGCGCAGCACCGTCTGGTTGTTGCAGATGACGACCGGAATTTGATCGACGGTAACCTGAAAGTGATCAAGAAGATCCTGATAGCTGGTATCGATGTCGAGATCGACGTAGGTGTGGGGATGTCAGTTGCGAGTGAGAAACTCGCGCAGACGCAGCGTGGGGGCCGAGTGGCGAGAGCCCAACAAGATCACATTTCCCTGGCCGCGGTTAATCAGTTCGACACGGCGCAGGATGAAAGCGCGCATGAAGATCTCGCTCAGTTCCGCATCTCGGGCAACCAGGGCCCGCAGATCCTGGCTGCTCATTCTTTTCCAGGAATTCGCCGGCCGCGGTGACGCGCCCGCGCACCAGGCAGCGCCGGTCGGAGATCATGGTGATTTCTCCGGTGAATTCTCCGGCCGCAAGATTGACGATGGGGCTTTCGCCGCGTAGTTCGGGCTGAACGATTTGCATGCTTCCGGAAAGCAGCATGAAAAAAACGTCGCTGTCACCGGGCTCGAAGAGAATTTCGCCGGCGCTCACTTTTCGAATCTTGGCGAGAGGACGAATGCGGTTGATCTGAGCCTGGCTAAGAACGGGGAAAGCCTCACCTCGGATATCCGCGGCCAGTGGCGTTAGCTGAGTCGACATGGGTTCTCCCGGCAAAGACACGATTGAAGACTCCGAAGAAATAGTAGATGACAACGGCAATGGTTCGGACGCATCGAATGCTGAATTGCCAGATGCGTTATTTTTTCTGGAGGTCTTCGACCGCCAGAATCCGCGAAGTAGCGCCGAATTTCTTGTAGTCGCGGAATGTCTGTTCCACATCCACGTTGAAGTTCTTAAGCAGGGCGAGACGAACGTCGACTTTCGCTGTAAGCTGGCGCGGCAGCCACACTTCTTCGTTAACCCGGGTTTGTTCCAGCATGACGCGAGTGCCCTTATGAAAACGGGCGAGGAATACTCCCCAAGAAATCGTATCCAGGCATTCCACCTCCATCTTGGAAAGTTGCAAGTCCCCCTTGTCGATCCAGACTCGACCGTGGAACTTGGATAGAAACCTTGATTCTTTCATGTGCGGCACAAAGCCCGGCCGTGGCTCGCCGTCAATCACCCAGGCCTCGCGTCCGCCTACAAACTCCGATCCCACCAATTTGAAGTTGTATGCATCGGCTACCTCGCGCACGAACTTGCGCTCGTCTTCACGCTCTTTTTCTTCTCTTTCCTTGCGCTTCCTGCGCTCGTCCTCTGATTCGTTCTTGCGCTTGTCGAGAATCTTCTGAATTTTTTCCTCTTCTTTAGCTGCGTCCTTGGCATCGAGCGGTTTATCGTCTTTTTCGATCAGCCGTTGCACCTGCTCGCCGTAAAGCTCCATCACCTCGTACGTCTTAGCTTCGGTGGACTTCACCTGCCCTTTGCCATCGAGCTTATGTTCTTGGTCACGTTCAATGTAGGTGTAATCGCGCAGGCGCTTGTCATTCTCCAGGTCCTTGTCGGCGACCACGCGCAAGAGCCCCTGCATCTGCTCCTGCGAGAGATTGCCCTTGGCGTCGGGTTTCAGGTTGGGCGGGGAAGACGGGTCCGGCGTGTCGGAAGTCGTTTCGACAGGAGTCGCTGCGGACGCAGGCTGGTCTTGCCGACCGAAAGCCAGCGCAGTTGCGAGCAGTAAGAAGGAAACGAGGACGCGGGAACCCACACGCACATTTTATCGCATGGAAAAAACGTACAGGGTTCTGAAGATCAGAGAGTGCTGGGGCGTGCAAAAGACACAGATTGTACAAACTCATTACGCCGTGTTGACAAGGTCTAACGATGGCAGACCTAGTCTTTGCTAGGCCGCGGGCAGAGAACAATCCAGCCTCCGGTCGAGCCCTCTCATCTCACGAAGGAGAACCACCATGTCCCGTTTACACATACCGCAATTGCCGGCTCGCGCTCTGGCAGTCACGTCTTTCGTCACGTTGATGCTGATGCTTGCGTCCAGCCCAGCCGCGGCACAATATCAGCTCACAAACCTAAGTTCAAACCAGGTAAAAGCGGCTAAACATACGGATCCACTGCTGGTGAATGCGTGGGGATTGGTCCACGCCCCGGGCTCAGCTTGGTGGGTCAGCGACAATATCTCCGGATGGTCGACGCTTTACAATGGCGCCGGAGTGGCGCAAGGATTGAGGGTGCTAATCCCAACGGCAGGAGGCGGCCCGGATTCGCCTACGGGGTCAAACGGCCCGGGTTCGCCGACTGGAATTGTATGGAGTGCATCGACGACCGGCGAATTCCAGGTGGAGGGATGGCCGTCAATTTTCCTGTTCGCCACGCTGGATGGAACCATCAGCGGGTGGACCTTCAAATCGAATGCCAACCAGGCGCTTGTGGCAGTGGACACGTCGACCAGCACGACCCCAGCGATGTATACGGGTCTGGCTGTCACGGACAAGGCGTCAGGAAACTTCTTGTACGCTGCCGACTTCAAGAACAATAAGGTGGACATATACGACGGAAATTTCAGCCTGGTGACCTCGATCATTGACGCTGCGGTGCCTGCGGGCTTTGCTCCATTCGGCATCCAAGACATAAATGGGCTGGTCTACGTGACCTTCGCCAGTACTACCGGTGGGAGCGGGGGCTTCGTTGACGCATTTAAGGAAGATGGTACGCCTATCACCCCGGGACAGCATTTGGTTCAAGGGGCGCCGCTCAACCAGCCTTGGGGGATTGCCGCAGCCCCGAGAAAGTTTGGCCCGTTGGCCAATACGCTGCTCATTTCAAACAATACCAACAGCGGAACCATCAATGCCTTTGACGGGACAACCGGGAAGTTCGTTGGAACCGTCAAGGACACAAATGGCGAGGTCATTCATGTGGACCAGCTCTGGGGAGTTGGTTTTGGCGATGGTACGGGCAGCAACGGGGGAACGAACCAGTTGTTCTTTACCGCCGGTCCGAGCGGCAATCTGGCGGGAACATTCGGAGTGATTGCGTTTGCGTCATCGAATTGAGTGAAGCAAGACGGCGGGACGATGGTCTGACGACTCGTCCCGCCGTGCTGTTCTCGGACTACCCCTGGCTGCTAGTCGTCTTTCTTGAGCGCTTTTCCCATACACTCCGCCTGAAACAGACGCTCGTCCACGCGATGCAGGCGCTTGGCCATCGCCGGCGTGATGAGCGGGTAATGCTTGATATCGAACAGGTGGAAGACGATGAACCACACCGGCTTATCGGTGGTCATCCACTTCTGGCGATCAAAGCGTTTCAGGTTTACGGGAACCGAGAAGCGGCGTAGGGAGCGCTCACGACGCAGATTGAAGTAGGCATTGAAATAAGTCAACGCCAGCTCGCGTAGCGTGCGATGGACCGGCTCGCGCCAGCGGCATCCGGCGTAGTTCGACTTGGCGACGGCACCCCAACATCCGTTCTGGCGAAAAATGGCGATCACATGGTCGGTGTCATGTTCGGCTTCGAAATCGAGAAGCAGCGGCGGATATCCATTGGCGCGGAGCGCTGCGGCAGCGAAGATGGCGCCCTCCAGGCAGTGCGCGGTTTGCTCGGCCAGGACGCGGCGCGGCGACCAGGCTGTATCGGCGAGGTGATACGGGGCGTCGTCGAGAAATTTCTGGATGCCGTGGGGATCTCTCATGCTGCGCAGCTTGCGGAGTTCCCGAGGGGTGAAGCCCGTTGAATCGCTCATCGTCGCATGAGTTTACATGAGAGGAACGAAAAACTCGGCCAGTTCGTGAGGCGCGTCGACCAGCACATCCGGAGGGCTCTGCAGCAGCGTATGAGGGGCAAAGCCGTAATTGACGCCCACCGTCCACAGGCCGGCGTTGCGCCCGGTTTCGACATCGACGTGGGAGTCGCCAACGATGGCGGCTTCTTCCGGGCGAACCCGGTGCTCGTCAAGGAGTTTACGCGCGCCTTCCGGATCGGGCTTTTTCGTGGCAAAACTGTTTCCGCCATAGATTTGCCTGAAGAATGGCCCGAGACCAAAGGCCTCGACGATGGCACGCGAGGGAATCACGGGTTTGTTCGTGAGAACGGCCATCTGGCGCGGCGTTCCTGGGTGCCCACCTCCGTTGGAAGTTCTCTGGACTGAATTCTGAATAGTCCCGAGTGCCTCGTGGATGCCGGCGTAGACGGTGGTGTGATCGAGCTTGTGTTCGCGGTAGTAGGCGAGAAAAAACTGTAGGCCTTGGCGCACGACGGCTTCATCGACAGTTTCGCCGCCCAGCGCGCGCTGGATTAGAATCGGTGCGCCGTCGCCGACGTAGCTGGCGATGACGTCATCCGGCAATTCGGGCCGGCCGATGTGGCGAAGCGCGGCGTTGACGGAGTGCACCAGGTCGAGACGCGAATCGATCAGCGTGCCGTCGAGGTCAAAGATCACCAGCTTGATCGAGAGCGGGTCGAAGGCACGGCGGATCTGAATCATGCGTGGTTCTAGAATAAATGATTGCCGGCGCTGATATGCGGCTTTGAAGGTCCCAGAAGGTTTCGGGCGGCTCTGCCACGCCACGCGGTGACCGTATAATTCCGGCATGGCGAAGAGCTGGAAGACGCGGTTGATTCATTCCGATGTTAAGGTTCCGGAGGGATACCGGTCGCTGGCGAGTCCGGTGTTTCGAGGTTCGACCACGTTGTTCCCGGATGCCGCTTCGGTCGACGACAGCTGGGATCAGCCCGAAGTGGGCTATACCTATGGGCTCTACGGTACTCCGACCACGCTGGAACTCGCGGGAAAGATCTGCGAGGTGGAAAAGGGCTACCGAACCATCATTACGCCCGGAGGCCAGGGCGCGATTTCGCTGATCAATTTGGTGTTTCTGAAGAGCGGCGATCATATCTTGCTTCCCGAAAGCGTCTACACTCCCAGCCGTAAACTGGCTTATCACGTGCTGAGGCGGTTTGGCGTGGAGAGCGGGTTTTATCCTCCCGAGATTGGCGCCGGGATTAAGGACCTGCTGCGCGAGAATACCCGGCTGGTGTGGTGCGAGAGTCCGGGCTCGATCACGATGGAGGTGCAGGATGTGCCGGCTATCGCCGAGACTGGGCACGCTCGCGGAGCGCTCATCGCGATGGATAATACCTGGGCCGCAGGAGTGTATTTTGATGCGTTCGCGCACGGCGTGGACATTACGATGCAGGCGTTGACGAAATATGTCGGCGGGCACAGCGATTTGCTGATGGGCTCGGTGACCGTGAAGGATGCGAAGCTATATCAGCAACTAGGGGCGGCGCAGCAGCTTCTGGGGAACGTCGCCTCGCCGGACGATTGCAGCCTGGCTTTGCGCGGTATGCGGACGATGGCGGTTCGGCTTAAGCACATCGAAGCTTCGGCGTTGAAGATTGCCGGCTGGCTGGCGGCGAGGCCGGAGATTGAACGGGTTTTGCATCCGGCGCTGGAAGGCTCGCCGGGGCACGAATTGTGGGCGCGGGATTTTACCGGAGCGGCGGGAGTTTTTTCCATTGTCTTCAAACCCGATGCTACGAAAGCTCAAGTGCGGGCGTTTGTGGATGGGCTGGAGTTGTTTGAGATCGGCTATAGCTGGGGAGGAGTGACGAGTCTGGCCGTGGCTTACGACTTCCAGAGATCGAAAGGGCGTCCGGATTACGGGCACCGCATTGTAAGGCTGAACATTGGGCTGGAAGATACGGAAGACTTGCTCGAGGATCTGGGGCGTTGCCTGGGGAAAGTCTGGGCCAATCGAGGCGATTCTCAGGGTGACTAAGGTTCCCGAGTTCGCGAGGGGAACTTGCATATTTTCCAATTCCTTGTTCCCATTTACAATGCAACCTGCCTTATAGCGCGTTGCACCTTATTTCGGTCGGCGCATCTAACAAGCGGAACGTTTAAAAAGGTACTCATTAGGGAAGCGGATGGCGACTACAAAAACCGACCCCAAACTGTCTCTCACGGGCACGAAAAAGTCGCGCAGTTACGCGGGACTTACGCGCGAACAGCTCATCGAAGCCTACCGTATGATGTACACCTCCCGGCGGATCGATGACCGGGAAATCATGCTCAAGCGGCAACAGAAGATTTTCTTCCAGATGTCGGGGGCCGGGCATGAGGCGATCGGGGCAGCGGCCGGGATGGCGCTCAAGGCAGGTTACGACTGGTTCTATCCTTATTACCGCGATCGAGCGCTGTGCCTGGCGCTGGGAGCCAAGCCAGTGGAGATGTTTCTGCAGGCGGTGGGAGCGGCAGACGATCCGAGTTCGGGTGGACGGCAGATGCCGTCGCACTGGGGCTACCGGCGTCTGAACGTTGTCACCCAATCGTCGCCCACGGGATCACAGATTCTGCAGGCGGTGGGATGCGCCGAAGCTGGACGATATTTTGCGCAACATCCGAAAACCGCCGAGGTTCCGGCTTCGAAGAATGTTGACTATCGCCAGTTCAAGCAGGTGATCTTTCGCGGCGACGAGGTCACTTATGTTTCTTTAGGCGATGGAACCACCAGCGAAGGTGAATTTTGGGAGGCGCTGAACGCGGTTGCGCTGAACAAGTTGCCGGTAATTTTTTGCGTGCAGGATAACGGCTATGCAATCTCGGTGCCGGTGGAAGTGCAGACGGCGGGAGGAAGTATTTCGCGGCTGATCTCAGGGTTCCCGAATTTTCATCTCGAGGAAGTTGACGGCACCGATCCGGTGGCGAGTTACGGAGCATTCCAGCGGGCGACGCAGTATTGCCGCGAGGGCCACGGTCCGGCATTTGTGCATGCCCATGTGATTCGCCCGTATTCGCATTCGCTTTCTGACGATGAACGGTTGTACCGTCCAGACACCGAACGCGAACGGGATTCCGCGCGCGATCCGGTGTCGCGGACTCAGATGTTTTTGCTGCGCGAAGGGATCCTGGACGAAAAAGGCATTAATGATCTGGAAAAGAAAGTTGAAGAGGAACTTCAAGTAGCTGTGGATCAGGCCCTGGAAGCGCTGCCTCCCGCGCCCGAGAGCGTGATGCAGTATGTGTATTCGCCGGACATTGATCCCACATCGGCGGAGTTCGACTCGCAGGCGATGATTGGCCCTGATTCCGCCGACGGCAAAAAGCCGGCGGCGAAGACGATGGCTGATCTGATCAACGTGACGCTGCGCGATGAGATGAAGCGGGACGAACGGATTGTGATCTTCGGCGAAGATGTAGCCGATTGCAGCCGCGAAGAATACTTGAAGCGCAAGCTGGTGAAAGGGAAGGGCGGAGTATTCAAGCTCACCTTCGGCTTGCAGTGCGAGTTCGGCAACGATCGCGTCTTTAACTCGCCGCTCGCCGAAGCCGCTATCGTGGGCCGGGCGACCGGCATGGCCACGCGCGGAATGAAGCCGGTGGTGGAAATTCAGTTCTTCGATTACATCTGGCCGGCGATGATGCAGATTCGCGATGAACTGTCGGTCATTCGCTGGCGGTCCAACAACGTCTTTTCCTGCCCCGTGGTCATTCGCGTGGCCATTGGCGGTTATCTTACCGGCGGCGCGATTTATCACTCGCAGTGTGGTGAGAGCATGTTTACGCACATGCCGGGGCTGCGGGTTATATTCCCCTCCAATGCGCTGGATGCGGCCGGATTGCTGCGCACCGCGATCCGCTGCGATGATCCGGTATTGTTTCTCGAGCACAAGCGGCTGTATCGCGAAACCTTCGGACGTGCGCCCTATCCGGGACCCGAGTATATGATTCCATTCGGCAAGGCGAAGATCGTGAATCCGGGGACAGACCTGACGGTCATCACTTACGGCGCGGTGGTGCCGCGAGCGCTGCAGGCGGCGCAGAAAATTGAGCGCGAGCACGGCGTGAAGGTCGAGTTGATCGACTTGCGGTGTCTGAATCCGTTTGACTGGGAGACGATTGCGGCCTCGGTGAGAAAGACGAATCGGGTGATCGTGGCCTACGAGGATACGTTGAGCTGGGGCTATGGAGCGGAGATCGCGGCGCGTATCGGCGACAAACTCTTCGATCATCTGGATGCTCCGGTGCGCCGCGTTGCTGCCGCGGACGCGTTCGTGCCCTACCAGCCGATTCTCGAAGACGCGATTCTGCCGCAAGCGAATGATCTGTTTCGAGCGATGAAAGAGCTGGCCGAGTATTGAGTTCACCCGGCGAAGGACGAACTGCCCGCCCAGAGCGCCATAGAGCCTTCCATCTCCGGGTGTTCCGTCCACGATTGACCAGAGCCTCGCGATACCCCTAACAGCCCGGGGTGTAAGTCCGGATGCGTAAGCAAAAGAGTTTGAAGGATCCACAGGTAGGATTCGTAGAATGCGCGTATGGCGATGGGGACGCGCAAGCAGCGGGAAAAGCAAGAAGACATTT
>JBAUXO010000308.1:0-4381 GCA_049584315.1 Candidatus Sulfotelmatobacter sp. | reverse complement strand
AAGGACGAAGGAGAAGGATTTGACGCCAATAACCTTCCGGACCCGACCGCTCCGGAAAACATCGAGTCGGTTCACGGCCGTGGCATCCACGTGATGAAAGCGTTAATGGATGAAGTTCGCTTTGAGGCTTGACCGCTCGCTAAGAAAGACCCACTGGTACTTGCCTAAGACGACCCTGTCCTGAATCGTAACTTGGAATGAGATTCGTAATCGAATCGTGGATGAAGAAAAAGGGGCAATAAACAACCGTTATTGGTTGGAATGGAAAGATTCGAGGGAAGAGTTCGAATGTAATGATCAACCCAGAGGTTCACGCAAGGAAGGTCCGTTGATGCGGATGGTTTGGCACTGATGCCGCAAACGACTGAGCAGGGCCTCGGTCAGATCCTTGTTGCCGAGGAGCTGATGCCATTGGTCGTACTCTAGATTGGTTGTCAGGATCGTGGGTTTACGACGATAGCGTTCTTCCATCAGCTTAAAGAAGATGTTGGTCTGTTCGGGGCGGAGGTTAAGATACGAGAGCTCGTCGACCAGCAGTATATCGATGCCAGCCAGACGGCGGATGAGCTTTCGCGAGGCACGATCGGCGAGTGAGGCATACATTTCCTCGAAGAGATCCTGGGCTCGGATGAACAGACCGCGATAACCATTCTGCAGTGCCTTGAGCAACAGACCAGACGCGAGTCCAGTCTTGCCGACAGCGGTTGGACCGATAAAGATGATATTGGTGGCTTTGGGGATGAACTCCAGTTCCGCCAGTTCTTGGATCTGACGGCGCGAGACCCCGGGTTGGTTCTTGAAGGGGAACGACTCCAGAGTCCAGATCTCGGGGAAGTTGGCGCGTTGGATGCGTGCTTGTAATTTCCTTTCCTGCTGATTCAGCCACTCAGCCTGCAACAATCGGACGAGGAAGTCGCTGTAGGAAGGGGAGCTCTTACGCGCAGCCGCCAGTTCCGTTTCTAGGATGGCAGCCATCTTGTGGAGGCGCAGATTCTTCAACAACTGGGGGATCTCTTCGTTGGGGGTGCTCATGGCTGGATGAGAAAGTACTCCCGGGCCAGCTTGCGCAGGATGAGGTTCTCCACGCGCTCCAAGTCAAACAATCCGTATTGCCCGGCGGTGGTGATCGCCTCCAGCAAGGGAGCGCGGGGATAATCCTCCACCATGTGCAGCAAACGGCGCAGAGGAAGCGTGGCCCGACCGGAGTAATGTTTTTTCAAAGCTTCCAGATAGGGAATGATTTCCGGGACTTCCTGGCGTAGCCGTTTTTCTTCCGCTGAGGAATCTGACGGCTTGGGCTTGAGTCCCTGCCCACGCGGGGAATGATGTTGGGGCAAGCTGTACCTACAGCCGGTAGCGTCGAGCACGCGCCGATGGCAAGCGATCAGGCGTGGCCCGCGATAGATTTCGATACTCTCCTTGGTTTCTCGCGCTTCGACCTGGAGCCCCAGAAACTCCTCGGGGACCGAGTAGCGATTGTTATTGATGGACACGTAGCCGGCCATGTCCACCAAGCGTTGGTGCAGCCGATAAACCGGTGGAACCCAGATCGGAAGAGCCTTCAAGTAAGCTCGTTCGGTAGCAAACAGCTCACGGGGACAGGCTTTCAGTTTGCTGCGATATTCCGCATTGACCTTATCGCACCAGGCCCGCGCCTGTCGGTTAGCATCGTCCCAGTCCTGAAAGCTGCGACCAGCTAAGAAGTTGTTTTCGATGTAGTGAAACTGTCTCTCTACCCGAGCGGAACGATTCGCATCTCCCTTCTCGTGGGCTTGGAACTGGAACCCGTAGCGCTCGGCAAAGGAGGCCATCTCGGGGACCGGCACCATATTCCGGCCCGTGCCCTGTAACACCACCACGTGAGTGTTGTCGATCATGCAGATCTCACAACTGCCGTCGAAGTACTGGAGAGCGTCGGTGAGGAACACCTTGCCATCGAAACGAGTGAAGGTGGGGAAAAACTCGAAGAACAACATCCGGGAATAACACAAGACCAGCGAGGCGGTTTGCACCAGGCGCAGTTGGCCTCCGATCTCGACTCGATGCGGAGAGGTGTCGTGCTGCATCTCCTGGCCCGGGGTGAAGTGATATTCTCCGACCGGCAGTTTGCGTTCCTGGCCGATTCCTTGGCGACGGCAAAAAGCGGTCAGTGCGGGGTAGGAGAGTTGCGCTCCTGCCGCGACCAGTTCTTCATGCACGCGCACCAGATTGCCTTTACAACGTTGGTAAAGCTCCAAGATCTGCTCCCGGTAGGGTGTGGCCTTTTCTGGGCGCTCTAATTGGGGCACTTGGTCCGTAGCTGAGCGCAACACGTGGCGTACGGCGCCGCGCGAAAGCTGCATGGCTCGGGCAATGCCACGAATGCTATGCCCGTGCTCGTGGAGCTTCAGAATCTCGGCTCGCGTGCTCTGATCCAACACTGCCCATCTCCTGATGAAAGTGTTCGGCGAGACGTTGCGTCTCGTGCAGGGATTGATCCAGACAACGAACTAACTCTTGGCGTGGTTCGTCAGCCAAGTTTCGCAACGCTCCTTGGCGTAATCGCCGATCGGCTCGGCGTGCTGCGGAACTGAGAACTTCCAGGTCGCTCAGCAGATTGTCACCAGGGCCGGGTTCCACTACGACCGCCGGGGCTTGCGCCTCTTTGTGGCTTTTAAGAAACAGCAGCGGGGCCTCGAGCAGTCGCTGGCGAGTCACCCAGTTCCCGGTCTGATAGGCGCCATACAGAATGCCCAGATCCGCGCTGGTCACGCGCGTCGCTCCCATCGCCTCCACCAGATCCAAACAGGCTTGCCGGTTGGCGCGCGCCAACGGCACCAGATACTTCGCCGCCCCATGGGCGACGATCTCTCCCCGCTGTACCCGCTGCTGCACCACCTCGGGAAGTTCCTGCACCAGCGCGAGTCGCCGGCTCACCCAGCTCACCGAACGCCCGAAACGTCGGGCCAATTCCTCCAGCGAAAAGCCAAAGCGTTGCTTCAGTTCCAGCAGCAACCAACTTTGCTCCAACGCAGTTTCCGTCTCCGCGGTTTGCATGAGACGAGTGATAATCAACCCCTCGACTTCTTCTCCCGGCCAACGGTTGGCCTCAACCGTATCCCGGTGCAGCCGGCGTAGGCCACGGATGCGCTTGTAGCCATCGATCACCACATGGCTACTGCTAGCCTGCTGTACCACAACAATCGGGACCTGTTGGCCAACCTCTGCCAGCGAGGCCAAAAGTCGGCGTTCCGGTTCCGGACGTACGATCCGCAACCGTTCGTAACGCAGTTCCAGTTGATGAAACTCCAGCTGCACGCATTTCTCCTGGCGGCTTCGCCCTCAAGCACCGGCGACCAGAACATCGAAGAAGAGAGAACCAGGCGGCGGGAACTTCAGCCCGGGCTTCGTTCCCCCTTCCTCTTTTGCTGGGGCATGCCGAACTTATTCCGGCAGCCTGAGGAAGCGCAATATCTCAGGACCATCTCAGCCCGACTTGGCTGCGGTAGTGTCCGCTGCTATGGCGTGCCCAGATCTCCATCGCTGCTCTGGTTGCCGTTCCCGCCAACGCCGTTCGCGCTCCAGAACCCGCTCCAGGGCGCGCCGACAGGAGTGCGAACAAAATCGCTGCAGGGGAGAACGTCGACTCCACTGGAATTCCTCATAGCAGCCAGGCCGATCGCAGGAGCGGCAAAATATTTTTCCTTGCGATGACCCTCGCGCGTTCTACGAGGCCCTTGCTTGGCGGCTCTGGCTCGTTTCGAGCGCAGCCGGTAGCGCCGGCTTTGCGCCCGCCGCGTTTGTTTGCCGCCTTCGGATTGCCGATAGTGATGTCGTGCTTTCCACTCTCGCCACCTCCGTGCTTCCTCCCGGCACTCCTCGCTGCAATAGCGCGTCCGCGGCTGCAAAGGGCGAAATCGTCGCTCGCATCCTTTCAGCAAACAAGCCCGACGGCGCGGACGTCGGACCCGCCTCCGGCTCCCGCCTATTCTGCGATGGCCAGCTTGATTTTTCTCGCCAGTTGAACGATCTTCACTAGGGCCCATGGGAGGTCTTGCTCCCAGAAGCTCAAGTCCCGAAGGGGATTGCCTTCCTCTTCGGGGCGCCTTCTGTGTGTGTAGGATGGGACGCCGCTACTTTAACCCAGGACCGAATCGGCCAGCAAAAAACCTGCTCACCTGGCCTTCCGCTTGTGCGTGAGATTCACTACTGCTGGGGCGGGTCAAATCTGGTGTGGGTCACTTCTGGTGTGGGTCATTTCTGCCAAGCGCCCAAGCGGCTTCGGCTCGAGCGTCGCCGCCGAAGCCGTCGGCAAGGCCTCCATAGGCGCCACATTCGATGTCCTAATCCTTTCGCCGTTTTTGGCTGGTGTGGGATTAACGATTGTGGAAGCAAATCACGT
>JBAUXO010000307.1:0-103728 GCA_049584315.1 Candidatus Sulfotelmatobacter sp. | reverse complement strand
CGCGGACACGGGTTTCGGGTGATAAGTAACTGAACATATGATTCTGCTGCTGATCTGTTCCGCGCATGCTTTCTCGTAACATACTCGGCTGTGGATTAGCAGTACTTTTTCAGCAGCCTGCTAGGGATGTTCATCCTTGCAGTCAGCACTGCTCTGTTCGTCTCGGGAATAACCTGGATGTTGTATCTGGCGCTGGAACCGTGGGTGCGGCGGCGCTGGCCGCAGACCATTATTTCGTGGAGCCGGCTTATGTCGGGGCAATTCCGCGATCCCCTCGTAGGGCGCGATATTTTGGTTGGCGTGATGCTGGGGGTGGTCTGGATTCTCATTTTTCAGGTTCGTTCTATCCCCATGATGCACATGGGGGCGGCGCCTGGAATTGCGCAGACCGAATATCTCGCGGGTGGGCGCGAGGCGCTGGGCGCTTGGCTGATGCAGATTCCGGCTTCGATTCTGGGGACTTTGCAGTTCTTCTTTCTACTAGTGGGATTGAAAGTCTTGCTGCGAAAAGATTGGCTGGCCGTCATCGCGTTCGTTGCCCTCTTCGCCTTGCTCCACGGACTCACCTCCTCTTACGCGGCCGTGGAGTTGCCCGCCTGGATTCTGGTCTACGCCATCGCGGCGCTGATCGTCTATCGTTTCGGACTGATCCCCCTGGCCTGCGCAATCTTCACCATCGACATGCTTTTGAATGTCCCGTTCACCTCCGACTTCTCCGCGTGGTACATGGCGACTTCCGCTCTCGCGTTGCTCAGCGTGGTGGCATTGGCGGGATGGGGCTTTTATCACGCGCTCGGCGGAGAGCCGCTGTGGCGAGCGGAGATCGAGTAGGGTAGACGTCGCAGGATCGGTCGAAGATCGGGTATCGCGCGGCGGGTTATCGCGGAATTCTCTCACCTCGAACAGCGCGGTGCTACAATGGCGCGTCCAACCGACAGCCCAACACACGGGCGTGAAATGATCGGGGCCGAACCTTCCTGCTGGGCTGCCAAAAATCTCACTGAAGAGGTGTCTTATGAAAAGACTGCTGTTAGCTGCGGTGCTATTGGCGTCTGCGACCCTCTGTGCCCAAAGCCCGTTCGACGGAACCTGGATGACCAAACTGGACACAGCGAAGTTCCCCACCAAGCCCGACAAGTATGCGTTGAGCAATAACATGTATGAGTGCCTGACCTGCGTTCCGAAGGTCGCGGTGAAGGCCGATGGAAGCGATCAGAAAGTTACGGGACATCCTTACTACGACACCATTGCGGTTAAAGTCGTAAATGCCAGCGCGGTTGAGATCATCGAGAAGAAGGACGGGAAGGTGATGTTCACCAACAGCGCGACTGTTTCCGCTGACGGGAATACGCTGAACGAAAAGTTCACCGACAGCACCGAAGCCAAGCCGGTGACAGGAGAGGTTACCTCCACACGTGTAAGCCCGGGCGCGGCGGGTTCGCACGCAGTATCGGGAGCGTGGCGGACCTCGAAGGTCGACAGCGTCTCCAACAATGGGCTGACCGTGACCTATCAAAGCACGGCGGATGGGCTGAAAATGGCAGACCCGAACGGCGAAAGCTACGATGCGAAGTTCGATGGCAAAGACTACCCGGTGGAGGGAGACCCGGGCCACACCATGGTTTCGCTGAAGCGGATTTCTGCGAATACGATTGAGGAGGTCGACAAGCGCGACGGGAAAGTCGTCGGGATCAACCGTATGACGGTGGCGAAAGACGGCAAGTCGATCCACGTGGATTTCACCGATAAACTGCGCGGGACCACGACCTCGTTCGAAATGGAGAAGCAGTCGTAGGGGCCGTGACGTTTGTGACAATGGCACGAAGTAGCCATTTACCGATGCACGTCTTCCGATTAGTCTCCTGATTGAGCAGCACTTGGGGGAGGGCTGATCGACATACGCTCCCGACTCGAAAGAGTCTGGGGCGTTTTGTTTTGGGCGGCAGCTGGGAGAGGGATGGGACGTGGAATCCCATCTCTCGCGAAAAACGCACGGCCTGGAGGGCCCCGCCACCTCGATTGCAGCGTCTCTAGATTACGGTTTCTCAAACCGGCCGGCCCTGACTTGCTGCCACGGAATGACATCGGAGGGGTTCTGCTCATGCCAAGCGATGCGGTACTCAAGCCGGGGGGTTGCGCATCCCTCAGTGATCCGGAGTCAATGTTGCGGTGGCTCCGAATTTCCCTGGTTCTGCCTAAGAAATCAATTACTTATCTAATTAGTGGTTTCGGCGGTGTGCCGTAAAGTGTGCCGTGAGTTAATCGCATCACGCAAACCCGTAAAGCAGGGAAAGCGCAAGAGATTCTAAACAAGCGCCTAAGCCGAGAGCTTGAGGGCCACGGTACGCAACCGCAGACCGCACGCACCGCGATCTCCTAGGCCCAGAATCCCATCTCATAAATGCCTACCCAGGCAACCGGTAAAGACTTCTGGATTGCCGACAATTCAGCAGCTATTGTTATCCAAGCTCTTCAACGCACTGCCCGGAATACAGAAATTTAATTTCTCGAGGCGAGCGAGAAGCCTTTCGACGGTTGGGAGAGGCGAGGAATGGGCCACGAAGCGACGATGTGATTTAATGGGCTCGAGTGGATATACCGCCTGCCAATATTACTCAAGCAGAATCTTCGGGAGCGGAAGAGCGCGCCGCATCCTTGGCGGAAGGAATCACTCTCGGCACGGAACTCGCGGCGGAGAACCGGGTTTTGCCCGGTAAGCTGGGCGAAGAGCTTTGGCGAGCGGCAGGCGCGGAGCTGGTTGAGGTAAGCAGAGTTGAATTTGCTGAGGCTCTTGAGACTATAGGAGCAAGACACAATTTCGGTGTCGACCCAGAAAAGCAGGCTCATGAGCGGCAGCGGGAAACATTCTGGCGGGGGCTGCATCTAGAGGAGCTTGCCATCGCGCGTGGGTGCGCGCTGGGGCGCGAGTCGGCGTGGCAGCGTTTTCTTGCGCAATATCGGGAACCACTGACTAGGGCTGCGGTGGAGATGACAGGATCGGCGGCGTTGGGCGAAGAGCTGGCGAGCGCGCTTTACTCCGAGCTGTTCGGGCTCACGGAGCGCGAAAATAAGCGTTGGTCTCCTCTGCTTCGATACTCGGGGCGAGGATCGCTGATGGGTTGGCTGCGGGCGATCCTGGCGCAACGACGGGTGGACCAGTACCGGAAAATCGGCCGGGAAACTGAGTTGGGCGAAACCGAGCCCGCGGCGGCAGTTTCCGAGGAGCCTGACCTCAAACGGCTAGAACATTTACGGCTGGCGATAAAAATCACGCTGAGCAAGGCTTCCGCAGAAGAACGCTTTCTGCTCTCGGCCTACTACTTGGACCAACATACTCTGCAAGAAATCAGCAGTGTTCTCCGAGTTCATGTAGCGACGATCAGCCGCAAACTGAATCGGGCAACCGAGCGTTTGCGCAAACAGCTGCTGCGGACGCTCAAGGCGCGGGGCCTGAGCCGGCGAGCGGCCGAGGAAACGCTGGGGACCGATCCCAGAGATGTGGACATCAATCTGCGTAAGTTGCTGCAAAAATCGGAAGGCGAACCGATCCCCGATAAGGAGGGACAAGGTTGAGCCGGAATCTCCAGCCCGGGATACATCCAGACGCTGACCAGCTCAGTGTGTTCGTGGAGGGCGCGGCTACTGCGCGGGAACAGGAGCGGATGCTGGCTCACCTGGCTGAATGCGGGGAGTGCCGGAAAGCTGTGTTCCTGATGCAACCGCACGAGGAGCAGCAACCAGCCGAGATATCGCCGGAGAAACGATGGGCTTGGCGAGGATGGACATGGCGGTGGCTGGTGCCGGTGGGAGTGTCCGCGGCGGCGCTTGCGTGCGCGCTGATTGCAGCGCTGATTTATATCCGGCCGCATGGCACGCCTGAGACTCCGCAACAACTGGCGAGCGTGAGACCCCCGGAGACCGCGCGGTCTGGAACCACGGTTGCGCCCAGCACTAACGCAGAGGCAGATCGCGCTGCGCCAAGCAGCGACCTGGAGCCGGGCGCGCCAACTGACAAAGCAGGGCGAGCCCCAGCCGCCAAGTCGGAGCTGGTTGCGCGATCCGGAGGACGACAGGACAGCTTCGCTCCGAGCACTCCGGCGAAGAAGGTCCGTCGACAGGAGAGCCCCATCGCAGGTGGCTCGAATTTGCCTGCATTGAAGAGCGGGCAAGCGACCGCAGGCGCACCTTCGCCGACAGCCGGTGCCGCTCCTTCTGTTGTAGGGGGCCCGATTGGCTCGGCTCAGACTACCGATTCGACGCTGGCGCAGAGCACCGTCAGTACGTCGGCGACATCCAATTTGCCGTTGAATGGGCGGAATTTCACGCAACTTCAACAGCTCCCGGCCGCGGGCACACAAGGCGCGGCGACGCAAGACACCTTGGCCAAGAAAAAAGAACTGCCTGCGTTGCAGATTCAGGGCGCGAGCGGCGAAGCCCAAACGCTTGCGGGAATCTCCGGGCGCATCACGGACCGAAGTGGGGCCTCCATCGCGGGGGGGACGGTAACTGTGCGCGATACGGCCGGCAAGACGCGACAAACGACGACCGGCGTCGATGGCAGCTTCCATCTGACACAACTGCCGGCGGGACAGTACCAGTTGACAGCGACGGCAAGTGGCTTCAAGACGGGCAATGAGTCGATCGAGTTGAAACCGAGTGAAATGGCCATGCTGCAGCCAGTGCTGGACGTGGGATCGGTCTCAGAGGTGGTTGAGGTGGAGGCGGGCGCAACATCGATCCAAACGGAATCGGCCAACGTGAGCGATCAGGTGGCGGAAACGCGCGGCGCGCGCCGGGGAAGCGCGGCACTATCCGACCGGCCGATTTTGGCGACTGTGTCGCAGGGCAAGCGCGTTCTTTCTCTTGATGACGCAGGCAATCTCTTTCTGAGCCGCGATGAGGGCAAGAAATGGAAGAAGATCAAACCGCAATGGGCGGACAAGGCGGTGCGCATCGAGTCGACGACGGCAGCCAGGGGTAAAGCTTCGGCGAATGCCAAGGACGAGATAGGCGGGGCGAGCGAGGGGGCTGTCTTCCAGCTAACCACGGACGCCGGCACCACTTGGAGCAGTAAGGACGGACTCCACTGGCGTCAAAGGTAACTATCCGGAAGTTAGTAATTTCCGATTCCAGCTTTCGATAAGTAACTACCAATAGTAACTTCCCACAAATTCCCCAAAAATTGTCTGCAAAACTCCCAATCAGGCGCGAACTCCGATTGAACAAAGAAGCGCGGCGCGGCGGTCGGCCGCTTGCCGCGAGGGGGACGCGTCATGTCTCGTGTGTTTCAAGCTCTGTCAGGATTGGCACTGCTACTTGCTGCGACCTTTGGCAACGTGGAGTCGAGAACAATCTCCGCCGTCTATTTTCGCGATGCTCTTGCTTTTTCCGTGCCCTACGAAGCCGCGCACAGCGGCGAGGCGGAACTGAAACTGGAGTTGCTGAGCCCCGAGGATCATGTCCTTGGCGAAGTGAAGCGCCATAAGCGCGTAACCGAAGGAAGCGCGGTCTGGAATGCGAGGTTGGTCCTCGGCGAGCGGATGACGTTGGATGAACTGGTGTGGCAGCGCGTGCGTTTTACGCTGCGCTATGAAAACCAGACGTCGCCCGATCTAGAGGAGATACGTTCGCTGTCGGAGATTCTCGACCGGCCCGTGCTGCGCGTTCTGGGGCAGCGATCGTATATCGCGGGAGCGCCCGCAGCCATGCGGGTAATCGTCACCGGTTCCAGCGCCGGCGAGACGGCGCTTATGGTCAAGCGGGGAACGGTGAGGATTGAACTGCTTGATCCCGATCACGCGCCCAAGATGCTGTTTGCTGGAGAGCTCGACCGCCGGGGATCCGTCGCGGCGGATTTTCGTTTCCCCGAAGGATTGACGGGCAGTTTTCCTGTGCGCTACTCGGCCGATACGCCCCTGGGCCACGTGGAAACCACGGAGACGGTGCTGCTGGAAGACAAAGTCTCTGTGCTGCTGACGAGCGAGAAGCCGATCTATCAGCCCTCGCAGACCATTCATTTGCGCGCATTGGCATTGGACCGCGCCGATCGACATGTTGCGGCCGGCCGCGCACTGACCTTCGAAGTAGAAGATCCGCGAGGAAACAAGGTATTCCGCAAAAGCACCGCAACGGACAATTTCGGCGTGGCATCGGCGGAATTTACGCTGGCCGATGAAGTGAATCTGGGAACGTATCACGTTCGCGCCAAGATAGGCGAGGCGAGCGCCGCCGAGCTGGCGGTGAATGTGGAGCGCTATGTATTGCCGAAGTTCCGCGTGGCGATCGAGTTCGATTCGAAAAACGGCAAGCCGAAGCGCGATTACCGGCCTGGCGATCACGTCACCGGCGCTGTGAAAGCGAATTACTTTTTTGGCAAGCCTGTGGACAATGCATCGGTCACGATGAAGGCTTCTGGGATGGATGCGGAGCTTTTCGAAGCGGCATCGGCAAAAGGGCGCACGGATCGCGACGGCGCTTATCACTTCGATCTGGTGTTGCCGCAATTTCTTGCCGGCAACGGAAAGCGCCATGGCGCGGCGCCGGTCGTGGTGGAAGCCATAGTGAAGGATGCGGCCGAGCACTCGGAGACGCGCGGCGAGCCGATCACCGTAAGCCAAACATCGCTGCTGATTACGGCTGTTCCTGAAGGTGGCAAGCTGGTGCGGGGCTTGGAGAATGAAGTGTTCGTTCTGGCATCGTATCCCGACGGAACGCCGGCCAAAGCGGACCTGCTAGTACGCACGGCCGCTGCCCAGGATCGAGTGCAGACGGACGAGGCCGGAATTGCCACAGTTCGGATTCCGGGCAATGACGCCAACAGCGTTTTGCGCATCGATGCCGACGATCACAAAGGCAATCACGCCTCGGATAGCGTAACGCTGGAGACGCGCGCCGGAGAAGATCAGGTGCTGGTGCGCACATCGCACGCCGTAGCCAGGCCCGGTGATCGCATGGCGATCGCGGTGCTGTCGACGCGGCAACGCGGCGCGGCTTACATCGACCTGGTGCGCGATGGGCAGACGATTCTGACGCGCGATGTGGATCTCGAGAACGGACGCGCGGAGTTGAGCGTGGTCGTCGGTCCGGAGATGAGCGGGACACTGACGATCGATGCCTACGTGATTGGGCGCAGCGGCCGCGAGGCTGAGGATCAGAGGCTAGTTTTTGTGCAGCCTGCCGAGGAATTGCATATCGAAACCGTGGCGGATGCAAGCAGTTATCTGCCGGGTGGCGAAGCCAAAGTGCATTTCCACGTGACCAATCAAAAAGGCGAAGGCGTCAGCGCCGCGCTGGGACTTGAGGTTGTGGATCAGGCAGTCTTTGCGCTGGCCGAGAAACAGCCGGGCTTCGCCAAGGTCTTCTTCTATCTGGAACAGGAATTGATGAAGCCGCACTACGAAATTCATTCGCTCTCTTCGACGCAGGTTATCAAACCGGCGGAAGACGTGTCCGACGAGTCGCACGATCGCGCCGCGCGGGCGCTGTTTGCCGCAGCGGAAACGGTTGCAACGCACACGCTCGAAAGCGAGGCCGGGCGCGAGCTACCGGAGACGGGAAAAGCCGATGCCATGGCGCGGTATCAGGATGCGCTTCTCGACTACGTCCGCGGGCTTGCGGCGAAGATGTCGGACCTGCAGAGTGAGAGTGTGTTGCCGGCATTCAAGGAACTGAAAGACGCAAATGGCCACGCGCCACGCGATGCATGGGGTACGGATCTGCGTATCGATGCTGCACCGTGGCGAAATGCGAACCACCGCTCGTATCGGGTGACGAGCGCGGGTCCCGACCGCAGGTTTGGCACGGCGGACGATCTTACATTGTGGCTGGAGCCTAAAACCGCGTGGGTGTCGAGCCAGCCGCAATGGAATGCCTGGAGGTCGGTGGAAGATACGATCACGATGCGGATGGAGCACAGCGTCGGCCCCGAGAATGGACTTGCCGAAATCGACGGTACGGTTACAGATGTGACCGGCGCAGTGGTCTCGGGCGCGCGGGTTCAAATTCAACGCATGGAGGATAAGAGCAGCCGAAATACCGTTGCGGACGCGGCAGGAAAGTTTTCTTTCGCGGCATTGCCTCCGGGACGCTACAGAGTGCAAGTCGAGTCGGCTGGATTCAGAACCAGCGTTCGAGTGATCTCCCTCGCGTCCCGCGACCGCGGTGTTCTTTCTGCGACATTGCAGATCGGCGCCGTCAATGAAATGGTGGAAGTTGAAGCGGGGATGGCCCAAGTGGCGGCAATGGACGCAGTAATCGGCGGGCCTGCGCCTCAGGCATTGCCGTTGAACGGGCGGAATTTTACGGAACCGGCGCAGCTGCAAGGTGCGAAGAAAACCCGGGAAGAGGTGAGGGCGAAAGACGGGCCTGGCGCGACGGGCGCTGCGGCCGCGCCGGGTGGTCGTGTGCGCAGTTACTTCCCCGAGGCGCTCTACATCAATCCCGAAATACTCACCAATGGCGAAGGCAAGGCGAGCATCACGATCCCGCTGGCGGATTCGATCACGACATGGCGCATGGCGATGCTGGCCTCCACGCAAACGGGCGCGCTGGGAACTGGAACTTCGGAACTGAAGGTCTTCCAGGATTTCTTTGTCGACCTCGATCTTCCCGTGACCCTGACGCAGGGAGATATGGTCTCGATCCCCGTGGCTGTGTACAACTACGCAGGCCACGCCGGCGACGTAGATTTGAAACTAGAACCCGGGGATTGGTTCTCGCTGGAAGGAGCGGGCGAACGGAGCGTCTCGGTCGGCGCCGGGCAGGTAGGAGCGGCGCAATTCACCATCGTGGCGGAGAAGATCGGCAAATTTAAACTCACGCTCAGGGGCCGCATGAAAGGCGGCTCGCAGCGCGAAGACACGGTGGTGCGCGAAATCGAAGTAGTGCCCAATGGAGAGGCCAAGGAGATCGTCTTCAGCGGACGGCTGGATTCGTCAGTGCTTCACACCGTGCGCTTCCCGGAAACTTCCATCGCGGATGCAAGCAAGATTTTCGTCCGGCTCTACCCCGGGCCATTGAGCCAGGTGATCGAGGGGATGGACAGCATCTTGCGCCTGCCCTTCGGCTGCTTCGAGCAGACTTCGTCAGCCACCTATCCCAATGTGCTGGCGCTCGATTACATGAAGCGGACCAAGAAGCTGACGCCGGAGATCCACGCCAAGGCAGAAGGCTTCGTCGCAACCGGCTACCAGCGGCTATTGACCTTCGAGGTTCCGGGAGGCGGATTCTCGTGGTTCGGCAATGCTCCGGCAAACAAGATTCTCACCGCCTACGGACTGATGGAATTCCACGACATGGCGAAGGTTTATGACGTGGACCCGCAAGTGATTGCACGCACCAGCGACTGGCTGGTGCGTCAGCAGCAGCCCGATGGAAGCTGGAGGCCCGACACTCAGTTCATCAACGAAGGCGCCACGAACCGCTTCAACGCGGACGTGGTGCGCATCACCGCGTACATCGCGTGGGCGCTCGAATCGGCCGATTACAAAGGACCGGCGATTGAGAAGGCCAGGCAGTTTATCGAGAAACATTTGGACGGCAAAATGGACGCGTACACGCTCGCCGTGGTTGCGAACTTCGCGGTAGAAAACGGCAAGGACTCGGAATTCGCGCGGCGAGCCTTGGAAATGTTAAGTCTTGCGGCAACGGAGAAGGGCGACTTTGTGTGGTGGTCGGCGGACGAAACCGGAGTCTATGCAACCGGAGACAGCGCGGCCGTCGAAACGACAGGGCTTGCGGTGCAGGCGTTCCTCAAGGCCGGAGGATACACCGATGTCGTTCGCAAGTCGCTCTCGTGGATTACCTCAAAGAAGAATGGGGACGGTAGTTGGGGGACGACGCAAGCAACCATCATGGCATTGCGCGCGCTGTTGAGAGCATCCGAACAAAGCGGGAGCGACGCCCGCGGAACAGCCGAGGTCCTGCTCGATGGAAAGAAGGTCGCGAGCCTGGAGATCAACAAGGAGAACAACGATCTGTTCCATCAGTTCGTGCTACCGCAAACGAACGCGGACCGCGACAACGAGATTGAGATTCGTTTTTCCGGGAAAGGTGGACTGGGCTATCAAATCGCCGGACGCTGCTTTGTTCCGTGGCAGCAAGCTACAACGCGCGAAGCGCTGGCAATCGAAGTGAAGTACGATCGCACGCGGCTGGCCCAGGACGAGATAGTGACGGGAACCACGAAGATCCGCAACAACCTGGATAAGACCGCCAAAATGGTGATGGTGGATCTGGGGATTCCGCCAGGATTCGAATTGCTGAGCGAAGACTTGCAGAAGATGATGGAGAAAAGCGCGGGCGAAAAAAGCGGTCGGCTGGAAAAATTCAGTATGACGGCAACGCAGGCGATCTTATATTTCGATTCGATTGCGCCGCGTGATTCGTTCGAAGTGCGGTACCGCCTGCGAGCGAAATACCCGATCCATGCGCAGGGATTCGCATCGCGTGTGTACGAATACTACGACCCGAACGTAAAGGCGACAGCCAAGCCTGTGCACTTTGAAGTGAGCGGACGCTGACCAAGACGCAGCCGAAAACGTAGGTACAGGATTGCACACCGAGCCATTTATGGAGATGGGTTGGCGGCTTCGTTTTGGGTGGGCAGCATGCCGGCCTGTGCAAGAAACCGGTCAAGGTTTCCCTTCGACTCGCTGCCCTCGACCTATGACCGAACTCTCGCCCGCTTGCCAATCGCTCCGCCTAGAAAAACGAAGGCACGACTTCGAAGTCTTTCGAGGACAAGTCCATCTCTTCCCCATTTTCTCCTAGTGGAGACAAGACAGGAGCGGAGAGGGAGATGGGTCAAGGCCGCGCGTTTTTCTTAGCGCGCCGCTCTGGCGGTCGGAGCTAGCTATGACCAACACAAACCCAATTCAATGGCATGTGTGTCATTCAAAACTGTCTCACGTTGTGGGTTCACCCCATAGGGTCGTAAAAAAGAAGTGTGCCGTAAGTGTGCCGTACGCCTCGATCTGCTATGCGCTAAATCGAGCCTTTTCGCTACTTCTCAAAAGTACTTCCGTGCGGGCGTATTCTGGGGATAAGTGATGGATTTGATTTGGCTGCCCCCCAGGGATTCGAACCCCGATATGCTGATCCAGAGTCCGCTTCCAGGCTTTCCCAGACGGTATCGAGCAGGTCCGCTTTCTCCGCTGCGGAGAGGCTGTCTACCTGGCTTCGCAAATCACTCCTAGGCCTGCAACCCAAGCGCGGGCCAATAGGAAATCATAGGACGCCGGGCTCTGCATCTCATTTCAACATGACAGCATCTAAACCTTGACAGCATCCCACTCAGGTCTTAGGATGGGGTTGTTGGCAATCATAAGCGCATTGATTACAAAGCACTTATTTCAATCAGGAAAAATGACGGGAGAAGATTTATGGCCAAGATAATTGGAATCGACCTTGGGACGACCAATTCTTGCGTGGCGGTGATGGAGGGCGGCGAGCCCAAAGTTATCCCTAATGAAGAAGGAGGGCGAACTACGCCTTCCGTGGTTGGTTTTACCAAGACTGGGGAACGGTTGGTGGGGCAGGTCGCGAAGCGGCAGGCGATCACCAATCCGGAGAACACGGTTTATTCGATCAAGCGCTTCATGGGGCGGCGCTACAACGAAGTGACGGAAGAGATCAAGATGGTGCCCTATAAGGTGGTGCAGTCCGGCGACCACGTGGCGGTGCTGGCGCAGGGCAAGGAGTACACGCCCCCGCAGATCTCTGCGCTGATTCTGCAGAAGCTCAAGAAGGCGGCAGAAGACTACCTCGGCGAGAAGGTGAACGAGGCGGTCATCACCGTGCCCGCGTATTTTAATGACGCGCAACGGCAGGCCACGAAAGATGCCGGGCAGATTGCCGGGCTGGAAGTAAAGCGCATCATCAACGAGCCGACGGCGGCGGCGCTGGCTTACGGTCTCGACAAAACCAAAGACGAGATGATCGCCGTGTATGACTTCGGTGGCGGAACCTTTGACATCTCGGTGCTGGAAGTCGGCGAGGGCGTAATTGAGGTGAAGGCCACCAATGGTGATACCCACCTCGGCGGAGACAACCTGGATCAGCGGATCGTTGACTGGCTGATTGATGAGTTCAAGAAGGATGAAGGCCTCGACCTGCGCGGCAAGGGGAACGAGATGGCGCTGCAGAGGCTGCGTGACGCGGCCGAGCGAGCCAAGATTGAGCTTTCGACCACGATGGAGACGGAGATCAATCTGCCGTTCATTACGGCGGATGCCGGCGGACCGAAGCACCTGGTGAAGAAGCTAACCCGGGCCAAGCTGGAAGGGATGGTGGAAGACATCATTCAGCGGTCGGTGGGACCGTGCAAGCAGTGTTTGAAGGATGCGGGCGTGGACGCCAGCAAGATCAACGAGGTGGTGCTGGTCGGCGGACAGACGCGCATGCCGCGTATTCAGGCGCTGGTGAAAGAGCTGTTCGGCAAGGAAGGCCACAAGGGAGTGAATCCGGATGAAGTGGTTGCGATTGGAGCCGCGATTCAGGGTGGGGTGCTCGGCGGCGAAGTGAAAGACCTGCTGCTGCTTGACGTGACTCCGCTGTCGCTCTCGATTGAGACGCTGGGCGGAGTGGCGACTCCGATGATCCCGCGGAACACAACGATTCCGACCAAGAAGACGGAGACGTTTTCGACGGCGGCGGATAATCAGACTTCGGTTGAGGTGCATGTGCTGCAGGGCGAGCGTCCGATGGCGGCGCAGAACCGGACTCTGGGCAAGTTCCACTTGACCGGAATTCCGACGGCTCCCCGGGGTGTGCCCCAGATCGAAGTGACGTTCGACATCGACGCCAACGGCATCCTGAACGTGACCGCGAAGGATACGGCCACGGGTAAGGACCAGAAGATTACCATTACGTCGTCTTCGGGACTGTCGAAGGAAGAGGTCGAACGCATGGCCAAGGAAGCCGACGCGCATGCGGCAGAGGACAAGGCAGCGCGGGACTCGATCGAGGCCAAGAACCAGCTCGACAGCATGGTTTACAGCGTCGAGAAAATGCTGCGGGAGTCGGGAGATAAGATCTCGGGCTCGGACCGCGGTGACGTGGAGAATGCGCTGGCTGATGCCAAAAAGGCGCTAGAGTCGAATGACAAGGCGCAGATGGAAAAGGCTCGCGAGACCCTGACGAAGGCTTCGCACAAGCTGGCCGAGGAGATGTATAAGGCGGCGCAGACCAAGGGTCCGGCGGACGGTGGGCCGACTCCCGGCGCGGCGTCCGGCGGCGATCACAGCAACAATGGTCAGGCCAAGAAAGATGAAGGCGTGATCGATGCTGAGTACGTGGACGTCGAAGACAAGAAATAGGGTGGGAGGCTACCAAGCTTCCGCCTTCTCGCTTGGATCGTGTGGCGCGGGCATTGCTCGCGCCACAGCGTTTTGACGTGTTGTGCAGAGTTTTCCCAGAGGAGAGTGATATGGATTTTCAGGTAAACGACCAGACGTACTTCTTGAGTCTGGCCGACGATGAGAGACGATGGCGGGTGCTTGTCTCGACGCGCAGAGGAGCCAGGCGGATTCCGGTCTATGAGGATGCGGCGGAGTCCGCGCCACTGGTCGTGTTACAAGAGGAGAAGCACCGGCTACCAAATTAGTAGGGGTCCTTCGGCTACGTTTCCCTGCACTACGCGCAGGGAAACTTCGCACCGGAGGACGGAAGTACTTGAATGACAGACTGTTCTAATGGCCACGACTTCCAAAAAAGACTATTACGAAATTCTAGGCGTTAAGAAGTCCGCCTCGGCGGAGGAAATTCGTAAGGCATTTCGCAAGCTGGCGCGAAAATACCATCCCGACGTGAATCCTGGGGACAAGTCTGCAGAGGAGAAGTTTAAAGCGCTCTCCGAGGCGAACGACGTGCTCAGCGATCCCAAGAAGCGCAAAATCTACGACCAGGTCGGATTTTATTCCGACAATATCGACCCGGCCACGGCGGAAGCCTATGCCCGCGGCGGCGGACAGGGCGGATCTGCCGGAGGCGCTCCAGGAGGATTTTCTGGCGGCGTCCCCGGCGGGCAAGGTGTCCCCTTTGATTTTGGTGGGTTCGATTTCTCCGATCTGGCGGACAGCGCGGGGCGAGGCAGGCGAACGGGCGGAGGCGGGGGATTCCGCGACATCTTCTCGGGAATCTTCGGTGGCGGACATGGCGCGTCGACTGGGGAGACTGGACCAGAGCCGGGCGCGGACTTGGAATATCAGGTTAATGTGCCGTTCTGGACGGCGATCCGTGGCGGGGTGATGCGACTCAACATCACGCGCCAGGACGTTTGCGCCAATTGCCATGGGCAGGGCTACATCGAAGCACCGGGAAAATGCCCGGAGTGTAACGGGACTGGTCAGATCACGCAGACCGGCGGGCGGATGAAGTTCAATGTGCAGTGCCCACGCTGCCAAGGGACAGGCAAGAATATCTCGACCTGCCCGAACTGCCACGGAGAAGGTACGGTCAGCCGGACTGAGCCGCTGGAGGTGAGGATCAAGGCTGGAACGCGCGATGGGCAGCGCATCCGGCTGGCGGGAAAAGGCAATGCCGGGGCCCATGGCGGCGCGGCTGGCGACCTTTATGTGATCATTCGCACCGAGGAGCATCCGGTTTTTCGGCGCGATGGGGACGACATTTATCTGACCGTCCCGGTAAGCGCTACCGAAGCGGCGCTGGGGGCGAAAATCGAGGTTCCGACCATCGACGGGCGGGCGCTGCTGAAGATTCCGCCCGGGACGCAGTCGGGACAGAAACTGCGGCTACGCGAGAAGGGCGTGCCTTCGGCCACGAAGGATGACGTGCGTGGGGATGAGATCGTCGAGATCACGGTAACCGTGCCCATGCCGCGGGATGAGCGCACCAAAGAACTACTGCGGGAGCTGGCCAAGCTGAACCCGGAAGATCCGCGGGAAGAGCTTTGGAAGAAAGTGTGACAGCAGTACGCCGAGTTGCGAGTAGCGAGCAGGAAACGGCGACAGGCTCACAAGGTTTCGCGTCCTCGCTGCGTACGCAGTACTCCGAACTCCGCACTCCCATTACCTCCGTACCTGACTTCCTGACAAGAGTTTTTCAAGAACATCAGAATTTTCTTGCATCGTGGGAAAAATGCCGTAATCTCTAACACTGCGAACTAACTCCGGCGTGATTTCTGGAATCTAACCAAACCAGAAAGCTCGAGCCAGACCAGCCGCTGCAGGGTAGCTGAGAGTGAGTCGCTTGAGGAGGAAGACATCGAAATTGGCAACCGCTAGCGCTCCGCGGCAACAATCCGAGAATCCCCAACCTCTCGCCGTCATCCTCAACCGGAAAAAATTCGTTCGCCTCACGCTGTGGCCCCTGGTCGCCGCCACCTTCTTTATGGTGTCGGGTGGCACCTATGGCACGGAAGACATCGTGCACGGCGCCGGGTATGGACGAGCGATCCTGATTCTGCTGCTCACACCGCTGCTCTGGAGCCTGCCGACGGCCTTCATGATCGGCGAGCTTTCGAGCGCGCTGCCTTATGAGGGCGGCTATTATGCCTGGGTGCGCCGGGCGATGGGGAATTTCTGGGGATTTCAGGAGGCGTGGCTCTCCCTGGTTGCGTCGATTTTCGATATGGCGATTTATCCCACGCTGTTTGTGGCCTACTTGACTCGCATGTTCCCGTGGTTCCAGGAAGGAAATCGGGGATGGTGGGTCGCGCTGGCAGTGGTGATTGCCTGCGCGGCGCTGAATATTGCCGGAGTGAAGGTGGTTTCGCTCACTTCTCTGTGGCTGTTTTTCGCGCTGTCAGCGCCTTTTGTGGCGATCGTGCTCCTGGCACCGTTTAAGCTGGGAGCGCTGGCCAACGCCGTGACCAAGCCGACCACCTCGACTGTCGATATTCTGGGTGGGCTGCTCATCTGCATGTGGAACTACATGGGCTGGGACAATGCATCGACCATTGCCACGGAGGTGGAGAGGCCGCAGCGGACGTATCCGAGGGCCATGCTGGTTGCGGTGGCCATTGTGGCCCTGAGCTACGTGCTTCCCTTCGCGGCCATGTGGATGACCGGGCTGAAGGCCACGGCGTGGGAGACTGGATCGTGGGCGGACATTGCTGGACTGCTGGGTGGGCCGCTCCTGCGCATCGGAGTAGTGCTCGGGGGAGTGATCAGCGCATTTGGGATGTTTAATGCTCTGGTGATGAGCTATTCCCGCCTGCCGCTGGCGATGGCGCAGGATGGCATGCTGCCCGGCATTTTTGCGAAACTGCATCCCAAATCGCGAGCCCCGTGGGTTGCCATCATGGCTTTGGCGATGGGATGGGCGATGTGCCTCGGCCTGGGTTTTGCCCGGCTGGTGACGCTCGACATCCTGCTTTACGGCTTCAGCCTGCTGCTGGAATTTATGGCTCTGGCCGTGTTGCGCTTCCGCGAGCCGGAGCTGGCACGTCCGTTCCGCGTGCCGGGAGGCTGGTTCGGGGCGATCGCGATCGGGATCCCGCCCCTGTTGCTGCTGGGCTTCTCCATCGTTCGCAGCCAGCATGAGCAGGTCTGGAACATGAGTTCGTTCGAATTCGGCATGATTCTGATTGCGGCGGGCTTTGTGGCGTACGCTGTCAATCATTTGCTGAAGCCTCAGGGATGGGCTGCGCAGCAACACAAGCCCGAACCGGTGGCTTAGACAGAATTTCGGCCACGGATTTACGCGGATGACCACGGACATAGCTTTGTTGATCCGTGAGAATCGGTGGCGATCCGTGGCCGAGTTGTCTTTGTTATAAATTGATCTGTATAGCGGGCATCCGAGCCCGCTGGCAAAACCCTGAGCGTAGCCAAGGATCCCTCAAACCATGACCAAACGCAAATCCAAGGGGGCGTACATGATTTCGGCGGTAGCCGAGATGTATGGTATTCATCCCCAGACCTTGCGGCTTTATGAGCGGGAAGGTCTGCTAAAGCCATCTCGAACCGAGGGCAACACACGGCTCTACACCGACGAAGATTTGCAGCGGCTGGAGTTCATCCTGTCGCTGGCGCGCGACTTGGGGGTGAACATCAGCGGCATGGCCATCATCCTGCAAATGCGCGAGCGCATGGAGGAGATGCAGCGCCAGATTCAGGAATTCGTGCAGTACATCCAGCAGGAGGTGTTGACTCGCGCCAACGCCGCGGGTGATCCGGCCAAGGGAGCGATTGTGCCGGTGCGAAGGTCGATGCTGGCCACGACGATTCATCCTCCGAAGAAGCGTTAGACGACCGCACTGCGAATTTCTCCCTTCCCGCGTATTATATGAAGTCCTTCAGCAGCCGCTTAGCCGGTATGCTGAATCTGAGTGCGGAATGCTTCCCTTCAAGTTGATCTACAGCGACGGCTACTACCTTCCCATCGGCGAACACGTTTTCCCTGCCGAGAAATACCGCCGCATCCGCGACCGGCTGCTGGCAAGCGAGGTCGCCGCCGGGGACGATTTTCTGGAACCTCAACCGGCCAGCGACGATGACATCCTGTTGGTGCACACGCCGGAGTATGTGGAGAAGCTCGAAACCGGCACCCTCAGCTCGCGCGAGGAATTACAGCTCGAGGTGCCTTACTCGCGGGAACTGGTGGAGGCATTCTGGCTGGCGGCGGGAGGATCGATGCTGGCGGCGCGGCAGGCGTTGAGCGACCGCGTCTCAGTCAGCATTGGCGGCGGATTTCATCATGCCTTTCCAGACCATGGCGAAGGATTTTGCATGATTCATGACGTGGCCGTCGCCATCCGGCGATTGCAGCGCGATGGCGCGATTCGCCGGGCGATGACAGTGGATTGCGATGTGCACCAGGGAAACGGCACGGCGGTGATTTTTGCCGGGAAGCGCGCTCCGGGCGGAGCTCTGCCTTCGGCTTCGGGGTCGCCGGTCGCTACGCAGGGAATTCCGCGGCACGATCCGCATGCGCGAGATGTGTTCACCATCTCGCTGCACCAGCACAACAACTATCCCCTGTGGAAGCCTCCCTCCTCGATCGATGTGGACTTGCCCGATGGCATTGGAGACGACGATTATCTGGCATGGCTCGACAACGCGTTGAGTTCGGGGCTCAGGCAGTGTGAGCCGGATTTGCTGTGCTATCTGGCTGGCGCCGATCCATATAAAGAAGATCAACTAGGCGGTCTTTCTCTGACCATCGAAGGGTTGAAGAAGCGCGATGAACTCGTCTTTCGCGTAGCCCACGCCCGCAACATCCCCGTGATGGTGACCTTCGCTGGGGGCTACGCGCAGAAGGTGGAGGATACCGTGACGATTCACTGCAATACGGTGATCGCGGCGAAGGAAGTTTTCGCCGTAACGAAGTGAGCGCGTGAAAAGTTATACTCAATGGAATGATCGTCAGCCCGTCGGACATTTCTCACAGCGAGCTTTACGGCCTTCTGCTCAACTCCGTCGCGCCGCGCCCGATCGCGTGGGTATCAACCATGAGTGCCTCGGGACAGCCCAACCTTGCACCGTTTTCCTTTTTCAACGCAGTCTGTATCGATCCGCCGTTGCTGGCTTTTGCGCCTGGGCTTCGGCCATCGCAGCAGGAGGGAGCTCGCGAAGGCGAGGCAAAAGACACCTTGCGGAACGTCCGCGAGACGCGGGAATTCGTGGTCAACATCGTCACCTACGAACTTCGCGAGGCGATGAATTCGACCAGCGGCGAATACGACCCGTCGCTGAACGAATTCGAGTTGGCGAAAATCACGCCGGCCGCATCCAAGGTGGTGGGTCCGCCCAGAGTTGCCGAGTCTCCGGTCAGCTTTGAGTGCAAGCTTCATCACATTCTCGACTTTTCTCCGGCGCCTACCAGCAGCAGCTTGGTGATCGGACAGATTGTCTCGATTCATGTCGACAAGGCGCATTTGAAGGACGGCCGACTGGATCGAAATTCGCTGGACCTGATTGGAAGAATGGGCGGGATGCAGTACACCCGAACCACCGAGAGATTTGAGATGGTAAGGCCGAAAGTTTAGCCAGCGGCGGTGCGCCGATCCTTCACTGCTAAAATAGATCATTCCATTATGTTCGAAAATCTTCAGGAAAAACTGCAGCGCGCGTTCAAGTCTCTGCGTGGCCAGGCCCGGCTGAGCGAAGAAAATATAGCGGAGGCGCTGCGCGAAATCCGGCTGGCGCTGCTCGAAGCCGACGTCAACTTCAAAGTGGTCAAAGAGCTGATTGACCGCATTCAGGCCAAGGCCGTGGGGCAAGAAGTGCTGACCGCGCTTTCTCCCGGCGAGCAGGTCATCAAGATTGTGCGCGACGAACTGGTCGAGACTCTTGGCAAGGACACGGCGCGCATGAAGTTCGCATCGCAGCCGCCTACTGTGGTGCTGATGGCCGGATTGCAGGGATCTGGCAAGACGACGACTTCGGGCAAGCTGGCGAACTGGTTCAAGGTGGGCGGGCATCGTCCGCTGCTGGTTTCGGTGGACGTCTACCGTCCGGCGGCGCGCGAGCAGTTGAAGGTTGTGGCGCAGGCCGTCAAGGCGCAGATTTACGAAGGCGAAGTGGGCGAGGCGAACACGGCAACGGTCGAACGGTTGGTGAAAGAAGCGCGCCGCGAGGCCATCGTTTCCGGATGCGACGTGCTGATCGTCGATACCGCCGGGCGTCTGCATGTTGACGACGATCTCATGAACGAGATGCAGTCGTTGAAGAAGCTGCTGAATCCCTCGGAGATTCTGTTCGTCGCTGACGCTATGACCGGACAGGATGCGGTGCGCTCCGCCGACGAGTTCCACAAAAAACTTTCGCTGACAGGCGTAGTGCTCACCAAAATGGATGGCGATGCCCGCGGAGGCGCGGCGCTTTCCATTCGCCAGGTCACCGGGCAGCCCATCAAGTTCATCGGAGTGGGCGAGAAGTACGATGCCCTGGAACCGTTTCATCCCGACCGCATCGTGTCCCGGATTCTCGGCATGGGCGACATTCTCTCGCTGATCGAGCGCGCCGAGCAGCAGATCGACAAGAAGAAGGCCGCGGAGATGACCAGCAAAGCCCTTAGCGGCGACGGCTTCTCGCTGGAAGACTTTCGCGATCAGTTGCGGCAGGTGAAGAGGATGGGCTCGATCAAGAACCTGATCGGCATGATGCCGTCGATCGGACCGTTTTCCGGCTTGCAGAAGGCCGCCGACAATGTTGACGAGAAGCAGATCAACCGGGTTGAGGCCATCATCAACTCGATGACCACGCACGAGCGCAATCATCATGAAGTGATCAACGGCAGCCGCCGCAAACGCATCGCCCGCGGCTCCGGCACCAGCGTGCAGGAAGTAAATAACCTGCTGCGGCAATACGCACAGATGAAGAAGATGTTCAAGCAGATGGGCAAGCCCAGCTTCGCACGAAGGATGGCCGGGATGAAATTACCCGGAATGTAGAAGCAGTGCAGTGGCTAGTCGTCGGTGATCAGTGGCCACCGCTGGCTGTTAGCCTTTTTTCTGATCGCCGCCCAATGCTCTTATGAAATGGCGCTCCCTCGAAGCATCCAGTCCGGAGACTGACATTCGTCCTCTGCGCGAAATCTTTGCCGAGCGCAGGGAATTGATCGCGCGCTACGTTCTGGCGGAGACGCGGGCAATTCACGCTCGGGCCCTCGCGCAGCTGAAGCAAGAGCGCTTAGCTGCGAATATTCTGACGGTCGGTTCGAAGATTCCTGAATTTCAGCTTCCCGATCACAACTTCAAGAGTATCTCTTCCTCCGACTTACTCGCGAGGGGACCTCTCGTGGTCTTTTTCATTCGTGGGCGCTGGTGCCCGTTCTGTGTCGGTCAGACGGAAGCCATGAACCTCGTCCTCCCGGAAATCGAGCGGGCCGGCGCAACGCTCGTTGCCATTTCTCCGCAGACCGCGAAGCAATCGTTTTTCATGCGCGACCAGCACGAGCTGCGCTTCCCTCTGCTCTCCGATGCCGGTAACCGCGTAGCGCGGCAGTTTGGCTTGACCTATCGAGTTCCAGGGGAGCAGCAAGCGATCTATCAGCGGGCATTCGTCAACCTGCCGTTCCTGAATGGCGACGACAGCTGGGAGTTGCCAATTCCCGCGACTTACATCTTCGATCGGGATGGGACGGTTGTTTTCGCTTCGGCGAATGAGGATCACACCGAGCGGCCCGAACCGGTGGACATCCTTAACGTCCTTGGCGCGAACCACAGGGGCTAAAGCCCTCATGATTTATGACGCTTTGGCGCCGCTTCCGCGCCGCCCGTCCTCTTCCAATCCCCCGCTTTCGGTACACTGAATATTCATGAACTATATCTACGGCATCAATGCGGTCACCGAGGCACTGAAGGCCCGGGGACGCGCCTTCCAATGGGTGGGCATGGCGAAGGAGCGGCATGACATCCGCCTGCAGCGGATGATTGAAGATTGCCGCAAGCTCGGCCTTCCCGTACGCTTTCTCACTCGCATGGAACTCGACGGCATGGCCGGCAATGCAGCGCATCAGGGAGTGGTGGCGGTTACTTCGGCCAAACAATACAGCGATCTCGACGACGTGGTGGGCGCAAAGCGGGGGCGCTATTCCTTCGTCATCGTGCTCGATGGCGTGGAAGACCCGCACAATTTGGGCGCGGTGTTGCGCACGGCCGATGCCGCGGGAGCGGATGGCGTGGTCATTCCGGAGCGGCGCGCCGCGCCGGTGACCGGCACGGTCACAAAGGCCTCCGCCGGCGCCAGCGAGTATATGCCCATCGCGAAGGTGACGAACATCGCCCGCACCATAGAAGAATTGAAGGAGCGCAATATCTGGACGGTCGGCCTCGATGAGCGCGGCAAGCAGACTTATGAGGCTCTTGACTACAACATGGATTGCGCTCTGGTTCTGGGCGCAGAGGGTAAGGGGCTGCACGATCTGGTGAAGAAGAAGTGTGATTTTCTGGTGTCGATTCCGATGCTGGGAAAGGTGCCTTCGCTGAACGTGTCGGTGGCGGGGGCAGTCGTGATGTACGAAATTGTCCGCCAGAGGCGCGCGAAAAGTAGCGAGGCGTCCGCGGGTGAGAAATGATGTTGCTTTGCCTGCGCTGGTGCTTTCTCTGTTTTTTCTGCGCCTCGGTGGCGAACGCCTTCTCTCTGGATCGCGAGGCTTTTAGCTTCACCCGCTACGATCTGAATGTGCGCGTCGAACCCGAGCAGCAGCGATTGGGAGTTCGGGGCAAGATCACTTTACGGAACGATTCGCCAACCCCGCAGAAGATCGCGGTGCTGCAGATTTCGTCTTCTCTAAACTGGCGTTCCATCAAGGCTGGCGAGAAACCACTGCAGTTTGTGGCGCAACCCTACACCTCCGATATCGATCATACCGGAGAGCTTTCCGAAGCGGTCGTGACTTTACCCGAAGCCGTCGCGCCCAAAGCCACAATTGAGTTGGAGATCGGGTACGAAGGAGTGATCGTGCTGGACGCAACCCGGCTCACGCGGATCGGAGCGCCCAACGCTGCCGCGCGCAGCGCGGACTGGGACCAGATCAGCTCGAAATTCACGGCGGTCCGGGGCGCGGGCAATGTCGCGTGGTACCCGATCGCTAGCGAAGCGGGAAATCTTTCGGAAGGCAACAGCGAATTCGACGCAGTGGGACGGTGGAGGACACGGGAGACAGCCTCGACCATGCACCTGCAAATTGTGGTGCCGAGCGAGGATGAGAACGAAAAGCCGGAGCTTCTGGTCAATGCCAACACCTGTCCGACGGCGCTTGAGGGAAAGCAGCAGTTCGTTGCGGATTGCTCGTACCGAACTCTTGGATTGGTGGCGCCGACGTTTGTGATGGCTGACTATGAAGTCGCAGACCGGGCGGATGTCGCGGTCCACTACCTGCATGGGCATGACGTGGCGGCGGTGGCCTACGCTGATGCGGCAGAAAAGGTGACTCCACTCATTACCGACTGGTTTGGATCGCCGCGAAGCAAAGCGCAAACGGCTGATCTCGACGATCCGAACGCGGCCCCGTTTGAGAGTGGCTCTTTTTTGCTGATGCCGTTGGCGAATGCAGATTCCAAAGTAGCAGGATTGACGTCAGCGCACCAGCTCACGCACGCGGCGATTTCCTCGCCACGCCCCTGGATCAACGAGGGGCTGGCGCACTTTGCGCAGGCGCTCTACGTAGAGCATCAGAGCGGTCGCCAGGCCGCGCTGGAGTACATGAGAACGCACCGAGTCGCAATGAGCGGGGCGGCGAACGGGAAGGGGCCGTCGACGACCGCGCCGCGATCCGCAGAGGAGGTGAACCGGTCCTTGGTGAACACCGCTGACGAGGAACTTTACCGCAGCAAAGCCATGTGCGTGTGGTGGATGCTGCGCGACATGGTCGGGGATCAGGCATTGAAGAAAGCGCTGGCGTCGTATCGTCCAGAGCAGGACCAGGACCCCTCCTACATGCAGAAATTGATTCAGGCACAGACCCAGAAAGATCTGGAGTGGTTTTTCGACGATTGGATCTACCGCGATCGTGGGCTACCGGATTTCAAAGTGGAGTCAGCATTTTCGCGCAAGTCCATGAATGGTGTTTACCTGCTGACGGTCACGGTACAAAATTTGGGGCAGGCGGGGGCCGAGGTTCCGATCACCGTTAAATTTGCCGGCGGTGAAGTTATGAAGCGGATTGAAGTGCGGGGCAACAGCAAAGCCGTGATTCGACTGGAGACCACGAAGCCGCCGGAGGAAATCGTGGTCAATGATGGCAGCGTGCCGGAGAGCGACACGACGAACAATGCGTTCAAGATTGAGGCTGGCGGGACCGCCGACCCCGAGCAATAGTTAGTTAGCGATCGAAAAATCTCAGCTGCAGGCGTCTCTATTGTTCGGTGGGGATTTGATTCGTTGCTCCCCAGTGCGCCGGACACCGCGAGACGATCAGACCGATCCGCAGGTCGCCTAGGAGCGATAGGAGTTGATGAGGAAAGGCGTCGCGCTGAAATACTAAATCACGATCTTCCACGGGAAATTCAAGATCCATGTGTTCCAGGCCGGGAAAATCGCGCAAGCGCCTGAGTTCGCGGTCATTCTCTCTCAAGAATCCGACCGCATCGTCTACCTGACCATTTAGATCGGAAAACTCTCTGGCGCTCACGCTTATCTTCATTCCCGAATAATCACTTCTGCGGGTCACGCTAGAGGTGAGAAATTGCACAGCCCCGCGATGGAATGCAGTCAGAGCATCTAGGGAAGAAACTTTTAGGAATTCATCGACGTCAAAGTTGGCACCGCTCGCTCTCAGCACGCATGACATGGCAATTTACTCCCCTTCTCCTGTGGTGAAGCTTACCAAGGCTGCAAGTTTGGCCGCCGCGGCGCCGGAGTCAATGGCTTTGGCAGCCAGGGGGAGTGCCTCGGCCAGGTGATCGGCACGGCGCGCGGCCACCAGTGCGGCTGCTGAGTTTAGCAGGACGACATCGCGGCGCGGAGATTTCTTTCCGCTCAGCACCTCGCGAACTATGACCGCGTTTTCGCCGGCGTCACCGCCAGAGATGTTTTCCAGCGTGGAACGGGTCAGGCCGAATTCTTCGGGAACGACTTCATACGTCCGAACGATCCCCTCACGGGCTTCGGCAACTCGAGTTGGGCCGGTGATGGTGATTTCGTCGAGGCCATCGAGGCCGTGTACCACGAGCGCGCGATGCAGTCCGAGCATACTCAGCGCCTCGGCAAGTTTCTCCACCATATCCAGCGCGTAGACACCCACGACCTGTCCTGAAGCATGCGCCGGATTGGTGAGCGGGCCGAGCAGGTTGAACATGGTACGCAAACGCAGCTCCCGCCGAACCTTTTGCACTTGTTTCATGGAGGAGTGCAGATCGGGCGCATAAAGGAAACAGATTCCGACTTCGCGCAGGCATCGCGCGGCACGCTCGGGAGACAACTGGATGTTGACTCCGAGCGCCTCCATCACGTCGGCCGAACCGCATTTTGAGGTTAGGCTTCGGTTGCCGTGCTTAGCCACATGCGTTCCCGCACCGGCGGTTACAAATGCCGCGGCGGTTGAAATGTTGAAGGTGCCGCTGGCGTCGCCTCCGGTGCCGCAGGTATCGACCAGTGCATCTCGGCCGGTGCCGCTGACGTAGAGGGCCTTAACCTCGGAGCTTTCCTCGGACCCAGCAGGTGAGAACGGCAACGGCGTCGCAGCGGCGCGGATGGCTTCGGCGAAGCCGACGATCTCCTCGACCGTTTCACCTTTCATATGCAAAGCCAGGAGCAGCCCCGCGATCTGAGAGTCAGTGCAGTTTCCCGCGAGGACTTCCGCCATCACTTCGCGCGATTCCGCCCGGCCCAGGGCTTGGCCGTGATTGGCGATACGATGGAGAGCGTCGAGGATCATCTCACTCGGAATTGTACGGGATAACTAGCGGCCGCGATGGGATTGATCTAACCGGAAGCCTGAACGCCGGACCCGCTCACTCTGAGCAAGAAGTATTCGCGCCAGTCTTCGGGCAAAGCAGTAGTGGCAATGGCCTTTTGCAGCAGATTGCGATTGTATTTCTCAGGCGAGAAAAGGCGGTTCATTTCGGCGATGGTAATCCCTTCGCGATCTTGCGAAATCAGTTCAAACGAATCCCCTTCTCCGACTTCGCCTTCCTGCTCCACGGAAAAATAGAGTCCGCTGCGTCCACTATGCAGGAATCGCTCTATCATGTCGTCACGTTGAAACTTGGCCGCCAGCTTGTAACAGGGCATGCGCGGCTGCCGGACGATCACGATGGATGAACCGATGCGAAGCCGGTCGCCAACATGAAGCCGGTCTTCCGTGAGACCCTCTGTCGTAAAATTCTCGCCGAACATACCCCAAGGCAAATCCACATCGGGCAGTTCCCGCCGCCAATAGTCGTAGTGCTCCGCGGGGTAAGCGTAGACCGCCTTGTAGGGACCGCCATGAACGCTGAGATCTGCCTGCTGATCGCCATCCAGGTTTAGCGTGCGTAGGGCTCGGCGGCCAGTCACAGGTTTCTTGTAGATACCGGTGTTGATGGTGGCTCCTTTGTAGACCGTCAAACGCGGCCTCGCCACATTCAGTGAAATCAGTTTCAACGACTGCTCCTCTCAGCCTTGCCGAACGATTCCCACATGGTCCGGTCTTCACTCCCGATTTAGGCTTAGATGAGTGATCAACCAAAAAGGAGCGGATGAGCGTTTGCCCTAATCCGCTCCTCTCTATAAAATTGTGGGTTTGCTGCCCTCAGTTGGAAAGCCGCAAGCAGGTTCCTTCCGATTCTTAGTTGAACGAGTGTCATTATGAAAATCCATGAGTATCAGGCCAAGGCGATCCTTAAGAAGTATGGGGTGACCGTGCCGCGTGGGACGATGGCGACCTCGGGGGAAGAAGCTGACTCCGCCGCCAAGGAATTATTCAGCGCCGGAGCGACCGGAGTGGTGGTCAAGGCTCAAATTCACGCCGGCGGACGCGGCAAGGGCGGAGGCGTGAAGATCGCCAAGTCCGCCGACGAGGCGGGAGAGCTCGCCGGAAAAATGCTGGGCATGAAGTTGGTTACGCATCAGACCGGACCGGAAGGCCGTATCGTGCGGCGCTTGTTGATCGAAGAGACCCTGCCGATCGAAAAAGAATTGTATTTGGGGATTCTGGTCGACCGCGCAGAGGGCAAGCCTCTGTTCATGGCGTCGGCCGCCGGAGGAATGGAAATTGAGCAAGTTGCGGCGGAAAATCCCGATGCAATTCTGAGGCAGCATATCGACCCCGGCATGGGGCTGGAAGGCTTTCAGGCCCGCAAGATGGCTTTCGGGCTCGGGCTGAATGCCAAACAGATTAGTCCCGCGGTGCAGTTTCTCTCCAACCTTTATAAGGCGTTTCTTGACACGGATGCATCACTGCTGGAGATCAATCCCTTCATCACCACGACCGACGGGCGGCTGTTCGCACTCGACGCGAAGCTCACTTTTGACGACAATGCGCTCTTCCGTCATCCCGATATTCGCGAACTGCGTGACATCACGGAAGAAGATCCGCTCGAGGTTGAGGCCTCGAAATATAGCTTGAATTACATCAAGCTAGACGGCAACGTGGGCTGCATGGTGAACGGCGCGGGGTTGGCCATGGCCACCATGGACATCATCAAGTACGCGGGCGGTATGCCGGCAAACTTTCTCGACGTCGGCGGCGGCGCCAGCGCAGACCAGGTGGCTCACGCCTTTGAAATCCTGCTGAGCGACAAGAGCGTAAAAGCGGTGCTGATCAATATTTTTGGCGGCATTTTGCGCGTGGACACGCTGGCAACGGGCGTGGTGGAAGCGGCCAAGAAAACCAATATCAAGCTTCCCGTGGTGCTGCGGTTGGAAGGTACGAACGTGGATGAAGGCAAGAAGATTCTGATGAATTCCGGATTGAATTTTGTGGTGAGCGACACCATGAAAGACGCAGCCGACAAAGTAGTGGCGGCGGCGCGGGGAGTTTAACAGGAAAGCACGCGCTCGGCAAAAAAACGGTCGTGGTAGACGCAACGAGGAATCATATTTATGGCAATCCTGGTGAATCAGAACACGCGCTTGATCGTGCAGGGCCTGACCGGACGCGAGGGTACATTCCACGCCAAGGCTTGTGCGGCTTATGGAACGCAGGTGGTGGGCGGAGTGACGCCGGGCAAGGGCGGCACTACGCACGAAGGCTGGCCGATTTTTAACACGGTGCTTGAAGCCGTGGAGAAAACGGGCGCCGACACTAGCGTGATTTTCGTTCCTCCCCCGTTTGCGGCCGACGCCGTCATGGAAGCGGCTGACGCAGAGTTAGAACTCATCGTCTGCATCACCGAAGGCATTCCCACGCTCGACATGGTAAAGGCCTGGGAGTTCCTGCAGAATCGGCGTTCCCGGCTGATCGGACCGAACTGTCCCGGCATCATTTCGCCGGGCAAGTGCAAGATCGGCATCATGCCGGGATCGATTCACAAAGAAGGGCCGGTCGGCATCGTGTCGCGCTCGGGGACGCTGACCTACGAGGCGGTGCATCAGCTCACGCAGCGTGGCATCGGGCAGTCGACCGCCATTGGGATTGGGGGCGATCCCATTATCGGAACCAACTTCCTGGATGCGCTCGACCTGTTCAATCGCGATCCGGAAACGGAAGCTGTGGTCATGATCGGCGAAATAGGCGGTGACGCCGAGGAGCGAGCCGTCGAATTTGTGAAGAGCCACATGAAGAAGCCGGTGGTTGGTTTCATCGCCGGGCAAACTGCGCCGCCAGGACGGCGCATGGGCCATGCGGGCGCGATCATCTCCGGCGGTAAAGGAACCGCGGCGGAGAAGATCAAGGCCATGGAAGCGGCCGGGATCCGCGTGGCAAAGTCCCCCGCCGATATTGGGGAGACGCTCCTGGCGGCGCTGGGAGTGAAGGTTTAGTAGCGAGCACCTGGTACCGAGCAAGAACAAGCAAGCCAACGATTCAGGAGAGACGAGCAACGATCAACCATGAAGACTCTGCAGCGGACTCTTACCATTGTGAAACCGGACGCCGTCGCCAAGAATGCGGTCGGCGACATCATTGAACAATTCGAGAAAACTGGATTCCGCATTCTCGCCATGAAGATGCTTGAAATTTCCAAGCATCAGGCAGAACAGTTTTACGCCGTGCATGCGAGCCGGCCCTTCTATGGTTCGCTCACCGACTTCATGTCGAGCGGACCGATCGTTACGCTGGCTCTGGAAAAAGAGAATGCCATCGCCGATCTGCGCAAGCTGATGGGCGCCACGAATCCGGCCAATGCCGAGGAGGGTACGATCCGCAAGAAGTGGGCGTCGAGCATTGAACACAATGCGATTCACGGCTCCGATGCCGAGGATACGGCGCGCTTTGAACTGAGTTTCTTCTTCGCGGGCTACGAGCTGTCAAAGTGATCGGCGGCACAGTGTACGCACCCGGCGCCCGCACGACAGCCGACAGGATGCCGGCGCTATTTAGGAGCCTTCTTTCATGCCGATGCTTCCAGGCACGAGGCTGCCGGGGCGCACGACCGATCAGAAGCCCAAGATCGCGAAGCGCATCACCGATGCCCTGGTCGAAAAGGCGGAAGCGCGGCGCGAAGGCATCATCGCGGCGTTCCATGAAGTGTCGAAGGCAAGCTACGCTCCGGCGCCGAACTGATGATGGACAAGTAAAGTGACCCGACTCGCGGGCGAGGGCGCCCGCCGCCACCCAAGCTATCCTAGTGGCTCGAAGAGGTGACCTTCCACGCGGTCTGCAAGCCGGGGCAGGTCTTTGCGGGCGTACTGTAAGAAATGTGGGGCGTTGCGATGGGCCTCGAGTGAGGCTTCGTCTTTGTACTGCTCATAGATGAAGAAGCGCCGCGCTTCCGTTTTGTGCCGGTGGACTTGATACATGGCGCACCCGGGCTCCTTGCGCGATTCTTCAGTGAGCTTCGCAAACAATGCACTGACCTCGCCTTCACGACCAACCTTCGCCATCCACGTTACCGCTAAAACCACCATCGTCCGCTCCTTGCTCAGTCTTGGTGTCCTACAAACGGGCAGCTAATTCTAGACTTTTCGGGATGAGGTTGTCTCCAACTGATTCACGAATCCGTCCATGAAGATGGTGTGATCGCGGTCGGGGCCAGTTGAGACCAGGCCGATCTTTGTTCCAGTTGCCTTCTCCACGAAAGCCAGGTAGTCACGGGCGGCCTTGGGCAACTGATCGAACTTCGTGACACCTTGCGTAGATGTTCTCCAGCCTGGCAGCTTCTGATAAATGCACTCCAGCTTGTCGTAACCACTGGCTTGCGCGGGGATTTCCATGGTCTTCTTTCCATCGGCGATGTAGCCGACACAGACGGGAATTTCCGCAAGCTCATCCAGCACATCAAGCTTGGTCACGACCAACCAGGAGATGCCGTTAATCATGCCAGCGTAACCGAGCAGCGGCAGGTCGAGCCAACCGGTTCGCCGCGGACGCCCGGTAACCGCACCGAACTCGTTGCCACGTTTGCGCAACTGCTCGCCGGCTTCTCCCTTTTCCTCGCTGGGGAACGGACCTTCGCCCACTCGGGTGCAGTATGCCTTGGTGAGTCCGATGACCGATTCGATCGCGTTCGGCGCAACACCGGTGCCCGTCGCCGCACCACCGGAAGTCGCGCTGGATGAGGTGACGAACGGATAGGTGCCATGGTCAATGTCGAGCATGGTGCCCTGCGCGCCCTCGAACAGGACGGACTCCCCCGCGGCCAAAGCCTGGTTCAGCAAGACTGCGGTGTCACATACGAAGGGCGCGATTCTATCGGCCGCCGCGGCGTATTCCGTATACATCTTGTCGGCATCAAGCGGTTCGGAATTGAATAGCGCGTGCGCGATCATGTTCTTCTCACGTACCGCGTTTTCGATGTGTTTCTTTAGAAGTTGCAGATCGAGCAGATCGGCAACGCGCAGACCGCGGCGGCCCATTTTGTCTTCGTAGGCTGGACCGATTCCCCGTGACGTAGTGCCGATTTTCACGCGGCCGGGGGCATTTTCCGCTGCCAGTTCGATCATGCGATGGTAGGGCATGATCACTTGGGCGCGGTTGGAGACAAAGAGATTTCCGTCGACCCGGACGCCTGCCTGGCGCAACGCTCCCACTTCCTTGAGAAAGGCGATGGGGTCTAGGACCACGCCGTTACCGATGACGCTGCGGCAGGCTGTGCGCAGCACTCCGCAGGGCACCAGTTGCAGAACGAACTTCTTACCGTTGATGATGACGGTGTGTCCCGCATTGTGACCGCCAGCATAGCGGACTACAACCGAGAAACTCTCCGATAAGACGTCGACGATTTTTCCTTTGCCCTCGTCGCCCCACTGGGCGCCGACAATTACCGCGGTCTTGCCTCGTTTCACTGCCAACTCCGTCACAGGGATTCACAGAAGCGCAACTGCGCCCTGCGTACGTATGAACACCGGGGTCGCACACGCCTTGCCGCGGCACAAATTCTAAAAGCCTGCTGGGATGAAAGCGGAGAAGATGTGTACGGAGTATCTTATCGCGGCTGCGAGGCGGATAGCAACGCGAACGGGAAGTGGAGAGTTGAATCGAAGTCGTTCGGGGTAAGATGGGATTTATGCCCAAATTTGAAAGGCACATTTTCGTATGTGGCAATCAGCGACCAGCGGGAAGTCCACGAGGATGCTGCGATCCGGATGGCCAGGCGAAGCTGCAGAAACGATTCAAGCAGAAACTGGCGGAGCGCGGCCTGAAAGGCAGAGTGCGCGCCAACCAATCGGGCTGTCTGGATCAGTGTGAGCACGGTCCCAATGTTGTGATCTATCCCGAAGCCGTCTGGTATGGACACGTCACCGAAGCAGATGTAGAGGAGATCGTCGAGTCGCACATCATCGGCGGCAGGCCAGTTGAGCGCCTGATGCTGGCCGACTCCTGCCTCAATACGGCGGCGTGTGAACACCGCAAGAACAGTGGGCAGTGAGCAGGGGCTATTAGTCAGCCCATCACAGCATGACGAGTCATTGCTTTTATGGTAGGCGCGGCAGGAATCGAACCTGTAACCACCCGATTGACTCTACACGCACCTACAATACATTTGCGTAGCGAGGTTTGGGGTGGTTCTGGCTGGTTTGGAGTAACAATTTTTCCGGATGGTCGGAATGGTCGGTTCGTTTATCGTTCGCTTTGAAGCAATACCCGCAAGAGGAAATCAATCTCGCCAAAGTCGTGGGGTTACGCAATACCGTCTGTCCGAAGTGCGGTCATTCCATCGCGCCTGACAAGATCATGCGGGTCGATTCTGAGCATCTCGAGTGCAGGGCCTGCCCGTCCCTCTGAAGAAGTAGCAGTCTGGCCCGGGAATGCCCCGCGGAGGTGTTCATCGGACTGTTCCCTATTGCTGTGCACAGAATCGGCAGGATAAGGTCTACAGAGGTCAATGGATCCTCGAAACCACATTCGTTTCACCGGCTTCGCCCTGAAGAACTGGGCGGTTGCACAAATGCAGGATTCTATCGCAGTGGCGCTACTGTGGCTCGTGGGTCTCTGGATCCTCAAAGTGCCGTGGGAACCGCTTTGGGCAGTGCTTGCTGCCGCGCTGCAAATCGTCCCGCACCTCGGGCCAGCCCTCAGTCTGGTTGGTCCAGTGCTATCGGCATTGTTCCACTGGCACGACTGGCAACACCCCCTCTACGTGCTGATCCTTTACGCGATAATCGTCGTCGTCGACGGGCTCCTTCTACAGCCATACATCATGCGCCGCGTTGCCAAAGTGCCAATGTGGGCCTCGATATTGGTGCCTGTCATCCTGGGCTTTGCAATTCCGTTCTGGGGATTCATTCTTACCCCACCGATACTGGCGGTCATATATGCCTACAAAACAAGATGGCATCACGACGTCGACGGGTAGGTTCTCGCCCAGAAGGCGTGCTGATGAAACGCAGATAGAAATATTCATGGCAAGTCATTCGATGACCGAACCGGCTATCAATTTTCCGCATCGTCGCTTCCCCCCATTGTAAGGATGTGGATAATCATTTGTCCGCCCTCATCTGCGTGCTCCCAGAACGGGGATGAGCCGTGCCTGCCTTAGACGATCCGGAAGTTCCTAGACCTTCGTAATTGGACCAGCGGCATGTCGAGGGGTAACCTCCAATAAATAGGTTGCTCAAGTGCTCTCCCCACCCCTCAACACTCGGCGTTGCCCCCGACACCATGTCGATTTCCCGGTTCGTATCGTCATTCCTAATGGAGCCAGTGCGCTTCCTGCCCGCGTCACGGAAATAAGCAGGAGCGGTATGGCCGTTCACTCTACGCTTCCTCTTAAACCAGGCGACCTGATGCAGGTGCATTTTCCGACTCCCAATCCCTCGGGGGTTACAGCCGTGGTTCGCAATCGCACTGATGATTGTCTTGGGCTGGAGTTCGTCGCTCAACTGCCACCGAGCAATCACCTACCAGAATCGCGGGAGTTACCGCGCAATTCCTGTAATCCGAAGACCCTTTTTGCGAGCTTGCGTCGAAAACAGCTGGAGATAAAACAGGTGCTTAGGGAGATCGAGGCGCTCAAACTCGCAATTCTCTTGCTCGCTGATGATGAAAATAAAAATCCAGAGTCTTCTATGCCGTCTCATCCGAAATTGAAAGTGAGACCGTGGCCGGCGCTGTCCTAACCACTTGACCTGCTCGAATGCACCAGTTTCGGGAAGTTTGAATCTTCTTGGCCAAACAGTACAATTGAACGCGCATCTGCCGCCGCTCCCGGCAGGATTTCATATAGGAGTGAAGCGAATGTGGAAAAAGCAGGATCAAGACGATGTGGTCGGTGCGAACCCCGAGTTCGCCCCGCAGGCACCCGAGTTGGAATCGCCTGGGGACGGGCTGATTGAGTCTTTAATGAACAGCCCTTTGAAGAGAGGGAATTTAGCAGTTGGCCCTCAGAGGGTCCCAGCCCAGGATCATAATCAGCCATCGTCGTCCCCGACCATGGCTACTTACACAGACGCGGTGAACGAGTTCGCCACGAGCGCCACTGCGTTCATTGAGCAGCTCCCCCTTCTTACCAAAGCTCGGGATGCATACGAGCGGGCTACTCGGGCCGCTGCGGAACTGCGCATGGTGTTGGACACCGGCGAGGAGAACCTTCAAAATCTCATGAGACAGTTGGAACAAACGGTCAACATTCGGGGAGTCAACCCTGTTCCTGACAGGAAGAAACCGGAACCGGCGAAAGTCGAAGCAATCAGAGGGACCGACGAAGGCGGTGGTGGTGTGAAGAGGACTCCATGAAAACCTCCCTTTATCTGCTAATCCTCTGAAGCCACCGAGGACACGAGGGTCTCGACAGATTCCAGTTTTTCCAAAGATCTTTGGACCAACAAAAGTTCTCCCAAGATTCGCTCCAATTCGTCGATTACCGCTGAGAGTATCGGCGGCCATTATTGTGTGCCGTGATCTAGGAGCCTACGCTCTCAGGATGCCGTCGGTCGGTCCGCTATCGCTCATCGTAGATGGGGCGTCCTAAGAGTGCGGTAGAGTGCGTTGATGAAGCAAATTCACTGAAAAAGCCAGGTGCTGTGGGGCATCGCCCAGGCAGCAGCGTGACGGATGCTTTCTATGTCCATGCGACGGCCGCGAACAGAATCTCGGCGTTGGCGTTGTTGGAACCGCGAAAACCAAACTGAACGAATGGTCGGACGATGATCGCGCAAAGCAATCTCGGTAGTCCGTTGAAAAGATGGTAGGCGCGGCAGGAATCGAACCTGCAACCACCGGATTAGAAATCCGGTGCTCTATCCAATTGAGCTACGCGCCCCTTTATAATCAGCAGCTTACAGTGATTACCAAAGATGTCTGGTCTGATATGTTGAATACTGCAGTGTTATGACCAAGACCGAACTCCTTGAAGTGCTCCACCAAAAGCTGCAAAACCATAAGCCCCGCTTCCGCCTTCAAAAAGGCGCCGTGGTTAAGCACACAGACGGATTTTACATCAGGTATTCCGAGGACCGCGATGGGGTGCGAACGGAGGGTGACGAAGCGTCTCCCCTGCGATCTCGGCACCAGCGTTGCCAAGGTGAAACTCCTGTGCGGCTCGCACCTGTCCGCAGTCAACCTCGCCCGACACACCGAGTTGCACTCTGCAACCCCGGCCCCGCCGTCACTGTGGGAGCATTCTGGCAAACCACATACCTGCCCTGGGTGAAAGCCAACAAACGATCCTCTAACATCCGTGGGTACAAATCGGATTGGAAGCTCTACGTCAAACCCGAACTCGAAACAACCCCTGTCGATGCGTGCAGACTTCTTGACTACATGATGAAAGTGAAGAAGCTTAACGAAAACACACCTGCACACGTCAAGAGCCTGTGCAGTGGCATCTTCGCAGCCGCAATCCGCGAGGGCATCATCAAATTCCGGTGGCGCGAGGCCAGTGAATCGGTAAAAGTTCGCAAGGGCGAAACCGCGCATCGCCTACATACCGGAGGAAACGGCTGCGATATTAAACGCGCTCACAAAGCCGGACACGAAATTATTCTTTGCGTTGGTCGCTGTGGTGGGGATGCGGCCTAGTGAGGTTGCCGCTGTGAAGTGGCAGCACTTGGATTGGAAGGAGAACCGTTACCACGTTTGCGAAGCTGCACCTATGGGGGTGCTTGGAGAAACGAAGAGCGAACGCAGTGACCGTTATCTGTCCGTTGATGAGCCGGTGCTGTCATTCCTCAAGGAGTGGCACGAAGTATGCGGCAAACCTTCAACGGGTCTGATGCTCACAAAGGGCAATGGTGAACCGGTGAATCACAAGTCATTCGACAGACACCAAATCGCACCCGAAGCAAAGAAAGCTTGGCCCAGGTGGTGCGGTCTCTATGCCGGTCGGCACGGTGCGTTTACGACTTTCTACAACATCACCGGCGACCTCACCTCCGTCTACCAAAGGTCGGGCAACTCGCTTCAAGTCTTGATGAGCATGTCATAAGGAGCTTGCCGACGAATTACAATGTCAGCAAGTAGGCAGGTGTCTTGCAGACCTCGAAAGATGCTGCCAGGTCGAAAGGCAGGTTTCGGCGTAGCCCGGCCTCGGTACTCTGATTTAACCAGCGCGTGTGAACAGGTACACGAATCCTGCCAGCGAAATGAAAATCAAAACGTACGGCCACAACTGAATGATGCGCTTCCGCACATCTAAAATCCTAGGCCAACCAAAATCAGCCGAACAGATTACGTTCGTTTCGGTTCGGTGGTTAGGTGTCATAGCGAGGCTCGACTCGTTCAGTGGGGTGGCACTTGAGACAGATAGGTATGGGGATTTGCTGAGTCTGCTCTTCGAAGAAAAACGTAAGACCTAGATATCCCAATTCTGTCCCGCAGTCAGGGCAAGACTTGCTGGTCGAAAGAACGCTGACGGTGATTATAAATTCATCGAATGCTTTGGAAACCAGATTTTCGATCATTTGAGATCCTCCCCGCCTGACTTCGAGTGGTCCCCGTTGCTCGTAACGTGTTTGACGTAGCAATCCTCGTGAACAGATTTGCCGTTTTCATCGGCGTACAGATCGGTTCGCAAATCTACGGGACGACTGCAAAGAACGCAGGATATTGAAAAGGAGCAGCCATTCATAAGCGCCTCCTTTGAGGGTCGGGAGTAGCGTAGCCTGCAATATTGATCGGATCAGGCAGGAAATCCGAACGAAGGGCCGCAGAAGGTCCTTCCCCCAAGAATGCCATTTTCCCACCCATCAGCCAGCCATGATTCCAATCACACGTTTGCGCCCCTCTTCCATTCAGGCCCATCGTATAACTTCGCCTTTTGTTCTTCTGTCATATGCAAGAGAAAAGCCCGCTTTTCTTCTTGTGTCATTTCTCGATGAAAGACCTTCTTGAATCGAAGAATAATCTCCTCGTCGGTCAGTGCTTCGGCGTCGAACATCGAAACGGCCCCTGTGTTCGACGAGATTAAATGAAAAGTTACAAGAAAATAATAAGAAGTGAAATTTATACGGAATTCGTAACGAGTTGATAGGAATCTGGATCAGAGAAACCAGGGCGCGGATGAGAACGGAAAGCCCGTGCACCAGAACTGTTACATCAAGCTCGTCATCGGTCTGAATTGCACACTTTAGGATGGCTTTTATTTGCTGCTCCGCCTCGCATCAAGTTTCTCCATGATCTTCTCAGCCCATTGAATCGAGGCAGCAATCAGCTTGTCGGTCCGTGGCTCCCCTGTGTACCTCCGAAGAGATCCTCAGCATTTTGCATGTGCAGACTTGTGAGGATCGCCACTATGATTCCGATTACACTTTTGCGGCCTTCGTCCATATAGGCACATCGGCATAACTTCGCCTTTTGTTCGTCTATCGTGCAAGCACAGATCGATGGGGTTACTCCGAAAGCTTACAAAGGAAGTCGTGTAAAGAGTGATACGATGCGGGCGCTTAAAGAAACCAGGTTCATGTGACAAAAAAGAATCGCGATGATTGGTCCCCGAACATCGCGGAAAAGCTCAGTCCGACAGTCCTCCATAACCTAAGGCAGGCAATCTCTGATGCCCTTGCCAATCTCGACGACAAGAGGGTTGTCTGGGTTATCTATGGGAAGGCTGCAACACTAGAAACCGATGCGATTGCGGATGAGAACGGAAAACCGAACTGTTACGTCAAGCGGGTCATCAACTGAAAACAGCACCATCGGTCCTAAAATCCGGTAGAGATTCCGAGTCCGATAGCCGGTCCATTAAGCGTGTACGGTATGCATTTCCTGCATTTTTCTGCCCCGTGTTCCCTCGCCCGCTGATTCGCTGCGTCGGACCTAATTAGAAATCCGGTACTCTATCCAATTGGGCTACGCGCCCTCTAGAGGTTAAGTAATTGATTCTATTCGCTTAATTAACGGTACCACTTTCGTTCTTTGTGCTCGATTTTGAGGTCACTGTGCGACTAACCGTGCTGTAGTTTGCGCTCCAGCGCCTTCCGGTCGAGTTTTGCCGCAGCGTCCGCGAGGTCTTTCTCATCCACGATATTGTAGCGATCAAACACCAGCCTTGTCTTCCAGTCGCCAATCTTCATGATCGTCTTCTCGTGCACACCCAAACGGCGCAGATTCCGACACCCAGTTCGGCGGAGATCGTGTATCAAAGGCCGACGTAGTGCAGGGTGCTACAGCCGCACTCACGCTTGTCTCCGGCCGTGAGATCACAGAGACCTTCCAAGGCTAACCTTGCAACACATTTTGTGCCATGTTTTCCGAAAATCGCCGATGCGATTGCGCCTTCCCGTGTGAACCCCCGGTCATCCGATCCCTTGACAGTCCCCGATGGTAGTATTTGTCGCTAGGAATTCGCCAGGTGTCGCCAACTCGACCGGAGGTGATTGTGGCAAGCACATCGATTCCGAAATACAGATGGTCGGCTCGGGTCGCACTTGTTGAGCACCATATTCGACTTGAGAACGAGCATGACCTTGAAGGCGTTCTCCGCACCTTCGGAGATGTTGCGCGGTACGATGACGAGGCGTGGGGGGAACACCACGAGGGCCGGAACGGTGTGCGGTTCTTTTACGAGCAGCTAATGAAGGCATTGCCTGACTTAGAAATCGAAATCCAGCGCCGCCATGTCACAGACGACGCCATCCTCGTTGAAGTCATAATTCGCGGTACGCACCTTGGCGGGTGGCGCGGCCTTCTGCCGACTGGGCGGCGAGTCGAGTTCCCGCTCTGCGGGGTATACACGTTCGACGCCGATGACCGTCTAGCCGGGGAAAAAATCTATTACGACCGAGGGACGGTGTTGAGACAACTCGGCGTCTTCCACGAGCCGCAAAGCGTATTAGGGCAAATCTCCGTTTTGGCGACTCATCCCCTCACGATCGCACGTGCTGTCGCGAGGAAGTTCCTGGGCAGGTGACCCATTCGTCTGAAGCTCGAATGACTCCGTAGTCGCTCGCGAAAGCGGGAATCTCTCTCGTGGGACACATTTCATGCCCCATTTGCCGAGAAACCGCAGATTCCTTGGTCGGTTGTGCACATCAAGTGGCGGGCCGCTCTATCCACAAGGGCGAGAAAGAACTATCTGCGCCTCTGCGCCCGGTATCCCGAAATAATGCAGAGGCTCGGGCCCAACGAGTTCTCGGCGTTCTAGCGAATGGTTTGAAACGCAGGTCCGCTTCCCGTGCAGATAACCTCGTGGTGCCCTCGGCCATCGAGGTCGCGGTATCGGAAAGCGGGCGAGGAACAGAACTCCACCCACGCGGGGGTGCGTCGGGCCGATGGAAGAGCATCCGACGTAACTTGTAGTAGGTGATCGTTTGCGGGATGAAGAAGACGCCCAACGCGAGGATGACGATGGCAAGAATGCTCCATCCAGAGGCATGCTTGCTAAGTGATTTCTGCGGTTGTTTCGGCGCTAGGTTATCCACACCATCTTAGACACCATCAAGGACAAGAGTCTTCGTTTTCACCGAGAATGAGTGGCAATTGGCGAAACAGTACGCCGTCAAAGGGGCTGTACCTTCAGGCGGTCTGTGACGCGAGACTCACTGGAGGGCTTGGAGAAATACCAGATTCGGTATCCCAGATCGGTAAAGCGAACCCTGCGTCATAATATTGAAGCATGTGCGCCCTTACGGACGACAAGCCCGCTGTTGTTATTGATCGTGAACCCGATCAGGAGAAAGGCCTCGACGCCTCCGGTCCAACCATCCGCTGCCCCTTGTGCGGGTGGTCGCCCCGCAAGAACGACCGTTGGTTTTGTGCCTGCGGACACGAATGGAACACGTTCGACACGGGAGGAGTGTGCCCAGCCTGCCTTCATCACTGGACGTCAACCCAGTGCCTCTCGTGCAAGCGGTGGTCGGCGCACTCGGACTGGTATGCGAAGTGAGAGCCATAATGATCCAAATTCGTAGGAAAATCGCTCTGCCCGTGCTTTTCTTGCTTGCGACCAGTGGTGCTATCGCCCCACAGTCCGCGAAGGCTCCAAAAAACGGCGTGAATGGTGTTCAGGTTCCGTTCGCAACGTTGAAGTCAAGCGCCACTCTTAAGATCGGCGGGGACGGCGGACTGGGTGCTGGTAACGGCGGATGCTGTTTGGGTTGCAGGCACAAAGCCTTACTCAGTGCAGCACATCGACCCCAATACGAACCGGATCGTCGCGAAAGTCGCCCTTTCCGCCGAAGCGTGCTCCGGTCTCGCATTCGGGTTCGGCAGTGTGTGGGTTCCGGTATGCGGGAAGAAGCCCGCTCTCGTTCGGGTCGATGCCCACCAGAACGAGGTGATTGCGACCCTTCCAATCCCCCCCGCAGGCGAAGAAGGCGGAATCGCAACCAGCACTGACAGCGTTTGGATGGTGACAGACACAGTGGGTACCCTGAATCGGATCGACCCATCAACCAACAGCGTGCGCCAGAAAATTCCACTTCCGCCCGGCTCCTACAATCCAATTTTCAGCGATGGCATTGTTTGGATCACCGGAGTTGAGAGCGGCGTAATCACCGCCGTAGATGCCGACACTGGCAAAGTGCTGGAATCGATACCTGTGGGGGCGAAGCCTCGGTTTCTAACCGCAGGAGGCGGTTCCATCTGGACACTGAACCAAGCAGATGGCACGGTCACCCGTGTGGGCGAGAAAAGCAGGAGGGTGCTCGCGAGAATTCAGGTAGGAATTCCCGGAACGGGCGGGGACATCGGCTACGGTGCGCACTCTGTTTGGCTCAGTGTGTTTGACGTTCCCCTCACTCGTGTTGAAGCAGCCACGAATAGAGTCGTGAAGCAGTGGATCGGCAAGGGAGGGGACTCATTGCGATTTGGTTTCGATTCACTTTGGATTACGGAGTACAAGAAAGGCTTGCTGTCACGGATTGCGATCCAAGAAGCGTTGACACAGTGAGCCGAACCATGGTGCCTCTCGCGCAGCCGATGGTCACCGCATTCGGATTTGTACACTGACTCACATCTTCTGTTTGGCGGATAATCTATGGGGAGAAAGAGGCGCAGCATGGAACAGCGAGTTAGCCTGATCACTCTTGGAGTAGGCGACTTGCAACGCAGCCGCGATTTTTATGAAAGCCTCGGATGGAAGCGCGTAAATGCCAAAGCCGATGGCATCGTGTTCTTTCAAGTGGGAGGGATGGCGCTCGCCCTATATCCGCGAATCGCGCTTGCAGAGGATGCGAACGTATCCCCCGAAGGACACGGATTCAGCGGAATCACTCTCGCATACAACGCCCGTACTCGGGACGAGGTTGACGCCGTTCTCGCGCAAGCCGAGGCCGCAGGCGCAATGCTGCTCAAGCCTGCGCAGGAGACCTTTTGGGGAGGGTACGATGGGTATTTTGCCGACCCGGACGGGTTCTTGTGGGAAGTGGCGTGGAACCCGTTCTTTCCCATCGCCGAAGATGGGAGTCTCCGCATTCCTGCGGAAGCTTAGCTGTCCAGGTGCGGTAGTTGGATTACCGAGACTCAGGGCGGCAACAAACCCCGTATTGTTGCCAGAGCCGAAACCAAGGACTGTGCGCGAGCAATTCGTCGTGTCTTCGATTCGTGGCTGAAAGGTCGCTTGGGCTGAGGGGTCGGGTGTCCGGCACCGCGAAGATGCGCTCAAGGCGCTCGATTTCGGCAATTGTCTGTTCGGCGTCCATTCCTTCTCAATATCCAGTATGAGCCTGGCAACCGTCAAACGGAGAGTCATCTGCATGTCTTGCCTGCGAGAGCCCTCCTGCAAGAAGGCACGACTTCTTTTGGTTCATGGAAAAAACTGATGTAGTACACCGCCAAGCCCGGCTAAGTGCCGAACCCAGGTATCGCTCAGCCAATTGCAGGAGATGTCCACGGTACGAGGCGCTGACGGTTGGCGTTGCATCTGGATTATGCTGAAAACCCAAGTTGACGAGCGAACAGACGGCGCAAGCTTGTGGGCCTGGAAAAAATCCATCGTAATCTGCTGGATTATCGAGTCTTCCTTAGTCGCAGCTTCCCTAAATTCTTCCGGCCTGGTCGATGGAATGGTGAGCCAGAAGCAACCGACCTGCATCTAACCCAAAATGCAGTCTGTCGAACCCGGTTCGAGTCTTACTCCCCGCGATCTTGCACGGGCGGGATGGCGAGTTTTGAGCGGCAGCATTCCGCTGCTTTCCATTGAAATCACGCGCGAATGTCCTTTGAGCTGTCCGGGATGCTACGCCTACGGCGAAAGCCACCTGGGCGGCGGAGTCACGCTGCGTGAGCTTCGCGACTTTCGGGGAGACGCGCTTGTCGACGGAGTTCTCGATCTAGTGCGCCGGCACCGTCCCATGCATGTTTCTCTGGTGGGCGGGGAACCCATGATGCGCCATCGTGAATTGGATCGCATTCTTCCCGCACTCAGCGAAATGGGAATCTTCAGCATGGTGGTGACCAGCGGAGTGATTCCGATTCCCGCGCACTGGATGGGGATCTCTCGCGTGCGCGTCGCCGTATCGGTGGACGGACTACCGGATCATCATGACATCCGGCGCCAACCGGCGACCTACGAGCGCATATTGAAGAACATTGCCGGGCGGAAGATTAATGTCCACTGGGTGATCACGCGGCCCATGTTGGCGCGCCCCGGCTATCTCGAAGAATACGTCGCGTTCTGGAACGCACGCCCCGAAGTCGACCACATCTGGATCAGCCTTTACAGCCCACAGATGGATGAAGAAAGTCCGGAGCGCTTGTCTCCCGAGGACCGCACACGGGTGGCGCGCGAATTGCCGCCATTAGGAGCAAAGTATCCGAAGCTGCTGATCTCCGAGGGCATGGCTCGCGCGTTCGTCAGTCCTCCGTCGAATCCGCAGAGTTGCGTGTTTTCGAGAATGTCTGTGAATTACTCCGCTGATCTGGAAAGCCGGGTGGAACCTTGCGTCTTCGGAGGAAATCCGGACTGCAGTCAATGCGGATGCAGCATCAGCAGCGCGCTTCATTGGATTAAGAGCGAAAAAATTGCTGGCCCCCTCCGGGTTGGGCATCTGGTGAACGCCTCATTGAGCATCGGGTCGACGGTGAACCGACTGCGCAGCCGCGAGCGGCCTCCCAGCCGCTGGCAGCCGGGAGCACCCTCTTCTGGATCGCACCCTCCGCTTGTGCAGATTGAATCGACAGAGTGAGCGGGACGCTGGAGCCGGAAACGCTCCTCGCAATTCATGGGCTAAAGGCCCGCATTCGCCGAACCCTATTCGCCGTGCCGTATACTGCCACGTTGAGGTTGGGCAGGAAGCATGTCGGCAGCGAATTCATCCCGGCTGGCGTACATCGACTGGATGCGCGGATTGGCGTGTGTTCTGATGTTCCAGACTCATTGCTACGACTCCTGGCTTAGCGCGAGCGCGCGGCAGAGCAAGTTCTTCATGTACTCGCAACTGGGAGGAACCTTCCCGGCTCCGTTGTTTCTGTTTCTGGCGGGAATTTCGTTCGCCTTAGTGACCGAGAAGCTCTGGAAGAAAAATCTTCGGCCCGCGCAGATTGCCCGCATCACGATTCGCCGCGGAGCGGAAATCTTTGCCTTTGGCCTGCTCTTCCGGGCGCAAGAATATCTCATCGCCTGGGGCTGGGCGCCGCTCAGCGACCTGCTGCGCGTGGATATCCTCAACACCATTGGCGTTTCGATGATGCTGATGGGTTTGTTCTGCTGGCTGGTGCTCTCCCTCCACGGCCGGGCACAGGCCCGGCTTGCCCTCGTTCTTGCCTCGGCCGCGACGGCGTTGCTGATTTCCTTGCTTACTCCGCTGATGTGGACGAAATGGAGCCCGCGCTGGCTAACCTGGCCGTTGGAGTCTTACATTAACGGCGTCCACAATCTGGGCAGGCCGCAGGCCGGGCTCTTTCCGATTTTTCCCTGGAGTGCATTCGCCTTCGCCGGAATGGCAGCGGGCTTTATTTTACAAAGCCAGTGGGCGCGCAGGCGTGAGGCGATGATCTTTTCTTTGGCCGCTGTCGCAGGGGTTGGACTGGTGGTGGTCGCTCATTGGCTCGATGCCCAGCCTCGTCGGCTGTATGCGATCTACGACTTTTGGCATACGAGTCCGAATTTCTTTCTGATACGCGTAGGAATGTTGTTGGTAATTCTGGCGGCAAGTTATGGCTGGTGCCGCTGGGGCGCGGGAGGATGGGGGTTCAGTCCTCTGATTCAGTTAGGGCAGGCGTCCCTACTGGTCTACTGGGTCCACATCGAATTCGTATATGGACGATTATCGATTTTGCCCAAGCATAACCAGAGCATCCGGACCGCGTCTCTCGGCTTGCTGATTATTTTTCTCGCGATGCTTTTGCTCGCTTTCCTGCGGACGCGGCTGAAAGGGCGAGGGGCGGAAGATCTGACTTGGTTCCGTCGCCCGGCAACCGCGCAATAAAGTGGCTCGCACGGCACCCGCACACGGGCTGAAAACCGGCTACTGAAACCGTTTAGCGAACTCCACGACTTCGCGCTCCGCCCAACGCCCATCGTAGGTTGAATCGCCGTCGTGCTCACCGACGAACGCGCAGTGGCCGCCATCCTCGGTTTCGACATAGCTGATATTGCGATTGGCAAGGAGCGCTCGGCGAGTTTCCGGCAGAATTCTGACAAAGGGATCGTTGGCCGCATGAATCACCAGCGCTGGACGCGCGATCCGGTCGATGACATTGGCGGCGGCGGCCCGTGCATAGTAGTCGTCGGCTCCCGTGAAGCCGCAATAGTAGGCGGTTACACGATCGTCGAATTCTCTCAAGGTATTCACTCCGCGCAGGCGCGAGGCGTCGAACGCTTTGGGAAACAGCCGAACCTTATGGCGAAAGCGCCGGAACAGTTGCAGCAGGAAATAGTATTCGTAAATCCGGTTGGCGGGCTCATGCAGCGCGTCGGCCCCGGCCGCCAAATTTATGGCCGGACACACCGCCGCCACTCCTCGAAATTCCGCGGGGGCGTCGCCGCCCCACTCTCCGGCCAGTTTTAGAACTAGATTACCGCCCATGGAAAAGCCGATCAGCACGAAACCAGGAATTCGATCGCGTTCGACCAGGTTTCGGACCACGGCGGCCACATCCGCGGAACGGCTGGAGTTGTAAAGCGTAGGCGCACAATGGTCCATGCCGCCGCAGTTGCGCTGATTCATAAGCACCACGTTCATCCCCGCGGCCAACCCGCTGCGGGCGATTCCTAACATGTATTGCGATTCGCTCGACCCCTCCAAACCATGAACCACGATCAGCGTAAGAGCGTTTTGGTCCGTTTGCCAGTGACAGTGGCAAAGCACGGGAACGCCAGGCTCCACTTCAATCAGACGCTTCTCGGCAGCGGGAAGATCGATGTGGCGCGAGAGGAAAAATGCGGCGAGCGTCTGAACGTGTCCGCCTCGCAACCAGCGGTGCGGCCGAAAAGTGCGCGGGGCGACAACGGGCGGCTTCTCGATCAAGCATCCTCACAGTTCCGCAGATGGAAATGGCAAGCGTCATCGCTCCAGTTTGCCAAGTTCGCAGGAATTGATTCTAATAGGAGAAGTCCGCCGCACAGGAGTGATCGAGATGCCGATTTTTGAATACATCTGTCAGCAATGCCAGCACGAGTTTGAGACCTTGGTGTTTGGCCGCGATAAAGCAAAGTGTCCCAAATGCCAGAGCGTGAAGCTGTCTCCCCAGCTGAGCGTCTTCGCCGTATCCGCAAAAGGCTCGTCTGGCGCGCCTGCTCCCACCGGCGGTTGCGGATCCTGCGGCGATCCTCGCGGGCCGGGCGCCTGCTCGCTCGGCGACCTGGACTAGCGACGCAGTTGTCGCGCCCTACCACTGGTAATCAAACTTTCGACATGGCTTCGTTGGTGACTGCGGTTACCTTTGTTTGCTCGCCACGCCCGCCTACCATCCCTTGAACTCAGTTGAGCCAAGGAGATTCGAATGGACAGGCGCCAGCAGTCGCGTGTGTTCGTGGACCTTCCCGTACAAATATGGGGCATGGACAGCAATTCCCGCCCGTTCATGCAGCCTGCAAGCCTGCGCACCATCAGCGGCCGAGGTGCAACTCTGCAGTGCGTGGACGCTCGACTAAAGCCGGGAGACGTGGTCGACGTGTTGTATGAAGGTACCAAAGCTCAATTCCGAATCGTGTGGTGTGGCAAGCCGGGAACGGAAATGGCGGGCGAAGTGGGAGTCGAGAATTTGTCGACTGAAGTAACGCTTTGGGATTTCGATCCGAAGCGCTGCGCGGCGGCCGTGGGGCAAGGGTAGGAGTCTTGAGTTTTCTGTTTTCCAGACTGATGGACGGCGGCGTCGAAGGTCACTTCAGCAGGGATCAAAGCAGACGGTTGGTTCTCATTCCTGGTTCCTCTCAAGAGGAAATGCTACTTCGTTGATTCGAAATCCGATGAAGAAAAGATAAGAGCGTTTGTCAAGATGTATCGCAGCGCCTCTCGCTGCCCTCCTGGATGACATTTCCCGGCAGTTTTCTTCCTGCTGTGATCCTCGACGACTACGCCGCATTGACTCCCCCGCACCATCGAATGGAGACTATCTTCCCTCGGAACCAACCAGTCGTGGGTTATGAGGACACGATGCCCTGGAGAAATAGTGGGGAGGGTGGAGGAGGGCAGAACCCCGCATCGCGGGTCTTGTGCAGTATGCAGCCAGAACGCTGTTGACGCAAGTATAAAGAGAGCCGCATGTATAAAGAGAGCCGCACGCCCCAGAATCTCTCCAAAGTTACAGAGCAGCTCAGGCTCGGTCGAACCGGTTGGTGAAAGCTTGCAAGTTCTGTCACCCGCATTCCCTGGTGCGAAGGCGGCTTCGCAGCGCAGGGAACAATCGGCCGCAGGTTCTCGCGCAATTACTTCCCGCACTGTCGCCAGGCTGTAAACTCGCAGAGATGGAAGTAAAGATTCTTGGTTCAGCGGCCGGTGGAGCCTTCCCGCAATGGAATTGCGCTTGCACAAACTGCCGCGCGGTGCGGGCTGGCACTTTCCACGGCAAACCGCGCAGCCAAACGCAGATTGCGATTACACAGGATGGTCGCTCATGGTTTCTGCTGGGTGCATCTCCAGACTTGCGCGCCCAGATCGAAGCCACACCCCAGTTGTGTCCGCGCGAGGGGTTGCGTCAGTCACCGATCGCCGGCGTAGTGCTGGCGAACGCGGATCTGGACCAAGTACTCGGTTTGCTCTTGCTGCGCGAACTTCAGCCGCTGAGCGTCCATGCCACGGCTTCGGTTCGCCGCATTCTTCGCGAGGATAACTCGATGTTCGCCATGCTGCAGCGCATCTCAAACCAGATCGCGTGGTCTGATTTTGAAACTGGAGAAGAATTTTGTCTGTGCAATGCGCAAGGCGAGGAGTCCGGTATGCGTTGCCGCGCGTGGTCGTTGAGCGCGCACTATCCGGCCTACGTCGCGGCTGAGCGTCGGGCACAACTCGCGCCAGGCGAAGCCTCGTTAGGCTTCATCCTTCGCTCGCAGGATTCGCATGACAGCGCTTCGCGTTCCGGCCCGCGCTTGGCCTATATGCCGGCCGTTCCCCAAGTAGATGATGCGCTACTCGAACAACTCGATCAATGCGACATTGTGCTTTTCGATGGAACCTTCTGGAGCGATGACGAACTGATTCGCGTGCAGGGCAGCGGACAGACCGCGCTGCAAATGGGACACGTTCCCGTCGAAAGCACTCTAGTGAAGTTGGCGGGAGTGCGCCGCCCGCGTAAAATATTCCTACACATTAACAATACGAATCCCATGCTGAATGAGGTGAGTCCTCAATATCGCCAGGTGCGGGCCGCGGGCTGGGAGATCGCGGAGGATGGATGGCAGTTCAACCTGTAGAAAATGAAACCGTATCGCAATCCGCCCCCCTGCTTTCGCTGGAGGCACTGCGCGCGCAATTGCAGGTCACGGGCGAGGAGCGCTACCATCACAAGCATCCTTTTCATTTGTTGATGCACGAAGGCAGGCTGAACCGCGGACAACTCCAGGCCTGGGCGCTGAACCGCTACTACTATCAGAGCATCATCCCGATTAAGGATTCGATTATCCTGTCCCGAGGTCCGGATCCGGTCTTCCGGCGAGCCTGGCGCAAGCGTGTGGTCGATCACGATGGTGACGCTACCAGCGAGGGCGGCATCAAGCGTTGGATCAAGTTGGCGGAGGCGACTGGTCTGGATGCCGCGCAGGTGCGCGCTGGCAAAGGCATTCTTCCCGCCACGCGCTTTGCGGTGAATGAATACCTTAATATCGTTCGCAGCCGCTCTTTGTTGGAGGCGGTCGCTTCTTCGCTGACAGAACTGTTTTCCCCCAAGCTAATCACCTTGCGTGTGGACAAATTGCGGCAGCACTATCCCTGGTTGGCGGGGGGTCTGGATTATTTCGAGGCTAGGCTGTATCAGGCGCCGGAAGATTCGCAGTTCGCGGTGAACTATGTATACGACAACGCAAAAACGCGAGCCGAACAAGAGTTGGCGCTCCAAGCCCTGCGCGACAAGTGCGATATTCTATGGGCGCAGCTCGATGCGCTTTACTTCGCCTACGTGCAGCCGGGATGGCCACCGCCCGGCGCGTTCCGCATCGAGGAGAGCTAGCGTGGCGCCTCCGGAAGATTCCAGCCAGCCGCGACTGGCGGCCGGCTGCCGCTGGGGGCCGGAGAACAAAAGCCACACCGATCCTTACCGCATGGTTCTGTTTCCCGAAGGTGCGATTCGGTTGCAGGGCACGGGTCTGCAGATATTGCAACGCTGCGACGGCGAGTGCACGTTCGGCCAGATCCTCGAAGAATTGCAGGCACAATTCGGCAACGCCGATCCGGCGAAGATTCGCAGCGACATCAGCCAATTTCTCGAGCAACTGCGGCACAAACGGATTGTCGACTATTGATGAAATGATTCGGCACCACACATGATTCCCAATCCGCTGGCCCTCATCGCCGAAGTTACGCATCGCTGTCCACTGCACTGCGTCTACTGCTCGAATCCTCTGGCACTGGCCGCGGTGAGTTCGGAGCTATCCACTCGTACGTGGACCGATGTTTTTCAACAGGCCGGAGATTTGGGGATGTTGCATGCTCACCTCACCGGCGGCGAACCTCTCGCGCGCGCGGACCTGACGGAACTCATCGCGGGTGCGCGCACCGCGGGACTCTACACCAACCTCATCACTTCCGGCGTTGGGCTCGGTGAAACACGCCTGCAGGCGCTGGTTGACGCCGGACTCGATCACATCCAAATCAGCTTTCAGGATTCGCGTGAGGAGGCAGCGAACTGGATTGCGGGCGCCAAGGCGCACGCCCACAAGATTGAATTGTCACACATCATCCGGCGACACAAAATTGCGTTCACCGTGAATCTTGTCATCCACCGGCAGAACATCGATCACCTCGAGGAAATGATTTCTTTCGTCGAGCAACTGGCGCCGGAGCGCATGGAGATCGCGCACACCCAGTATTACGGGTGGGCATTGAAAAACCGTGCCGCACTGATGCCTACGCGGGCACAGCTTGAGAAAGCGGTGGAAGTCGTGGCAGCGGTGGAGAAGCGTCTTGCCGGACGCATCCGCATCGATTCGGTGGTGCCCGATTACTATGCGCGCTTTCCCAAGGCTTGCATGGGCGGATGGGGACATAGATTGATGCTCATCCATCCCTCCGGCAAAGTTCTTCCCTGCCACGCCGCGGAGGTGATTCCTGGCCTTGAGTTCGAAAATGTGGGGGACAAGAGCCTGGAATCGATCTGGCGGGAGTCGTCGTCATTTCAGCGTTTTCGAGGAGAAGAGTGGATGCCGGAGCCGTGCCGGAGTTGCGAGCGGCGGGCGGAGGATTTCGGTGGATGCCGTTGCCAGGCGCTGTTGTTGACCGGTGACGCGAGCGCGACCGACCCTGCCTGCTCGCTGGCGCCGGCGCATCACATCATCGAAGTAGCGCTGGTGGAAGCAAACTCGGGTGCGACCATCTCGCAGCCCGTAGCGGCGGCCTCCTTCGTGCAGTTGCAGCAGCGGGCTAGCGATCTTTGGAGTTATCGCACGAATCCCGAGTAGCTCCGCCAACAAGAAGCAAATCATCAACCCCGGGGGAGCAGAGGTTCACCGGCTGGATCTGGCGCCCTACCAGCGCACACCGATCGTAATAGGGCGGACATCGGTGGTAGTGCCGTTCCCCGATCCGTGCGTGAGGCGATACTCGGCGTAGAGTTCGACGCCGCTGGGCATCTTGCGCGTAATTCCCCCGCCTAAGTTGTATCCAAAGTGATTCTGGCTGGAATTTACGAAGTCGCCACTGAGCGGAAGGCTGACGTTTGGGCAGGTGCCGACCCACCATTCGTAGAACGCATTGCAGGACGAACCGGGAATAGCTGTGTCAGAACTCAAGGCGCCAAAGCGATGATAGTAACCGCCCCCGAAGAGGATATATCCCCCATAGAGCTTGGTCACAGGAATGTTGATGACGGGGCCGAGGGTAAGGGCGGAAAGGTAGCTGTAGGCACTTCCGGCCTGCGCCAGTTGCAGAGTGGAATCGCGCAGCGGCAGATCCGCAAAGATAAAGTCTGCCCGCAGGCCTAAATACTTGTTCGCATTGCGGGCCACGCCAGCCGAGGCCACCCCGCCTCCCCCCCTGACAAACTCGCGAGTCGTGCCGCTATCCAGATTGGCGCCGAGGCCAACGTTATAACTCCAGTTCTTGTAGTCGCGGGGCTTGGCTTTTCGACGCGAACTGGATTCTTCCTCAGCGGGTTCTTGGTCGCTGGCGGGCTGCTGGGCGGCGGGCTGCTGGGCGGCGGGCTGCTGGGCAGCGGGTTCTTGCGGGGCGGGGGCTGCGGATGAAGGAGGCTGTCCGGAGCGCGTCGCCTGGGCGTATCCTTGTCCTCCCAGCAGAATTGTAAGAATCAGCAGCGACAGCACACTCACGAACTTTCCAATCATCCATTCTCCTCCCCTAACCGGGCGTAGCGGCGGACCGTAGCGCTCGGCATGGAAGGCGCCATTGGTGAAGGTTCCGCTTCTGATTCCTCGCAGGAAGGCATTGCCTTATTTGCGGCGGGATCGCATTATATTACCAACTTTGATGCTGATTCTGCCTGGCAAGCCGCCTGACCGAGCGCTGCCATGGTGCCGCGCCCAATGCCCGAGCTGTTTCTGCCTCAAAGGATTCGGCGGTGATATTGGTTTCTGCTTCGTGCCAGCCCAAGTCACACGTATTATGAACATGATCTTCTACTTTTGAGAATAGCCTTGCACAAAACTCCTTCAGACAGGCCGGCGGCGCACACTTCTTTTTCCGAGGCGGGAGACGACGGTCCCCGCGTAGCCCTCGTCGGATTCGGAACCGTTGGCAGCGCCGTCGCCAAAATTCTATGTGAGCGCGGCGATGGCTCGCTCCGCTTGACGCACGTCTGCAATCGGAACGTGCAGAGGAAGAAGCAGCCCTGGGTACCGAGTGATGTGGTCTGGACCGAAGACTTCCGTACCATTCTCGACTCCGACGCCGACATCATCGTTGAGCTAATCGGTGGATTGACGCCGGCGGAAGAACTGGTGCGAAGCGCTCTGAAGGCAGGCAAGTCGGTGGTCACGGCGAACAAGCAGCTGATCGCCCGGCACGGTCCGGACTTGCTGCAACTGGCGAGCGCGAACGGCTGCCGGATTGAGTTTGGAGCGTCCGTCGCCGGGGGTGTCCCGGTGCTTCCCGCCCTGCGTACCGGTTTGAGTGGTGATCGATTGCACGGCATTGCGGGCATTTTGAACGGAACCTGTAACTACATCCTCAGCCGGATTGAGACCGATCGCATCCCCTTCAGCGAAGCACTTGAAGAGGCCCAGGCGCGGGGCTATGCGGAGGCCGACGCCAGCGAAGACCTCGATGGCGGGGACGCTCGTGCCAAACTATCCATCCTGGCATTGGCTGGGCTGCAAGTCCGGGTTTCTCCGCAGGATATTCGTGCTCGCACCATTCGCGGTATCGACGCGATCGATTTCGACTATGCAGCCGAGTTGGACTGCACCATCCGGCAGATCTCACGCGCCGACCTGAAAGAGACCACCTTGTTTGCCGAGGTTGCTCCGAGCCTGGTTCCGGCATCTTCGCCGTTCGGACGCGTGCAAAGGAATTTGAATCTGGTTTTGACTTCGGGAGAATACGGCGGAGACGTTGCTTTTCTGGGTGCGGGCGCGGGCGGAAGTCCTACGGCCGTTGCGGTGGTTTCAGACCTGATGTTTGTGGCGGAAAATCTCTCGGCGGGACCACGTGCGCACCGTCCACTGCACTTGGCCTCGCCGAAAGTGAGTTGCGATTTTGAGACCCCCTGGTACCTGCGTTTTGTGGTAAAGGACCAACCAGGGATTATCGCGGGGCTGGCAGCCATCCTCTCGGCGCATCAACTGAACATTGATTCCGTGCTGCAGAAGCCGGGCTTCGACAAGGCCGCGCTACCGTTCGTGATCACGCTCGAACCTTGCCGTGACGCCCAACTCCATCCAGCACTGCAGGAAATGTCTGCGCTGGCATTCGCTCTCCGTCCATGCCTTTGCCTGCCGATCTTGCGCTAAGCGGACGCTTACGACTCATTTCCAGAATGGATTCTTCAATCCAGCCGGAGCGAATGCGCTATCAACCTTCGCCTCGGTGCCGGAATCGTCAGAGATTTTCTCATCGAGCAGGCGAGACGAAGGAGCATTCAGCTCCTCCGGAGCGTAGGGCAGCTTTGGAGAAGTAGGATAATCTGATTTCATGGGAGGAACCTCCTTAAAACTTTATCCGTCTAGGTTCATTGAAACACCGGAAGGGCGATCGCAGGGCCGCAAAATCCCGATGCTTTGCATCGAAAATTCAGTACCGGGAAGGTCTTCCCTTTTTGGCTATTTCGAGCCGTCCCCCAGAACTGCTAGCATGCCTGGTTAACTCTAAGGGAATTCACTCCCTTATCGTCAAGGAAGACGCTTCATGAAATACCGCAAGCTGGGCCGGACCGGGTTCCAGGTCGGCGACATTGCCTACGGATTGTGGGGCATGAGTGGCTGGAGCGGCTCCGACGATCAGCAATCGCTCGACTCCCTGCAGCTCTCCGTCAATTCCGGCTGCAACTTCTTCGACACTGCCTGGGCATATGGCGATGGCAAGAGCGACGGCCTGCTGGGCGAAACGATGGCGCACAACTCCAAGAAACGCCTGTACGCGGCGTCGAAGATTCCTCCCGGCAACTTAAAATGGCCTGCGCTGCCCAAATACAAATACAGCGAAGTTTTTTCCCCGGATCACGTACTCCAATATGCCGACTTGATCCGCAAGAAACTCCGCGTTGATTCCATCGACCTGCTGCAGTTCCACGTCTGGGATGACAGTTGGACAGAGGATCGGGAGTTCCGCTCCACGGTGGAGAAGTTGAAAGACGGCGGTTGGATTCGCTATTTCGGACTTAGCCTGAACCGCTGGGAGCCGGAGAACGGGATCAAGGCCTTGCACACGGGATTGGTCGACGTGGTGCAGGTGATCTATAACATTTTCGATCAGGCGCCTGAGGACAAACTGTTTCCCCTTTGCCAGGAACTCAATGTCGGCGTGATCGCGCGCGTTCCTCTGGACGAAGGCAGCCTGGGGGGCAAGATGACGCTCGAAACTCGCTTTCCGAAAAGCGATTGGCGCTCCGGCTACTTTGGGCCGAAGAATCTGGCGAATACGATCGAACGAGTCGACCAGCTTAAGAACATTCTGCCGGCAGGCATGACGCTGCCGCAAATGTCGCTGCGCTTCATTTTGTCTCATCCCGCGGTCAGCGCGACGATTGTCGGTATGCGTAGCCCGGAACATGTGCGGCAGAACATCGCCGCCAGCGATGCTGGACCGCTCGATGCCAGCTTGCTCGCGGAGTTGAAAAAATACCGTTGGGATCGCGCTCCGCAAAGATGGTCAGATTAGCGGCACCCACGTTTCGCTGCGCTCGTCTCACCCAGGTTTCTTGACACGGTGGATCGCGATCATAAGCGAGTCACTGCTGCCCCTACTTCATCTGGGTCGGCGGGTATGCTAAAGTCCGGCTCGGCAAAACAGTACTCAATCCTCCTCTCGCATGAAATGACGAAGACTGCGGGACGAGGTAGTGTCCAGCTCGTTTCCGTTCCTCACCGGGAGATCAGTTCCGAATTCGTCCCGCAGCGAGCTCTGAAACGCTCCGTCGATGGTGAGTTCTAAGCCGAATTGGCGGGCCACAGCATTCCCAAAGTCATGCCGCATTGGGAATTCGAAAGGAATGGCCGGGACAAATTCGGCTTCTCGGCTGATACCGCGACCGATGAAGCCTCCCAGCTTCGAATCACGGGCAGCCGGGTCTGGTAGGCACGCAGTTCGAGATTGCCCATAGGGGCACCGCATCCCCCGGTAAAACTTGCAGCAAGAGCAGCGCTCCATCCTCTGGTCGCCCATCGGGGGCAAGGACTCCCGAGAAACTGGTCCGTCGCCATGTTCAAATCGACAAGGCGTTTCGACTACATTAAGTTATTGGTCAGACTCCTCACGCGATGAATCGAACATCAATGATCGGAGAGGCCAACACACCTCTTTAGCACCCGGCGCCCAAAAATTCGGGCTGACCAGTTCTCCCCCAACGATCTCTGGTAGTACTTCGCGCCTCGGTCTAATCTCAGTTTTGTCCCGGTAACATGAGAACAGATCCGTGCCAGAGCGCGGTCGCGCTTACTCTATTCGTCGTAATGCTCACAGCCAGCCTCCCGGCCCAGAATCCGCGCGGATCATTGCGCGGCACGGTGCAGGATGCGGTTGGCGCCCGGGTTGTGTCCGCCAGGATCGTCGCGCAACTGTCGGGATCATCCCTGCGGCGCGCGGCAACCAGCGAAGATCGAGGTGAGTTTCGAATGGATGACTTGCTCCCCGGTAATTACCAGGTCACGGTGAGCGCGGCTGGCTTCGCTCCGGCTGAGGCAGAGGTCACAGTCGCCGTGGCCACGGTGCGGGATATTACGGTCACGATGAAACCTGCGGTGGCCTCGGAAAGCGTCAACGTGCAGGGGAGTTCTTCCTCCATCACGACCGAAGCGATGGACACGTCGAGCGCGGTGCGCGGAGGCGTAGTGGGCAGCCACGACCTCCAAACTCTGCCGCTTCCGGCGCGGAGTTTCGCCAATATTGCCTATCTCGTGCCAGGAACCGAACCGGTCGAGCCCTCCGACCCTACAAAGGCGCGCATCACGGCTGTCTCCACCGGTGGAAGTTCCGGGTTGAATAACGAGCTATCGGTTGATGGCGCGGAGAATTCCGACGACTGGATTGGCGGCTTCCTGCAAAACTTTTCGCCCGATGGCATTCAGGAATTTGCCATGCGCACGTCGAACGAAGACGCTGATACGGGTTGGACCACGGCCGGGTCGGTCGTGATCACCACCAAGCGCGGGAACAATGAATGGCACGGGAGCGGGGCACTCTACGACCGGCAGGCCGCGCTGAATGCGCGTTTTCCCATCGAGAACCCGGCTCCGAATCCGAAGCAGCCATTTTCCCGCCAGAATTATGTGGGAACGTTCGGTGGTCCGCTCGCGAAGAATAAAGTCTGGTTCTTTACTTCCTTCGAGGGTGTGCATGAAAACGCGAGCATCGCTTACAGTCCGGCCAGCATTACCCAATTTGACGCGCTGGCGCAATTGGCGTCCGAGGGATTGATCACCGGCGTTCCTTCAATCGCCGTTCCCGCAACTGTTCCGATTCCCTTTCGCGACTACCTCGGTTCGATGCGCTTTGACTGGGCGCAATCGTCGCAATCGAATTGGTTCTTGCGCATATCGGAAGACAGCTACCTGACGCACAACGCCCTGGTCGAGCAGGGTACGTTGCCATCGACTGGCCTGACCACGCATAACAATTACTGGAACCTGGCGCTCAGCAACACCTATACCTTCAATCCAACCTGGCTCGGCAATCTGGTTCTCGATGCCAGCTTGTTGCATCTCACCCAGACTCGGAACTCAGATCTGGGCTTCGCGCTGGCCTTCCCTTTCAGTTCCACAGCGCTGACCATTTCCGGCTTCGAAACTTTCGGCGATAACCAGTTCGCTACGCCGATTACTCTTTTCCCCGACCTGCGCAACCAGGATAAATACCAATTTCGCTATGACCTGAGCCACGTTGTAGGCGACCACGCGCTCAAGTTCGGGGTCGACTTCATTCACGAACCGGTGCTGAGTGGGGCATTTGCCTCCACGGCTGAGACTCTTGCCGCGTACGTTAATAACCCAACCTATTACGTGCAAAATCCGGGAGTGTTCGGCACCTTCGCTTCCCAGTGTGTCAACTTCGCGGCCGCGGACGGCTCAACTTGCACTTACGCTCCTGCCAGCGACGGCACCTTTTCGCAGAATGTTCAGCGTCTTGGACTCTACGCCGAGGACTCCTGGCGAGTCTCGCACCAGCTCACGTTGAACTACGGTTTGCGTTATCAGACCACTTGGGGGCTATTCCAGGGTTCCGGCCGAAGCGAAGCGGATAATGCCGCCTATGTGACACTGCAGGCGCTGCAGATTCCGATTGTGCCCGGCTTACCGACCGACTATCGCAAGCAGATCGCGCCTCGCCTTGGGGTCGCGTATTCTCCGGGCGAGAGCGGGAAGACTGTAATTCGCGCTGGTTTCGGCATCTACTACGACGATCTCGCACAGAACGGTTGGGCGACCGCATTCCAGGGTGTCAACGGTTCGAACTTCACTACTGGAACGTGCAGCCTTACTGGAGGTCCAGGCACTTATGCGCTCACCGGCTCCGGCTGCCTGACGGGCGGCAGCGGAGCCACTGGTAATCTGGTCGGTTCCCCTTACAAAACGCCCTATGCCATCCACACTACCGGCGGGGTGCAGCACGCTTTCAACCAACGTTGGCTGATGAGTGCCGATTATGTACACGAGCAGGGCAATCACGGATACCGCGCCTTCCCCTATAGCAGCGGCACGAGCCTGTTCACACCGCTCATTGCCACAGGGGACCCAAACTACGCCACCGACCAAACCGATGTGGTGCCGAACGTCAACGTGTTCGAGTCCGACAACCGTTCCAGTTACAACGGGCTGATGCTGCATCTGCAAGGGAATATGCGCCGCTTTAATCTCGTCGCAAACTACCAACTCTCCAAGGCGCAGACCTGGGGATGCCTGCTGGGAGAACTTTTTGACTATGTGGATGGCGTCTGCAACCAACAACCCCCCAGTCCGCCATTGCTGAATGCTTTCGGACCCGGCGACTATGGCCCGTCTGGAGAAGATGTTCGTCACCGGTTCGTGCTCGCCGGCACAGTCCACATTCCCGGAGGTTTCGAGCTGAGCACGGTCAACCAGGTTGAAAGCGCCCGTCCCATCACGATCACGAACGCAGACAACACCGGCCGCATCTATGTAAACGGAGCCTACACCAGCCTCGACGAATTCCGCGGCACGCCCTACATCCAATCAGACCTGCGGGTTACACGTCCTTTCAAAGTCAAAGAGCGCTGGCAGATCGACCCGTTCATCGAATTCTTCAATCTTTTCAACCGCAATAATCCGGGGGCAAACTTCGCCGTCAACGTTGTCCAGCTTCCGGTACCGGCAGCCCAGATGGCGCCTAACGCCCAAGGCATCACCAACGTGACCAGCATCTGCAGCAATACGGCTTGCACCCAAACCGCGCCCATCACCAGCCTGAAGCAACTGGAGATCCCCGAGGGCGCGCTGGGAGATTTCTTTGGCCCGGGCACCACTGTAGGCATTCCCTTTGCCGCGCAGTTGGGCGTGCGGGTGACATTCTAGAGGTTCTTCGCTCCATACGCCGCCGCGATCGCGACCCTAGGTCGTACCCGAGCGATCGCGCCCTGAAAGTCTCGTCTTTATTGTGAGACTTTATTTGTGAGATATGGCCTTTGGTGTAGTTGTGTGCAGTTGCCCTTGCTGGCACAATCCAGCTGCCTCAGTCTTTCTCATGTCACGGAGACTCCACCATGAAGCGATACCTATCTGGCCTCGCCCTATCCTTCTTGCTTTTCCACATCTCAACCAGGGCTCAAGATAACAAAGCTCCCAGCGACGACACGTCTGCTATCCGAGCGACCGTCCAGAACTACATCGAAGGGTATTACACCGGCGATGCTGCTCGGATGGAGCAAAGCCTGCATCCTCACTACCTCAAGCACATGATTCATGGCGATATCCCGATGAGGGAGAAGTCTGGTTCAGAGATGGTCGAGGAGATACGCTCGCACGGCCCCTCTGACCTTCCCCGGGCAGAGCAGACGGAGCAGATCAGTGTGTTGGATATTGCGGGAGACATCGCTTCGGCAAAACTCGTCGCGGCGCATTGGGTGGACTACATGACGCTGTCGAAACTCGATGGACAGTGGAAGATCTTGTCGGTTGTACAGCGCATCGACAATTAGGAGGGTTTCTCGTCCGGAGCGGGCGTGATGCTTTACCGCACCAGCCACTCGGTGGCCGCATGTACCTGCACCAGGAGTTCGCTGTAGCTCACAGCCATAGCGATCACCATCGCTGCGATCGCCCCCAGCGCATAGGCGAGCGAATAGCGGTTCGCAGGAGTCTGCCGCCGTTGCGTCCAGGCAATTAAGCGTTCCACGCGCGCGTTCACGGACTCCGCCGGGCTGTGAACCAAAGCCGTTGTCAGCTCAGCCGGGAGTTCCAACGAGACCAGCCGCGACAGCTTGATCACAGCCGCGGCCAAGTCCAAAGCTTCGGAGGTGTTTGATACCGCGTCATCATCGGCCGCCATTTCAGTCGATTCGCGCCAAGCGGTTTCCAATTGCCTCATTCTCGGCACTGCCACCAGACGCAGCAGCAGCTTTCTCAGGTTGTCGCGTCGTCGGACGTGTGCAATCTCATGGCGCAGCGCGCTGTTTAGTTCCCGCTCGGTCAATACAAACTCCGCCGGACCTGATAACCAAACCGTGGGTCGCAGAATACCTGCCACGGTCAGCGGGGGCGTAGGTGCCGGAGTGCGGAGCACCGCGAGTGATTTGCCCGAATCGGCTGGGCTGTAGCCAACCACACGCGCTTCGCTCGACCAGCGCGCGACAGTTCTCGAGGCCCGGACCAAGGCCTTTACGGCGTTCCATACCCCCGCCGACAAAAGAACTATCCCGCAGAGACCCAAGCTCATGGGCACTACGCCTAGGGGTTCCTCAACCGCATGAGGTTCGAGCAGCAGGTACGAGGGCACCGCAAGGACCAGAGTCACTCCGATAGCCGCTACAAAAGGGATGAAGCGAAGGGCGAACAGCAAATCGGCGCAGCGTCTGGCGGAACACTGCTGGCCGTAAACCCACACCCGCTTCCACACGAGAAAGACTGCAAACGACAGAGCACCATCGAGGATGAAGAAGACTGAAAAACAAACAGCCAAGCCGCGCACCGCGAACATTACGCTCTCTCCTTCCGGCTGGCAGGCCGTTGCGCCAGTTCGCGGCGCTTGTGCTCCACCAATTTTCCCAAATCGTCGAGCAATTGCGTATCCCGTTCGCTCAGAATCTCCACCAGAAACGACAATGGCAAAGAGGTGGCCGGACTTACGTCTAGTAATTGCTGGAAGGCGTGGCCCGCCGCTTCCCGATGCAGCTCCTCGCGGCTAAATCGTGCCGCATAGCGGAATGCCCGCCCCTCCTCCGTCCGCTTCAGGAGACCCTTCTTGAAAAGCCGATCCAGCGTAGTCATCACGGTGGTATACGCCAGGTCCTGGCAAGCGTCTTCGACCAACTCACGGACGGTCGCGTCGCCTCGCATCCACAGCGCCTCGAGCATGCGTTGCTCGAGCGGGCCTAGTTCTCCCGGACTTCGCCGAAATGGATGGAGAATCCGTTTCATTGGCTTGCCTTGAATTCCGTATTCTATCGCGAGTTCTTGCTAAGGGAGGGAATTTCTGGGGTGGGAAACGGGAATCGAACCCGCAACCGTCGGAGCCACAGTCCGGTGCTCTGCCAGTTGAGCTATTCCCACCGCCTTGCTGATTATAGCAACTGCGGTTGGCGTATGTCAGAAAGGTTCCCCCGGGGACGCATCGGTTTCCTTCCCTTGGATAGCTGATCAGTCTTCCGTTACGAGACGATACCAAATGGTGTGGAGCACATGGGTGAGAGAGGAGAAGGACAAATAGAACAGGGCAAAAGAAAAACTATCGAGAATTCCAGAGAGGAGAACACAAAGACGGGAATAGGGCGTGCGGCGCTCGAACTGGGTGCCGGAAGAGCTCATCCCCGGCCCACGCCGACGTATTCAAACCCCATGCCTCGCAGCCGGGCAGAATCCAGCAGGTTCTTCGTGTCCACGATGATGGGATTCTTGAGCAGGTGCTTGATACGGTCAAAATCGAGGGCACGGAATTCAGGCCAGCCGGTGCCGACGACGAGCGCATCCATGCCTTCCGCGGCCGCGTAGGCCGATTCACAGTACCGCACCGATCCATTCAACCGGGTCTTGGCATCGGAAAGGGCCACCGGATCGTAAGCTCGCACGCGCGCGCCCTTCGCGACCAGGGTTTCGGCCAAGCGTATGGCGGACGATCCCGCCACGGAATTCGTATTCGGCTTGAAGGCCAGGCCCAAAATTCCAACATCTTTGTTCTCGACTGAATTCAACGTCGCGGCGATCTTTTCGACCAGGCGATCTGCCAGCGTATGGTTGACGTCGCGGGCGGCGCTCAAGACCTTTAGCGGAACGCCATTGGCCAAAGCCAACTGCGCCAGTGAATCCATGTCGGACTCGGCGAAGATGCCGCCCATGCCGGCGCCGGGCTGCAGGCAGCGGGGAGCAATTTTCTTATCGAGACCCAAGGCTAGCGCCAGGTTTACCGCGTCCGCGCCCACCCGCTCGCATAGTGCTGCCACTTCATTGATGAAAGAAATTTTGGTGGCTACGAACGCCGTCGCCGATTCCCGCACCAATTCGGCCGTGGCCTGATTGGTCACGATCACGGGAACGCCCCGCATCACCAGGGGATGGAAAATCTGTTTTAGGATATGCACCGCTTCGTTGGAAGTGGATCCCAGAATCAGACGGTCTGGCCAGTTGAAATCCTCCACGGCGCAACCATCGGTGAAAAACATGGGCTGCGAAACGATGGTTCCTTGCAAGCCTGCATCTTTCAAGCTCTTCTCTAAAGCGGATGCCGTTCCCACCGCGACCGGGGTGACAATCGTCAAAATTGGCGGCTTCGGGGCCAAGCGCGCGATACGCATCCCCACGTCGGTCAAGGCGTCCGCGCCATCTTCCGCCAGAAAAATGACTTGCGCCTTGCGCGCAAACGATTCGATATCGGTCGAGTAAACCAGCCGTCCGGCGCGCACATTTCGCCGGATGATTTCCTTCAGATTTTTTTCAAAGAATGGGATGTTCCCCTGCGCCATCTCGACCATGCGTGACCGGTCGGGATGACAGCAGGAAACCGGAGTTCCAAAATCTGCCAGGCAGGCCGAAATCACTGTTCCTAGAAAACCCGAGCCGTAGACCCCAATCTGCATTCATTCCCCCGGGGCGTTCCTGAAAACCCGCGCCAGAAGCGGCTGCCAACGCGGATGTCCCACTTCCCTGTCTTCATTGTTTACAGTGCACTCCCGCACCGCGCAACGCACGTGAGGGAGATGTACCTGGGGCCATACTCGCCGGACGGGGGTAACGTAATGCCAGGTAACCAGGCCTAGTTACGGGTGAGAGCTACGGGTGAAATTAACCCGTGAAACTGAGGATGGCTCGCGGCGCTTCGGAGGGGTGGGGCCCGTCAAAGGACGCTTATAGCTGAAGATTTTCTCCTGAACCCTGTCAGGCCTCGCCAAAGGCCACGGCAGCCTCTTCGACGGTTGGGGTCCAGGTAACAAGTTTATCGATGCTGATGAGTTTCAATACTTGTTCGACGTGTTTATTGAGGCCGGCCAACCGCAGTTCTCCTCCCGCTCCCCTCATCTGGCCGGCGAACATCACGATGATCCCAACGCCGGTGCTATCGATGTGGGTCACGCCAGTGAGGTCGAAAATAACCTTTTTCTCTTTTTTCTCGCGGAGCAGGTTCTCGGTGGCCCATTCCAATTGCTTACACTCTCTGCCGATCGTGATTCTTCCCGTTATTTCCAGGACAACAATGCCGGGCTCGAAGTGCTTGGTCTGGATCTGCAGCATAAGCAAGCCCTTTCTGATCGGTAAAGCTGCGCAAGCCAATGTGATGCGCTACCTGAGTTAAGGCAAAACCAGGGTACCCCCGAGCGGGACGGGGGCCAGATCGACCCAGCAGTTCTGCGCGTCCTCCCGCACAAAAATCAGCCGGTCGAGCATGATTCGCCGGGTGCCAGAATACTGCCGCCAACGTTCGCGAGCGATCTCCAAAGCCTGCTCGGCCTGTTGTTCCGTGGGCATTTTCACGATCGTCAAATGCGGTGTGTACGGCCACTCTTCGGCAAAGGCCAGCGTCTGCGTATTCAAGTGGTCGTGCAACTCTCGCAGACGCGACGCATCGTGAGCCACGCGAACATAAACTGTGGGCGTGGTGGGAACAAAGCTCTCCATGCCGTCCAAAGTCACTTCAAAGGGTTCAGTCTGGCCACAGATTCGGGCCAGCATCTGCAGCGCGGCATTCTCGGTTCCTTGGATAGGCCGTGGTGGAAGAATCGTCAGGTGAGCCGCCAGATGCGGCATTGCGGGATGCAACTCCCGCCGGAGGTTCTCCACGAACTCTCCCACCGGACTTTTCACGTACGCGACTAACGCATACCGCCGACTCGCCATATACAGGGGGAAATTATAGCGCGTTCGGTCATATGTAGACGGTATGGTGCGAATTGCCGTACCTCTGCCCACGAGCTTGAGTTCTTAGGTTGAGCCTAGGGTCAAGCATTTACACCACCCCCCTTAGCTCCATGGCGGAGGACTCTTCGCCACCTGGTTGCACACCGTCGAGTCAGGAACCAAAGCGCGGTGTGGTAATAAACTTGGAAGATCCTTTTAAATCAAATCTTGTTAGTAATGTGGGGGATTGCGCAGCCTGGTAGCGCACCTGCCCTGGGCGCAGAAAAAACAGTGTGAATAGTCCTTGGCTGTGGCGTTGCGTCCGGTAGTGATCGTCTTCATCTTGATAGCGACGCTTTCCTACTTCGCTCCCGCGAAATGCGGCGGTTATTGCGGATGCTCCCCGCTAAACGCCCTGGACCCGCGCGAGGGAAAAGCATCCTCTAATAAAGACTCCGCAATGCCATCCCGACTTGGCGGTTTGGATTTGCTGATGCGGGGAGGAATGGATTGGAAGCGCCTCTGGAATTCCTCGTGACATTGGCTACAGGCCGGACGTTTCCTCCCATGCTCGAACATGCGGGTCAGCGCAGCGGGGCTGGTGGCTGACTGCCGTGGTCCTGTAATCGGTGGAATTGCTGCATCTCGCGCTCCGCCGCCTCGGCTTTGCCTTGCTGGCGATAAAGTCTCGCGAGTGTGTAATGAGCCTGAGCTGCGAGAGGACTCTCTTTTTCGAGAGCGATCACTCGTGTCAATGCCCGCTGTGCGGCGGCTGCATCGCCTGCCAGCACCGCCGCTTTGCCCAGAGAATAGAGCGTCTCCGACATATCGGGGCGCAGAATGTCGGACCGTCCCAGTTCTTTCAGGGCCTCCAGCGCTTTGCCTTCCTGCAACCGCGCATTGCCCAGTCGGTAAGCGGCTTCGGCGTTGCCGGGCTGGAGCCTGGTTTCAGCAAGAAATTGCTCGTCGGCTTTCGCCCATTGCGAACTCGCGGCATACACTTCGCCTAGTTCCAGATGAAGTCCGGGAACATCCGGCCGCAACGCTAGTGCCTGCTGGTACTCCTTCTCGGCCTCGGGAAATTGATGCGAGACGTAGTAGCTGTGAGCTCGCACCTGGTGAGTTCGGCTGGAATTAGGATCGGCGGCGGTCAGTACCTCGAGCGATTGTTGCGCCAGCATCGCACTCGCCTGGCTCAAATAGAAAAGCAGGTCCAAATCATTTGGCGTTTTCGCCAATGCGGTCTGAAGATTGGAAACTGCCTCGGAGGCCTGACCCGTTTGAATCTGCGCGATCCCGAGTGCGCCCACCTCTCCCACTTTCTCAAGGTGCGGAATCGCTTCCGCCGCGTATCCTTGCGCCAGCAGCGCATATCCAAGCAATTGATCCGCCTTCCGCAGAGACGGGTTGAGCTCCAGCGCCTTCTTCAGTGCCGGAATGGCGTCACCATACTGGCGATTCTCCAGGTAAGCATTGCCCAGCCTGACAAAACCGGCGGGAACGGCAGGCTCAAGCTCGGTCACTTTGCGGAATTCAGCAATGGCAGTCTCAAAATCCTGGCGTCCTTCAGCGTCGGCGCCAGCCTGTAGGTACTGCACTGCTTGAGGGGATAGCCCGGCTCCGCCGGAACTTATCTGGGCGAGTAGGAATAAGGCCAATACCGCAGGGATCATATTTGTATAAATCATGCTCGTATAGATCACGGTTCAGCGGGTTCCTGAATCTCAATAAACCGGTCCCCACGGACGTTGCTAACCGTCTGGTGGATACCAGACGGCCAGATCACTTCAATGTTTGCAGTTTCCGCTGCGCCCAACCCGAAATGCAGACGTTTGTCGTTCGAGGAGAGATAGCTTCCTGCAGCCGTCGCGAACCGGGTTTGTCCGTTCACCTGCACGCGCGCGCCGAAGCCGTCACGGTTGCTCCGCGTTCCGCGCAAAGTGATCGTAAGCCAGTGCAGTTTTCCGCCATTATTTACGAATACCTGCGGATGGTCGCCCAGCCGAGTAGTGATCACATCGATCCATCCATCATTATTGAGGTCGCCGAAGGCCGCGCCACGTCCTGCAATCGGAGTTGTGCTGCCCACGTCTGCCTGCTCGAACCGGCCGTTGCGATTGAGCGCCAGCAGCGGCGGTTCCAGGTAATGTAAAGAAGAATCCAATTTTTCGACATTGTCCATGACGTGGCTTTGCACGATAAACAGGTCTTTCCAGCCGTCGTTATCGAAATCCTCCAGTCCCGCACCCCAGCCAGAAGTCGAGCCGGAGAGAACCCCCAAGCCAGTTTGTAAGCTTTGATCGCTGAAAACTCCGTGTCCTTCATTATGAAAGACGGTTTGTAATTGGTGCGGGAGCTCTGTGACCACGATGTCCGGGCGGCCGTCATTGTCATAGTCCTGAAAGACCACTCCCATGCCCGACAGTTTCTTGCCGTCTGCCGTAAGTGCCACACCGGCATCCAACCCTTGCTCAGTAAATGTGCCATCGGCGTTGTTGTGAAACAGAAACTGCTCCACCACATCATTGGCGACAAAGATGTCGGTAAATCCGTCGCCATCATAGTCGGCAAAAGCCACACCGAGGCTATTTCCCTTTTTCCCTGCGATACCGGATTTCACGCTCACGTCTGCAAACGTGCCGTCGCCGCGGTTGTGATAGAGGATGTTGCTGACTGGCGGAAATTCCCCCGGAGGACAGTACTGCTGTACAACCACCCCACAAGGCTTGCTGCGCTTCATGTCCCAGTCCAGATAGCGGGTTACGAACAAGTCCAGTTTACCGTCGTTGTCATAATCAAGAAATCCCGCCGAGACCGACCAACCCCCACCCGAAACGCCCGCCTTTGCGGTAACATCGGTAAAAGTTCCGTCGCCGTTGTTGTGATAGAGAATGTTCTTTCCAAAGTTCGTGACATAAATATCCGGATAGCCGTCATTATCGTAATCGCCCACGGCGACGCCCATGCCATAATTTCCGTCGCCTGCATTTTCTAACCCAGCCTCCTTGGTCACATCGGTGAAGCTGCCATCGCGATTCTGCCGGTAGAGCCGGTTCCAGTAGCGTGGGTCGTGACGATCGAAATTATCCGGTTGCTGCATTGGGCTGGCAATTCGGCCACCGTTCACCAGAAAGATGTCCAGGAGGCCGTCATTGTTATAGTCGAGAAGGGCCACGCCTCCGGGCATAGTTTCAATGAGGTACTTGAGCGAGGTGGGCGAATTTTCCAAAGTGAAACCCACGCCACGAGGAAGAGTTGCGTGAAAGATCGGCCCGGAGGATGGAGCCGACAGGCACACGGTCGCTACGGACAGGCACCATGCTACCAATCGGATCGGGTTGCGAACACGTTGGCGGTGTGCCGTCCTCATGATTGCGGGTGCGCGGCGCTCGGTTCCGTTAGCGCCGGGGGCTGATTTCCAAATCGCTTCCGCGGCCATCGTCAGGGATGGTAAGGCTGACCTTGTGATGCGCGGGATCCAGCACTACCGTGCTGGGATCTGCCTTGCCGCTGATCACAGTGTAAGACACCGTAGAGTCCAAACCGTAAACCTCCACCTGCAGATCACTCCACCAGGGCTGATAGCTGCCTTGGTGCGGGCCGATGTGGAGCTTGACCGAGTTGCCGGCAACGGTGCAGGTGAACTGCATGCGCAGAAACTCGCCGTGCCGGTATGCCAGGGTTTTTCCGTCGTCCAGGTAGAGCGAGCCCTGGCACTCGCGTCCAGGATATACCCGTAGCAGAAGCGGCCCTCGGGGAATCTCGCTGGTGCTTTGGATGAGCGGCTGCATCGGAACCATGGAACCTTCGCGCACATAGACCGGCACGCCGTCGGGTGTGGGATGAACCAATACCGGCTTGGAAGCCGGACCGGTATTCTTATCGCCGCCCTCCTGCCTTTCCATGCGCTCGCCCGTCCAATAGTCGTACCAATCCAGTGGAGGAAATTGTACGCGGTAGTCATCCAGCTTGTCCGGAAATGGCGTGGGTGCAACCAAGAAGTCGGCGCCGAACAGAAACTCGCTTCCTGCATCGAGGTCGAGCGGATGCTTGTCTGGCGTAGCCTCAGGAAATTCGAGGAACAGCGGTCGCAGAACGGGCAGGCCCGTGCGCGACATCTCTTCCACCGCCGTATAGAGGTAGGGTATCAACCGGTAGCGTTCTTCGATATAGCGTCGACGGATATTTTCCTGCTCAGATCCGTGCACCCAGGGTTCGCGCGGAGCTGTGCCTTTCTCGCTGTGATTGCGATCGATCGGCTGAAAGGTGGCCAGTTCAGTCCACTTGGTGAGCAGTTCGGGGGAAGGCGTGCCGATGAACCCGCCTACGTCGGAGCCGCTCATTCCAAAGCCGCTGAGACCCAGGTTCTCGAGCATAGGCGTCGTCAGCCGCAAGTGATTCCAGGTGGCGCTGTTGTCGCCTGTCCAGGTAGCGGCATAGCGTTGCCCGCCAGCGTAGGTAGCGCGGGTAAGCACAAATGGGCGCTGGTCGGGAGAAATCTTCAGCAACCCCTCATACGTCGCCCGGGAATTTTCCATGCCATAGACATTATGGATCTCGCGATGGCCGGCCACGCGCGATCGGAAGCCGGGCTCCTCAATGCGATGCTGAACGTCGTCGGGAATAGTCTTATCGGGCGTGTCGAACACCGATGGCTCGTTCATATCGTTCCAGAACCCCGCGAGCCCGTCGGAAACAAAGTTTCGGTACAGGCTGCCCCACCACTGGCGGGTGCTTTGCTCGGTGAAATCCGGAAACACGCACGGGCCGGGCCAAACTTTGCCCACAAAAACCGAGCCGTCAGGATTTCTCAGGAAGTGTCCGCCGGCTAAGCCGGTGTCATAGGGAGCATAGCCGTCATCGGGCAGGTCAGCGATATGCAGGTCGGTAATGCCGACGACGTGAAAACCTGCCTTGTTCAGATCCGCCAACATCGACACGAAGCTTGGAAATCTTGCTGAATCGACCGTGAATGGCCGATTGGCTTGCTGGTAATCGATATCCAGGTATAGGCCGTCCGCGGGGATCCGGTCTGCTCGCAGTCTCTCCGCGACCTGGCGCAGTTGAGCTTCGGTCTCATAACTGTAGCGCGATTGCTGATAGCCGAGGGACCATAAAGGAGGCAGCGGAGGAGGACCGGTCAGCCAGGCATAGGTTTCTAAGACACGCTTGGGTTCTGGACCGTAAAGCAGGTAGTAGTCTACGGGGCCGCCTTCGGCGCCAAAGGAATAGATGCCGTCCATCTGCTTGCCGAAATCGAAGCTGCTGCACCAGGTATTGTCCAGTAGCACTCCGAGGGCGCGTCCGGAGCGCATGGTCAGGAAAAACGGAATGCTCTTGTAGATGGGATCGGTGGATTCTTGAAAGTTGTAGGCATCGGTGTTCCACAGCGTGAATGCCTGGTTGCGCCGGTCGAGCGGACCGACCTTATCTCCCAGTCCGAAGTAGGATTCGTTCGCGGGCATTTGCTTATACAGGCGGAACACATTGTCGTGAAATTCCGCTGGCCAACCAATGGCGTCCTGTTGCAGAACGTTGCCCTCCAGATCGGCGAGGGAAAGGCGAAGGGTGGTTCGTTCGATTCGCACCCGCAGACTCCTGGTCCGGAAACCCACGGCGGCGTCACTCGTCTCCGGAATTACGTTTACACGTTGCAGGCGAGCCGACGGCAAGACTGCCCAAGATGCATCTTCGGGCAGCACTCCGTCGCGAGCGATCCGAATGCGCACCACATCGTCTCGCAAGGCTTCAACCTGAATGATGGCTTGCCCGCTGTAAACCTGGATGCCGCTGGGTAGAACCTTGTCGCCGGAGAATGTGTCCACCGTCAGCAACCCTGGCGCCTGAGTTTTTATTGGCGCTACAGGGGAAGCCGAACATCTCGGTTGGACGACCGACAGGCTCAGGAAAACAAGGATAACCAGGACAGGAACCCACCGGCTACGCGCGATCATGATTGCAACCCCATGACGACCTTCGTATTTCGCTTTAGAAATTTCCTGCTGGGGACTGCGGACCAGAGATACCTGGCAGCTTTCGAAGCCTGCCAGGCATTCCGTTATGCAAGGTCCAGGAAAGGGTCCCGTCACGCCTCGCCTAAAAGTAGAATTTGCCGGCGAATTGCGCGCTTCGCGAAGGATAGGCCGCGCTTATTTTTCCGAAATTTCCATCCCCCAGATTGGCGTCCGGCTGGAAAAAGTCCGGATGGTTGAGGGCGTTAAACATCTCGAAACGGAATTGGAGCTGCTTGGACTCAGCGAAACGCCAGGACTTTTCTATACCCATGTCCCAATTGAAGTAACGAGGCCCGCTAAAGTTTGACAAAACCCTGGGGACGTTGCCGAAAGTGAAGGCGGCAGGTTGCGCCAGGGCGGCCGGATTGATCCAGTTGTTAATCGATTGATTCTGCGGAACCAGGCTTACCCCCGGCACCAGGTCGGGGCGTTGGCTTCCGCCGTCAGTGTTAGCGTTGTTGTTATCATCGCCAAAGGCAATCGGCAAGCCTGACTTCGCGGTGAGGATTCCGGTCCACTGCCAGCCACCGAGAACGGAGTCGATTCCTCGATTCCAGCTCTTGCCGAATTGTTTCCGTCGGCCAAAAGGCAACTCGTAGTCGTAATTGACGACCAAGCTGTGCGGAGTGTTAGTCACGTCGACGGAGCGCTCAGCAGCGAGGTTATAGGCATTCTCGTAGTTGTTGGCAGCGCCTGGGAACGCCCACCCGGATTGACCTTGTACATCATCGATGAATTTGGAGTAGGTGTAGGACACGTTAAGGTCCAAGCCGGAGTGCCAGCGGTACTTGTAGGTAACCTGCAATGCGTTGTAGCTGGACGTGCCGAGCGCAGACTCGTTTCCGTTTACGCCGCAGAATTCAGGGAACGGCAACAATAATTGTTCCTCGGAAACCGTCGGGTTGTTGAGGCCGCAGCCGCTACTCGTTATGTGACCAAAGAAGGGGTTCGGCACCGGTTGGTTCAGTGCGGAGCCCATCGCCAAGTCGCTAGCCGCAAGCGTATCTAAGGGCAACCCCGAGAAAAGCTGGTGAACGCCGTGATTGCCAACGTAGCTGACGTCCAGCAGGCTGTTGGCGCTGAAGCCATATTGAGCTCCCGCCATCCATTGCTCTATATAAGGGGATGGCCTATCGGGGTTTAAGGCATTCACCGAAAACCCGACATCCTGCAGCCCTCCGGCAGAATTCCCCGAGGGCGCCCGTTCCGTAGTGAATGCGGGGCCGCAGGGCGCAAACGCCGTCGGTGTACCACAGTTGGCATTCGCATTTCCGCTCAGAGTGAAGGCAGGATTTAGATTGTTGTTGTTGCTCGTATCCCACAGTGTCGATTGCGAGAAACCGTCGTTAGGCCCTTGGCCGTAGTAGTTTGGTGCGAAGAAGATCCCAAACCCGCCGCGGAGTACTAACTTGTCGCGCAGTCGATAACTAGCCCCGATCCGCGGAGCAAAGTTCTTGTAAGTGGTGTGGTATAGCCCCCGATCACCGGATGTGTTGAATACAACCTCGCCCGGAACCGCGAATCCAGGAACGTTTATTGGGTTCGCGGCAGTATAGTCAAAATACTCTTGGTCGTTGTGTCTTTCCGTCGGCGCGGTTTGGATCTCGTAGCGCAGACCCGGACTCAAAGTGAGATTGGGCGTAATCTTCCAGTTATCCTGCAAATACCAGCCCAGGAATTGCTTATCGGTAGCCGGGAAGGCCGAAAAGGAGGCAATGTTCGCCTCACATCCGCCACACGCTCCCGACATCCCGACGCCGAGCAGGAAAGTGGCAAACCCGTCTCCAGTCGCGACGTTGTTTAGTGGATCCGGCCCCGCCGTGGGTGAGTTGGAGAAATTGAGATTCGTTACGCCATTGTGCCCACCATCGAGCCGCAGCCACACATCCATAAAACCGAATTGCAATTGATGTTTTCCCGTTTGCTTGGTGAAATCGAGCGACCCTGTCCACAGCGTTTGCGGCACGGCGTAGTTGTTGTTCCCGCCTGTCGCACCCAGGTTGGCGTAATTTCCCGCCGTAATCTCTGGATAGGCCGGGGCAATCGAATCAATAAAAGAAGGCAGCCCCAGAGTTGAACTCTTGAAATTGAAGCCTTGGGTTAACCCGCCCTCCACGTGACGATTTACTCCCAGATTGGCGCTCATGGTAAACGTTGTGCTGAGAATGCGACTGTAGCCAAGGTCGACGCTATATCGATTGTTTGGATTGGTCAGACCGGGACCGGCCACGTCGGACGCTCCGAAGAAGGCAGGCGTGTTGGTTTTGGTCTGGTATTTTTGTGACCAGCGCGCGAAAATCCGGTTATTGTCGTTGAAATTATGGTCGATGCGGATCGAATACTCATTGGAGTGCTCGGGAGCACTTCCGTTGGCCGTAAAATTGTTCACGAGACCGGACGTCGTTGGGTCTGGCCAATAGTTGGCGCTCGCAATGCCGCTGGCAATTGAATCCATTAGCGCTCCTGGAATAATGTTGGTCACGCCAGTTCCAGTCGCAATGTTTCCGGAAATCGGGTCTCGAATCTCTTCGGTGGTCGCCCCTGCGGGGCAACTGCCGACAGGGTCCCCGGTCACGGCATCAACCCCTCCACAAGTGACTTGGCGCGTGCTGAACGGGTTGTAGATCTCACCGCTGTATATGGGCCGTCCGAGATAATCGGTCCCTACTTGAGTGCCCAGCGAAGCCGAAAAATTTCCCTTCCTTTCCCCAGCGGTCGGCACCGTTTCTACCGGCGAGGTTGCCGGCGTCGACTGCCTCAAGCCTTCATAGGAAACAAAGAAAAAGGTCTTGCCCTTCTGGATTGGCCCCCCCAAGGTGGCCCCGAACTGATGGCGATTAAACGCCGGCTCAGCTCCCGTGTTGAAGTAATTTCGCGCCCACAGAGCGCTGTTGCCGTAAAACTCGTAAACATCGCCATGGATTTGATTGCTGCCCGACTTGGTCTCAATGTTGATGACGTTGCCGCTGCTCCAACCGTACTGGGCCGTGAAGGCATTGGTCTGAATCCTGAATTCCTGAACATCATCCACCGACGGCACGTAGATGACCCCTCCCCAATCGGCTCGCGTGTCCCAAGTTCCGTCCAACAGGTATTCCGCAGTATCAAAGAAAGTGCCCCCAAAATTGAGGAACGAGACGTCCTGATCCGCAGTTCCAGACATTCCGTTACCGCCCACGGCCTGGAATTCGGCCGTGTTGCTAACCGAGGAATTCAACACCGCCAGACTGATTACGCTGCGAAAGTTTAGCGGAAGATCGACCAGCTGCTTGGCGGAAATGTCCGACGAAATATTGGCGTTGTCGGTATTGAGTAGGGGTGCTTGCGCAACCACCTCGATGACTTCGGATATCGATCCGACGGTCAAGCGCACATTCTGTTCAGCCGTCTGGCCGCCTACCAAAGTGATTCCGTCTTGCCGGTAACGCTTGAATCCCGACAGGTCGACTTCCAATGTGTAGGCGTCTCCCGGCAGGAATGTAAACGTGTAAAGGCCGCTGGATTCGGTGGTATAGGTCCGGTGAATTCCTACGGATGCGCTGGTTAGAGTGACCTTAGCGCCTTTGACGGTGAGTCCCGTCGAATCGGTAACTGTGCCGCTCAGCGTCGCCGTTACCGTTTGCTGACCCTGCCCAAAGAATGGTTCGCTACTGAACACCAAAAACATCGCGGTAACGACAACCAAAGTCAACGGGGACAATGATTTGCGCGGCATAGAAATCCAGCCTCCAAGTTTTAGCCCACATTCTCAAGCTCTATACGATAAATTCTCCCAGCGTACTGCTAACTAAGGCCGTCCTCTATTGTCAAACCTGGCGAGGTCTCGTAACCCCTGGCGCTAGTTGCTTGAGTCGGGGGATTTATAGACGCGATCGTCCTTAGCGAAAAGCTCCTTACGGTAAATGGCCGGAGGGTGGTCAAAATAGTGCTTGAAAGCGCTGATACCATTCGGATACATAATGAGTGGTAAAGATCTGGATTCGCGCAGTTCTTTACATGTAAAGACCCGGCGCTAGAGGCGGAGGGCTTACCACGCGTCTCATTTCCGGAGTATGGGTTGGCACGGTTTTACTGTGAGGGAGCAGGAACGAATGTTGTCCGAGCAGGTGGAAAGCAGGGCACCGTCGAGCGAAGAAGACAAAGCTGCCGTTGTGCAGCAACTCGAACGCCTTCTGCAGAATCCTCACTTCCACAAGAGCAAGCGTTTCCCGGTCTTCCTGAAATTCGTGGTGGCCGAGGCCCTAGCTGGGCGGGCGAACAACCTCAAAGAGCGCACCTTGGGGGTCGAGGTCTTTGGAAAAGATCCCAGTTACGACACCACCGACGATCCCATCGTTCGAGTGACTGCTGGGGAAATTCGCAAGCGGATTGCCCAGTATTATCAAGAACCAGGTCACGAGCACGAGATCAAGGTTTTATTGCCGCCTGGTTCCTACGTGCCTCAGTTTTGCTTTCCGGAAGAAGTCAAATCAGCGGCGAGCCAACCCGCGCAACTGCTCCCAACGCTGAGTCTATCGCCCCCAGAGCCCCAGGGTCTGCCAATTCGGAAACGCGCCATTCTCTGGCGGGAGCTGATAACGGCGTTCGTGGTGATCGCGGCTGCGATTGCGATGATCTTTGCTTGGCGGGCTCTGCGTCCTTCGGCTATGGAACAGTTTTGGGCGCCGTTTGTGAAGTCTCCAGATCCTGTGCTGTTTTGCATTGCCGATCAGAGCCAGTATTCCACCATGAACTTGCGAGACGCAGCCGATCCGCTTCGCCAGACCACGCTCAACGATCACATGATCACTGTAATCATTGACGACGTAAGTCCCCTGGTCAATATCGCGGGTCTGCTGCAGACTTATGGAAGAACCTACAGGGTGCAAGGCGAGACGGCGACGACCCTTACCGACCTTCGGCGCAGCCCCTCGGTTTTTATTGGAGCTTTCGACAATAGCTGGACTCTGCGCCTCACCGCACCGCTAAGATTTCATTTCGCGAACAATGTGGAAATGACCCGTTTCTGGATCGAAGATCGAAACAACCCGAATAAACAGAACTGGGTGCTGGAACGCTCTCATCAGGACACTGGAACATATATGGACTACGCCATTGTGGCACGTCTACCCGATCCGAACACAGATCGTTTTATCGTGGTAGCAGCCGGCATCGCCCGAGGCGGCACCGTGGCAGCCGGAGAATTCCTAATCGATGCCCGACGTCTGGACGAGATTGCCCACTGGGCTTCGAAGGATTGGAGTCACAAGAGTGTCGAAATCGTTCTCGAGACCCAGGTGATTGATGGCCGATCCGGCCCGCCTCGAATCGACGAAGTCTACACTTGGTAAAGCTTTTCATCGCCTTGAGTGTTCTCCCTTGGCCCGGTTCACGAAGACGGCGCCTCCTTCAACCGCTTTAACACGTTGTCGGCTATATCCGTCTTACCCAGCCGGCAAAGCTCTTCTCCACGCTGTTACGGTGCGCAAATAAAGATACAGCCCATGCGCGCTGCCAAGACTCACAAGGCACGGTCGCCGATTACTCTAATGCGGCATTTGTTCCTCGCATCGGCCACGGGAGAAGCGTGCGAAACGAAACCAAGCATGTACGATCTGACACTGGCCACGGCAAGGCAAACAGGCAAACTGCGCTACTGGGGAGTATGGTCAAAACCTTCTCGAAAGGCGTCAAGCTGAGCGCGAGCATCTTCTTCGACATGGTCGCCCACGCCCCTGGCGCGAACGAAGGACATCCATGCGGGATTGTCTTCGTTCATCGCGGCGAGAAACGCGTTTACGATTTCTGCTTCTTCGGTAGAGCAGAGCGCCCTCAAGTCGGCTCCCAGCAGAAAGGCCGGAGCCAGACCAAAGTCCGCAAGTCCGGCCTCTATCACGACATCGGAGAAAAGTCGTTTGGCTGTCTGCTTCATACTGTGTGAGCAAGCCCCGGATATCATCCAGATCTTTCACTCGCCGCTGTGGATCATCCCTGAAGGCGACAAGCTTCAGAAGCATCAGGGCGGTCGAGGAAATCACTTTCAGCGTGAGATCTGGCGAAAACTCAACCGACTGGGCATCCGTGAACACATGCTCGAATCCCACTAGACTCATGGTGAACGGGCTGACGGGCCAAGTTACCTGCTTGGCCTCGCGAAGCTTCGGCCCGGCAAGAAGAAGATCCATGATCGTTCCCTGCGCGCGCCGCCAGCGGTGCTCCCGGTTGGCGAATCGAATCCATCCGTCCGATTGAAGCCTCCGCTCCAGTTCCGCAAACTCATTGAGATCCAATGCCACGGCAAAGTCAATATCTCCTGTATGCCGGAGTTCGCCGGGAAAATGCACCTGGTATGCGATGGCACCGATAACGACCAGGTCGGCTCCAAGCGCAACGCAATGGTCGCGAAGCACACGTAAATCAGCGATTTGGGCGGCGGTGAGTTCTGGCATCACTCAGAAAGGTACTCGCGTTTGATTTCTTCGGCCGCCTCATGCGCCCGGGGATCGGAAGAATACATCAGTTCGGAATAGATGAGCCAGGGATGCGCAATGGGAAATGATCCAGACTCCCGCCAAAAGGGAATGCTGCCGAAGGAACGCAGAAAAATGAGAGGCCCCGATCTGTCAGGAATGATTCGCAATTGCCGACGCAGTTGGTCGTTGAGGGACTCGATGAAGATGGGCAACTCTAGTCCGCGATAGAACTTCTGCAGCAGGTACGCAGCGGGACCGCCGGTTACCGACCATCGGATTGAGTTTTTGGCGAGCGACTCCCGGATGGCGACAAGCATTTCGTCGATTTCGCGGGCAGGCGCGCGAAATCGGCCAAGGAGCAGCTTCGGGCGCAGTACGAGTTCGTATCCGCGCAACAATTCTTCCGGCACTTTCGATCGATCCCGCAAACGAAAGCCGTCCTCTGAGTCCACGAGGACTCCTTGGTCGACGAGTTGCTGTTCTAGCTTCGCGACATTGCTCTTGCTGAGACCGGCAAAGTCGGCCAGTTTGCGCACGGACCACCTTCCGGCATCTTTTGCGGTGGCGAAAGCGAATAACAGTTGCGAGATAGCCGGGCTGATGCGCGGTTGCTTCGTCCCAGACGCGTTTTGTTTTGTCCCGACGACCGTGCGTTCGTAGTTGCGACCGAGAACCAGGTGCATATTGCCCGCCAGATCCACGAAGTTGATCCTGGATTGCATGAGCCGATCGGCGGAGGGGCCAGGAATGTAGCGCGCGAATAGAAGCAGAAGATGCTCACGGTGTTCGGCTGCATGGAGCTTGGCCTGGGCGATCAGCGCATTGAGCACTCCACGATCGAGATAAGACCTCTTCTGTTCGACGAGGAAGCGGTATGTTCCTTTGGGAGAGCGGATTTTGAGGATACCGTCGGCCTCCCGGTCGTTACGGCGGCCTTCCGCGGAAAAGTCGAGATCTGTGACGAAAGGGAGAGTCCGTAACTGCTCAAGAAACGGCTGAATGTTCGGCTTCGACTGCATTCTGTCCACTATTATTGCATGTCCATTACTAATGGACAATATAATATTTAGGACAATCCGATTCAGTCTCAGTATCCCCGTGCCAAACCTCGCGCAAGTCCTGAACTCAGCACGCCGATCGCGAGCAAGTTGCTTATACTCCCTTCTTCCAGTCTGGATCACTGCCCTTCTTAAGACGAATGGTCAGGGAACCGTCGGCGTTGGTTCGCTCGTGGCAAGCCCAGCGGACTGCCCTTCGCACCCCCTTGACCTCAAGTTCAGCGCGCAGAATGATCTGCTGACCGTCCATGTCCTTGGGCAGGATGATTGCGGCCTGGCGCAATTTGCCAGCGAACGGTTGGCCCGCATCAAGATTGCCTCCTACTTTGACTCGGCCGTCGGGAGTCTCGGCGTAGATGCCTAGAATTCCCGGCACGCCAGCGACGCCATCGTTGACGATGCCCAGAATCAACTCCATCGTGTCGTAGCGTTTTCTCTGCCAGATTATGGACGGACGGACTCGGTATCCCAGCCGTTGCTCCATAGCGCGAAGCGAATCGGGATACTTTTCGTAGTAGCGGCGGATGTTATCGGCTTCGGTCCAGAGTCCAAAATAGTTCGTTCCGATATCAAGGGCGTGAAAGCTCGCGCTCTCGCGATAGGGACGATCGATGGGCCCGCCGATGCGGTGGGGATAATCGTCGCTCGGCAGGGCTTCGTCGTCCGGTCCAACAAACGCGAGCATCGAGTCCGACAATTTGCTCAGGCAAGCTTTCTCCTCGGCCGCGAACTCGGGGAGCACATAGTGGCGGTTTTCACCATCTTCCATGACGATGGCGACCCAGGGTGGACGATGACCGAGTTCTTCGATTTGGATGGGTTCATCCATAATGAGACTGTCGGAGCGCAGCCAACATCCCGCACGAACAGCCATATCCTGCACCTGCCGGTTGCCCACATTGCTGATGTCGGGCTGGGTGTTCACCGCCAACGGAGTCTTCTTCCAGGCGTCGATCTGCAGCTGGGTCATGTGTACGAAGGTCTTTTCAGCGGTCAAGTAGTCGGGAAACGGATTGGGCAAATCATTCGTGTGACCTTCTCCCCAGAATCCATACATCATTAAGTCCATGTATTCCAACTGGGGATTACCCTCGAATTTCGCGGCCAGCAACTCATTCAACTCGGTAAAGGCCCTTTGAAATTCGGGGGAGTCATAGCGCGGTTCGTAGAAATCAAAGCTGGTGTGGTGCTCCTTCGATTTGTGGCCGATGTTGACGATGGGAACTTTGCCGTGCAGAAAATCCGGCATCGAGAGTTTTTTTGGTTGGATATTCGGGCTGGAGAGTTGGATTCGGAAACCGACGCCGAGATTGTGACGCTTGGCAGCATCGAATGTGGCGTCCCAAACGGGAGAGAGTTGGAGATTGCCAGGACTGGTCTGTACATCTCGCCAGTCGCACCGGATGTACAGCACGTCGACGAATGGCAAGGACGCCATTGTTTCCACGTTTTGTTCCAGCGTCTCTTGGCCACACTGCACGGTTAAGGCCGGACCGTTTTCCTCCCACGTGTAGCCGACCAGGCCGGTGCCGAAATTTCGGATGTGATTGCGAGCAGGCTGTGTGACGAAGATTGTGAACCAGCCTTCATCCTGGCTGATGCCGAATGGTCCCTGGTCCAGACGGTTGGTTACGGTCGGGCAACCGAAGTTATAACCCTCCCAGAGGTGATCAGGAACATCCGCCAGCATCCGCCTGGGCGCAAGGCTGCTTACACCAGCCACAATTGCACCCGTCTTTAAGAAGTCCCGTCTGCGCATAGTCGATCTCCTTAGGTTCACGTTCGTGTAGCGCTTACACGCTCTGATGAAGGTTGGGCCGCAACGTGAGCGAGCCGTCATCGTTCAGTTTCTGGTGACAAGCCCATCGCACGGGATAACGCATGCCCTTGACCTCGAGCTCCGCTCGCAGCTTCAAGCCTTGCCATTTCGTTCCCTTGGGCAGCACGAACTGCGCCTGGCGCACCTTTCCGGGCAAGGGATATCCTGCGTCCAGGCAGCCGCTCTGGAGTGCCTTTCCGTCCCCGCTTTCGACGGTCACGCGCAACACACCCGGAACACCCGCGATGCCGTCGTTGGCAAAGCCCATGATCAGCCCGAGATAGCTCTGGTCCTCGTAGCTCCATATAAATGATGGCCGGACGCGGTAGCCAACTCGGCGATTAATGCGGTCGAACCACGCAGGCGAGGCCTGGTAATAGGCCGCCAGAGTTTGTGGATTAATGTGATGGAAGCTCCAAAGCGACCAGTAGTTTGCTCCGATGTCCATCACATGGGCGATTATGTTCTCGGCGGGGGAGATCCCTTCCTGCGCGGCGGCCGCATCCGGGAGCTTGCCGGGAAGCGGTCCCTCGAGCAGCGCTGCGATCCAGGGCGGACGGTTGCTCAGCGCTTCAATCTGCTCATTCTCGATAAAAATAGTGTCGCTGCGAATCCAGTTATTCGAGCGCACTGTGCGATCCACCAGTTCGGAGTTTCCCACCCGGCTGTAGTCGGGTTGGGTATTAGTCAAAAGTGGAGTTTTCGTGAAGTGCTCGAGCTGGACTTCGAGCATGTTGATCCAGGTCCTCTCGGCGGTTTGATAATCGGGAAAAGGGTTGTTGGCGAAGGGCCAGGTGTGGCCTTCGCCCCAGAATCCATACATGAAGGTGTCGATGTATTCAACGAGAGGATTGCCGTTGAATTCTGCCGCCAGGAGCCCGACCAGCTCGCCGAACGCCTGCTGGAAAAAAGGATCGTCAAAGCGGGGCTGATACCGCGCGTGCGGATTCCGCAGATATCTTTCCGCGGCTCGCCTGTCCTCCTTGTCGTTCATCACCAAATCGACCTTTGGTACCTTGTTGAGAACAAAATCGGGAAGGGCCGCATCGTGGGTGTAATCGGGCGCGCTCATTTGCACGCGCAGTCCGATGCGCTTGTTGTTTTTCTTGGCTAAATCGAAGACCAGCTTCAAGTAGTCGGGGTATTCGAGGCGCCCCGGCCGCGGCTGGATTTCCCGCCAAGTTGGGCGTATGTAGAGCTGCTGTCCCAGCGGAAATTTCACCAGGTCCTCGATGGCCTGAGAAATGTTGTCCGCCTTGATTTCGTCCGTGCCCATATCCGCCGTGATGTAGGTGATCAATCCCTTCCCATAGTTCGGCACGATGTCTTCGGAAGGTGTTGTAGTCATCACCACGTCGTCCGTAGGAATGACGGCGCCGGGAGGATACTGTGGGAAGGGTCCCTGGTTGAGACGATCCGTTACAGTAGGCCCAGAACCAAAATCGTATTTCCCCCAGTTGTGATCGGGCACGAAGCCATGCGCTTTGCCAGCTGCAAGTTCGGCAGCTACTGCCAGTGCGACACTGCTTTTGAGAAAGTCTCTGCGTTGCATTGTCATATCCTCTTTCTGCTACTCGGCGGCGCCAAGCCACCGGCTTGCGTGGTCGTAGCCACAGCCACACCTATGGGCACTTCTTCGCTTCCCAGCGACTCCGAGACTTTCCCTGGGAAGCAAAGGGCTAGAACTCTAACTTCAGGGCAAACTGAATCTGGCGCTGCGGTATTACTGTCGATGTGATTACGCCGGCGGCGCCGGGGCCATCGGTGATGAACGGATCCGGCTGCGAGAAAACGGGATGGTTGAAGGCATTGAAGAACTCCGCACGAAACTCCAAATGGACCTGCTCGTTGAGCTTGAAGTATTTGCGGGCGGACAGGTCTGCACTCTTCTCTCCTGGACCTTCCAGAATGTTCTTTCCGGCATCGCCAAAGCAAGAACACGTCGGCAACGGAAAGTCGTTGGTGTTAAACCATAACATCCAGCTGCGATGGGGAAGATCGCCATTGCCAATGCGATCGGTGCGCAGTAGTCCTTGCGAACCGGTATTGGTAGGGTCGTAGTCCATTTGCGGGGAGAAGAAAAAACCTGAACGAAAGTTGATGATTCCTCCGAGATGCCACCCCCCCAGAATCGCATCCCCCACTCCCCCCTGGTTCAGGAACTTCTGGCCTTTTCCGAGCGGCAGGGCGTAATCCAGGCTCGTAACCCAGCGCTCGCGGTTATCGAAGTCTGAGGGTCCCTTCTCCGCGGCCAGATCGTAGCTGTTTTGCGGCCAGGGCGCATTGCAACAAATCTCCGGCTGGTCGTTGAGGCTCTTGCTGAAGGTGAAGGCGCTCAAGAAATAGAGACCATGCGAGATCTTCTTCTCGGCTTTGAGTTGAAAGGCGTGATACGTGGAGTTCCCGCGATTCTCGATGGAAGCGAAGCCCGCATACTGCGGGTAGGGCCGCAAATTCTGATTGAACGTCGCCTCCGGAGTTGGAATCTGGTTCCGATCCACCAGAGACTGCAGGTGAGTCCCTTTGGTGCCCACGTACGCGGGAGTAATCAGAATGTCGCCTGGCAGCTGGTATTCGAGGTCGAGATTCCACTCGTCATAAACGGCGGTATGCAGGCGCCAATCCTGGCTGGTAACGCCGGGGAATGCATCGGCTGGATCCAGGGGCGGGAAACCGTTTGCCAAGGTTATGAGGGCACCATCTTCTGCTTCCGCTGGCGTCAAGCCGTCGCTGTTGAAGGTGGGCTCGAAAAAGAACGGCAGATTGTAGGCCAGTTGCAGCGGGTCGCCGGTGCGGGTTTCATAAAAAGTAAAGAATCGCCCATATCCGGCGCGCACAAGAAAGGGGTGCGAGGGGAAGGGGCTGTAGGAAAACCCAACGCGTGGCGCAAAGTCGTCTTTGTCCGTCGTAGCCAGCTTTGAGGGGTAGCCTTGCGTACCGGCAGGAATGATTTTTCCCGTCGTGTAGTCGAAATTGCTTTCCCGATTATTGGCCACATAGAGCGGGGTCGCGTAGTCGTACCGCAGCCCCAGATCGAGGGTCAGATTGGGCAAGGCTTTGTAAGTGTCCTCTACAAATGCCCCATACGTATGCTGGCGATCGTCGACGAAGGTCACCGTCGAAATCTTGGCAACGATGGGATCGCCCAGGAGCATGTCGGCGATCGCGTTGCCGCTTCCCTGCGGGTTGCCAGGATCAACTGCGGTGAATTGACCACTGAAAGAGATGTTGCCCCGGGGTTGGCCGAGCTGCAGCAGGTTGAACTGGTCAAAGCGGAATTGCGGTCCCATCTTGAGAAAGTGCTTTCCGTGCACGTAACTTAGCGTGTCGTTAATCTGGACGTCCTGGCTGGTGCTCTTGGTAGGCGTGTAAAGTGGCTCACCGAGCCCGGCGTATCCGCTGGGCGCGAACCACGCCAGTCCATTGATGGATGGATCATTGGGGACGCCAGGAAATTGCAAGCCGGCCGGTGGATAGTTCTGGCCATAGGAAGGAGAGTTGGCAATGTAGTGGATACGATTGAATCCGATGCGGAGCGCGTTCACCAGGTTCGGGTTGACAGCGTCGGTGGCGCCGAGCACGAAACCGCGGGTATCTAACGGCTGATTGCCAGTGTTATAACCTCCTCCGTCAGCCAGTCCTGAGAATACCGGAGCTTGAAAACGGGATACCTGGCTCAAAGAGAAACGCTCAAAAAGCTGGACTTTCGATGTGACGTTCTCATCAATCCGCGAATCCATTTGATCCACCTGATTGCTGCCTGGCGCATTCACCGAATAGTTGTTGCCTCCGGGCGCCGCGACCGTGGGATAGAGAGCCGCATAATTCAGGCCCAGTTGGCTCATGCCGCCCGAAATGATGTTAGCCGCTCCGGTGATGGGAAGGCCGGTGGTGGGATCGAATCCGAAGCCGTCTCGCACCGTAGAACCGTTGACCGTACGTGTCGTGGCCGGATTGTAGATCTCGTTGGTGAAGATAGGCCGACCCAGCGCGTCGGTGCCGGATTGCGGACCGAGAAGGTCGCTGAAATCCCCCTTGGCCTCCGCCGGCGTCGGGACGGTGGCGAAATCCAGCGTTGCCGAGTGGATCCGCGTGCCTTCATAATCCAGGAAGAAAAAATCTTTCTCTTTCTTGATCGGCCCGCCCAACGTCGCTCCAAACTGATTTTGCTTGTAAGGCGCCTTGGGCACAGCAGAGCCAAAACCGTATTGGGCGGAATCCAAGGCGTCATTGCGCAGGAACTCCCAGGCGCTGCCGTGGAATTTGTTGGTCCCCGACTTGGTGGTGGCGTTGATGACGGCACCGCCGGTCCGCCCAAACTCCGCCGAGTAATTCGAGGTCTGAATCTTGAATTCTGCGATCGCGTCAACACTGCTCAAGATCGAAACGTCGGCGTTGTCGTTGGAGTTGTTGTCAACGCCGTCCAGCAGGAAGTTGTTTTCTGTGCCCCGAACTCCATTGACTGCGAAACTTCCGCCGGCATTGCCGTTGGTCGGCGTGCTGCCGCCGTTCACCGGTCCCTCGGTGACCTTTGCCACTCCCGAGGTGAGGGCGGCGAGGTCCGTGTAGCGCCGCCCGTTAAGCGGCATTTGCTCGATTTGCTGGGCGGTGACAACGTCCCCCAGGGATGCGCTCTCGGTGTCCAGTAGCGGAGCGACTCCGCTGACTTCCATCGTTTCCGAAACCGAGCCGACTTGGAGAGCGAAGTCAAGCTTGATGCTCTGCTGCACATCGAGCACAATGTCTTTGCGTATTTCCCTGCGGAACCCTTTGCTCTCGACGGAAACAGAGTATCTGCCAATATGGAGCGGAGTAATCACGTAATTGCCGTCCGATCCGGTCTTAACGACAGTACTCACGCCGGTGTCCAGGTTTGTCGCAGCCACGGTGACGCCGGCAAGGACGGCGCTGCTCGTATCCTTGACGGTTCCAACCAGGCTGCCGGTATCAACCTGCGCGAACCCAAGCGCGGCCACGGTGATCAGAAAAACGACAACTCCGCTGGTCTTTCTCACGGCAATTCTCCTTCCCCGGACGAGATCCAGTGTCGATCCATGGCTCAGCAGCGAATCACGCCGCCGGCATCCATCTTCCGCTCTTTTGCGCCACCAGAATTGTGCAGATACTAACGGACGGTTTCTTTTTATATCGTTTAGTTGTCTTTTGTCCAGAAAGAAAAAACAAGGGTTCGATAGCCCACAAACATTTATGAGAAGCGGCGGAGCTCCGAGGCTGGTAACCCCAGGTGGATGGGTCGGGAACGGTGCCAAGGTTCTACTTGATTTCCTTCATAACCAGGCGAAGCAGGCCAAATCTCTCCGGAGTGTGGAAAGTGTGACTCATCGTGGGTTGCCATACAACCCTCAATCCGCTCCGGCGGCGGCCCCTGGCTGCGAAACAAGTCGATTCGAAACTTGTCGCCGACTGCCGGCGGGTGGCTCTGCAAAGCCGAGAAATGGAATACGCATGGCTCCGTACCAAATTTTCGTGGCGGCATCTATGGAGCCAGAGTTCCTCGTCCAGCCATCTTCATGATGATGCGGCTTGGACAAGTCAATGTCGAGATCGACCCACTCCCTTGCGGCGAGATTTCGAATTCTTTGTATCGGCGGATGTCCTGAAAATCAGACCAAGGAAGACCTCGGCAACACCCCAATCCCAAAGCTGAAAAGTCTCTGTGGAACTGCTGGGAGAGGGCCTCAAATTCAGTGCTTGGTAGAGGACAAATGAATAAGAAATACAAATTCCTCTCTGTCCTGCGGGAGCGGACCTCGGTACGGTATTGCGGCTGATTTTGGCCGTAGGGAGCCTTATCCGCATAGACCGGGCCGGCTCCGCGCCCGAACGGGCTAGTCGTATCCGTACTTGGCGCCACGTCTTACCCAGCTTTTGTACTTTCCATCACAGCGGAATCGAGCACCGTGAGTACCTGGATCGCGATGATAACCAGCGAGTAAGTGATCACGCCATCCGCATGAGCCTATGCAGGGATCGAGGCATCAGACCGTCACTCTCAGTTGACGAGCGGCATTCTCGAAATACACTTTGCGAAGAACCGTCTCCGGAAGATTGACGCCGTAAATGCGCCATCGACCTTGAGGAGGGATTTTCGCCGGAGCGTAGTCAAAGTACTCGTCCTCCGTCTCCAGAAATCGATAATAGATCTTGTACAACTGGTCGTTGAATACTTGCTGCGGAAACTCGTCACCGTGCGGAGTGGCGTCGGTGCCGAACAGGATGCGGTCCTGGTACTTGTCGAAAAATCTCCGCGCCGTGCGGGGCTGCCTTCCCAATTCTCCGACGCGGGCGGCTATGTCGACTGTCATGTTCGGGAAGCGATCGAGGCTCAGGGCTACGTTCTCCAGGTTTTCGCCGAAGTTTCCCACGTGCAGCACCACGAATTGCGTTTTGGGATGTCGGGCAAAAACCCGGTTGCGTGCCTCAAGCAACTCGGCATTGCTGGGAAAGTCGCGACCGTAAAAAGACCAGTCCGGGTGATTATTGAGTTCCTCATAGCGCTCGTTGAACCGATCTGTGGGAGCAAAAAAGGCGACCGGGTCGGATACGTGAATCGCTACCGGAATGTTGAATTGGCCGCAGGTGTCCCACATGGGATCAAGTCTCGGATCATCCACCTTCACGAGTTCGCCGGAAGTAATGTTTTCCCGGAGATAGAGGCCCAAAGTCTTCAGAATCTTCAGGCCCCTCGCACCTTGCCGATGGGCCTGCTCGACGGCTTGCGCTTGAAGTTGAGGATAGTTGGGCTCCCTCCAGCGTTCATAGCAGGGCTCGGTAAATGTGTAGAAGCGTCCGGGGAACGCCCAGTCGTACTTGGTGATTACCTCCTCCAAGCCCTTATCGTAGCCTCCAGTCAGGTTGACCATGGCACGGATGTTCCGGCGATCCATGACGGCCAGAAGTTCTTCCGGGGTGCCCAAATACTTGCGTTCCGAGGCCAGTTCCACACCGTTCTCGGACCTGGCCGATTTCGTGATGTGGGTATGAAAATCGAGGACAGGAAATTTGGCGCGCTCGACTCGCGACTCGAGCACTTGCAGCATGCTTTTGGGCTCGAAGTCGCAGAGGTCCAAAGGACAGTGATGTGTCTTCTGCGGCTCTTGCTGGTCCTGGGCAAAACCGCTACCGGGCTGGGCGGCCGCGGCCATGGCTCCTAGCCCATACAACCACTGCCTCCGATTGATCATACTTGCTCCCGCACTTCCTCGCGACCGACCCGAGTTCCGCGAACACGATAACAGACTAGTTTGGAAAGAAAAAGAAAGATATGACAATCCATTCTGCATGTTCAGCCTTCGTTCATGGCAGGAGTTGATTCGTAAAATTAGTAAAAAAGGAAGGCGAGGGAGATGCAATAAAAACACTTTTCTGCGGCAAGTGGTGGAAGACTCAGCTCAATGGGCTCGAGGAGAGGATCGCTGTTGCCAACAGGTTTGAAGGCGTTATCGCGCGGTCCTAGACCACGACTCCTAACTCAGGCAATCTCAGTAATGAGCTCTTCTTCGCCGGCCGAGCCGGACGGTGATTGGCGCCGAGGCTGAACTTTCGTAGACCGTAACCGCTGGCCCTGATACTCCTGCTCCTGATCCTGATCGAGAACAACACGGCGCGATCGAATTCCCCGAGTACACTGCGGTTAACCTGTTGGCGCCTGGCGCGAGCTGCAAGGCACGGAGCGGCATACTTGCCGCGGAGGTCGTAGCGCTGGTCGGCAGCAGCGTTTGTGTTGCCAGCACGATCGACCCAAGCATGTAGTTCACCGTGCCGCTGGGCACACCGCCGCCACCCGGAATGGCGGAGACCGTCACCGTCAGAGTGGTCGCCTCCCGTGGCCGGAGAGTGTATTTCCGCGAGGCCAGATTCACGGTCAACGAGTTCGCGACCGCGACTCCAGTGTTTTCGAACGCGCCGATGTCAATGTCCGATTCCCGGGTAGAATTCCCGAGGAAGTCGGTGCCGTCATGGCGGTGCCGCCGCTGCCGAGGATTTCCGAGGAAGTCGGTGCTGCCATAAATGGAGTTTGGGGAACTGCCATTGGGATCACACCAGCCCACGCTACAAGAGAGGGTGGTGCTGCCGGCGCCGACTGCTGGCGAAGAAGGGAGCGTGTCAAAGTTTGGAGGCGTGTCTCCCAGATTAACGAAACTGGGATCCGCGTTCACGGAGTTCGCATCTTCCCCGCTGGAGCTCTGCCACTCGGGAAAACTCGTGTAGGTATTCACGCCACCCCACCAGATTGACGTCCCCTCTACGTAGCCTGCAGCCGAGTGGTACAAGTTCCAATTGAGGGTCGCCGGCGGGGCAGGGTACGACACGGAAAAGGGGACGTAGCTGAAGATCCAGGTATTGTATGTGCCGGCGTAGACAATGTTGTTTTCGTAGATGTTCCCTTGAGCGCTGCCCGAGTGGTACTGAATCTGGAATTCACCGGTAGAACCGCCTTCAGATTCGTTGCCTGGTTGGGTGGCGTTGTTGTACAGAGTGTTGTTGACAAAGACGTCGTGGTAGCTGCCGCCGACCCTGTCGTCATAACCGCCGATGGAGTTACCGCAGGCATTTGAGTTGTAGAACACGTTGTTGCGCACTGTAGCATACCTGCCGTAACAGGGGGACTTCCCTCGGGCAGCGGTTCCGGTATTGTTGGGGCCAGACCACTCGGTGCCGTTGGCCTGGCAGTGTGAATGTTCGCTGGTTGTCTCGATGCCGTAGTCGACGTTGATGAGGAGGTTTCTCTCGAACGTGACATACGCGCAGCCGTCACAATAGAGGCCGTCGGCGTCGTATTCAAAGCCCTCACCTGGATTCGTTATCCCGCTGATGTTATAGATCGTGTTCCCGCTGACTACCCCGTACATAGCCTCGTCGTAGCCGACGGGACCGACGCCTTCGTATCCAATCACGTCGATGCCGATGTTGTCATTGTCGTGAACGAGGTTGTTGGTGATTCGAAAATTGGTCACGTTTCCATCCACATCCAGGGTTTCGCTATTCCCGGTTCTCATGTTGTAAAGTTCGTTGCCATCGATGACCAATTTGTTGATGGGAGTCTGCGACGTGCCGTAAACGGAGATGCCGAAAGCGTTGCCGTTCTCCTCCGACGTGGTCGTGATGTCGTGCACCAGGTTGTTCAGAATCCGGATTCCCGTGCCCGCGCCTGTGATCCATACGCCACAAGGAACCAGTTCGGAGCTGCTGGTGGTGTAGTTACGGATTTCAAAACCACGGACGGTGATGTAACTCAGGTTCCCCACGATATTGATGAGACCCTGTGTGCCCGTTACGCTCAAGCCGGTCCCGTCGATCACCGCAGTCTGTCCAGGATAGCTCTGGAACGATATCCGCGCCGATGCCGTTCCAGACGTCGGAAAGTTCACAGACTCGTTGTAAACTCCCCCGAAAACGTACACCGTGGCGCCAGCCCCTACGGTATTTGCCGCGTGTTGGATGGTTCGCCAGGGCGCAGCAATCGTGCCGGGATTGCTATCGTCGCCGCCGGTCGATACATAGTAGTGATCCCCAATCTGTGCGGCAAGTGATTGCGCGAGCGTCAGGACAATCACCAAGAACGTAGCCTGTACAACTCCTCGATTCCGTAGAGGCGAGATAATGCGTTGCATGAGTTTTTACTCCTTGGGGCCAAACCTCCTGCGTTAAGAGCGCGGGGATATTTTCTTATATTACGAACACGTACTTTTACTTTCGTTTTGAGATGTTTGTCAAGGCAAAAATAGAGGCGCCTGTCAAAGGGAAAATAAATGTTTACGATGCTATGTTGGCCGCGGAAATTCAACGCGACCCAGAAGACAAAGATGAGGCCCAGCCCTATCCCCAAACGGAACTAGGGCTGCGTGAAGCTCAGCAGGAGCGCACCCGAGATGAAGTGCAATACGCTGCCGACTTTTCTGAACGAACGCATAACGACTGTGCTTGAGTATGCTCAAGGATCCGCGCAGGGCATCGTCGGTCGCAAGCAGAATCGACAGACCGTGGCATCGCACCAACAACGAGAACGGGTCCAGCTACGACTACATTACAAACGGAGTCTTACATGACTGCAAGCCGTACAGTTCGATCTTGCTATAGGGGCACCATTCGCCACGGTAGAAACTGACCACTACCGGTCCCTGGGCCAGCAGCGCCCTGAGCGAGACCTCCTTGCCAAATGCATCCGGCAGAGTAAATTCGGGTGGTGGCGCGCGCCCAGTTTATGAAAAAGCGTGGCATGGCCAGAGATCGCCCAAGCGGTAGTATAGATCGATAGCTGAGAGCGACAAGGGAAAGGCTCATGGAGAAGAATTTCGTTGCACATGCATCGGTCGATATTGCTGCTAGCAGAAATAAGGTGTGGGATGCGTTAGTGAATCCAGAAACCATCAAGAAATATATGTTTGGGACGAATGTGGTTACGGATTGGCGCGAGGGAAGTCCGATAGCCTGGAAAGGCGAATGGCAGGGGAAACCTTACGAGGACAAAGGCGAAATTCGACGCATTGCGCCGCTGCAGAGCATTCAATATACTCACTTCAGCCCGATGTCGGGTCTCCCGGATAAGCCGGAAAACTACCATACCGTCAGCATTGAACTCTCAGCGGAAGGAGATTACACCCGTGTTTCGCTGAGCCAGGACAGGAATCCAACCGAGCAGGCGCGCCAACATTCCGAGAAAAACTGGAAAATAATGCTCGAATCCTTGAAGAATCTGCTGGAGAAGTGAAGTAACGCCGCGTTCGCGCACGCAGCCGGAAACGGCAGTATTCATGCAGAACACTGACCCGCGGATCTAACAACCATTTATAGCTCCTGATACCTCGCCCATTTTAGCTGAGGTTGGTTGGAAGACGGACTCTCAAGTCACGGGTTATGCGGAAGCCATCCGAATGCGGACGCTGGATTGACCGGTGGTTTTCGGCCAGGAAGGCGTGAAGTTGTCCCGAAGTCGGCTCCTGAGACCTCACGATCCACCCCGCCGGAACTTGGGAAACTCTGTCACCGGCGTCTTTACCCGGTGCTCACAAAACACTCGAAGTCGTTTCTCCCTGATCGACTGCATCTCGGCGGGTGTCGATCGGACGATGAGCTTCCGAACCACAGTAAGACTCGTGATCATTTGTCTCAGTGCCTGGCAAGCAGCCACCGCTCAGCCAGGGAAGGAGACCCATACACCTGCATCGTGCGACGAAAGGAGAGAGCGCAAATGAACGACCAAGAATCCATTCATGCGGTCGGGCAATCTCAGACGGAGCCGCATAGACGCGCGCGAGCCGAAGCAATAATTACCGTTCAAAGTTCTGAAGCCAAGCCCTACGACCAAACCGCGAAGCCGTCATTGCTGGAGATCCATCTAAGCGAAAAGTTCACAGGGGATATCGATGGCGAATCATCAATGGTTCGAGGTTTGCAGGTCCTACGCGACGATCGCTCTGCCAGCCTCGTCAGCATGCAACGATTCCGCGGAAAACTGGGCGGACGCCAGGGCACTTTCGTGCTTCAAGGTTCAGAAACCGTCGAGAGCGGCACGATCAAAGCGACATGGTTTGTCGTTCCCGGATCGGGGACGGGTGATCTTTCCGGGCTGCGCGGCGAGGGCGGCTTTGATGGCCATTTTGGAAAAGGGTCCCACGGATGGCTGGATTATTGGTTCGAATGATGTAGTCACAATCGTAGGCAGCGGGCAAGGTAGTTGTTACCGACAGAGCCGGTGAACCGGTGGGAATATGGCTGGGAAAATCCGAAATACATCGAACGATCTCTACAGTTCACGAGGCACGAATCCTCCGAAGTTTCAGATCGGATAACGCCGAACACAGCCGAATTACAGCAGAACGAATGCGGGCAGGTTCATACGCGCTGTAGCCGAGGACAATGCCTCTGGGCAACAGTGGCTTGATGCAAAATGCCGAGAGTGGAATGATGTCGACGCCTCGTTTTGCGGCGCTTTGTGCCGCGACTCGGTCATCAATTCCTGAATTGAGCCAAGCTACAAGATACATCCCAGTGCCACTGACAGAGGTCTCCATTAAGCCACTGCCGTAATGCCTAATGGCATCAACCAATGCCTCCTGCCGTTCTCGATAAACTCGGAGAGTCGCCCGTAGATGTCTTTCCAAATGACCCTCCATAAGGAACTCAGCCAGAATTGCCTGTTCCAGTCCCGGAGGCTGACGGCTCATGCTGGAGCGTATGTCTTTGAGGTGCCCGATCAGACTCGGAGGGACAATCATGTATCCAATTCGCAGCGAAAGTGCGACGCTCTTGCTGAAGTTTCCAATGTAGATCACACGTTCGTTCTTATCGATGCTCTGCAGACTCGCAACTGCTGCGCCGCCATAACGATATTCGCTGAAATAATCGTCTTCAAGAACCCACGCTTCTTGTTGTTCGGCTAATTGCAGCAGCTCGAATCGTCGCTGCAGGCTCAACGTTATCCCCAATGGGCACTGAAAAGACGGAGTTACAAAAACCAGCTTTGGGCGGGGCGCGTTAGTAATACCTTCGGAAACCATGAGCCCGTCGGAATCAACTGGAACGGGAACGACCTTGAGCCCAGCGCTTAGAAATGCCATTCGCGCGCGAGGGTAGCCGGGATCTTCAATCCACACCGTCTCCCCTGCGTCGGCCAAGGCGTAGGCGGCCAGGAAGAGCGCTTGCTGGGCACCACAAACAATCAGAACTTGATCGGGTGAGCAGCGGACGCCCCGTAACCGTCCGACGTACTCGCAAATAGCTTGTCGCAACGGGCGGTATCCCAGGGAGTCAATGTGTTCCGGGTCGCGGTTAGCTCTGCGCCAGTGTTTGGCCGCCAGTCGAGACCAGATTTCACGCGGAAACAGGCCGATCTCTGGCTGCCCCGGTCGAAGCGGACGGGAGGGGGGCCTCAAAAAAGACAGGTCGTAGAAATCATCCATTTGAGCCCGTTGTGAAATCCTTGAACTCGATTTCAAGTTGCTGGAGCGCACTTGGCGTCGTGTTACTCGTGCCAGATCGCCAGGAATATAGGACGACACCCTGGTGCCCGAGCCGGTCCTCCCTTCGAGGTAACCTTCCGCACTCAATTGCTCGAATGCATTCAGAACGGTTGTGCGAGAGAGGTGAAAGTCGTTTGCGATGGTACGCGTAGAAGGCAATGGATCTCGCGGATGCAGCCTCCCCTCTAAGATTGCGCGCTTGATCGCGAGATAGAGCTGACGGTGCAAGGATTCGTCCTTCGAGAACTCTAGGTCAATGTTAAGGACAGTTCCTGTTGCTCTTTTCATATCGTGTTCGGCGCAAGACTGCGAAACCTCGCTCCCGCAAAGTGGTATCTAAACTACCCGGAATAATGGCTCTTGCGCAAATGCCATTTCGGCATAACTTGGTGGAAGAGAAAATGTTCGATGGAAACTCAAACGATGACCCTGGAGCCTGGTAGCGTCGGTCCTGCACTTGTCTTGTTGAGGATTGCGTCGACGCTGCCTTTTCTCTATCACGGTAGCGCCATTCTTTTCGGCTGGTTTGGAGGGCCAGGAGTTGCGCGGTTTGCTGCATCGCATCACTGGCCGGTTTTGGTTGCATACCTGATTGGCCTTGCACAGGTCGCAGGCGGAGCGGCGATCGCCACTGGAATCTTATTTCGAGTCGGCGCCGCTTCCATCATCGCCGTAATGCTTGGAGCGATCTTTCTCGTGCACCTGAGCCACGGATTTGACGTGTCTAACGGTGGCATGGAATATGCGCTGACCCAGTTGCTGATTGCGAGTCCGCTTCTGTTGACCGGTTCTGGTCGATACTCGCTCGGGTTTCTTATGCCGCGTGCACTGCGAAAACTTTGAAATTTGGGAGGTGGCAAGATGGAAACGTTGCTCGCAAACCAGAATGCGAAGATGTGTGTCTCTAGCTTTCCCGCAGAGAAGAAGCTGTCGGATTTGATCCGAGAACGCCGAGCTACACCAGCATTCTCTTCAGATCCCGTGGACGAGCAGGATCTAGAGAAGATAGTTCGTGCCGGCCTGGAGGCTCCAAGCAGTTACAACCTGCAACCGTGGCGCTTTGTCGTGGTGCGAAACCCTGAGCAGCGCAAGAGGTTACGCATGGCTGCGAGGAATCAGGCGCAAGTCGAACAGGCGCCTGTGGTGATCGTGGCCTGCGGCGATACCACCGGCTGGAAAGAAGATCTGGAAGAAGTCATTCAAATAGCCCGCAATCATGGATTCAATTCTGAGTCGCAAATTGAGCGCAAGCGCAAAAACGTCTCTGGAGGTCTCGGATCCCACCCGAACATTAGTATGTGGGTCACCAAACAAACGATGATCGCGGCAACAACCATGATGTGGATGGCCGAAGTCCTTGGCTACGACACCGGCCCCATGGAAGGGTTTGATGAAAATGCTGTTCGTGAGGTGCTGGGGATTCCAACGCACGTGCGTGTCATTTTCTTACTGGGGATCGGTCATTTGGCGGGAGACGACAGCAAGTATCCCGGCCGGTTGCCCGTATCGCGTACGGTTTTCGCGGACCATTATGGTGAACCTTTCGACCTCGGGCCGAGTCGGCGCGCGCGCGGTGAGACACACCGCATCTGAAACGGGGTTCCATGGCGGCCCGGGCGACATCGAATCGAAAGTCGAACCTACGACGGCTTTGCGAAAATGCCCAAGTCGCCCGCCTTGCGCCTGCAGATTTATGGCACAGATTCAACAAGCAAGCCAAACCAATATCGCTGAAATCGTTTCCCTTGTGAATGATGCATTTCAAGTGGAAACTGATTTCCGCACTGGAGATCGGACGTCGGCTGACGAGGTTGCACAACTAATGCACGGCGGCCGATTTCTCATCGCCCTTCACGATCAACAGGTCGCCGGGGTAGTGTTTGTGCGGATAAATGGAAGTATGGGGTACTTTGGGATGCTGGCAGTACGCCCCCGCCTGCAACGGCTCGGCCTCGGACGTACGTTGATCGAAGCTGCCGAAGATTACTGCCGTTCGCGCGGTTGCACGAGGATGACTCTCAGCACCAGTAGTGTACGTCGCGAACTTTTGGACCGCTACGGCAAACTGGGTTATAGGATAACGAGCGTCGAACCCGTGTCGCCAGAGGGACCATTCACGAAGCCCATTGAGATTGTGAAGATGGCGAAAGAAATATAGGTGTTTTATGAGCGAGAACCTCGTAAGAACCGAGGCTTTAGCAAGATCGCCACACCTATGGGTCGGAAACGGAAGTGACCTACTCCACGCCCCGTCCTTGCGGGTGAAGTAGCTTAGGAGCCTGCGTCGATCCTTGGACCCTTATTGGACAAGGCTGACATATGGCCCCAACGAAAAATGAAATTCAAACAACCCGGAATGTTGGGGAAGCCGTCTGCGACTCTATGACTTCCTTTGTCTCTCCGCTTGCACCGCCAGCGCAGATCAGCCCGGGGGCAACCATCGCCATACCGTGCGCAATTGTGATTACGCTAAGGCCTCAGCAGCAAATATCGAAATTGCTGGCTAATTTAAAGCAGCTGTTAACGATCGACTAGCTGTGCTGACGAGTTCCCGGGTTGCTGATGGACGACGGGCAAACGGGATGTAATCTCAAAGGTAAGTCTTACCGACAACTCGCCCAGAAAACGTTCGATTCAGCGCTTAGGTGTGGATACTCCAGTGTGACGAGACAACCTGCGATGAGACCAAGCGCTGCGGTGGCTTGATTGGGTTGTCGTTGCGCCGTGCCCCAATCGTGATTGTGGATTAGAATGATTCCTTCGATCTTCAGTCGCAATCTTACGCAGGAGGATGATACGGACGACGGAGCTTAGTGTTCGATAGGTTCGAGCCCAGTTCGAGATCTTGCGCCGCAGTGCGTGCGCTTTGATCTCAGCCTTTATGCCATCCACGTACTCTCGGATGTTCACCGCGGCCGCGATGTTCTTCCTGCTGCTAGTGGGGCACGCAGGTGGGCAAAACACGACACTGATCAGTCTCGACCGCGCCATTGAACTGGCCCTGGCCCACAACCACTCCATCAAAGCCACGCGCACCCTGATTCTTCAGAATCAGGCCCAGGAAATCACTGCGAATTTTCGCCCCAATCCGACGCTGGGTGCTGACAGCCAGTTCGTGCCGTTCTTCAGTCCGCAGGATTTTTCCGGCGACAATCTCAACGAGACGCAGCAGTTCGATATTGGAATCGGTTATCTGTTCGAACGCGGTCACAAGCGGCAGCGGCGCTTGCAGGCCGCACGCGATCAGACCGCTGTCACTCGCGCCCAGGTCACCGACGCCGAACGAACTCTGGCTTTCAACGTGGGCCAGCAGTTCGTCAGCGTATTATTGGCGGAGTCCACGCTGCAGTTCGCGCTGCAGGATCTGAAGAGCTTTCACCAGACGGTGGATATTGCCGAGGCGCAACTCAAGGCGGGCGCGATCAGTGAAGCCGATTATCTCAAGATCAAGCTCCAGCTCCTGCAGTTTCAGACCGATGTCTCTGCCGCCCGCCTGGCCAGAGTGCAGGCGCTCGTCGGACTGCGTGAGTTCCTGGGCTACGACGCTGTGCCCGCCGATTTTGACGTGTTCGGCGATCTGGCCTACGAGCCGTTACAGGCGAAAGTGGAAGACCTGCAGATGAAGGCGCTGCACGACCGCCCCGATTTCCGGGCCGCGGAACTGGGGGTCACGGCGGCACAAAGCCAAATCCTGCTGGCCAAAGCCAACGCCAAGGTCGACGTAAATGGAACTTACGACTTCACTCACGTTTCCGGCGAGAACACGGCTTCGATCTTCGTGAATTTCGAGCTGCCCATCTTCAACCGCAATCAAGGCGAAATCGCGCGCACTGGTTACGCTCTCACCCAGGCGCAGGAGCAGGAACAATCGGCCAGCGATACCGTTCTCTCTGATGTTTCCAATGCCTATGAGGCGCTCAGAAGCAACGACGAAGTGGTGCAACTCTACACTTCCGGGTATCTCAAGCAGGCGCAGGATTCGCGCGACATCAGTGAATATGCCTATCGTCGGGGTGCTGCCAGCCTGCTGGATTTTCTTGACGCCGAACGCAGTTACCGGTCGGTTCAGCTGGCTTACCGCCAGGCGCTCGCATCTTATATGACAGCACTGGAACAACTGAAGGAAGCCGTAGGAACGAGGAATCTGCCATGAACGTCCGCCACAATCGCTGGAAGCGCTGGGCTGCGCCGGTCACCTCGGTGATCATGATGCTGCTTGCCGGCTGCGGTGGGGCTGGAGAGCAGGCCAGCAGGATGACCTCGTTCTCGACGGCGGAAAATCCCAAGTCCAAGGCCGAGCTGTTCTCGCTGCCCTCCGACCAGATGGCTCACATCCAGGTCGTAACCGTCGAGCAGGGACCGCTGGCGCGCAAGCTCCGCCTGACCGGAGCCGTCGAGTACGACGACTTCAAAACCACGCCGGTGATCACGCAAGTGGGCGGGCCAGTCAGTCGCGTCATGGTGGTGCAGGGTGAACACGTGCATGCTGGTCAGACGCTGCTTTATATCGCCAGCCCCGACTACTCTCTGCTACGCTCGGCTTATCTGAAAGCGCGCGACGCCTTCCAGCTCGCGGATAAATTCTACGTGCGTGCGCAAGACCTCTATGCGCACCATGCCATAGCCGAGGCCGATCTCGAACAGGCGAAATCGACCCGCACCCAGGCGGAGGCGGACTTCGAGTCCAGCGCCGACGCTATCCGCATCCTCGGCATAGCCGACCCGGAAACCATTGTCACCAAGCCGCCGTCGCCGGAGATTCCGCTGTACTCGCCGGTGGGTGGAGAAGTCGTCGACCGCCAATGTTCCGCCGGGCAATTGCTAGCGGCCGGCGCCACGCAGTGCTTCACATTGTCGGACATGAGTTCGGTGTGGATTCTAGTCAACATCTATCAGAACGACGTGGCCTATGTGCATGTCGGCGACCCGGTGACGATTGAGAATGAGTCGTATCCCGGCGTGGTGCGCGGCAAGATCGAGTACGTTTCGCCCGCGCTCGATCCCAACACGCGTACGCTGCAGGCACGCATCGAAGCCCCCAATCCGGGCGAGCGCTTGAAGAAGGAAATGTACGTGACCGCGGAAGTCCAGGCCGGCGTGATTCCCAACGCTCTCTTTGTTCCCAACTCCACGGTGCTTCGCGACGATCAAAATATGCCCTACGTCTATCTGCAAACCGGATCAACACAGTTCGCCAGGCGCGACGTCACCCTCGGCGAAACCGAGGCCGGGAAAACACAAGTCCTCACCGGCTTGCAAGCGAGCGACCGTGTGGTCGGCGATGGCAGCCTTTTTCTGCAATTCCAGAATTCGCTCCAGCACTGAGGGACCGGGCCAGGGATGATTCATCACATCGTCCAATTAGCACTTCGTCAGCGCTTCCTGATCCTGATGCTGGCGGTGCTCGTGCTGGTGGCTGGCGCGCTCTCCTTTCAGCAGATGCCGGTCGACGCTTACCCGGACCTTTCCCCTCCACTCGTCGAAGTCATCACGCAGTGGCCCGGGCACGCGGCGGAAGAGGTCGAGCGGCTGGTCACGCTGCCCATCGAGCTGCAGATGAACGGCGTGCCGCACATGGTGTTCATGCGCTCGATCTCATTGTATGGCCTGTCCGACGTCATCATGACGTTCGAAGACAGCACGGACAATTATTTCGCCCGGCAAGTTGTATTCGAGCGGCTCTCGACCGCCAACCTGCCTCCGGGCGTAACCGGCAGCCTGGCGCCGCTCTCGAGCCCGTCCAATCTGGTTTATCGCTATGTGATTGAGAGTCCTGACCGCACCCCGCAGCAGCTGAAGACCTATGAAGACTGGGTGATTGAGCGCGCCTACAAGTCCGTGCCCGGTGTGGCTGACGATTCCGGTTTCGGCGGCACGGTCATGCAGTATCAGGTGCTGCTCGATCCCGCCAAAATTTACAGCTACCACATCCCCCTGCCGCAAGTTCTCAATGCCCTGGCCGCCAACAACGCCAACGCCGGCGGCGGTTTCTATTCGCAGGGTTCGCAATTCTTCTATGTGCGCGGACTTGGCCTGGTGACCAAGACCGAAGACATCGGCGACATCGTTGTCGGAAACAACAACGGAGTTCCGGTGCGCATCCGCGACATCGGCGAAGTCACCATCGGCCACGCCCCCCGCCTGGGAGAATTCGGTTTCCAGAATGATGACGACCGGGTCGAAGGCGTCATCCTCATGCTCACCGGCGAGCAGACACAGAACGTGCTCAAACGAGTGGAAGAGAAGACCAAGGAGATTAACCGCGACCTCCTGCCGCATGACGTCAAAGTCCGGCCCTACTATGACCGCAGCGACCTGGTGCAGGTCACCATCGACACGGTCGAGCACAACCTGCTGCTCGGCATGGGACTGGTCTTGATCGTCCTAATTTTTTTCCTGGTCAGCGTGCGCGCTGCGATCATCGTCGCTCTGACCATTCCGCTGAGCCTGCTCTTCTCTTTCATTTTTCTGCACGCCCGCGGCATTCCCGCCAACCTGCTTTCCATCGGGGCCATCGATTTCGGAATCATCATCGACGGCACGGTGGTAATGATGGAAAACATCTATCGCGAGCTGTCCGCGCGCCACGGCCAGGAGTACAAACTTCACGAAGTCATCATCGCGGCCGCCCACGACGTCGACCGGCCCATTTTTTATTCCATCGCCGTCATCCTCGCCGGCTACATTCCCATCTACGCGCTCAGCGGCCCGTCAGGCAAGCTCTTTCACCCCATGGCCGAAACCATGTCCTGGGCGCTGCTGGGCTCGCTGATTTTCACCCTTACTCTGGTTCCCGTGCTCGCCTCCTACTGGTTCACCAAGGGCGTGAAAGAAAAAGCCAACCGCGCGTACGAATGGTTAAAGGACGAGTACACCACGGAACTTCGCTGGTGCCTCGACCGCCCGAATCTCACGATGGTGATCGCCACTATCGTCTTCGCAGTTTCGCTGCTCCTGGTTCCTTTCATCGGCGGCGAATTCATGCCTCACCTCGACGAAGGCGCCATGTGGGTCCGCGCCACCATGCCATACACCATCTCTTTCGAGGAAGCTGCCAAATTCGCACCGCAGATCCGCAAAATCCTGATGGCCTACCCCATGGTCACCGAGGTCGGTTCGGAGCTGGCTCGCCCCGACGACGGCACCGACCCCACCGGATTTTTCAACTGCGAGTTTTACGTCGGCCTGAGGCCTTATAAGGACGCAACCTGGAAGCGAGGATCGATCCATAACAAGGCCGAGCTGACCAAGGACCTTCAGAAAAAGGTCGAGCAATATCCCGGAGTGATTTTCAACTTCACGCAGCCTGCCGAAGACGCCGTCGATGAGGCGCTCACGGGACTGAAAAGCGCGCTGGCCGTGAAGATCTTCGGCCCCGATTTGCAGGTCCTCGAAAACAAAGCGGTCGAGATTAAGCGCGTGCTGCAGCAGGTGCCCGGCTTCACCGAGCTTACCGTAGTGCGCGAACTGGGGCAGCCCAGCGTGCAGATCGATGTGAACCGGGACAAAATCGCGCGTTACGGCATCAATGTCTCCGATGTCGAGGGCGTGATCCAGGCCGCAGTAGGCGGCCAGGCCGCCACGCAAGTCATCCAGGGCGAACAGTTGTTTGACCTAGTCGTGCGCATGAAGCCCGAGTATCGCTCGAGCGAGCACGCCATCGGCAACTTGCTCGTGCCCACCCCTTCTGGACAGCAGATTCCGATTTCCGAGCTGGCCGCGATTCGCCAGGGCAACGGAGCGTCATTCATCTATCGCGAGAACAATTCGCGTTACATCGGAGTCCAGTTCAGCATCGAGGATCGCGACTTGGCCCGCGCCGTGGATGAAGCGCAGAGGGCCGTGGCGTCGTCGGTCAAGCTGCCGCAGGGCTACCGGCTGGACTGGGGTGGCGAATACAGCGAATATCTCGCCGCGCGCGAGCAGTTCGCCGTGATCGGCCCGCTCGCCGTTCTCCTTATCTTTATTATCTTGTTCGCGCTCTACGGCAACTTCAAGTTCCCGGTCACCGTCGTCATCGGCGTGGTTATGACCGAACCGGTCGGGGCGCTGCTGGCGCTCAAGCTCACGCATACCACTTTCAGTGTGTCTTCCGTTCTCGGTCTGCTCGTGCTCATGGGCGTCTCGGCGGAGACCGCGATCATCGACGTTTCCTACATCAACAAACTTCGTCTCGAAGGGCAGGGTATTCGCCAGGCTACGCTGGAGGGCTCGCTGGTCCGCCTCCGGCCCATCATGATGACCGCGCTGGTCGCCTGCCTGGGCCTTTTGCCCGCGGCCCTTTCCACCGGCGTCGGCTCGGACTCGCAGAAGCCGTTCGCCATCGTCATCGTGGCGGGACTCGTCTCCCGCCTGTTCCTCGGCCGCATCGTGAGCCCAGTGCTCTACCAGATGGTGGCCCGCGACGGCGACGTGCTGCAGGTCTAGACGAAACCCGCCGTAAGGCTGGAACACCGCTTCATAGCGTTCTGGCTGGGCTTCTCGGGATTGTGCCCGGATTACGTTAGCTGTATCCCTGTGACCTGAAAGTTTGCTGAGATGATTGTCTGCAGAAAGGATGAATTCATCAGACGTGCTGTCCCATTGGCACTACCCTACGAGGAGACTTGCGGGCCCTCCATCGTCTGTTTGTCGCTCTCGAGAAGGAAGTAGAAGAGGTGCAGGCGCAAGGGTAGGTCTTGGCTGTACCGCGCAAGAACAAACGCGAAATCCGCCAACAAGTGCAAGTAGTGATCTGCCATCCCAAGTCTCGTGGGGAACGGTCTGAACTTGCCGGACTCTCCGGCTTCACTCTCCACGAGGCTAGATACTCGCTACACACCTTGCGGCAGGCCAGCCGCCGGTCGTGGCGGATCGGGCACCACGCTGATCGACTATATCTCGGTGGGCGTTGACCGGATGCAGCACAACTTTGACCCGATGCGAAAACGGTGGAAGCGTGGCAGAGAACTGAGTTGACGGTCGTCACTGCCAAGGTGGTCATCTACGAAGCTTTCGTCGAGGGTAAACTTTTGCAGCCCCTAGCGCGCACGAATCAAGCGCAGATCGAGCTCATTCGTCTTTCCAGGGACGATGTGAATCAGAGTCGAATCCTTCTCGTAGATTTTAAGGTCTTCCCAGCTCGGCTTTTCCAGCGATCCACAGCTCCACGGCACAAAAATTGATCCGCATCGGGCGCGATATTTCCCCCTCGGGCTACCCACACTCGGCGCGGTGGGCCATATAGTCCGGCGCGTGAGTTCAGTTTCGCGCTTCACCAGATCCAGCAAGCTATCGAATCGCACCTCTCCTTGCAGCAAACGTTCTATTGTTGGAATCAGATTGCAGAGGCTCTTGCGGAAAAGTCACGGAAACGACTACTTCAATTGGCGAAATAGCATGCCTCGTGAACAGCGCTCCAAGCACGGTCGAATCGGAACCTCTTGCCTCCCGGAACCCAACTTCTAGTTCGAGCCGATGAATCAGTCGTCGCATATAACTTCAGAATTGACTTGGATGCAGATCAGCGTCCAACAGCGGATTACTTCTCGGGTTAGTTCAACTCGCGGCGAATGTTGGTTGTCCCGGTAGATACATGCTTCAAGATTGCAGTGCAAACGCCGCTTTCAATGTTTCAATCTGTTGAAGGTGTGCAGCACCATGCCTGCCCATTCTCTCAACAAGGTCCGCGACGGTTATCTTCCGTTGCATTTCTGGGTGAAATGCCGATTTGGGGAGGTCGGAGTCCCTCAGATTTCGCAGCAGGCGCAAGTCGTGATGGCGTGCCGAACCGTAGAACGCGACCAGTTCCGACGGAGGCGAATCCAGGTAGTTCAGATTGCGGGTCCATGCGTTCTGATCCAGGGGCGCGATGACGGGCCTTATATCTGCTAGCATCTGTCGAAGCCGATATCCGTAAGTGATCTCGACATCCGCTAGGTGACCGAGGATTTCCAGCACGCACCATTTATCGTGGGAAGGCTTGTAGCGCAGAACTTGTTCTGACAAGCCAGAGACGGCGGCCGAAATCTCCCATCAAAAGTGCACGGCAGGCGAGGAAAGGCCTCGCCTGCCAGGACTTCGCGATCAGAATCGGAAAACAATTCCGGCCGATGGTTGCGCCGTGTGGGTCCAACTGTCAGTGTTAAGGGCTCTGATACCAAAATCGGCGTCTTTGTAGACGTAGCCCCTATATTCGGCGCGCAAAGATAGGTGTTTAGTTAGCGTGTAATTGACACCTGCGCCATACAGGAAGGTACCCTTTGCCTGAGTATCAGCGCCGGACACGAAACCGCCCGCGTTGCCCGTTAGATGAAATACCAAACTGCCGCCGCCCCCCAGAACGTAAGGATTAAGTTTGGCTATCGCGAACGGAAGACCTACAACCACATCGGCTGTGGCTGTGTGCACGTCGGACTGGACTCTCGAGAACCCACCCGTAGAAAAATACCTCTGGGTGTCGCGGTCGTAGCCATAGTTCGCTTCGCCGGAGAGCCAGCGATTGAAGTGATAACGGTAGCCAACGAGAAATCCGCCAGTCTCTGTCGTTGTTCGCGAGATTCCCTGGCCGTTTGTATCCTGCGTGAAAAAGCCTGTGCCTTGAACGCTGATCTCCGAGCGATTTTCCTGAGCCATGGCACCAAGACTAAAGAGAATGACAAAACCTGCAAGCATGATCGCAGTTCGTCGCATGTTGTGATTTCCTCCGCTATGGAATGTGCGCCCCCGATTCCAGCAGTCGTGGTCGCGGCGCAGTGTCGTTGTCACACCCTCAATATCGGCATGTGAGTCGCCAAAGCGGCGTGTGTCTCTGCGCTGTCGTCAAATGCTTGAACGAACGACGGTTGGGCAACAGTGGGCGGGAACCTGCGGGATGGGATTGTCGAGCGCTTCGGCATCGGATTCGCCAAGTGACGAGGGCGATGACATTTTGTCGAAGCTTTCAGCTTCTTCGATACATCAGATAACGCATATCTACGAAGCGGACACCCGACGTTTCGTCGCGGCGGTGAGTGGAGACAGAAGCGCCTCTGCGCGCGGCGATGCGATTGGCATGTGCAGAAATCGCCACGGTGAGCTTTACGAGGCTTAACGGATGAGCACTTCCTCGATAGTACTGGACCGCTCACTTAATTCTCAGGAATCGCTGAGCGCAACACCGGAGTGGCAACGCGAGAGCGAACGACTGAAGCTGCTTCTGGACATGACGGCCACTTTGGTCTCCACTCTAGAGTGTCGCGATCTCCTCCGAGCGGTGTCGGCGAGCATTCGGCAAGTCATGCACTGCGACATCGTTGGGGTGTGGCTGCCAGATGCGGAGCGCGTCCATTTGCGCCAACTCGCTATGGACTTCCCGGAGAGTAAGGGATTCGCTAAGGAGGATGCTCTGCAACCGATCGAGGATTCCGTGATAGGTACGGTATTCCGGGCCGGCAAGCCTGTCATATTGGATCTCCGTAGTGAGCAGTGGGCTCCCCATGTTGGTACTCACGTTCGCTCCGAAGGCCTCGAGTCAGGTTGCGCTCTGCCTCTGATCAGCCAGGGTCGGACGGTCGGTGTGCTCACGCTCGCCAGCCGGTTCGAAAACTCAATCCGCCCGGAAGATGCTGACTTCTTGATGCGCGCCGCGGGACAACTAGCGATCGCCATCGAGAATCGCCTGGCCTATCGCGAGGTAGCCGAATTGAAAGACAAGCTCGCCCAGGAAAAACTGTATTTGGAAGATGAAATCCGTGGCGAGCTGGACTTCGAAGGGATTGTGGGGCAAAGTTCGGCTCTGCGCCATGTCTTGAACCTCGTGGAGACTGTAGCTCCCAGTGATTCGACTGTCCTACTTCTCGGTGAGACAGGCACAGGCAAGGAATTAATTGCGCGCGCCATCCATGAACGCAGCCGGCGCAAGAATCGGACTTTTGTAAAACTCAACTGCGCTGCGATTCCCACAGGACTGCTGGAGAGCGAGCTTTTTGGACATGAACGAGGCGCCTTCACAGGGGCAATTGCGCAGAAGATTGGACGGCTGGAACTGGCTGATCAGGGCACGCTATTCCTGGATGAGGTAGGAGATATTCCCATCGAGATCCAGCCCAAGCTGCTCCGCGCTTTGCAGGAACGGGAGTTTGAAAGGCTGGGCAACAATCGAACCAAGCAAGTTGATGTGCGGCTGGTGGCGGCGACCAATCGCGATCTGGAGAAAATGATGGAGGACCGCGAATTCCGCAGCGACTTGTACTATCGCCTGAACGTGTTTCCGATCCGCATCCCGCCTTTGCGCGAACGTCCGGACGATATTCCACTGCTGGTCCGATACTTCGCACAAAAGTACGGCCGCCGCATGCAGAAGCAGATCGAGTCCATTCCTGCCAAGGCCATGAAGAAGCTCTGCACCTGGCATTGGCCGGGAAATATTCGTGAGCTGGAAAACTTTATCGAGCGTTCAGTAATCCTCACGCGTGGGACAGCCTTGCAAGCTCCGATTGCTGAACTGGGCCACAATGGGAGGCATGCCCCGGTGGCAGGCACGCGCGAAGCAAATGAGCGCGATGAGATTGTCCGCTTCCTCAAAATGACGAACGGGCGAGTGGCAGGCCCTGACGGTGCGGCAGCTCGCATGGATGTCAAGCGCACGACGTTGGTCTCGCGCATGAAGAGGCTGGGGATCGACCCGCAGAGAGTATTGTGAGTCTTTATCAATCATTCCTCGTGCCTACCCTCCGACGTGGACTCTTGCTTGTTCCTTGAACTTCGGCCTGTATTCTTAATTGTCCGTTAACCGGTCATCGACAAGTCCCGAGATCGCCCTCGAGATTTCCTGACACCATCCCGCTCCAGACCTGTCTCGCTGTCGTTAAGGTCAGCGACTCACGACACATAGCCGTAGCGCCGCGCTTTGGTCCTTCGATTGCATTGAGAGCGATCTCAACGAGGAGGGCTTACAGATGCCGCACACAATGTTGCCAACAACTGAAGAGATCATTTCCGACATCCTCAACTGGGTTTGCCCGGAATGCGGCGGACGGATGGGCGGACCTACCAATGCATTTAAGTGTGAAGGTAAGTGTCGAACGGACTGGCGCGATGTTTGGGAGCGTCGCTTAGACAAACCGGCAAGAGCACGGACTCGCCTCAGGCTGGAGGCACGCAGCACAAGGATTATGCGAAAACCGAGGCTGGGCGGGAGGTACTGCTTTGAATGCCATCGTACATCTTCTACTGAAGCACGGTTACTCAGTTCTGTTCGCTTCCGTGTTCGCGCGCCAAATGTGGTTGCCCGTACCGGCAGTTCTGTTTCTGATTGCTGCTGGGGCGCTCGCAGGCGACGGACGGATGACCTTGGCAGTCGCCCTCGGCCTTGCCGTGAC
>JBAUXO010000306.1:0-9066 GCA_049584315.1 Candidatus Sulfotelmatobacter sp. | reverse complement strand
TATCCCTTCCTGCTTCTCTCGTTGCTTGCGCGTCCCCATCGCCATGGGCGCATCATACAAATAATGCCTGTGAATTCTTCAAAACTTTATCGGTTCGCGCATCAAGACTTGCACCACGGGCTGCTATGGGTTTTACCGATTACTTCAATCTAACCACTGATAGTAATGGCTATGCCACGGCTGTAAATGCCGTGGTGCCAGCGAACTGGTTATTTCAGGAAAATAACGGTCCGTGTAGTGGCGATCGCGCTGTTGCGACGGTCGGAAACGCACAGACGCAAGACCTCGACTGTATATCAGTATACTTGGCCTTCAATGTCACTCCGACCTCGCTGTACACGAATCAGCTGCCAGCCCAGCTGCAGGTGGCCGGTTCTGGCATGACTACCACCTACGGCATGCCTCACGTTCAGATATTTGATCAGGCCGGGAACAAAGTCGCGGATGTCACTGCCAAATCAGTAACCAACGGAGGGACGATTCTGACTTCTCCGACGCCTAATCTGGCTGGCACGCCCACAGCGACGTACGGGCTGGAAGTATTAAATGTACAGTCAAATGGGTCTTTAACGCCCGTTGGTGCTGCCCCTGTTCCGATCATTGCGTCAGGGACCGCCACCTTGTCGCCTAGCTCGCTCAACTTCGGGGATGTGTCGACAAACGGTCCCCCTAGAGTTGAGTCCGTTACCCTTACGAATAACAACAACGCTGTAATGACGATCTCGCAGATGACTTTTGTAGGGATAATGGCTTTAGCGTCAGTCACGACTACTGTGGCGCCACGCTGGCGGCATTATCAGCCTGCACCATCAACTTGCAGCTCGACGCGTCCGGCGGCTGCGGCAAGTACACGGGCACGTTCTATGTCTACGACTCGGCCACGAATAGCGCCCAGAGTGTCGCGCTACAGGGAGTCGGCGTCAATCACACAGCAGGCGGCTGTTAATTACGTTGAGATATCGCGTTGCGGGCCGACCGGCCTGGCGCGCCCGGCCCGGGGCTTCGAACTCCAGAGTGCGCAGCCCCGGTTAATTTGCGCTTGGCGCAGCGGCGGCTCAGTTCACCATCTACTATGACTCCGGGAAGAAACGCTACGACCTGGAGCAACCACTGCAGCCGCACGGGCAGATGATTGTGGATGTGGGAAAATTAATTCGTCAGCGTATGCCGGACAAGAACGGCTCCGTTTTACCACCCGATCTGATGATGGGCTCCTATGAGCTGCAAGATTTGACCGACCGGGGCGTAGGAAATCTCTACGAGGGCAAGGTGATCGTCGACAAAACCTACGGTCACGTCGCCTATGGCTGCGCTCAGTATTGCGGTTATGGGGTGGACCCATGGATGTACTGGGACCCGATCCTGACGGCCACTGGGGGGGAGGCTGATCAGGATGTGTGGGATATGGATAACTGTACTAGCAGTGATGTGTCGGTGCTGGACTACTTCCCGGACTGGGGCACGGGCAACCACGCTATCGCCACCGCCAGCGTACACGTGATCACGGGTGTAGCGCCGGGCAGCACCACGAATTTCGCTTCAGGGACGCTGACTGTAGGCGGGGCTTCTTCGTACAAGTGCCTCGCAACGCCGCTCCAACCCAGCGGCCCGGTCAACGTGCAGGTGCCGACGGATTCAAGAATCGTATCGCAGATTAGCAGTTATGCCATGACTACCACCAGCGCTCCCGCTTGCCCTTCGAAACAGGCAGGATGGTACCGGCAAGTTAAAAAGATTGTCACGGATCAGAATACGCCTCCGGGCGACATCACCGATGATGGCTCCGTAATCAGCGAGTCGCTAGGGCTTACCACGACAAATCAGCTAAACCTTGCTCCCCCTAACCCGTTCGCCCCCGTCACAACATCCGGCGGCGGCTACTTCAACGACCAATTTGGTTTCTGCAATCCGCTCTGCCCAGGAAGCTCCGGCCAAACCGACCTTAACGAGACTTTCACCGACAAGCCATCGAGCGGAGGAACCTACACTCTGAAAACGCATACACTTGCGTATACATGCAAGGGGGATACAGACAATGGCAACTAAGCCCCGGCTTATCGGTGTCGTGCCTTTTTTACTCGCGGCGATACTCGGCCTCGGCGCGGGCTTAGATCCTGCCCCAGAGGATCCATTCTTCTCGCGTATCGTCGCAAGTTTCAACGCCGTGGACGAGCCGGCCGTCCCGGCGATCCTACGCTTCGGGCGGGAGCTTAGCATCCCGCTAGGGATTGTGCTTGACAAGCAATTGTCCTCAGCAAGTTTCAAAGAAATTAGAATCGAGCATGCGCCCGTCAAGGTGGCATTGGACCAACTCTCTTCGGCGCTGCCTTCTTACAGGTGGAGCCTTGAGCACGGCACCGTCGTTTTCGCCCCCTTGGACGCGCCCGCCGCTACGGCTCGGTTCCTCTCTTGGGCCGTTAGCGCCTACGGTGTTCCCGAGGACACGTTGGATGCTCAGACTGCCTATGAATGGCTTAACATCCGGGCATCGCTGCGGCCCAGCGAGGGAACGGCCTTCAGCGTCCTCAGTTCCGCAAAGTCCCGGAAATGGCCGCCCCTGAGTCTCGGGCCCGCAACTGTAGAAGAGGTGCTCGATCGTTTGGTTGGTAGGAACCCTGGCGGTGCCTGGATTCTATGCCCAATCAACGACATCGAGAAAGCAGCGGAGAGCCGCCCTTTCCAACTAATCGATTACTCAACTCCCGGGGTTGTGGCGCTGCCTTGCCCCGACCAGCTAGGCAACGCAAGTTACTCTACGATACGCCCATAGTATGAAGTTGATTGCAGCGGTGTTCCTCTACATAGTGATTCCTCCGCTTTCCGTCGCATCGCCTGGGTGTTACTGCAGCGACTCTACATAACGCCCCGGTGCACACAATACAGTTCCGCCGTCAGGATCGACTCATGCCCCAACAGGAACTGAATTTGTTCCAACTCGCCGCTCTTCGATCGGCACAACTTCGCTGCCGTCCGCCGCAAATCGTGCGGCGCCAGCTCCCCGATTCCGATCTGCGCTGCGTACTCACGCACCAACTGCCACACCGCGCGCTCGGTCAACGCGTCCTTGCCCACTCGGCCGTTCGCGAGCACGCGCCGGAAGATCGGTCCTTTCTCTATCCCTGCCACGTCCAGCCACCCATCAATCTCTTGCTTGACCCACAGCGGCACCGCCACCGATCGCGTCTTGTTTCCCTTCCCCAGGAAATCCAGAAACACGCAGCGGCCGTCACGCATCGCCAGATGCTCGCAGTTCATGCGCGACAATTCCCCGCGGCGCAACGCGCACGTCACCAGCACTGCAAGCAGCGCCCGGTCCCGCGTTCCGCGAATGCTGTGCGGATTCGGCGCCTGCAATAACGTCCGGGCTTCTTCCCACGCCAGCCACCGCCCCAGCCGTCTGCCCTTTTGGCTCACTCCGGCGACAGTGACAATCGCCTGCGCCGTCTCGCTGTCCACATAACCACAGCGCTGGGCTTCGGTCGCCAGTTTGCGGATCGCCGCCAGGCGTTGATTGATGGTCGATGGCGAGAACTTCATTTCCCCGAGCCAGGTGACGTAGCCTTGCACCGACTCGCGCGAGATGGCACGGCCCGCCGCCCACTGAAAGAATTGTTCGAGGGCGTAGAGATAGGCTTCGCGGGTGTGCGGCGAGCGCACGGCATTCGCGACCAGCTGCTTCGCCCACTCGATGCGGTCCACGCCGGCCTCGGGCACCACCAGTACCAGCTCAGCCGCCAAGGGGTCCTCCTCTTGTCGAATTGCAGCGATGCTGAGACTGACCTGATCTGGAATCAATAGGTTAGGTGGATTTTGTTGCAGGGTTGTTGAGACTGGGTGAGCGGAGTTCTTGAGACGATTCAGCATTTTGTGCAGAGTTGTTGAGACCGTTTTCCATTAAGGCGAAAACCGGTCCGAAAAGCCGCTCGATTTTTCCCGCGGCAAAGACCTCATCGATGCTCCCCAGACCGAATTCATTCAGGAATTCTTCTGTGGTCCGCCAATGCTTACTTCTACCCACTTCGTCGAGGGGCAAAACCGAAGCGATCAATTTCCGCTTCTGCAAGGTTTCCAGTGTCGCCAGGCTGGTCACACCCCGTACGGCATTGACCTGGTCCGTTGTTACCGGCTGCTTCAGAGCGATGATCGCTAGAGTTTCCAGAGCCTGAACCGACAATGGCTTCGTCACATACCCTTGGTTCAGAGCAAGGATTGCGCTGGCATGCTCGGGCTTGGTTTCAAGCCTCCACCGCCCAGAGAGGTTCCTCAGCTGTACTCCACGCGTGGATGAGCTTAGGTCTCGGTTCAGTTCTGCCAACGAACTCCCCACTTCCAAGGGTTCAACCTGAAGCACTCGCGCCAGCACTTTCACCGACAACGGGCGGCTCGAAGCAAACAGTAAGGCTTCCAGCTTTCCCTTGAGCGCCGCCGATGCCTGATTTTCAGTCATGGTTCTCCGGAAATTGGACTATCCTCTTTGCCATGAAATCCAGTTCCCCGCAAGGACAAAAACCCGAGCTATCGGAGATCGACACCGAGCGATGGAAGCGTGCCCGTCTGCGCCTGGAAGCCATTGCGCCACTGTTAAAGTCTATTCCCTTATCCCGCGTTGCTGTCGAGATACGAGCCAAAGAAATTGGGAAAAGCCCAGCCACGATCTACCGCTGGATCGACCTGTGGCGCCGAGGTGAAACTGTGTCCTCCTTGCTTCCGCAAAACACTGGTCCCTGTGTGGGCACTCATTGGCTGCCGTCGCCTCTGGAGGAAGTCATCGAAAAGGTTCTCAGTGCGACTCGTGGCAATGTGCCACGTAAGTCGGTTGCTCGCCTCGTGCATCGGGTAACAGCAGAATGCATGCGAGCAAATCTGACGCCTCCCCATGCCAGTACTCTTCGACGGCGGTTGAAAGTGAAGCAACAACAGGAAGAAATACGCCGCCCGATCTTGGGCAGTTTCCCCGGAGCTGACGGGCCCTTGGCGGTAGTTCAGATCGATCACAGTAAGCTGGACGTGGTGTTGGTGAGTGAGCAGGAACGCCGCCCGCTCGGACGTCCTTGGCTAACCCTTGCCATCGACGTGTTCAGCCGCTGCGTTGCTGGCTTCTATCTTTCCTTTGATCCGCCAGGTGTGCATTCGGTTGGTCTTTGTCTCGCCCACGCAATTCTGCCTAAGGATTTGTGGCTGGCGAAATTGAACATCGAACAGACCTGGCCGATCTCCGGCTTGATGGATGTAGTCCATGCGGACAACGGTCGCGAATTCCATTCCAGGGCCCTCGAGCGAGCAACCCAGGAATGGGGCATTGGACTGAAGTGGCGGCCTGTGCGGCAGCCCTGGTATGGCGGACACATTGAGCGCCTGATGGGGACTGTCTCCAGGGAATTGCATCAGCTTCCAGGCACGACGATGTCCAGCCCGGACGAACGAAGGGGATATGATTCGCAGAAGCACGCCGCGCTCACTTTGGCAGAACTGGAGCATTGGCTGGTTCTCTGGATCACCGGCGTATATCACAAGCGTGTTCATCGTGAAATCCGTACTTCGAGAGCAGCAGCAACCCGGGGGTCACGCAGCAGCTCGAGGTTGATCCCGGAATAACGGGTACCATCCTCGAAAGACACCTTCGAGTTCGTCGTTCAGCACCGCGGTCCGCGTTTGCAGAAGCAGATGCGCACCCCGGAGGGTCCAGTGCATCTGCTGCAGCTTCGCGAACCGCCTGCTCACCACTTGGTTGATCGTCGATTCGACGAACGCCGTGCTGATCGTCTCACCCTGCCGGTACCGCTCGCCAAAGTTCGGGATCGATTCCCGGTTGTTGCGAATGTAGGTCTCGAATTCGCCCAGCCCCACCGAGAGTTTCTCCGCGGGCGCGCAATGCTTCCGAACGAGATCGAGATCCATCAGCAGGTCTGCCACGCGATCCAGCGCCTCCTCAACATTGCCGTGCCACAGCAGGTGCTTTACCCTCTCCACCTGCTTTGATGCCGCGGCGCCAATCTGTGGCCCTTCTTCTTGCAACGACTTGGTCTGCTGCTGCAACACCGTCAGTCGCATGGTGATGTGAAACCATATGTAGCCCAGACCCTCCCAACCCAGCATGCTGCGAAACACTACATCGAAGCTGGGGAGATCCAGGGAATCGGGCACTGCCAGGACCCGGATTACCATGGGGCTGACATTGTGCAGAACTGCTCGGAGAACCAATCGTTTGAAGGGAGTTTGTGGGTTCATCCCTTCAGCTTATTCCTTGCCGTCAGACCCCCGGGTTGCTGCTGCTCTCCACAATGGGCGCGAGGTGATTCCGAATCGTCTGAGGCCAGTCAAGGGCACATACTCGCGTCTGCCGAACTACGAGCGGTTACCCGCGCCAGAAAAGTTGAAGGCACGGCTATGACTTCCTCAGCCTCCGGCGTTTCGGCGACGACCTGGCGCTCGTTCTTATCGAGGTCGAGGGATGCGTTGAGTTCAGCCTGCTTCGTCGTCAGCTCCTTAAGGCGTTCCTCGTGCTCGAAAGCCTTTCCGAGCTGGGTTTTGTACTCCGCGAGGGTCTTCTCCTGCCGCTCGGCATACAGGCGCTCCTCTGCAGAAAGTTCGATTGAGGAAAGCGCGCAAACTGTCAATTTCCTGTGCGGCTAGAATCTTGGTGAACTACACGTGAAATTGTTCCATTTTTGTAACGAAATCGACCGAATAGCGACGCTTCCAGACCTACCGATTGTGCCCGCGTCGCGTCTGGGCAACCGGATGCTTCCAAAGCAGTTATCTTAGATTGCTCACTTCCTCCACTGAGGACGGAATTCCGTTTTCTGGAACAGCGCGCGATATCGCGCCGCAAAACCTTCCGCTCGGTGTATACGTAGCGGCGATTTCGTCAGCGGTAAGTATGATTTTCGGCATCTGATAAGGAGGTGTCAGGTGAAGGCTACATTCACTATAATTGTAGCTCTCGGGTTTGTCGGGTTGGCTCCATTCTCTAGCGCGTGCGCAAAATCACTGTGCCATTACGTTGTTCCCTGCAGCTGCGGAGGAGCTGAATATGAGGATGTTGCTTGTGGTGGTGGCATCAACGGCAACGGCTACTTTACTGGGTATGATACCTGTCCTGGTGATGGGGGCGACGGAGGTTGCGAGATACCGGCCGCCGGTAACTGCTACGCTACAAAAAATAATTACCCTAAGTCACGGAAGAATCGTACCGAGTTAGCTAAGCAGTCCGAGTCGTGCGGAAAATCCACTGCAGTTCTTCACACTGGAACATCTACGGTTGATTTTTCGACCTTACGTTGAGCTTGGTGCCAGGAGGGTGGAGTGAGCGATGATTCTGATACTTGTACTTCGGTTGCTCTTGCTGACAAACGGTGCAGGACCGGATAAGGCTACGGTTTCAAAGGTGTGGCCGATCCCCCCAGCCGTACCTGTGCCAGCTGCAGAAGTGAAAACGACCTCCACCCAATGGTTCTCGTGGATAGGTATGCCTCAATGCGATGGCGAAGGCAACATCTTCTGGCATTCGGGATCTCTGAACGTGCAGGATCTGACGTTTGTGAAACTGCTCGCCGACGGGTCGAGCGCTACCTATCATCCCGTCGCTTCGCAGTTTGCCGAGCTGGATTTCATCTCCTATTACGTCAGCCATGACGGCGAGTTATTCGCGCTTGCTACTGATAGAACGAGCTACAAGGTATTGTATTTGCTCAAAGCTGGCAACGACCCCGGTAGCTTCTCCTCAACGAGGCTCGATGTACCCGACAGCTTAGATCCAATGACGGTCAACGGCTTCGCCGTCTTGCCGAGCGGTGAAACCTTCCTTCACGGCTACTTCGGTAAAGAGGCACGGAAAGCGGATCGGGGGCGATCTTATTTCCTGGAGTTAGATGCATCAGGAAGGCTGCTGCGGAAGGCATCGGGACAAGTGCCGGACTCCGCTGCAAAAGACGTTGACAAGGGCATCATCCCGATGCCCGTCGCACCAGCTATTGGAGGCGACGGTCTCATCTATGTGCTGGGGCCAGACCGGGTTTTAGGGCTCTCGCCAAATGGCAGCGTCGCTCGAACGATTTCATTGAGTCCTCCAAAGGACGGATATGACGACCCTTTTGATCTGCGCGCGGCCGGAAGCAGGCTCTTGCTGACCTGGCGCAAGAGCGGAGAACGCCATTTGCAGACCGAGTATGAACTCCTGGACGGATCAACAGGAGAAGTGCTTCGTTTGTACCGCCCGACTGAGAACAAAAACATGCTCGTGTGCTTCACCGGCAATACCCTAATATTCGACGCCGGTAGGGACAAAGCAAACAACATCAAGCTGCTTACTGCTCCCGCAAATTGAGGCAAGTGGCCCAGCTTTTGATCTCGTGGTCAGGACCACGGAACTGCGTGCCCCACTCTTCGTGTTTTGTGCGAAGGGTGCTCTAGGCGGACGAGCGAGTTGTGCGAGTGGCCCAAAAGGCCGTTAAACACGGGCCCGCCCACGGACCCCAGAGCAACCGGTACTGCATCCTTGCTTAAGCTTTTTGGATCGACATCACCAAAGTGCAGATCAGAGACGTGAACAAGTGTTGCCAGTCGCACGGCTAGCCTTGGACGTATGGGCTCCATCAGACATTCTTGCTGACACAAAGATGCGGCTCAGTTCCGTGAAGTGAGCGACGCTTTCAGACCGCAGCTTGAAAGTGCTGCCCTTGTCGGTCTGACTCTTGCTGACCTGCATGGCGGTTCAGGTGATGTGGCGTGTTTGATTAGGGGGGAGGCTGCGTTCGCGGATAGGCGTCACTGCTCCTTGATTCCTTGATTAGTCGCGAAGACCAAATCCCTTCTCGCGAGGGGGGCGCAATAATGGGGCCATGCCGAGATGAGTGAGATTTTAGGACATTGCATCAGAAAGATTCACAGATCGTTGGCCAGAGGTGCGGTTTGCGACATTGCTGTCCAAATTCGCGGGCTATTGATATCTGCATAAATAATGCAATAGACTAGCGCAAAAAAGAAGGCAAGTCGGATTGCACTATGCAGCCGCGAAGTTTCTGGCGCGAAGTACGGATATGGTTGATCGAGCCGATGACATCCTCG
>JBAUXO010000305.1:0-6878 GCA_049584315.1 Candidatus Sulfotelmatobacter sp. | reverse complement strand
TGAGTTTTCCCTGGTATGAGACTTATCTGAAAGAGATTCAGGTGCTGATGGCTCGCGCTTACGGACCAGGAAGCTATGATCCTGCCTACGAACACCAGGGACAGGACTATCCTCTTCCTTACATCCGTTGGACGGAAAACCGGAACATGGACGAATTTCTGCGGCTTGTATCTAAGGGCCGCGTACAGCTAGATCCTCTGATCACCCACCGCTTTCCACTTGAAGATGCGCCCAGGGCATACGAAGCCATCATGGACCCGGCTGTCAGCAGCCTGGCGGTGCTGCTGAAATATCCGGCTGCCGATTTGGCTGAGCCTCTCGCGGAATTTCGGCCAAAACGGCGAGTAGAGGTGAACGGTCATGCCGGCGCGTCATTGGCAATTGGCGTCGCCCTCGTAGGCGCAGGTAATCTGGCCCGCTGGGCTCACCTTCCGAACCTTAAGAAGACCCCGGGGGTGGTTCTGCGCGCAATCCATTCCTCAAGCGGAGCGCGCGGTAAAAGCTATGCCCTCCGCTTCGGAGCGGAGTATTGCGCCAGTGACTACGCCGAAATCCTCGCCGACCCGGAAATCAAGGCAGTGGTGATCGTAAGCCGTAACCAACAACACGCTCAGCAGGCGCTCGCAGCTCTGCATGCGGGAAAGCATGTCTTTGTCGAGAAGCCAATGGCACTCACCGAGGAGGAGTGTCGGGAACTATCTCAAGCTGTTGGAGACACCGGAAAACAGCTTACCGTCGGATTCAACCGGCGCTACGCACCGATTTACCTAGCCTTGAAGCAACAAATCGCGAAACGAAACGGCCCGGCGGTGTTGAATTGCCGTGTCAATTCTCCCGGAATTTCCGGATCTTACTGGATGGCCGATCCTGCGATCGGCGGCGCCATCCTCGGGGAAGCGTGCCATTTTGTAGATTTGATGTATTGGCTGCTCGATTCGGAGCCAGTAGAAGTCTCCGCGTATTCTCTGCCCACAGGCAAGAAGAATCCTATCGGAGAAAACAATCTCGTTGCCGCTTTTCGCTTCGCGGATGGCTCCATGGCAAATTTAACCTATTGCACGGTGGGAAGCCGGACCTCTGGAGGCGAACGCCTGGAAGCATTTGCCACCGGATTCGCCGCCTCTGCCGAGGATTTCAAACACTCGATCATCCGAACCGGCGTCGTCCGCAAGAGTTCAAGTTGGTTTGCTGAAAAAGGTTACGAGGCCCAGATGCGGGCCTTCTTTGCCGCGGTAAAGAAAGGCCAGCCGCCTGACATTACGGTACGCGACGGTGCGCGCTCCACTCTCGGCTGCCTCCGCATGCTACAGTCCGCGAGGGAGCATGCCCCGTGCGCCATTGACATCGAAGATTTCCTCGCTTCTGCGCGCCAATGAGAGTGCTCCAGCTGGGTCCTTATCCGCCGCCCCATGGCGGAGTGCAAAGCAACCTCGTGGCGCTCCGCACTTTCCTCCGGCTTCAGGGCGTGCCCTGCGCGGTCATCAATATCACGCGGCACAGAAAGCCTGATTCTGATGAGGTCTACTATCCCAGAACTGCCGTTGGACTGATTCGGCTTCTCTCGCGATTGGACTACGATGTCGTTCACCTTCATCTGGGAGGAATTCTGACCCGAAGGCTTCTCGGTCTCGCCTTCGTTTGTACGCTCCTGCGTGGCTGCAGGTCGGTGATGACATTTCACTCCGGCGGGTATCCCGCCTCCGACAAAGGCAAGTCTACGGGGCCAACCTCCCTGGCCGGTTTTGTCTTGCGCCGTTTCGACGGCTTGATCGGCGTGAACCCGGAAATTATCGAGTTTTTTGAGCGCTTAGGTGTCTCGCCGGACCGTACGCGCTTGATCCCCCCACATTCTTTTCTGCCCGAAGCGCAATCCGCGCCTACCTTGCCACGGCTTCTTGCCTCCTTTCTTGGCGTGCACAATCCTGGGCTGATTTCCGTAGGGTTGCTGGAACCCGAGTACGATCTTCCGCTGCAGATCGAAGTCCTGGGACATGTCCGGCAGAAGTTTCCCTCTGCTGGATTGGTCTTAATTGGGTCGGGGAGTCTGGAAGAGGAACTCCGCGGCAGAATCCGTGCGTGTTCTTACGCCGAGCACATCCTGCTCTGTGGCGATGTCACGCATGCCGCTACCATGCAGGCCATTTCACGCGCCCACGTGCTGTTGCGTACGACTCTCTATGACGGCGACGCCGTATCGGTTCGCGAGGCGCTTCATCTCGGCACACCCGTAATCGCCAGCAACAATGGGATGCGGCCGGCCGGCGTGCGCCTGATTCCCAAGTCCGACTTGCCCGCGCTTCTGCGCGCCATCAACGAGACACTGGCCCAACCCGCTCCACGCAAGGAAGTGTCTGGCAATGACGACAGCAATCTGAAAGCAGTGCTCGATTTCTATCGGGAATTAACACCTGGCAAACAGCCTTGACACTGCGTCCAGTTGCCGCTTGCAAGATCAAGAGCGGCAAAGCAACCGGAGTAGGGGGGCCCGCACTCTTCAGATCCAGGACAGATCGCGCGTTACCAGCAGCTTCCCCAGGGGTGTCTTCGCCTTCAGATAAAGCTTGATGTCGAAGTAGGTCCGGTAGGTTGCACGCGTCCGTTTCAGCTTTGCACGGTCCAGCGCACTCTGATCTTTCGCTCCCAACTCGTATCCGAGCTCCTCCAGTGTTCCGCCTACTAGCCCTTCAAATGTCGCCAGGTTCTCCGGCGTGTAAGTGTTCTTCCAGCGTCCGGTCGGATTGAATGTCTCAGATGAGCCCTCGTTGAAAGAAGTGTTTGGAATGCTCACCGAGCCGATGCCGACTTTTCTTATGCGGTCATAGTCCAGATCGTGATTGATGAATGAACCGAGCCTCGCCAGAGTATCCTGCGGCCGCCCAACCAGTTCTTCAAACCGCACTTCTGTATAGTCGCCGCCCAGGTCGCGCCCATCTCTGCGGCCCTTGTTCACCATCCACTCCCAATACACACCTGCGACCATAACGGAGGGCGTCTTATCCCACGGCAATTGGCGGATGTACCCCTGCTTATCTGTGGAAAGCGCCACATCTCGCCCGTCACGAATAATGTGGATGATCAGCGCGTTCGGAATGGTTTCTTTGATTCGATGCAGGTGCAGCAGATGTTCCGGCGTGGTGTCCGCCCATCGTTCCACTCCTTGTTTCCGGGCCATTTCCTCCATGATGATGCGGAGAAAGTCGCCGCCATTCTTACACTCCGTCATCACTCTTTCTTCCAGCCGACCCTTTTCCAGGTCCGCCAGTGTGTAGAGGCGAGACTCGTACCAGGCGTCCAGGAGGCGCCGTTTGTTGCGCGCCACACTGAGGTTGCCAAACCGCGGCTCCAGGAGGTTGATAACATTGGACTCCGTGCGGTAAACCGCAAAATTTCCAGACGACAACAGCATGTGATACAGCAGGGTCGTACCCGATCGCCCGCAGCCCAGCACGAACACCGGCGCCTTGCTGCGGGGGCTTACCCCGGGCCCACTCGCCTTCATCGCGCTTTCTAAGCTCTGCATCACTAAGAATCGTCAGTCGTATGACTTCAGTTTGCTGCCGTTTCCGGCCGCGCGGACACCTCAGCTACCGCCGTCTGCGGAGCCTGACCTGTTTGGTGCGTCGAGACGTCAGGCATCCGAGGTTCCTCGCTGCGTTGCTCCCGGGACTCCATAAAGTTTCTGTGCCATAGTTCCAGCACCAGCATCCGCCACAATAGCCCGGATCGATTTCTTCTTCCCATCGCGTGCTCGTTCACGAGCGACCTTACGGCGTCTGGCTTGAAATATCCGCGCTGCAATGTACGCGGCTCCAGCAGCACCCGCAAAAATTGATCTTTGAAATCGTTCCTCATCCACTCTACCAGCGGCAACTGAAAACCTTGCTTTCTGCGATGTAGCAATGAGGATGGGATCCCCAGACGCTCCGCCAGCTTTTTCAGAATATGCTTGCGGGTCCCAGCACGAAGCTTCCACTCAACCGGCAAAGAGGTAACCCACTCCACGAATTTGTGGTCAAGCATCGGGACGCGCACTTCGAGAGACGACGCCATACTCATTCGGTCTACCTTGGTCAAAATGTCGGCGACCAGGTAGGTTTTAGTGTCGAGATAGAGCAGGCGACTCAACCCGTCATTGGCAGGAGCGTCATCGTAAAACCGCTGCCACTGCTGCAAAGGATCGGGTAACCGACCCGCAGCCTGCAAAAACGAGTCGGTAAACAAACCTCGCTCACGATGCAATGCCGGAAAGAACGACACACCATCCAGGTAACGATCTCGCGCATTCAGGGACGCATTCCAGGCTAAGTTCTTCCCATACATTCCCACGGGAAGACGGGCGTGAATGGCGTTGCGATAAATTCGTCCCAGCCAACTGGGTAGCCGGTCGAACTTCTGCCGGTCCATGGCGACCAGGTAGCGATCATATCCCGCAAAGAGTTCGTCTCCGCCATCCCCGGACAGCGCCACCGTAACGTGCTGCCTCGCCATCCGGCACACGTAGTACGTGGGCAGCATGGAGGAGTCGCCAAAAGGCTCTTCCATCTTTTGCGAGAGATACATCAAGGTCTCTTCCAGATTCGGATCGAGCACCAGTTCGTGATGATCGGTGCCAAACCGCTCCGCTACCATGCGCGCGTATTCCGATTCGTTGAAGTGCTCCGCCTGGAAGCCTATCGAAAACGTTTTCACCGGGCCCGAACTTACCCGCGCCATCAGGGCTACGATGATCGAAGAATCAACACCTCCACTCAGGAGCGCTCCTAGGGGCACATCGCTGATCAACCGGATGCGTACCACCTCCTCCAGTTGCCGCTCCAGCTCTTGCAGGCACTCCTCTTCGCTCATCGCCGGATGCGTGCCGTATTTGGGCAAGTCCCAGTACTCGCGGATCTTGACTTCTCCCTTACAGTGTTCCATCAAATGCCCGGCGGGCAGCTTGTGAATTCCTTGAAACGCAGTGTGCGGATCGGGGATGTACCCGAAGTAGAAATATTGCAGCAGGCCTTCCGGATTTACCTTCGCTAACTCCGGATGCACTGCCAGGATAGTCTTGATCTCCGATCCGAACAGCAAACGACCTTGGTGCAAAGCATAGTGCAGAGGTTTCTTGCCCATTCGGTCTCGCGCCAGCAGCAAAAGCTGCCGGCGCTCATCGTACAAAGCAATGGCGAACATGCCGCGCAGTCTTTGCACGCAGTATGATCCCATCTCCTCGTACAGGTGAAGGATAATCTCAGTGTCAGAGTGGGTATAGAAGCGGTGGCCGCGGCCCTCAAGTTCCTGCCGGAGTTCCAGAAAATTATAGATTTCGCCGTTAAAGACTGCCCAGACGGTCCTGTCTTCGTTGTGAATCGGCTGCCGCCCACCGGCAAGGTCAATGATGCTCAAGCGCCGCATGCCTAGTCCGACCGGCCCGCGCGTGTAAACGCCCTCATCGTCGGGACCACGATGAACGATGGTCTGACACATCCGGCGGACATCGGCAGGGTCAACAACTTCGTCTGGCCGGCCAACCATGCCGGCTATTCCGCACACTGCTGCACCTCCGAGGCTTCCAAAGCTGGGATGCATTCACCGACCAACGGTCGGCGCCCCTGGACGGCGATGGGCTGTTCGATCACGCGCAAGTCTTCCAGTCCGCAGCTCTCAAACCAACGGAAAACTTCTTCGTAGGTGTGCTTGGACTGATACCATGGCGAGTACCAGTCGAATGTATCCAGCACTCGCCAGGTGGCGTCTTGGTTGAAAGACATGGGAATCAGCCAGGCCAGCGCACCGCTCGCAGGCTTACCCATGAGGGGAATCTTCCGCAAAACCTGATGCACTCCGTACAGCGGGATCACGGCGTAGCACAGCTTGTGCAGCATCTTCGGCGGCATGCGTCGGGTGACTTTCCGGTAAACGTCGCTCATGCGGTACCAAGGGTTATAGGAGCTGTACAGCCAGACCGCAATGCGGCCGCCCGGCTTCAGCAGCTTGGGCAGAACTTTGACTGCCTGCTCGCAATTCGGAGTGTGGTGCAGCACCCCGATGCTGTAGATGAAATCGAAGCTGCCCGGAGCGAACGGCAGTTGAAACACATCCGCCTGGAAGATAGTGGCGTTCCGGGCCGCCAAGTTCTGGGCTGCGACCTCCGCGGCCAGGCTGAGGTCGATGCCAACCACGTGTGCGCCCCAGCGCGTAGCGACTTCCGCGAATCGGCCCATGCCGCAACCTACATCCAGCACCAGTTTTCCCGCCAGGTCCTCGGGGCGAAATCCCGTGCGCCGGCAAAATGCATTCTCCGACCGATGGCTGGTGGCATCATCCAGCTGCGTTCGCGCGTGGAGCTTCCACTGAAATCCAAAACTGCTGGAGTATTTCTGCGCATCCACGAAGCGGACCACGCCGTTCAGCGCCGGATACCGCATCGTGCAGCCTGCGCACACCAGTCCGTCAGCGCGCTGATCCAGCGTGGCTTGGCATGCCAGACAGCGCAAAATAGCCAGAACGTCTTTAGCGAGTCCAGGCCAGTTCCCGATCGCGTTTTGCGGCATCTCCAAGTTTCTTGTTACCCCCGTTCCTGACATTATCCTGCTGCGGACCTTCCGTACCCTGCGGAACACGCGCGATCTGGTAAATCGCACAAACGTAACCTACCATGAAATATGGAAACAGGTTATATTCCGTCGTAGCGAACATGGCTCCAGAAACGTAAGCCGCCATCGCCGCCCACAGCCCGCTGGTCCATAAACGTATATCTTCGCTGGACTGATACCCAGGCAGCTCCCGCACACGTTTTATCTTGCGCAAGGTGAGGCCCATCAATACCAAGAAAAGAGTTACACCCGGCAGGCCAGTTTCGGCTCCCAGCCCCGTGTAAGTGTTGTGCGCTACAC
>JBAUXO010000304.1:0-66185 GCA_049584315.1 Candidatus Sulfotelmatobacter sp. | reverse complement strand
CGCGAAGCTACCGACTCCGCGGCCTCCCTGTTCTACAACAGCATTTCCAGGGTCTCCAAATGGTTTTTCCTTCAGACTTTCTCAGAAAGCCCGTTCGAATCCTCATCTCTGTGCATTATCTAGGTGTACATCCGCTCGGGTCGCCAAAATTAGGTGCTCGGAAAATAGCGGGAGGCTGATCAGTTTGCGGTTTTTGACCGACATCGGCAGAATTCCCGCATCCAGCCTACTCTCGACGAGAGAGGAGACTTGCGAAGGACAGGGGGCATTTCCCGCATTTGAAGTTCAACTTCGGGGTAAAGTTTGCGGAAACGCAGAATGGTTCCGGTAGGATTTCAGGTAGCGAAGCAATGCCGAAGCCGATCCGCCGGGTGTCTGCTCGACCCTCAACGGCCGCCCGTGTTTCGCGCAAAGCATCCTCAGAGAGAGACTTGGGGAGACTCGCCGGATGGCTATTTATCCCCAGACCGCGCCTTACAAGTTGTGGAACTGGCAGGACAACCACGCCGCCGAGGGCTCGCCTGACCCGAAGTGGGTCCAGGTGTCCGACGTTGGAACAGCCGCCTTCCCGAAAGCGCGACGCAAAGGAGAAGGCGGGCTAAAGAAGCGCGACCACTTTGTCGCCTTCAAACACCGGGCTCTTTTCACACAGGAGCTGCGCGAGGGCTTCCGGCTGCGTGGAGCATAGCCCGGCCGGACTGTGATCTCACCGCATCGGGGAAAGGAAAAACGTGCCGAAGGATATGACTGGCACAGTGAGGTCGAACGCGATCAATGTGGAACACTTGCAGCCGGCGGATAAAGGCGCGGATCTGGATTTTCTGGTCGGTCGAAGCGGAGCACGCGTGGCCCGCGAATCGCATTAACGGGGAATATTCTTGCCAGATGAGATCGACGCTCAGATGCGGCGCGTCCATATGTTAAGTTAGCTTCACCCATGCGAACCCAAATCGGTGTCTGCCTGTTTGCTTGTTTTCTAAGCTGTCCGTTGCAAACGCAAGATTTTCCGAAGGTTGAGATCGCGAACGGTTTGATTCGGGCGGAACTGATGCTTCCCGATCCTCAAAATGGCTCCTATCGCGGAACCCGGTTTGACTGGTCCGGGATCATTTCGAGCTTGCAGTTCAACGGACACGAATATTTTGGGCAGTGGTATCCGCGCCATGATCCGAAAATTCATGATGCCATCACCGGGCCTGTCGAGGAGTTTCGGACCGATACCGATAGTGCTGGTTTGGATTACGACGAGACCAAGCCGGGCGGCGCATTTGTCCGGATCGGAGTCGGTAGCGTCCGCAAGCCGGAGGAAAAAGCTTATCGGCCCTACGATACCTACGACATTGTGGATCCCGGGACACGGACCGTCCGCCCGCACAAGGACCGCGTTGAATTTGAGCATCGGCTGATCGCCGGCGATGGCTATGGCTACGTTTACCGCAAGACGGTTCGGTTGGTGAAAGGCAAGCCAGAGTTGGTGATTGAGCACTCCTTAAGAAATACGGGCCGCAAAGTGATCGACATCATGCAGTACAATCACAATTTTTTCGTGATCGATCACGAAGAAGTTGGGCCGGATGTGGCGCTGAAGTTTGTGTTTACCCCCAATTTTGCGCATGACCTTAACGGGCGCGCTGAGGTTCACGGGCGGGAGATTATTTTCCCGCATGTGTTAGAGGACAAGAAAGGCGTGTTTACGCAACTGATGGGTGCTGGCGGCGACGTGAAAGACTACGACTTCCACATTGAAAACTTAAAGACTGGAGCGGGAGTACACGTCACCGGCGACCAACCGGTGGCCAAGATTAACTTCTGGGCTATTCGGACGGTGGCCGTTGCGGAGCCTTACATTCAGTTGCACATCGAGCCGGGCAAGGAAGCGCATTGGATGATCCGCTATGACTTCTACACCATGCCTCCGGCTGCGAAAGAGCAAGCTAAAGAATAGAGCGCAAAGGCGCGCTACTTCTTTTCTGGAACCTGCACGCCGCCGATCCAGACGGAATCGATGGCGCGCGTATTCTTTATGTCGTCGAGCGGGTTGGCCGTCAATACTACGAAATCCGCCCACTTTCCTTTTTCGAGCGTGCCTGCTTGCTGGCTGATGTTTACCGCTCTTGCTGCGCCACTGGTCGCTGAAATTAATGCCTGCATCGGCGTCAGCCCCGCTTTTACTTCGTATTCCAGTTCGAGATGTTCGAAGTAGCCCTGGAAGCGTCCGGGTCCGCCGCCGCTGTCGGTGCCCATGGCGATTACGATGCCCGCATCAGAAAGCTTCTTGAGATTGCTCATGGCGACGGGCAGATGCTCCTTGTACCACTGCGCGGAGGCATCGTTCCGGACCGCCTCCTGATGCTTCGGGTCGTTCATCTTCGCCATCTCTGCCGGATCGGCTTCCTTCAGAAAAAACGGATCGCTAAAGAACGCCGGAGTTTCGGAGTAGGTAAAGACGGCTACCTCTCGCGTTAGCGTGGGCGAGTAGGCGGCATGGTTTTTCTTCATGAGTTGAATGAATTCGTCGTCCACTTCGCGGTCGCGGACGCTGTGGGCGATGTAGTCGACTCCGGCGCGCAGCACGCCTTTCGCGTCGTCGAGTAAAACGATGTGCGCGGCGGTGCGGTATCCATTCTTGTGAGCTTCGTCGATTGCGGCCTGATACACCTCAGGGCTCATCTTGGCGCGCGCGCCGCGGAAGTCATCCACGCGAACCTTCACGATATCCGGTTTGTTGAGCATGAGATCGTCGACGCTGCGGCGGGCTTGTTCTACTGTGGTTACGGCTACGGCTCCGGGAATCGCAGTGGAATCCTGAATGGGTCCCGCTACATAAAGGTGCGGCACCGTGCCGGATGGGGCTTCAGCGCATTGTTTGCGCAGCGCGAACTCTTTGTCGCCGCCCAGGCTGAACACCGTGGTGATGCCGTCGCGCAGGTAAATGCCGAGTTGTGCGGGATCGTTGACGTGGCCATGCGCGTTAATCAGTCCGGGAATAATCGTTTTTCCCGTTGCGTCGATGCGGGTCAGTCCCGCGGGCAGCTTGACTTTTTTGCCGACCGCCTCAATCCGCCCGTTGCGGATCAACAGCGTTCCTCTTTCGATGGGCGAACGGCCGGTACCATCAATGATGCGAGCCCCGACCCAAGCTTGGCCGGGATCGGATCCATTCGCAGACTGTTGAGCTGGGGCAAGGCATGAGGCGCTTACCAGAAAGGCGATCATTGCGAGCAGGGTCTTTTTCTGGGATTTCATACGGAACGATTTTAGTTCATATTATAATATTACGCGTACAAAAAAACTTCCCGGGAGATTGTGAAAATGAAAATGCGCTTGCTGCCGATCTTACTCCTGGTTTCCGCGATCTCGCTTCGCGCCGCCGACCCACAGGGCTTTGGATTATGGAAAGGCGTCGCGGTTAACAATTATGCCAAGGAACTCGGAGGCAAGATGGACGATCAAAAATTCTCCTGGCAGGGGCTGGGAACCTACGAGAACCATCTGATCGGCATCTCGCACCGCGAAGGGGATGGCAGTGCGGAACTACACGAGACTCAAACCGACATCATGATCGTCCACTCCGGCAACGCGACGCTGATTGTCGGCGGGACCATGGTTGCGCCCAAGACCGTTAAGCCGCATGAAGTAAGGGGCACATCGATCGAGGGTGGGGAAGAAAAGCAGCTTGGACCGGGGGACATCATTCACATTCCGGCGAACATTCCGCACCAGCTAAAAATCGCTGCTGGCACCAAGTTTAATTATCTGGTGATCAAGGTCGATACGAAGTAGATCAGGAACGGAGGTCGGCTTGAGCCGACTTCCCGTTTTTCCGATGCGAGGTTCGCGTCGGGGGAGCGCTGTGCTTTACTCCGAGATCCTCTTCTTCGAGAATGTGAGCATTGCGTTCCGCAGCCTTGAGGTGCAATTGCATCGCGCGGCGCGCTTTTTCAGGATTGTTTTCGCGAATGGCGCGGTAGATGGTCCAGTGTTGGCGAAGTCCGGCCTCGGGCACTCCCGGCATTTCGTTGGTGCGGCGGCTCACTTCGGCCAATGGCCGGGAGATTGCGTCCAGCACCATGATGGCGAGAGGGTTTCTGGTTGTGGCTGCCACCGTTTTGTGAAAGCGGAAGTTGGCGTTGCGGATCTCGTCGTGGAAGCGCATATCGCCGGTTGGCGTGCTGCGATCGATGCTCAGGGCAGCTTCCTGTTCTTCCAGAATTTTCCGCATGGCGGCCCAATCGGTTTCCGTCGCTTTTTCCGCCGCCAGAGCGACCAGGCCGGATTCCAACACTTTGCGGAATTCGATCAACGTTTCGGCCTGTTGCATGAAGGCGGAGGTAGATAAGTATTGCGCGTTCAGCAGGGAACTCGAGGATGGTTCAAGCACGATAGCGCCGATCTTTGGCCGGACGCTGATGAGCTGCAGCGATTCCAGCGACTTAATCGCTTCGCGAACGCAGGTCCTGCTGACGGAGAGCTCTTCGATGAGCTGCTTTTCCGTCGGCAGCCGTTCGCCGGGCTTCACCTGCCCCTTCTTAATGAGGTCGAGAATATAGCTGATGACTTGGGCGGTGATGGTTTGTCGTCGAATCAGGCAGTTACCCCTCGCGGTCCGGGACGAAGATCGACAGATTATATCACCATTATGTTCTTCCCAGTCTGACACTTACAGCGGTCAGGTGAGTGCGAGGCCGAGCGCTTCATTCGGTCTTTCATTCAGTCTTAGGGCGGGAAAATTTAAGGCTTTAGGGCGAGAATTGCGTCGACGGGACTTCCCGTCGTGAACCCCTGGACCTCGGCGAAGCCGGCCGTTTCCAGCACCTGCCGATATTCAGTCAGGGACCGTTCTTTACCTTCCGTACAGACCAGCATGTTGAGCGATTGCAACTGGGCAGAGACCGGCCCGGTTTTGTCTTCGCACAGTAGTTTTTCGGCCAGAAGCAGTGCCCCACCCGCGGGCAGGCGTTTATATATCTTGGCGAGTAACTGGTTGATTTTTAGGTCGGACCAGTCGTGCAGAATACGGCCCATAGCGAATAGGTCGGCCCCTGGCAGGTCGTCATTGAAAAAATCGCCGGCGATCACTCCGATGCGCGAGGCTGCGCTGGACTGGGCTATGTAAGTCTTGGCCGTTTCAACCACCTGGGGTAAATCAAACACCATAGCGCGGATGTCCGGATAACGCTCGCAGGCCGCGATGGCTAGATGTCCCGTGCCGCCGCCAAGATCGACCATTTGCCGAAACTGCGAGAGCGCGACTGCTTCTATCACCCTGGGGGAGCTTAGAACGCCAAGCCCGTGCATGCCGTGGAGAAAAGTCTGCTTGGCCTCCGGGCTGCGAAAAAAATGATCAAAGATCGCGCCTTCGGTTTCGAAGACCTGGCTCCAGCACGGTTTGCCTTCGCGAATAGCGTCTTCGAGATGGTTCCAGAGGGAAAAAAGAACCTCGTTCGAATACAAAATATATCCGGTGAGAGAATGCTCGCCGGTGCGGCATAGATAGGTGCTGGCTACAGGCTCGTTTTCGTAAATCCCATCCTTGCGGCGTAACAGTTTGAGCCCTACACATGCATCCAGCAGCCGTTCGAGCGGTTCGCTCTGCACCGTTAGCTGGGTGGCAAGGGTCGCGGCATTGGACGCCGCTCGCTCGAGAGCATCGAAAATGCCCAATGACACAGCGGCAAACATTGTTTTGGAGCGGCGGAAATCTTCGATCAGCTGAAGAACGGGAGACGCGTCGGGAAGAGCCATTGCTAGTCTCGATGAGCTGACGCTGGCGCTGCTTCGATATCTTTGCTAAATTCTGTGCCGCGACGGAGAGCGGATGGGTTCGTGATTTTCCCCAGCCCGGTGTTTGTCTTGGCTCTCTCGATCCGATATCCCAGACGCTCGAGTATCGGCGCGACCAGCTTTTCGTCGCCGCTCTCGTCGCAGCGGGTGCCGACTCCCAGAGCCACTACGCTATCGACATCGCGCTCGATTTGGTGGACAAGTTGTACGATTTCTTCGACGCGGCTGACGGGGACTTTAATTTCGACGATCGCGGAAAGGACTTTTTCGTTCAAAATGTCAGGCTTGAACGTGCCGGTTGCGGTGTCGCCCATGAGGAGGGTCAGTGGATTTTTCTTTTCGAAGGGAACCTTCGCTTTGGCCAGTGCCTGCGTCATCTTCTGGATATCGTGGAAGCGCACGCCCACTCCCGGCCGGCCAAACTCGATGGTGAAACCTACTTCACCGGATTGAACCCGGTAAGTAACGTCATTGGTTTTGACTTCTTCGGTGCCACGACCCTGCACGCCGGTGGACTCGTGCGTCGCCCGCGGATCGGAAAATGCACGGCGTACTACGCGGGGCCATTGCAACTCGTCGGGCTCGAAGGCTGAAGTGGGGCAGATATCCGGTTCTGGATCAAAACGCAACCGCGCCATCTGAAGAAGCTTGCGTACCGTACGGACAAACACCGGGTTCAATCGCTCGCGGCTCAGACCGTAATAGCAGGCGTAACACTCCACGCATTCGTCGCGGTCGATGGTGGCGCGTTTGATCACGGGGTCGACGTAGATTGCACCCACGGGACAGACGTAGGTGCAGTTCCCGCAGGTGACGCACTTGTCGGGGTTGATTTTCATACGGCTCTCATAAATTGCGTAACCCCAAGTCTGATAACGCAGGCTATAAGTCATATAATAGCATGACTGCCCGGAGCGATTTCCTACATCTTTGCAGTCGGCTAGGCGCAAGATTCGCCGACGATCTTCTTGTTCGCATTGATGCCCAAGCTCAAAGCCGCACCGCCCACGCAGAGCCCGGAGCATAGCAGAAATGGAACGTTCCAGCCGCAAAGTCCCACGAGATATGCCAGGAGAATGGGCGATACCGCGCTTCCCAGGTTTCCAAACGTATTCATGACAGATGCGATCGAACCCGCGTAGTCGCCGCCGATATCGAGTGGAATCGCCCATGCCACACCCACAGTGAGTTCCAAACCCAGCACCGCAACACAGGAGTAGTACACGGACGCGGTTGAGTGCGTTGTGAATGTTGCCGGCACAATGAAAACTGCGGCCAGCAGAAACCCCACCAGTGCCACTCCTCGACGGGCCGCTTTCAGATTGCCGAAGCGGCGGGCGCAACGGTCTGAGATTGAGCCGCCCAAAAGATCCCCGGCGGCGCCGGCAAGCAGCGGTAGACTGGCATAAAAGCCCATCTCTTTCAGATTGAAACCGCGATGGTCGTTCAGGTACTTGGGAAACCAGTCGAGGTAGATATCGATGGCATATCCGTAGCAAAAATACATTAGCGAGAGGGTCCATAACGAAGGGCTGCGGAGAATCAATCCCCAGGGAACCGATTTCGCGGTCGCATGGCGCACCCCGACGGAGGTTTCGATCAGGGTTCGCTCCGCTGGGCTGATAAAACGATGTTCGGCGGGCGTATCGCGGTAATACCAGAACCATGCGGCCGCCCAGAAAAGTCCGAGAATTCCGAACAGTAGAAAAGGAGTGCGCCATCCAAAGCGGATCATCAGCATCACAACCAGCGCGGGCGTCAACGCAGCGCCGACGCGCGACGCCGCATGCGTGACACCCTGAGCGAAGCCGCGCTCGGTGGGCAGCATCCAGGCCGAGAGCGATCGGGTAGCGATAGGAAATGCGCCGGCTTCGCCCATGCCAAAAAGAAAGCGGCAGACTGCCATGGAGAAGGCGCTCCATGAGAATGCCGTGAAGGAAGTGAACGCCGACCACCAGACGACTACCAGCGACAGAGCCCGCCGGCTGCCGATCCGGTCGCCCAGCCAGCCGCCGGGAATTTGAAACAGCGCGTATCCCCAGCGGAAGGAGGCGAAGATCCATCCGATGGTGATCATGGAAAAGCCCAGATCCTTTTGGATTACGGGCACCGCGGAGGCGAGGTTCACGCGGTCCATATAGGTAATCATGTAGGCCGCGACAATGAAGGCCAGCACTACGAAGCGGGCATGAGTTGGGCGCGTGGGGACAGCTTGCATCAGCGAGCCGCCCAGTGGCAATCGGGGATTAAAATGTTCATTTTTATTCGTCGCAGTCGCGATTGCTGCAGAACCAATTCTCGATCGTGTTTCCTACTTATGGCAAAGCGAATGCCACATAGACGCTGCCGGAAGAGTCTTTGGGATCCTTTCCGCCACCCGCGCTGAACACCACAAACTGCTTTCCATCGACCATATACGTCGCCGGTGTAGCCACGGCGGCGTGCGGCAGAACCGCCGACCAGAGCAATTTTCCGCTGCGGCTATCGTAGGCGCGAGCTTTTTTGTCGAAGATGGTTGCGCCGATAAACAATAAGTCTCCCCCAGTAACAATCGGACCGCCGTAGTTCTCCGAGCCCGTGTTTGTCATTCCCTTCGCTCTAAGCTGGGGATATTCACCGAACGGAATCTGCCAGAGATACTTGCCGGTGTTGAGATCGATTGCGTTCAGCGTGCCCCAGGGCTGCGTGATAGCAGGGTAGCCATCGGGATCGAGGAAATCTTTGGAGCCGGTGATACGGTACTTCATGGGTGCGCCTTCGGGCGTGCTGGAATAGATCGCATCGTGATCGGGGTCGATGTCGGCGGCTTTCGGTGTTGTCGCGAGGAAGGTCAGCAAGCTGTCGAGTTCTAATAGGCTGAGTCGGGAGAACCCAGGCATTGCACCTTTGCCGCGGGAAATGCGGTCGCGAATCTGCTCGGAGGAAAGCCGCTTTTCCAGGTTCACCAAAGACGGAATGGCGGGAGCTTTTCCTTCGCGCTGTTGGCCGTGACAGGCGGAGCACTTGCTGGCATACAAGCCGGATCCGTTAGAATCTGCCCCGCCGCTCGCTGCTTCGCCTTGTGCTGCTTTGGATTCGGGAGATGCATCAGTCGTTACGTACCGAACCACCGCGCGCAGATATTCTCCCTGCAGATTTGGGAAGGCGGGCATGCGCCCTTTGCCTTGGCGAATGGTGGTCTCAATCTCGGATTGCGATAAGCGCTTTCCGACATCTACGAGCGAAGGATAAGTGGGAGGGGAGCCAGTGCGGTCGTCGCTGTGACACAGGCTACATTGATTGTGATACGTTCTCTCGCCCGTGCTGCGCGCCGGCTTGTTCTCCGTGAGTGCGATCACGCAGGCGGCCTCGTTCGAATTGATAAAAATGATGCTGTGTTTGGGATCGACCGCCGGCCCCCCCCATTCCGCTCCGCCGAGGAAGCAGGGGAAGACGACCGTTTCTTTATCCAGCGCCGTGGGGGTGAATTGGCCTCCGCTGAGGTAGGTGCTGAATTCCTTTTCTGCCCAGGCGTGAGCTTCCGGAGTGCGCTGGGTTAGCAAGGCCTCGGTGAGAACCTGGCGCGCGAATGGCGCTGGAGCCAGCGGAATCGGTTGCGTGGGCGATGTGACTTCTCCTGGAATTTGGCTCGCGGGGAAAGGACGTTCTTCGACCGGGAACAATGGCTTTCCATTGGTACGATCGAAGAGAAAAAGAAAACCTTGTTTTGATGTTTGTGCTACCGCGTCTACCCGCTTGCCGTCGCGCTTCACCGTTACCAGCGCGGGTGGGGAAGGGAAGTCGCGGTCCCAGATGTCGTGATGGACGCCCTGAAAACTCCAGATGCGTTCTCCGGTTTTCCCATTGAGCGCGATGAGGCAGTCGGCTAGAAGATCGTCGCCCACCCGGTCGGCGCCGTAGAAATCGAAGACGGGAGAACCTGTCGGCACATAGACAATCCCCCGTTCGGCGTCGAGCGACATGCCTGCCCAGTTATTGGCCGCGCCTGAATATTTCCAGGCGTCCTTCGGCCAGGTTTCGTAGCCGAATTCGCCGGGGTGAGGAATGGTGTGAAAGCGCCAGCGCAGCGCTCCGGTTCGCACGTCGAAGGCACGAATGTCGCCCGGTGGAGAGGGATGTGTTTCGGGATTGCGGCCGCCGACGATGATGAGATCTTTATAGACGATGCCCGGGCTGGTCATCTGGACCGATTGCAACTGGTAGTCGCCGCGCAGATCTTTTCGTAGATCGATCCTGCCGTTTTCTGCGAAGTCGGCGACAGGCTTACCCCTGTGCGCATCCAAGGCATACAAGAAATTTGTGACTGGAGCGAAGATGCGGCTATCTTTGCCGTCTGTCCAGTAGGTTAGCCCGCGGATAGGGTTCTTACCCTTAATGCCGGAATCGAACTGCCAGATCAGCTTGCCGGTTGCCGCATCCAGGGCTATTACTTTTTGGGTTGCCGTGTAGGCATAGAGAACCCTTCCCACGATGATCGGGCTTGTCTCCAGGCCGCCTTCTTCGCCCGCGTCGTAGGTCCACGCTACTTGAAGCCGCTGCACATTTTTGCGATTGATTTGGGAAAGGCTGGAGTAATGATCCCCGGCAGGTTGACCTCCGTAGACAGGCCAATCGACGGTTTTGCCCTTTGCCTGGGCGCCAACGGAAATGTCCGATTGGCACCGTGCGAAGCTCGCGGCGAAGACCGCCAATCCGAACCATGCGATTGCACCGCGTTTGGTTTCAAGCATCGACAATTCTCCGTCTCTCGCGGACGCGGCAAATACCCGCGATTTCGATCCTTTCTAGGAACTGAGACTGAACTTTAACTCGCCCAGCTTTTCAACACTGCACGCGATCTGGTCGCCGATCTTCAGCCAGACCTGTTGCTCTTTGGGTTTGCCAATGATCACGCCCTGGGGAGTGCCTGTGAACAGAATGTCTCCCGGCTTGATGGTCATGATCTTCGACGCAAAGCTGATGATCTGGCGGCAGTTGAAAATCATGTCGTGAGTGTTCCAGTCCTGCCTCTGCTCGCCGTTGACGCGGGTTTCCAGGCGGAGACGGTTGGGATCACCCACCAGATCGGCGCTCACGAAATACGGGCCGAGCGGGGCGAAGCCGTCGCAGGTTTTGCCGATCATGTACTGCGAGGTCAGCATTTGCAGGTCGCGCGCGGAGAAATCGTTTCCGGTGCAATAGCCGGCTACGCAGTCGAGGGCTTCTTCTTCCGAAACGTTGCGCGCCTCTTTGCCGAAGACGACGACGAGTTCCACTTCATAATCAAATTGTTTAGCGACGCTCGTGGGAAGGTGAATGACGCCGTTGTGGCAATTCAGCGCGTTGTTGTACTTGTTGAACAGCACGGGATTGGCGGGGATCGGAGTGTGCGTCTCGATCGCGTGCTGGCGGTAGTTGAACCCCATCATCAGGATCTTCTCGGGATTCATCAGGGCGGGACCAAACTCAAGCCTCTGTTCCGGCAGCGTGAAGTTGGCGGCTACGGCAGGCTTTGCCGCAGCCGCATCGACGATGCGCTTCAGCATGCCGCCTTTGCCATTTTGAATGACATCGTCTGTAGTGGTCGGGGCTGGCAGTTTGAAGTGCGCGGCGGCGAGTATTACATCGAGTACGCCTTTTGTCGTCTTTACGCCCAGCCGATATTCGCCCTCGCGGCGGAAGCTCAGCAGAGTCATGCCTCGCGGCATATCAAATGTGGCTTTTTCTTCAGCGTGGGCGCTATTCTCGGCAGCGAAGGCGGTCTTCCGAACGAGGCCACCCGCGCCGAGAACGGCAGCCGATTTTAGGAAGGATCTGCGACTGTTGCTCAATGCCGAAGCTCCTTAACAAGTCAGAGCAAAAATCGAGCCAGATTGAACTCGAAAAGCTTGAGAACGCTGGACCTCACTCGAAGCGCAGAAGATCTTTGCTGCTTTTGATTTTCTTCGAGTCGATGCCGGGTACCTTGATCAAGTCGGCCAACGTTTTGAAGTCACCGTTTTGCTCCCGATAGGCGATGACGGCGGCAGCGTCATTGGCGGAGAGGCCCAGCGCGGCGCTCAACTCGGCGGCGGTGGCCTGGTTTACGTTCACTGCTGGCGGGCGACTATGATTCGGATGTTCTTCCGACGTTTTCCCGTCCGCGGGGAAATTCTTGCTGAGATATTTCACCAGGGTGTCGATGTCGTCGTCGTCGACATCGGCGCCCCTGGACACCATTTGATTGACCAGCGCCGTCCACTGGTCGGGCGTGGCTTTCTTCGATGTGACTACTTTTAATGCATGGCAGCCGACACAAGCGCGCTGCACGATTTCTTTACCGTTTCCGGGAGGCAGGGTTGGCCCCGTTGGGGTATCGGCAAACGCGGCGAGGACAAGGAAGGATAGAAACCACATGGCGTATAGATACTATCATAATGCTAATACGAGAACGGTTCCCTTCTTTTGGCAACTTGGCTTAGGATCACTGATCGGTTTTGACCGGGTAGCGCAGCCGCGCCTTCGCGCCGAGAATCTTCTGCAAGTCAAGCGCCAGGTCGTCCAATCCGGCCTGGGGTGTTTTCTTCCCGCTAACGATTTCGGCGAGCCGGTGCACCATGGCATCCGTCATCTGCGGCGATTCGGGAATCGTCGGCTTCCCAATGCCAACTGGGACGGCGGCCAGAAACGACGGAGCATAAGGCAGCCGTTTCACTTGTTCATCTTCATAGGTCGATTTTCTCAGCGACGTTCCGCCGTCAAGCGTTTGCCGAACCTGGACCTGGTCTGACATCACAAATTCCAGAAACTTGTACGCTTCCCGTGCGTGCTTCGATTCCGTGGGAATCAGATACGTCAGGCCCTCCAACTGGCTGAACCGCTTACCGGTGTTTGACGGAATCAGACTGTAACCAATTTTCCCAGCGACTTTGGAAACAGCAGGGTCTTCTAGAAATGGGGCTTGATCGTCCCACAACAGTCCCATAAATACGTGTCCTTGTTGCAATGCGGACTGGGCCTCGCCCCAGCCAAATTGCAGCGTGTCCGGAGGACTGAATGGGATCAGTTTTGCATACTCAGCAGTGGCGGCCACATTTTGCGGAGAATTGATCACGATGTCGCCGTAATTCCAGCCGCGGCGCGCATCGAGAATATTTCCGCCGAACGAATAAACCAGATTCAACCATTCGTACCACAGCGCCAGCCCGGCTTTGCCCTGAATGTAAGTGCCGTAGAAGTGCTGGTCCGGATGATTGAAGAATTCCGCGACTTGGTTGTATTCCGCCCAACTTTTGGGAAGGGTCAGTTTGCGGTGATAGCGACGCTTGAAGTCGCTTTGGTTGGTGGGATCGTTCAGCAAATCCTTGCGATAACACAGATAGGTCGTGAGTCCGGTGAAGGGAAATCCATAGGCGTGGTCGCCGTAGAAGCTGAGTTCGTGCCACCAGTTCGTGAACAATTGCTGCTGCGGCCTGAAAGTAGGATCGTGCAACGTGGGATCGGAGAGATACGAGTCAATTGCACGTACTTGATGGTTTTGAACGAGCGAACCCAGCAGGCGATGCCGAACGACGATCACGTCCAATGCGTCCTCGCCGGAGGTCGGACCCTGATCGAGATTTCTCATGATGGCGCGATCATTCTTGTGCACGACCTCGATGTGAATACTGGTTTTCTGCTCGAAGGCTGCGATCATTCCCGTCTTGGTGAGGGAATCGAGGAACCATTCATCTCCGGTAAGGCGGATCGTCACCGGCGGCGTTGCCGCACTGCTCGGCTGCAATAATGATCCGAGTGACAGCAGAAGAAAGCTCACTATTATCTTGTTCATCCGCGGACTAAGTGGAGCGGTTCCAGCCGATCGCGATCGGCCGCGATTATTTCTTGATCGAAGAACCGGAGAACCACAGGAATTTAACGGGAGTGTCTCCGGCATTGATGTTGGAATGCGTCATGGACCGGTCTGGACGGATCATGTAGGCCATGCCTGGATGTTGAACTCTCAGCTCAGTTCCAAGGAACGCCAAACTATCTCCTTCCAGCGCTGACCATATCTCTTCCTGTCCCGGATTATGCGGGTGCGGTTCTCCCATCGTCAGCGGGTTGATAGTCACCGTGATGATGTCTCCGATGGTTGCCAGTCCATCGCTCTTCGAGAAAAGGTCGCGCACCACGTGCGCCCAGTGTCCGGAGGCGCCTGCAATCGTGTAAGGAGACGCGGCCATCGGCGTCCTGACGCCGACTTGTCTCTCGTCGACGGCGAGCATCTCGGTTTTCGGACTGAAGCCGTCGGGAACGGGCTCGCTGACTACATACATCGTGAGGTCTTCGCTGCTGGTGTTCTTCATCACGAACTCGAGGTTGGCTGGGATGAATACGGCAATATCTTTGTGTAGGGCGACGGTCTTCCCGCCCGCTCTAATCTCGCCCGCGCCGCCGACGATGTAGAAGACGTTTTGCTCATGATCCAGTTCGGATGGGGTAGTGGAATCCTCGGGGACGAGGCGCCCGTAGGCGAGATAGTTCGCGGCCTGGAGGATTGCGCCCGGTTGCGGCGGAGCGTAGTTGTCGCCTCGCGTCAGGATGTCGCGCAGAACAAGGGAACCGTACGCGTGACGCGGCAGGGAATCGCGCCAGTCGCCAATGAACATGTCGATTCTTCGCTCCTGAATGTCATTGCTCGGCTGGTAGCGTACGTCCCCCGGGCCATCGAAGCTGTTTCCGCCAGCGCTTGGAGTGGACACCGGCGGCTTCGTCACTGGGCCCTGTGCGGCCAGTGGCAGAGCTGTTATGGTCAGCAGCGCTATCACAACGTGCTTGGAAATCGAGTGGGTGAAGAAGGTCATAATGATTTGTGAGGCTTTCATCTCGGATCCTCAATAACCGCGATCACTGCCGGTTCCTGCAAACTCGTCGCTACAAATGAAGCCTTAGCGCATTGCCGCCCAGGCCAAGCCATCCGCTCCGGGCCCGGCGTCGATCATCTTTTCTACTTTCCAATCGGAAAGACTGATCACTGCGACCTTCGCTCCTTGGTCAATCGAGACATACGCGGTTTTGTCATCGGGAGCAATCAGAACCTCCTGGGGCCTCACTGGAAGGTCGATGGTGTGTGCCACTTTGAATGCTTTCAGGTCTACGACACCGAGCTGATGGATCAACGGGAGCGCGATCAGCAGATACTTTCCATCTGCGGTCGGTGCCGATCCATAGCCCAAGCCCGGCAGCGGTACCCAGGTTTTGATCTTGTTGGTCGTGGTGTCGATGACGGCTAACTGCGGCTTCGTCACGTCCGAGGTGAAGGCCATGCTATCGTCCCGAGACAGCGAGATGCGTTGAACTTGTCCGGAAATTGGAATCACAGTGATCACGCGGCGGGAATCAAGATCGAGGACCGACACGGTTCCCGGTCCCACATTCGCAGTGTAGGCGCGACGTCCATCGCGCGTGATCGCGAACATGTGTGATTGCTCCTGGCCCGTGGGAACCGAGCCAATAATCTTCAAAGTTCTTGGATCGATGATCGTAAGGGACTGATTGAGTTCAGTGGAGACATATAGCAACCCGTTTCTTGGACCGAACACCGGCAGGTGTGGACGTACGCCCTTGCCAAAATCCACGTTGCCGATTACTTTGCGGGCGACGAGATCAATGACGACGAGATTGCTGCCGTCCGTCCCGGGTTGGCCGACACCGGAATTTCCATAGATCGGAACATAGGCAAGGCGTCCGTCGGGCGAGGTCGTAATCTCGTGGCCGGTCACGCCGCCTTCGGCAACTTCAGCTACCTGACGCCCTGCTACAGGATCGATCATGCCAAGACTGTTGTCGCCTTTATTGGCGACCAGGAGGAGAGCGTTGGTGCGAGTTGGATCGGCCGATTGTGCCGAGGCGGCGCAGAAAAGCAGTGCTGCGGAGAACATTAATAAGGAAGAGTGCAGTTGTTGCATAGCAGCCTCCATCCGGCTCCGATCGGGAAATTCGAGTGAGCTTGAGCCGGTCAAGCCTCGCGGTCAATCATACTATCATAGAATATTATCGGCGGTCGCGCGTCTTTTTAATAGCCTCCGGTCACGACATTCAGATGGCTCGCCGCGCACCAATCGCTGCACTTGCTCTCGGACCAGTTTGAAGGCGCGCGCAATTAATTTTTCGCTGTCTCCACCAACTTGCGGCGTGAGAAGCGGTTGGGAGCTTTCCACAATTGCGGATAGGAAAGCAGTTGACACCATGTCTATTTATACTATGATATCAGCCATGAAAATCAGGCTGCTGATTTCCTCTCTTTCCGTGATGGCCCTTGCGCTCACGGCTCAAGCTGGCATTCCTGCCGGCGGTTTTGCCGGAACCTGGGCTGCAAACTTTTCCAAATCCCAATTTCCCGGGCCGCCACCGAAGGTGGATATGTGCAAGATCGACGCCGACGGTACAGTCACGGTCAATGAAACGAGTGCGGACGGCAAAAGCACAAGCTGGCATTACACTCCGATCGACGGCAAGCCCGTAAAGGTGATCGGCAGAGACAACGTGACCGTCACGGTTAAGAAAGTGGACGATCATACCAACGAACATACCTGGAATATGAATGGCCGGGCCGCGCATAGCAAGTCAATTCTTTCCGACGACGGAAAGACCACGACTTTCACTATGGATGGAACCGACAGGGACGGCAAGCCGTTTCACGAGATGGTGGTGTACGACAAGCAGTAACCAGTTTCAGTTTCGAGCTGACCCGTCGCAACAAGCCCTCGTCGCAAAAAGGCCGCGCTAAGGCAGAGCGAAAGCGATGACCGAATCGCCGGCCGTCGTGTCATAGAAACTTCCGCCGGTGTCGGTCAAGGCTACATATTGTTTGCCGTCTTTGCCTAAATAGGTCATCGGAACGGTGTATGACCCGGTTTCGAGCTTAATCTCCCATAGAACTTTTCCTGTTGCGGCGTCGAAAGCGCGGAAACGCTGATCGTTGGTTGCGGCAATGAATAAGAGTCCGCTGGCAGTGGTGATCGATCCGCCGAAATTCAGAGTGCCCGTACCGTGGACTCCCTTCGCTTCGAGCTCTTCCACAATACCGAAGGGAACTTTCCACGCGACGTCCCCGGTGTTCGCGTTGATTGCCCATAGCTCGCCCCACGGCGGCTGTTGGCAGGGCCAGAATTTGTCGTTATTCCAGAAGCGCGCATACATTCCCCAGGGGCTGGTTCGCTCATAGGCGGGATCGGCAGTATCTTCGTTCTTTACCACCTTGCCTACGTCGGCAATATTTACGGTGTTCACGAACAGGTACCCTAAGTCCGGGTTATAGGACATGCCCGGCCAATTGGCTGTGCCGAGCGTGCCGGGAAAGACGATAGTGAGCCTCGATCCGTAGTGGGTGAACGGGCCACCATAGCTCATCCCCCCCTCGCTGGCCATGAGATCGGTGCAGAATTTTTTCTGCTCGGGAGTTACCGTGGCAATCTCTTCGGGGGTGAAGCCGTGACGCCCCAGAGGGGGAGGCTTTGTCGGGAAAGGTTGCGTCGGCCAGCTTGCTTCGCCGGGAACATCGCTGGCAGGGGCTGGACGCTCTTCAACACCGAAGATGGGATCTCCATTGCGCCGGTCGAGGATGAACATTACTCCGGATTTGCCAATAACCGCGACGGCCGGAATCTTTCTCCCTTTCTGCGTTACGTCAAACAGCACCGGCGCTGACTCCAGATCGTAGTCCCAGGTGTCGTGATGAACGGTTTGGTAGTACCACACCAGCTTTCCGTTGTCGGCGTCGAGCGCCACGAGGCAGTTGCCGAAGAGATCTTTTCCTTTCCGGTCAGCGCCGTAAAAATCGGAACTGGGTGAGCCGTAGGGAAGAAAAATCAGCCCGCGTTCTGTATCGACGCTCACCAGTCCCCAAACGTTGGTACCGGAGCGGCCTTTCCAAGCGGTGCCCGGCCAAGTCTCGTTGCCTTCTTCCCCTGGGTGCGGCACGGAATGAAATTGCCAGACGAGCTTGCCGGTGTGCACATCCCACGCGCGGGTATCGCCGGACGCGCCGACGCCGGGAGCCTCCTGAACCTGGCCTCCTGTGATCGCCAGATCCTTATATATGGTGACGGGCGATGTGATATCGAACTGGGCCGTGGGGATGCCGTTAAGGATGTCGGTCTTGATGTCGACTGCGCCGTCTACCCCAAATCCCGCAGTGGGTTTACCGTTTTCTGCGTTGATGGAAAGTAAGCGGCCGTCGGAGGTGCCGAACAAAATCGATGCCGGTGTTTTGCTGTCTCCAGGCCAATACGCGACGCCGCGTCCGGCGGGCCTTCCGTGATTCATTTTGTACGACCACAATTCTTTGCCCGTTTCCGGTTCGAGCGCAACCACGCTGCTGAAGGGCGTTGGCAGATACATCACTCCCTTAACCACGATCGGAGTCGCCTCCGAAGCGCGTCGGCCGCCGCCGCGGCTGGGAGCGGATGCATTCCGCGATTGTTGCCCGGCTTTATTCATGTGGTAGGTCCAGGCTCGGACCAGAGTCTGAACATTTCGTGAATTGATCTGCTTGAGAGGAGAGTATCGTGTGCTCGCGTAGTCGTGGCTGTACATCGGCCAATCCGACTGACACCAGAGTGGCGGAACTGAAAGAATTAGCAAATCGAGAACTACGTTGAGCACTCGAACTTTCAAAGCCCCCCCTTTTTGCTACAGTAGTATCTTTTTCACCACGCAGATCACGAAGGACCAGAAAGGAGAATCTTTCGATCGTGCCTTCGCGGTTTACGATTCAGAACCACCTTGATTCATTCCATCTTCTTGCGTGCATCCTCGAGAATCCGCCGTGCGCGAGCCGGGTTAAACACGCCGCAGGAACAGAATCGAGCCATGTAGGTGACGGCTTCGGCTGGCGTCCGGCGACCTTCTTTCACCCAATCGATCATCTTTTTTGCCAGGCTCGCGGAAATCATTCCGTGGCCGCACATGGTCGTGATCGTGAGCAGCTGCGTATTCGGAAGTTTTTCTGTTGCTCCCTCGAAGCCGAGCGAGTAACCCACACTGTGACGAGTGATTCCGGCAAAGCGGCAGCATTCCTGCGCTCCCTCGACGGATGTAGAAATATTTACTGAGAGGCCGAGGTCGGCCGCGGCCGCGGCCTTCAAGAATCGTTCCGCCGACGTCTTATTATCGAAAACTGCTGCTACAGACGCGGGCTCGTCGATACCGTCAATCACGGCGCGAAAATCCGGCTTCATATTCCGGTGCCAGTTTGCGAGCGTGGTTAAGTGCCGCTCAGGTCGGAGTGCGCCGCCGTGCGATGGATCGCCCATATTGACAGGATTGAACGGTAGCGCCATCTCGAGGAAGCGCTTCAGCTTCGGGATGCTGTCTGTATCGTTGTTGCCGGGGCTTGGGCTGGCGAATACGATGTAGTCGTCGTAGAAACTTCCGGCGTCGCCGTAGCGGTGTAATGTGTTGGTCATCGAATGTTGCGGGCCGTTTGCATCACGGTTTCGTCTCCACTTCTGTACTTCCGCACTTCATGCGTACGAAGGGCGCGCACTTATTTCTTCGCGTAACTGACCAACCAGATCGAACCCGAGGCGTCGTCGCTTACCAATAGCTCGCCATCAAATGCCGTGGTTACTCCCACGGGACGGCCCCATACAGTTTCGTCATCAATTACGAAGCCAGTAAGAAAATCCTCATATTCGCCGCTTGCGTGGCCCGTCTGATGCAGCGGCACACGAATCACTTCATATCCCGCGCGTGGAGATCGATTCCACGATCCGTGTTCGGCGGCGAAAATGTCGTTCTGATATTCCGCGGGGAACTGCTTGCCGTTGTAGAACGTCATCTGCAGCGAAGCGTTGTGCGGTTGCAGGATCACGTCGGGCGTGATGACTCTGTCTTTCAATTCCGGATGCTTCCCTGCGAATCGCGGATCCTGATGGTCGCCCATATACCACCACGGCCAGCCGTAAAATCCGTTTTCCTGGACGTGAGTGATGTAATCCGGTACCAAATCATTGCCGAGGCTGTCGCGCTCATTCACCGAGCACCACAACTCGCCAGTCTTGGGTTGGAAAGCAATACCGACGGCGTTGCGAATACCTGAGGCGTAGACGCGCAGGCCTGACCCGTCAGGGTTGTACTCGAGGATATCGGCGCGATGCAATTCTTCCGGTCCGTCGCCTACATTTTCGTGCGAGCCCACCGAGACATACATCTTCTTGCCGTCGAGAGAGAACTGAATGTCGCGCGAACGATGGTGGCCGCCGCTGGGTAGATCGAAGAGATGCTGCGGCGGCCCGGTGCTGACCATGTCTCCATTGTGATAAGGAAAGCGGACAACGGAGTCCATGTTGGCGACATACACCCACTGCGGATTTGGTCCGAGAGGATAAAAGGCAATGCCGAAGGGTATGTTCAAACCTGATGCGAAGATTTGCACTTTCTCGGGCTGGTGATCCGGTGTGAGGCCGCGAAATACCTTAATATTGCCTGCGCTCGTTTCGGCCAGGAAGACATCGCCATTCGGCGCGATACGCATCAATCGCGGATTGGTCAATCCTGTCGCGTACAACTCCACCTTGAAACCATCCGGAGCTTTGGGCCAGGCGTCTGCCGGGCGGGCGACAATCTTGGGTCCGTTGGTCGCGGATTGCGTAGCGAAAGGTTCAGGAAGATCTTGCAGCGTGATGTGGCGAATTGTTCCGGGTTTTTCAAAGCGGTAATCGGTGAAAGGGGGCTTGGGTGCTGGCGCATTCGATTGAACGGCGCCAGATGCGGCCGGCAGTTCAGCTTGTGAGGTGCCACCTGATTTGCTCAAAGATTTGATATAGCCGATCAGTTGCCAGCGCTGTTCTTCCGGCAATGATTCCCACGCGGGCATGCCATTATTCACATCGCCGTTCGTGATGTACCAGAAGATCGCGCCATCCGGGGCAGATTGCGTTTGGCCATTCGTAAGGGAGGGAACATTGCCCATGCCCGCGCCGGCCGGCCCATGACAGGTCGCGCAGGTTCTGGAGAAGATTGCTTTGCCTGCCTCGATCGCTTGTGGCTGGCCGGCGTAGGGGTTCTTCGTCGATTGGACGGACGCTGGCGATTTGTGAAACGTCGCATCCTGCGCCGACATGACTGTGGTCTGAGAGAGCACTACGGAAGCAGTCGTGAGCGCCAGGAACAGAATACGATCTGGAAACAGTGTCTGCATTGAATCACCGCTGCGTAAGCGATGGCTGAGTTCTATTGGCGATGATTATATTATATGATGAATGGTGAAGCCAGTCCCGAATTCGCGCCAAAAAACGCATCCTTACTTACCCACCGGTACGAACTTCAGGCACACGGGCGTGTCCACCTTGATTTCTTTGCCGCTCGGCGACAACCGTCCCGTATTGTTATCGATATTGAATTCGACAATGTTGTTGGAAAGCTGATTGGCGGCGAGCAGGAATTTGCCGGTAGGATCGATTTTGAAGTTGCGCGGCATGACTCCGCCGCTCAGCGTGTGCTCGATCGGGGTCAGAGTTCCATCTTTGGGGTCGATCACGAACACGCCGATAGTGTCCGGCCCGCGCACGTTTTCGCCCTGGGTCCGGCGGTTGGATTCGTAAAGGAACTTGCCGCTGGGGTGTATCTCAATTTCCGCGCTGTGATTTCCGCCAAAGAAATCATGCGGCACAGTGTGGACGCGCTGAATTGTCGTGAGCATGCCTTTGGCAGGATCCCAGGAGAAAACGTCCACCACGCCGCTCATTTCGCTGAGTTGATAGCCGAACTTGCCGGACGGATCAAAGGTGAAGTGGCGCGGGCCTCCGCCGGGATAGACGCTGACTGAAGGAGGATTGGGCGGCGAAAGTCTTCCGGTTTCGGCATCGAATTTGAAGATGAGAACTTTGTCGATCCCGAGATCGCTGACGATTGCATAGCGGTTGTCGGGTGAAACGATAACGGAATGTGTGTGAGGCTCGGATTGAATCGAGGGGTCGACACTATGGCCGACGTCCTGCATGAAAGAAGTCAGTTCGCCCAGCGAGCCATCATTTCGAACCCGGATGACCGATGTGCTGCCGCTTCCGAAGTTGGACATCATCACATACTTACCGGTCATATCTATCGAAATGAAGCAGGTGCTGGTGCCGCTGGCCGGAACTGTATTCACCAGGCGCAAATGTCCGGTGGTTGGATCGATGGCGAAAGCGCTTACATAAGACGAGTGGTCGAGCGGTGGACCTAAAGAATAGGGATCTTCGCTGATGGCAAACAGGTACTTATGATTGGGCGAGATAGTCAGGAACGATGGATTGACGATCTCCGCGGCGAGTTCGGGTTCGCTCAATTCGCCAGTGGCCGCGTGGAAGCGGCTGACGTAGATTCCTTTGCTATGACTGTCTCCGACTCCCCACGTCTTGCTGTGGTGCACGTATTTGAATCCGGTGTAGGTGCCGACGTATAGAAAATAATCGCCATCGCCATTCTGCGCTGTCGCTGCCGTGCCGAAAAACAGCACGAAGAGGAATGCGATCCCCAAACCCAATGTAATTCGAATCGGCTTCATGTTGATCTCTATTCCTGGGTCTCTATTTTTGGACGGGCACGAACTTGATGCACACCGGCACGTCGATCTTCAGCACCGTGTTGGTGGGCGTGAGTTTTCCGGTGTCGCCGTCCACGTGAAACAGGGTTACGGTTCCGCTCACTTCATTGCCGGAAAATAAATATGAGCCCGTGGGATCGACGGCGAAGGTTCGCGGCATTGTGCCCCCCGGTGAGACCTGCTCGACCTCGGAGAGCTTGCCGGTCGCCGGGTCGATCGCGAAAACGCCGATAGTGTCCGGTCCGAATTTATCAGGGCCCCGGAAGCGGCGATTGGATTCGTAGAGAAAGTTTCCGTTGGGATGGATTTCGATCTCTGCGCTGTCGTTCGCCCCGGGAAAGTCGGATGCCAAGGAACTGACGTTCTGCAACTTGGTGAAGGTGCCATCCGCAGAGTTCCAGGCCATCGTGGTGACGATGCCGCTCATCTCCTTGAGCGAATAGCCATACTTACCCGCCGCATCGAAAACGAAGTGCCGCGGGCCGCCGCCGGATTCCATCTCTACCGCTGTTGGATCGTGCGGTGAGAGCACTCCGGTGGAAGCGTCGAACTTATAGATGAACAATTTGTCGACGCCAAGATCGGACACGACTGCGTAACGATTATCGGGCGATAGGTCGATCGAATGCGGATGCGCGCGCGACTGGAAGGAAGGGTCTTTACCGTGTCCGATGTGCTTCATGAACGCGGTCTGTTCGCCCAGCGATCCGTCATCTTTAATGCGCAACACGGTCACACTGCTGCTGCCGAAGTTGGCCATGAGCACGTAGTGGCCGGTCTTGTCGATGGAGATATAGCAAGTGCTGGTTCCACCCGTCGGCAGCGTATTCAATAAGTGCAGTTTACCCGTTGCGGGATCAATCGAGAACGCGCTGACGTACGACTCATGATCAAACTCTGGGCCGAGGGATAGAGGGTCTTCGATCGCCGCATACAGAACACGATGATTGGGGTGCACCGCAAGGAACGCGGGATTGACGATATCCGCTGCCAATTCAGGACGGCTCACCTGGCCCGTCGCAGGATTGAAGCGGCTGACGTAGATTCCTTTGCTGTGGCTTCCTCCCGCCGGCAACCCCTCGTTCATATAGGTGAAACCGGTGTAGGTTCCGAAATACACGAAGTACTCCGCGCCTGGTGCGGGTGCACTCCAGGCAGAAGAAACCGACAGTATCCATGTGACAAGAAGGAACCAATATTTGTTCATGTCTTTTCTCTTTTACCGCGCATAATTGCAGTTAAGAAACCACTCTATTTTTGCGTCGGCGCGGGAGTGACTGCGTGAGTGTAGTTATCGCCATCCGGGAATTTAGCAAAATAGAGAAACTTTACTGGTTTGTCGCCCGCGTTGATATTCGCGTGAATCGTTGTGGCGTCCGGCGGCAGCATGTACGCCATTCCCGGCTTCTGGATGCGCAACTCGCTGCCCATCAGGATCAAGCTCGTTCCATCGATAGCCGCCCAAACTTCTTCCTGGCCGGGACGATGAGGGTGCGGTTCGCCCAGCGTCAGGGGACTAACGGTCACGGTAATGACGCTTTGCTCCTCCGCCAGTCCGTCAGCCGGAGAGAAGAGTTCTCGCACAATGTGCGCCCAATGACCAGAGGCTCCGCCAACGATGTACGGATCGTCGGTGGCCGGAGTTCGCTGGCGTGCCGAGGCCTCGTCTTTCACCAGCATCTTCTGTTTGGGATGAAATTCGTTGGGCGTCGGCTCGTTGATCACGTACATGGTGAGGTCTTCTTTGACGGTGGATTTCATCATGAATTCCAACCCTGCGGGCATGAAGACCGCAATGTCTTTGCGCAGCTTCGCAGATTCGCCACCGGCTGTGATTTCGCCTTCACCACTCAGGACGTAATAGACCTCCTGGCAACCTTGCAGCTTCTCGGAAGTTGTGGAAGCGCCACGCGCCACTCGTCCGTAGGAAAAGAAATTAGCGACGTGCAGCACCGCGCCTTTCTGAGGCGGCGCAAAATTATCTCCGCGTGTGAGAATGTCGCGCAGCACCAGAGAGCCGTGTTCGAAGCGGGGCAAAGATCCCTGCCAGTCGCTGAGGAACAGGTCTATGCGGCGGTCGTGCGTGGCTCTATCGGGATACTTGACGAATTGTGGGCCCGGATAGGAATTGATCCCGTTGATGGCGTTTTTCGTCCCGCTGCTTGGTGGAGAAGTTTGTGCGCCAGCGGCACAACAAAGCATGAGTACTAGGGCAGCGAATATAGCATTTGTCCAACGTTGCATGGTCGATTCTCTCTTCCCCACTTCTCGCTCCCGTCCCCGTCTGTGTTCTTATTTCCTGGTTTCGTGTGGATGGTAGCGGGCGAAGTAGAGAAAACTTACCTGAGCGTCTTCGTTCTGGTTGATGTTTGTGTGAGGCGTTTTGTTATCGGGAATGTGATAGAACGACATCCCGGGTGTTTGCCGGCGCAGTTCGTTGCTGACGAACGCGAGGCTCGTGCCATCGAGGGCAGTCCACACTTCCTCGATGTCGTCATGATCCACAACGTGCGGCCGGCCCATGGTGAGCGGGTCGAGCGCGACGAGATAAACGCTCTCTAACGTGCCAAGGCCGTCAGCAGTGACGAACAGAGGCTTGTCGATGTGGGCCCAGTGGCCATCGGTCGATGCAATGGGAATTTTGTTTCCGTCGCGAACCAGCATGCTCGAATTCGGCCGGAAGCCGGACGGTATCGGTTCGTGGATCAGATACATCTCCAGCGGTTCGTCTGCGCTGTTTTTGATCGTGAATTCCAAGTTCGCGGGCATGAGTACGGCGACGTTGCGGAAAAGATCGAAGGTTTGTCCGCCAGCGTTCGCGGTGCCATGACCGGACGCGACGAAATAAATTTCCTGTTGCCCTTCGAGGCGCGTCGCCTTGGTGGAGGCATGAGGAGCCAGAGTCGCATGGCTGTAGCCGCTGATGAAGCGGAGAACCGCTCCCTTCTGCGTGGGATTGTGCGGATCGCCCGGAGTATAAATGTCGCGCTCCTCGAGCGAACCGTGGGTGTTGCGCGGAGCCGCATTGTGCCAATCGCTGAAATACAAATTGATGCGCTCGCCGGTGGCTTGCCCCAGTACGAGCGGCGTGGCCCACAAAGCGAAAGCCATGGATGCGAGAATTCGTCTCACCATGAAACCTCTCCTTGTTCCGATATTTCGATTCTTCTGCAAGCAAGTTTGCTCGCTTGGCACGGACACGGCATGGTAGCTGACAGTTTGAGTGAAAACATGCGGGTTTAGGCTGATTCCCATTTCGCCGTAAATCGGGCCCATTGAGTTGTGTCTGGCAAACCGGCAATATACTATCATATGTTAATATCTTCAAGGCCTGATTCGGCCGGCTCTTTTACCCTTAAAAGGTCCGCAGGAGGAACCCACAACATGAAACTGATTCGCTTTGGTGAGCAGGGAAAGGAAAAACCGGGACTGCTACTGAATGACGGCAGCCGCATCGACGCCTCTGGACTCGGCGCCGACTATGACGAGAAATTTTTTGAAAGCGGAGGATTGGCGAAGCTGAAATCCTGGTTGCAGAAGAACGAGTCCTCTGCTCCTCGCGTCGCGTCGTCCGTGCGTTTGGGATCTCCCATTTGCCGGCCCAGCAAGATCGTCTGCATCGGCTTGAACTACCGCGATCACGCGGCGGAGACGAAAGCCGAAGCGCCCAAGGAACCGGTCCTCTTCTTCAAGGCCACTACCTCTTTGACCGGTCCCAACGATCCTCTGCTCAGGCCGCGCAAAGCTTCCAAGGTAGATTGGGAGGTGGAACTTGGAGTTGTAATGAACAGGAGGGCTTTATACATCTCCAAAGAGGAAGCGCTTGATCATGTTGCCGGGTTTGTCTTGCACAACGATTATTCCGAACGTCATTTTCAACTGGAACGCGGCGGACAGTGGGTGAAGGGGAAGAGTGCGGACACTTTCGCTCCAGTTGGCCCGTTTCTCTCGACCGTCGATGAGATTCCGAACTCGGGCAATCTCAAAATGTGGCTGAAAGTGAATGGAACATTCCGCCAGAACAGCTCCACCGCGAATATGATCTTCGATGTTCCAACCTTGGTTGCGTACGTAAGCCAGTTCATGACCCTGCTTCCCGGCGATTTGATCAGCACCGGAACCCCGGCGGGATGCGGGATGGGAATGAACCCGCCTTCGTATTTGAACGTCGGCGATATTGTGGAATTGGGCATTGAAGGGCTTGGCGAATCCCGGCAGGAGATTAAAGATCATCCGTAATTGTGATTGCCCGCGCCTTCAGAAATGGGATCTGCGGCGAGAAATGGTCATGGTCCGAAATAGGCGCAGGCTCTACAGAGGCCATTTTCATAACTCTCGGTGATCCCGCCCCGCGGGGTCATCGCAGCAAATTCCGCCGACTACATTTCTGCGGGGGCATTGGCCTTGAACATTGGCGGAGACTTGGTCGATACTGCCGCGATTCGAAGCGGAAACGTGGATAAAATCACAACCGCGGCAAACGACCTGGTGTCAGCGGTTCAAAGTGCTCGTGAACAACGTGTGGAACTTGTGACTCCGCGTCGCGTTGAAGACCGGAATTTATTTTCATCCGCGATCGCGCTGTGCCTGGTACCTGAACGCGAAGTAGACTGGTACGCCGATCAACACGATCATTACCCCAGGAATCGTTGTCGCCCGACGATAGATGAAAAGCACAGCCAGAATCACAATCACGCACACCAGATAAAACGAAGGAACGAGAGGGTAGCCGAAAGCGCGGTAGGGCCTATCGGCATTGGGCCGCGATTTTCGCAGGCGAAATATCCCGGCGATCGTGAGATATAAAAAATTAGCGCCGCTGAGATGATGTAATCGAGCAGATTGCTGTAAAGGTTTCCATAAGTTCCTGTGGCTGGCTGGTAGGTCCTTATCGTCAGAAGCACTGCTGACCAGATCCCCTGCATGATCAACGCCGCGCCCGGAACGCCGGCTCTATTCAAAGCAGATGCGCGTTTGAAAAACAGGCCATCCAACGACATTGCGTAATAGGCGCGAGCTCCCGACAAAATCAATGCATTCATGCAGCCGAAAGCCGCGATCATGATAGCAATCGCGATTAGTTTCGGGCCAAGCGAAGGGAAGACAGCCTGAAACATCGTCGAAGCGACGCGATCCGATGGTGCGTGCTGGATTTGGCCAAACGGCAACACGACGAGATATGCGAAGTTTGCGCCTACGTACAGGCCGATTACGATCACGGTTCCGAGCGCCAGCGATACGGGAACGTTTCGCGTTGGATTGCGAACTTCGCCTGCCGTGAACGTGATGTTGTTCCAGGCATCGGCGGCATACAGGGCTCCGATCTGCGCGATGCAAAGCGCAACTAACAGTTCCAATCCAGTGGCTGGAGAAGAACTGTGCCTCAACGAAGGGTTTGTCTGAACAGTCCAAGCGTGGGCAAAATTCGCCTTCGCCACCGTAGCGTTCCAACCAATCGCCACGCCGATCCCGATCACGGCGAGCAGCGATCCGATCTTCATAGTGGTGAAAACGTTTTGCACTCCCTTGCCATACTTCAAGCCCTTGATGTTGGCCCAGGTCAGAAACGTGATGACAACCAGGGCAACGAGTTGAGCCGTGGAGAGAGACACCGCATAAGTCGGCAGGATGTGAGTCGGGCGAATGATGTAATTGTCCTCGCCGATTTGCGGCCACAGAACGCCGAGATAACGCGAAAACCCAACTGATGACGCGGCGATCGTGCCGGTCTGAATGACGAGAAACAGCGTCCAGCCGTACAAGAATCCCCAGAGCGGAGAAAAAGCTTCGCGCAGATAAACGTACTGTCCGCCGGCTTGCGGCATCATTGCCGCTAACTCACCGTAGGAGAGCGCCGCCGCCAGAGTGAGAAGGCCTGCGATCACCCATGCGAGCAGAAGCCAACCGCTGCTACCGACTTCGCGCGCCATTTCCCCAGCCACGATGAAGATGCCTGACCCGATCATCGAGCCGGCCACGATCATGGTCGAATCAAAAAGTCCGAGGCTTCGATGCAATTCGCGCAGCTGGACTTCTCCCTGAGGCTTCTCCACCGTCCGTGTCACAGTTTCCCCTTGGGTTCGGCGTGAATTGAATTGGGAGAGTCTACACTACGCGATGAAACTTTCATGATTAGTTGAGGGATAAAATGCCCAGATCGTTGCGATCTGCTGAGCGCTTAGCCGCGGGCAGCGCTGTGCGGCTCGAGGCCCATCTGCCCGACAATTTCCTTGAACGCAGAACAATTGCGCAGAGGATCGAACCGCGGATCCTGGGACAAAGTGAAGAGCTTCATATTTCTTTCGCGGCAAGCCCGATTGAGCCATGCGACCACTTGACGAGATTCGCCGAGAGCGGCGTAGGTGGCGGCGATGTCATAGGAGGGCATGCACTGGTGCGACAAGGCGTGATTGAGTTCGTCGAGAATCTCACGAGCGGAGAGGGTGTCGCCCGCAACGGCGTGAGCATGCGCCATCATGGCCTTCACGCAGTTACTTCCGCCCGTCAGGCGGCTGGTGGTTTCGAACTCTTGCAGCGCCACCGTGAAATTTCCTTTTTGCTCGAGGGCCTGTGCCATGTACATATGCGCCCAGATGAAATCCGGATCAAGTTCCAGCGCGCTTTGATAATGCTGGATCGCTTTATCGAACTGGTGCGCGAGATGCGCCGTCACGCCCGCCCAAACCAGGGTGATGATCGAAACCGGATTGATTTCGAGAGCGTGCATGATCGCGATGTGCGCCGCTTCGTGTTGGCCACGCGCTGCAAGCAGATTGGAGTACCAGTGATAGCCCAGTGCATATTCCGGGTTGCATTGGATGGAGCGATGATATTCGCGCTCGGCGGCTTGCCAATCACGATCGAAGTGTAGATACACGTCCGCCAGCGAGGCGTGAGCTTCGGCGAGATTGGGATCGAGCGCAATTGCTTTCTGAGCTGCCCGTCTGGCCGCCGGCATCACTTCGGCGGGAGAAACGATCTCGTAAAACGAAAGGAGTGTGAACGAATCGGCGAGGCCCGAGTAGGGCAGGGCGTAGTCGGGATCGTCGTGAATCGCCGATTCAAAGCAGCGGATTGCCTTTCGAAGTCCTTCTTCACTGCGTTGGTTCCAGAAAAATCTCCCTTTCAGGTAGGCTTCGCGCGAACTCGATCGTTCGCGGCGGGAGTCGACTGTGGCCGATGCTGCCGAAGAAAACATTTTCAGCCAGAGGCACTGAACGATCCGGTCCGCGGCGAAGGCCGGCAGGTCATTCAAATCGTTCGGCGCACAACGATGGGTGTGCGACCAGGCCACAACCTCGGACTCGGCAAACAGAAGAGCCACGCTAAAACGGAGGCCTTCCCCTTCGTCCTGAAAACTCCAGCGCAAGCGATAGTCAATGGATTCGTTGCGAGAAATTTCAGCCGGAGCGTTGCTTTGCCTTGCCCGAGCCGCGAGTTGTGAGTCAACGATACGGAAGCGCCCAGGGTTGATCTGATTGAGCGCTGCGACCATCCTGCTGAAGACGACCTCGCAGAGCTGTTGCCGTTCCTTGCTCAGGCTTAGATTTTTAGGCGGAAGGATACAAATCGTAATTTGATCACCCGGCTGGGACGTAGTGGCTTCGAGCGGCTCATGCTCGTGAGCGGCGTGCGAGACGCGATGCCTCCAACTGTCAATCTCCGAGCGAAATCCGAACACACTGCCCAGCCGCTTGTGAAAGTGGCGGTGGACCGGCAACCCCTCTTGCTTTTCCCAGAGCTGCACGGTCCGTACTTCGCGCCGCAGATAAGCGGCGATCTCTTTCCATGAATCCAGACGGTCGGTCCCCGTCCAGAAGACGTCCGACGGCTCGGGTCGTGAATTTGCAGTGGTTAGGTTCTTGATCATGGTTGCCAGCGGAAGTGAGGTCCGCCCTTACTTCAACTCACTCAACGCCAACAAAGTCTACATGCATGTGCGCTGGACAGCAGGGAGGGCAAAGAAACTAGTTGGCCAGGAATCCAGTCGTTTAACACCCCGCCCTACGCAATTCCCCTTCAACTTACGACTCGGAAGACTACACCGATATTACAGTCTCAATCAACCTTTCTTTTGGGGCGGTTGCGCAGATTGTTCGTCGATGACTAGAAAGCTTGAGATTGCCAGATTTCATGCGGTCTTCGCCCTCATTCCGAGCAGAGAAACGAACTGTTTCGCACTATTTCGCTTGTTGCTTTGGGCGATTAACGTTTACTTATGGGGAGCTTTGAAGCCGTAATCCCCGACGAAGAAGGAGTTCTTGTGTCCGGAAAGGATCACGCGGAATTGTTGCAGCGCGCCTGGTTTGATTACTCTAGCAGTAGTGAGTTCATGGAGAGAGTGCGGTCCGGTATGCCGCCGCTCATCATCTGCGTGGCCTGCAACGGCGGGATTCAGGGCAAGGAGGCGAACGACGCGATTCCCGAAACTGCGGACGAGATTGCAGAGTCCGTGCGCGGCGCTTATGAAGCCGGGGCGTCGATGGTGCATATCCACGCGCGCAACCCCAAAGATTTGACGGAAGGCGCGCGCAACACCGAGACCTGGCGCGAGGTGCTAGGGAAGGTTCGCGAGGCTTGCCCGGAAATCATCATCAACGCGACGACTGGCGCTGGGCCGGGAATGACCATGGAAGAGCGCATCTCCTCTCTCGCTGCGGGACCCGAAGTTGCGTCTCTCAATCTTGCTCCCGATATGAGCAAGTTCAAGCTCAAGGAGCGAAGCGCTCCGTTGCCTTTTCCGCGGCCGGCACTTGAAATCGATGAATGCATTCCCTTTAGCTACGGCCAGATTCACGAGTTTGCCGCGCAGATGAAGCAGCGCGGAATCAAGCCGGAGTTGGAGCTTTATCATCCCGGCTGCGCGTGGGTGGTGAATTATTTGATCGAGAACGATTTGCTGGAAAAGCCGTATTGGATGCAAACGGTGATGGGTTATCAGACGAGCAGCTACCCCACGGTCGAGAACACGATTCAGATTTTGAGAGAGTTTCCTGACGAAGGGTTGTGGCTCTGTTCCGCGATCGGGCCATTTCAACTTCCGTTGACGACGCTCGCTACTTTAATGGGCGGGCACGTACGCGTGGGGTTGGAAGACAATGTTTATTATGCTCGCGGCAAGAAGGCCAAAAGCAATGCGGAGTTGGTGGCGCGCGCGGTTCGCATTGCGCAAGAACTCAACCGTCCGGTTGCGACTCCGGCTCAGGCTCGGACTATGTTAGGCCTTCGTTCTCAACCCACCCAGTATTAGTTCAGTCAGTGCAGCGCGGCCTGTGGTAATGCGAAAGCGAAGTATGCTCCTGGGATCGGCGCCTGCAAGGCGGGATGGCCAGGCAGATCATGGGTATGCGTAGTTGCTTGTGCAGCCGCGCAAAATACAACATATTCGCGGCCGTCGATCTGATACACCGCAGGCATTCCCTCAAGCGCGGCTCCAAGTTCCATCTCCCACAACACTTTGCCAGTTGATGAATCGAGGGCGCGCACTTTGCGGTCGCGCGTGCCGGTGAAGATTAAGCCGCCTGCCGTTACAACTGGACCAACCTTGGAAAAATGCGCGCCGGTGTTTTTTAAACCCTTCGCGGCCAGTTCAGCAACTTCGCCCAACGGCACTTGCCATTGGATGGTGCCTTCGTTGAGATCGTAAGCGGTAAGTGTGGTCCACGGCGGAGCGATAGCCGGCAGCCCGCTGCGGCTGAACATGAAACCGAAGCTGCTTCGGTAACGAAGTTTCTCGGGCGGCAGGAAAGTCGTGGCATTCTCTTTGCGATCAGCAATGACGCTTTGTGCTGGTGCACGGTCGGGATGGAGTAGGAAGGCCAGAAGTGAATCCAATGCTGCATCGGACAGCTTGGAAAACGGAGGCATGGGGCCGCGTCCGTGCGTAACCAGGACGCGCAGCTGATCTAGATCCAATCTCGACCCTACGTCAACGAGGGATGGCACGGCGGGAGGTTGCCCCACCAGATCGCGGCCATGACACAATTCGCACTTCGCGCGATACACAGCGTGGCCGCGTTCTTCGGCGCTGCCTTTGAGTGTGATTTGCTCCGGTAATTCATCTTGGGCGCTTAGTTCCAGTTTCAGCAGGCAGGGCAGATCTTTCGAAACCACAAACAAAGTGCCCTGTTCAGGATCAATGGCAGCGCCTTGAAAATTCGCTCCGCCATTGTTGCCGGGCATTTCGATGGTATCGGTTACGTCCGGAGGTGTGAAGAGGCCTTGATTGCGAGCCCCCTCGATTGTTTTTACAAGCTGATCACGTTCGTCCGACTCCAGGAACGGGCTCAGATCTTTGACGGTGAAACTTTGACGAGCGAATGGCGGAGGCTTCAATGGGAAGGGTTGTGTTGGCCAAGTCACTTCTCCGGGCATCTCCGATCGCAGCACAGGTCGCTCTTCTATGGGCCAAAGAGGCTCACCAGTTTCGCGATTAAACACCCATACGAAGCCTGCCTTTCCAACCTGCGCGACAGCATCGACCAACTTACCGTGATGGCGGACGGTTAAGAGCATCGGAGCTGTTCCGTTGTCATAGTCCCAAATATCGTGATGCACCATTTGGAAATACCAGATCAGCCTGCCCGTGCGCGCATTCAGAGCAAGCAAGCAATCGCCGAACAGATTGGCTCCGGTTCGATCGGCGCCGTAGAAATTGTATTTCGGGCTGGCGGTCGGAACGAAGACGATGCCGCGTTGCACATCCAGAGAAAGCCCACTCCAGGCATTGGCTCCGCCGACCGTTTTCCAGGCGTCTTTCGGCCAGGTGTCGTAGCCGAACTCGCCGGGATGCGGCACGGTGTGGAATGTCCAGACCAAGCGTCCAGTGCGAATGTTATAAGCCCGAATATCGCCGGGGCCGGACTCGTATTCCTCGTTGGTGGCTGAGCCCAGAATCAACAAGTCTTCGAACACGCGACCCGGAGTTGAGGATTGAACCAGCGTTAAGCTTTTGGGATCGCGCCCCAGACCCTCTCGCAGATCGACGCGTCCGTTTTCGCCAAAGCCGGTGATCGATTCGCCGGTTCGCGAGTCGATCTCTTCGAGGAAGTTATCGAGCGCGAACAGCAATCGGCGTTCGGACCGGTCGGGACTTTCCCAATAGTTGATCCCGCGATTGGTGATCAGGTGCGTCTTTGCGTCGGTGGGATGAACCCATAATTGGCGGCCGGTTGCGGCATCCAGGGCCACGATGGAATTATTGTGAGCCAGGACATACATCGTTCTGTCGACCACGATCGGATTGAATAAATACTTGTTCCCATCGCCCGTGGAATAGCTCCATGCAACTTGCAGTTGGTCAACGCTGGAGCGATTGATCTGATCGAGCCCCGAATACTGTGATGCGTCGGGACCGCCCGCGTAATCGCTCCAGGTGGAATGTGCTTGCGACCCGGTACGGTTAGAACGGACGCTGCCGGAGTCCTTCTGCTGCTCGGCAGAGTCCATCGTTTGCAACCTCGCTGAAGGACAGAAAGTGAAGATCAGCGTGCCCATCATCAGGGAAGTGATTGCTCGGGTGTGCCTCATGTGTGGAAGGACCGGCGGGTCAATATCTCACAAATCGGTAGTTCTTGAGGGAGGAGACGGCGATGATTTTTAAGAGTCATAGTTGCTCGCCCAGCAGCTATTAATGATCATATAATACTATTACGGCATTGGATTTCGCACCTGTCTAAGGACGGGATCCAAAATGGCCCACCCGCCAGCCTTCCAGTTGCGGCCGTGCCTGCTAATTCATCGAAAAGCGCAGTCGGTTGTCGGGTAAAACCCAAAAGTATCCAGATTTCTGTAGGACCTGACCGCAGTTAGAGCTTTGGATCGCCTGCCGGTTTCGCACTATTTCGCTTGTACTTTGGCCAGAACTGAGTATGCTTCGCAACGTTTCCCTAATTTTACTTGTTTTGATTGCTAGTATTGTAGTATGAATATCCGCGTCTAGCCTGTTCACGGTACCTGGGAGGCTTTTGATGGAACTCCGTCGTTTCCGTTGCGCTTGTCTCTGTTTGGGTATGCTTCTCGGCACCATGCATGTATGGGCCGATGTGACCGGATCGATCTCGGGTTACGTACGCGATAAATCGGGAGCTGTGCTGCCCAACGCATCGGTCACCGCCCGGGTGATGACGACCGGTTACACGCGCACCGTCATCGCCGATTCTGCAGGTCAATTCAGTATTCTCGCGCTGCCTCCTGGCCACTACCAACTCACAGCCGAGGTCGCTAACTTTCGAAAGGGGATCATCGACAACGTCAATCTCAACGTGAACGACGAGTTGCATTTCGACTTCACGCTGCAACCCGGTAGTGTGACGCAGATCGTCGAGGTTCAGGCAGCCGCCCTGCAGGTACAGAGCGAGAGCACCGAACTGGGGACCACGATTCAAGCCAATCAGATTCAGTCGATGCCGCTCAATGGCCGTTCGTATCTCGACCTCCTGTCGCTCCAGGCGGGTGTTGCTCCGACCAACACAAACAGCAACTTTAACGACCGCAGTCCGGCTTCGGGCCTTTATTCGGGTTCACCATCGGCCTCGGGCAACGTGTCCACCGATGGCCAGCCTGAATATGCCAACGCCTTTCTGGTCAACGGCGCCGAAGTAAATGAAACCAAGAATATGGGTGCGGGATTGATTCCGAATGCCGATTCCGTGGCCGAGTTTCGCCTCCTCACCAACAGCTTCAGCGCCGAGTACGGCAAATTCACCGGGGCGGTGATGAATTCGGTAACGAAATCCGGCACCAACCGTTTCCACGGCGATGTATTCGAGTTCTACCGCAACCAGGGATTGGACGCGAACTCCTGGTTTTCGCCCACCAAACCGGAATTGAAACAGCATCAGTTCGGTGGAGTAGTAGGCGGCCCGATCTGGAAGGATAGGCTTTTCTTCTTCTCCGACTATCAGCAAACCCGCCGGGTTGCTGGCCTCAGCACCGGCGTTGTGCAGGTGATGAGCAACGATGAACGCAACGGCATCTTTGCTGACAGCATTCTCGACACGCCGGTTGAGGGCACCGCCTGGGCCGCAACCTTAATGAGCCGCGGCGGCGGGACGATTGACCCCGGTGTAACGCTGTATAACCAACTCGGTACACCGACAACCACCACGGCACTGGACCAAAACGGTAATTCCATCACCGTGCCCGGACACAATATCTCGGCCTATATCGATCCCGTCACCGCCTTGACGATCAAATTCATTCCGGCGGCAAATCAGCCCAACGGTTTTAACTTTGCCGATTCCAGCCACGTTGGAAGTATCATCGACACCAACTGGGCGCAGCGAATCGACTTGAACAACCCGATGACTGGAGATTGGGCGTTCTACTACCACTACGACGACGCGACCGCGGTCAACCCGATTTACCAGCAGACGTATCAGGGAGTCGAGAACGTTCCCGGGTTCCCGAATACCGAACCTTCGCGCAACCAGCTGTTTATGATGAGCAATACCAAGACCTTCGGCGCCAGCGCAGTGAACGCTGCGCGGGTGCAGTTCTTCCGTACGGCAGTTCACACCGCGCAACCCTCCTCCAGTTCCACGATCAGCTCTTATTCGACTTATGGTTTCAACACCAACCCAGCCGTGGGTGGTCTGATCAACACCGGCACGGCAGGCTATCCCTCATCATTGCCGATGCTGTTGTTTAACACCTTTGCGGTGGGAAATGACTGGCTCAATCTGTACCAGCCAGACACCAGTTACGGCATCACCGATGTATTCATGAAGAGCAAGGGATCACACCAGATCAGTTTCGGCGGCGATTTCCGCTATTACCAATTGAACGTCCGCAACGAGTGCGGATCGAACGGATACTTCCAATTCCGCGGCAACGAAACCCACGCCGATGTCTCCGACTACTACATCGGAGCGCCGGGCTCTTTCGTGCAGTGCTCGATCCAGGTGCTGGACAACCGTACTCGATACCTTGGGCTGTTCGCGCAGGATACCTGGAAGCTGAAGCCGAACCTCACGTTAAACTACGGTCTACGCTGGGATATCGCGAGACCATGGAGCGATCGCTATGGCCGGCTGACCGCGCCGGATCCGGGCGTGCAATCGGTGAAGTTTCCGAATTCGCCGGAAGGGAACGTGGTTCCCGGAGATCCGGGAGTTCCGAGCACAATTTCCCCTACGCAATACGACAACTTTGGGCCTCGTATCGGGATCGCTTACGCCCCCTCGGGCGGCTTCTGGGGCGAGAACAAAACCAGTATTCGCGCGGCCTACGGCATCTATTATTTAGGCGCCGCGGATCAGGGCAACTTCGGTGTCATCGGCGACGCTCCCTGGGGGCTCTATTGGGCATCGCCACAACCCACCGATTTTGGGAGTCCTTACATCACCCGCGCCACCGGCGTGACACAGGGACAGCACTTCCCCTTCACGTTTCCAAGTGGCGCCGGACCGTTCCCGAGCTTCCAGTTTGGATCACTCATGCCTTTGTACGTACCCGGCTACTACGAGCATAACAAGACGCAAATGGCCGAGCACTACAACTTGACCGTCCAGCGCCAGCTCGACAAAGCAACCGTTCTGACGGTGGCATACGTTGGAACCGAGGGTCACCACATGCAGCGCGGCATTCCACTGATCTGGGGTAGTGCGGCACTGTGCGAGTCGCTCCAGCCCGCAGGCTGCGGACCTGGTGGCGAAGGCGGCGTGTACGTGCAGAACGGTCAGACGTACTACGGCACATTTACTGGCCTGATTGATGTTCAGGACATCAGCAAGAACTACACGAATTCCGCCGGAGGGCCTGTCGTGGCTTTTGCGCAGGCTACCTGGAACCAGAACTCGGGTAACTCGAACTACAATTCGCTGCAGGTATCGACAGAGCGCCGCGCTCGCGACTTTACAATATTAGCCAGCTATACCTGGTCGCACTCGTTCGATAGCTACTCGGCTGCGTTCGACCCGCGTAATCTCACCCGGGCCTACGGTCCTTCCACGTTCGACCTGCGGAATAACCTGGTGTTGAGCTACAACTGGGAGCTTCCGTTTGCACGACTGTTGGGCCCGCGCCGGATCACGAGCGGCTGGCACATCACCGGCATCACGCGGTTCAACGACGGTATCCCGATCAATTTGACAGGCAGCGGTGACTTTGCCCTGACCAACGTGGGGCTCGATTATCCCACCGAAATCGGTCCCATCCACAAAATGAATCCGCGCAATCCCGGGAATTTGTACTTCAATCCGTCGGCCTTCGCCAGCGGCCTGAGCTGCGGCTATGAAGTCTGCGGCGTAACGGGAAGCGCGCCACAATACAGCTTCAGCGGGCCGGGAACCATCAACACGGACGCGGGGTTGGAGAAGGACACGAAGCTCACGGAGTCGACTGCGCTGAATGTCCGCTTTGAGATGTTCAACGTCTTCAACCATGCCAACTTCCTGTCGAGCGGCGTGATTGGAAACGCCAACGCCGGCAATTTGTTCGGCCAGGCTACTACGGCTGCGTCGGGACGCATCGGCCAAATTAGCGCCAAGATCATCTTCTGATGGTTGAGCGAGCCATCGTTTTAGGGATGATCCTCCCGGATGCGAGCAATCGCGGCCCTTTTTTGCAGTAATGGTAAGGACGTTTTTAGAAATACAGAAGGAGACTCGTGCCGGGGACGATCGTGGAGTCGACTTCCAAGAGAATCGACAGCCGTCGAAAATTTCTTCGCTATCTTGCTCTCAGTCCGGCGTGGGGAAGCCCCTTCTTGGTTCGCGGTTTTCTGCAAGCGGCATTTGCTGCAAAGCACTCCGACGATCCGCCGAGACAGACTGACTCAAGCGCCGGATCAGTCAAGGCCGCCGATCAAGCGCTAAATGTGATGGAGTTTGAGGATCTGGCGCGCAAGGCGCTGCCCCCGGCCCACTTCGCGTATCTTGCCACTGGCGTCGACGACGATGCAACCGTGCGTCTGAATCACGAAGCTTATCAACATATCGAGATTCGTTCGCGCCGATTGGTGAATGTCGAAAAGCTCGATACTTCAGTCGAGCTGTTTGGAACCAAGTGGGAAACGCCGATTTTTCTCTGTCCCGTCAGCTCGATGAAAGTATTCGATCCTGATGGCGAAGTTGCCGTGGCTCGCGCAGCGGCGAAAATGCGCCACTTCCAGGTGCTCTCCACCGTGGCTAGTTGCTCAATCGAAGATGTTACGGCAGCGCGCGAAGCTCCGGTGTGGCAACAACTCTATCCGACCAACGATTGGGCTGTTGCGCGCACTCTCATCAAGCGTGCGGAAGCCGCAGGAAGTCCGGTGCTGGTCTACACCGTTGACCATCAGGAAAGGGCAAACAACGAAGCCATCGATCGGGCCCGTCGTGTGGATAGTCGCGACTGTTCGATGTGCCATTCCGGCGGATTCATGGGTTATCTCAGCCGCAAGCCGGCGTTTAAGGGATTGGACTTGTCGAAGGTCACGGAATTGTATGATCCTAGCCATACGTGGGATTTCGTGAAGCGCCTGAAAGATGCGACGACGATGAAGTTGGTTCTGAAAGGAATCGTGACGCGCGAAGATGCGGAGATTGCGGTGAAATACGGAGTGGATGGAATCGTGGTATCGAACCACGGGGGACGCGCCGAAGACACTCTGCGGCCGACCATCGAATGCCTGCCCGAGGTTGTGGCTGCGGTGGGGGGCAAAATCCCGGTGCTGGTGGATGGAGGGATACGCCGCGGCACAGACGTTTTTAAGGCAGTGGCCTACGGAGCAACTGCCGTTGGATTAGGCCGTCCGCAAGCTTGGGGGCTGGCGGCGTTTGGACAATCCGGAGTGGAAGCGGTTCTAAGCATCATTCGGCGCGAGTTCGAAAAAATCATGCGGCAAGCGGGAACGCCGTCTCTGCGCGATATTACGAACGCATACGTGACTCGTCAGCCTGCATAGCGAACGACTAATGAAGCCGCTCTTACAGGCAGGCTGTTGTTTAATTTGCGGTGATGAGTATGGAAAGACGATCTGAGGCGGGGAAAAAGTCCACATCGAGTTCGCCGCCGCAGCTCCATCCAGTGACTCGACGTGAAGTGCTTGCGGGTGGCGCGGCCACGATCGCGTTCGCATTTGTTCCGCTTTCTGCGTTGCGATTCCCTCCAACTTTACCTGCAGCGGCAAAAGAAATTCTCACCCCGACGGAACGACAATCCCTCGAGGCCATGGTCTCGCGAATCATTCCCGCCGATGCGAACGGACCGGGGGCGCTCGAAGCGGGATGCGCGCGCTACATCGAGTATGCGCTGGAAGCCGCTTATCAAGCGCAGAGACCCGCCTATAGCAAAGGCCTGGCAACCCTCAACTCCTACGCGATGTCGAAAGCTGGCAAGGCCTTCGCAGCCCTAACTGCAACCGAACAAGACGGCATTCTGACGGAGTTCGAACACGGAGCAAAAGTTGGCGACTATGCTGACAGTGCATCCTTCTTTGAGATGGTTCGCAGGCACACATTGGAAGGGATGTTCGGCGACCCGTCCTACGGCGGCAACGCAGACTTCGCAGGCTGGGATTTGATCGGATATCCGGGACCGAGAATGTACGTAAGTCCCGACATGCAGAAGATGGACGCAAAGATTCCGCGCTCGCATGTATCCGCAAAGCAGATCATGCATGGCTCCCATTAACCTACAGAAGACGGATGTCGCCGTGATTGGTCTGGGCGCTGCCGGTGGAATCGCCGTGCTCCCGCTGGCTGGCGCGGGGCTACAAATCGTTGGGCTAGAAGCGGGTGGCTGGTTTCGTCAGGAAGACCATCTGCCCGATGAAATTCGTAACAACGTTCGCCACTGGCCGCACGCGGTGCAGAAAGTGAATCAGGAGATCCCAACCGCACGTGTTGGCCAGAATGGTCCTTATCTTCCCCGTCCGCTCTATCATCCCATGATGAATGGAGTGGGCGGAACATCGCTTCATTACTGGGGACAGAGTTGGCGTCTCACGCAATGGGATTTCAAAGTTCGCAGTGAAACTGTTCGTCGCTATGGAACTTCGGCTATTCCTGCAGGTTCTACGGTCGAAGATTGGCCACTCACGTATGAAGAGCTAGAAACCTACTATGACAAAGTCGAATACACAATCGGCGTTGCCGGCAAGGCCGGGAACATTCACGGCCGCCTCGATCCCGAGGGCAATGTATTTGAAAGTCCCAGGCAAAGGGAGTATCCGATGCCTGCTCTCCGCCGTGCCGGTTTTGCCGATCACATGGCCGAAGCCGCAAAACGCCTGGGCTGGCATAGTTATCGTCCACCCGCAGCCATCAACTCCGTTCCATACGATAAGCGCACCGCCTGCTTCTATCACGGTTTCTGCGGCAGCGGCGGCTGCCCGATCAATGCGAAGAACTCGACCGCAATTACCACAATTCCGCGAGCAGTGGAGACCGGCAATCTGAAGGTTGTGCCATACGCTCACGTCATCGCCATCGACTCCGATGACCACGGCAAAGTAAGCGGCGTCCGCTACATAAAGGATAAGAAGGAATATTTCCAGCCAGCCTTCGTAGTGCTGTTGGCCGGCTACACGTACGAAAACACCCGCTTGCTGCTGCTTTCAAAGTCGAAGGCATATCCCTACGGGCTTGCCAACAACCGCGGCCAAGTGGGCCTGCATTATATGTCCCACACCAGAAACGGCGTGATGGGAGTTTTCCCCTTCGACGTGAACCGCTGGTACGGAACGCCAGCCCAAGGAATTTCGGTCGACGATTGGTCGGACGATAATTTCGATCACATCGGACTCGACTTTATCGGAGGCGGCAACTTGCTCGTTCCGCTGGAAGCGAAACCAATTGAAGCCGCCAGTATGTCCACCTTCGGAAAAGTTCCCCGCTGGGGTTCAAGTTGGAAAGCCTTCGTCAAAGAGAATGCCGGACGCTGGGCGCCAGTCTGGGCGCAGATTTCAACGCTTCCGTTCGAAGGTCATTTTCTTGATCTCGATCCCGAAGTCAAAGACCTCCTCGGTTGTCCAGTATGCCGCCTCACAGTCGGCCTGAAAGATAGCGAAAAGAGCGCAATGCTATTTATGCAGGAGAAAGCCGCGCAATGGTTGCGCGAAGCTGGCGCGATTGCAACCGATAAATTACCGCTGCTTCCCATCGGTTTAAGCACCCACGCCTATGGCGGCACAAGAATGGGCGACAATCCAGAAACCAACGTCGTCGATCGTTGGGGCTTCTCTCACGACGCTCCCAACCTCGGCATTCTCGGTGCCTCGGTCATGGGAACCAGCGGCTCAAGAAATCCAACCCTGACTGTTCAGGCTCTCGCTTGGCGTACCGCGGAACATCTTATTGAAAAGTGGAAATCAATCGTGGTGTGATCCACCCGCCCGAGATGATGTTCTCGGCTTCTTTGAGCGTGTAGTGCTGTGTTTCGCTCGACTCGTCGCAATGACGAAGATGACGACCACGCGTTTTTATAACAGATAGACTCTCCAGCACTGCGCGAAAAGGTGCGGCGGGTTGGTTTCCTGGAAATCATTGCTTCCGATTTCAGAGCTTGGGATCTATGTCGCAATCGCTACAACGGGACCACGACTTCGATGACAGTCATAGAGTCCGTTGATGAGCTGAATATTCCCTGGTCCACAGCCCAGCTAGCCTTCAGTAAAATGAAGTTCGATCGTATCGTGAGGTGCAACATTATGCAGCGGGCATTCGGACTGGATATTCCGCAAAGACTGGAAGACATTTGCGATCCAACGCGACTGGCTTTGGTCGTGTATGACATGCAGGTCGGGATCGTGAAACAAATTGAAAATGGCCAGCAGATCACAGACAGAGTGGTTCAAGTTCTCGAAGCGGCCCGCAAGGTAGGAATTCGCGTCCTTTTCACACGTCACATGTCTCTTCCGAAGGAACTGATGGGGATATCTCAGTTCCGTATGGCAATGGCATGGCAACGGGTGAAGTCGCCAGACGATGTCAAGCCTTGGTTCTTGCGGGACGCGCCGGGGTTTCACCTCGTTCCAGAAATGACCCCGCTGCCAAGCGAAGCCATCTTCGACAAGATCAGCATGTCGGCCTTTGAAGGTACGCCGCTGGATATGGCGTTGCGCGATTGCGGCATCGATTCGTTTGCTATCGTCGGCATCGCCATGGAAATCGGTATTGAACCTACGGTCCGTCATGGCACTGATCTTGGTTACATCCCGGTGGTCATCAAAGATGCCTGTGGTTTCGGACATCTCCAAGCCGCTGACCGTTCAATTGCGAGCCTTGAATTCGCAGGTGATGCTTTGCTTACGAACGTGGGTACATTCTGTGCTCAGCTTGGGCGCAACACGGTAAACGAACGATAGCCAGAAGAGAAGCGGAGTCCGAATCCGCGAAAGTCGTCGGTAACCCATCAGGGCAGACCTTAGCCCGTTGGAGCCATTCCTCAGAGCCGACGATAGAACCAGTCTGTAATCGAGCAGCACTCGGGGGAGGGGTGATCGACATGCGCTCCACGACTCAAAACCGAGTCTGGAGCGTTTTGTTTTGCTCCTCTCACCAAACCGATCAGTCAGCGCCCCGGTACTGTCATCCCGTTGTGGCCTTCTGATGATTGTCTAGAAACAGCGCGCCGATTCCCCGCCGCCAAATAGCGTCACGCTGTCTGGAATTACCCTTCTTTTCGCTCGAGTCTGTGTCGAACATCCACTCGATATGGACGAAACTGCGCGGACTTTGACATCGCATGATGAGGCGATTGGAAGATCGAATCCGCTCCCTCTACCGGAAAGCATTACGGCACAGGATGACGAGTTGAGTGCGGTCTTTTCGGAACGACGATCCCCTCTTCACGAGCATGCCAACCGACTCAGACAGTTGGCGGCTCTAACTAAAACTTGTAATCGCGAAAGAGGCTCTGTACCGGAGAGGCGCTCGCGCCCAATTCATCGCAACGATGTAAAGAAAGGGGGATTGGGGGGACGGCATGATCACTCACGTACTGACCCACGGCTGCTGGCTTTGGGGGAGGGCCACAATCCGTCTGGTTTTTGCAAAATAACTGAGAAACCAAGAACTTCTTCCGCTACGGAACATACTGTATTGCTCCCAGCGGAAGCCTGATCTATTTTTGATTAGGTTCGCGCCAACCTCAGCGGTCATGGGTTAGCGTTAATATCGTTGGACCCTCACGACCGCTATGCTTCTCCCGTAGCCCAACCAAGCTTTTAAGGCTGGATGTTCGCGGTCGGTTCATACTTGCAATTTCGATAGCCTCTGAGCGGCGCCGGTTGGACCTTCTGTTCCCTCAGCGGTGTCGACCTTCTGTCCTGTTACGTGGATACGCTTACGATGCGCAGCCTAAACGTGGCGATTTCACAGCTCTGCTGGATCGATTGCCGATGCTGTTGCACTCTCGCGGCTATGGGCTCTGCCAATCCGTTCCTTAAAGAAGATACGGGCGCAGGTCATGCGGAAATGGATCGAAACGGGTCAGCTCTTTATTCGGATGGATTGGCATAGTTGGTCGGGCATCGCTTTGTTCCTTCAATCCCAGGTCTCCTACAAACCGCTCCGGCACGACCTTGCTGTGCAGTAGTTGGTGACGCTGTGGTGTTTGAAAGGGTGAAGCTCCACGGCGCCACCAAGCAAGCGAACGACTCGTGGGCCGCATAGTCCTTTCACCTCGGGTGCCGAAACCGCACCGTGCCAGGCCCACGAATGTTCCGTCGATAAGATGGAGAATAACTTACATCGCTCTCAGGTCTGTGTCTGTCCAATTGTGAACAAGTCGTTAACTTACTTAGGACCCCGAGAAGAACACGAGGATATAGAGTGGCTTTCTTTGACGGAAGCAGGCGTTTTGCACTGAACAGTGCAAATCATTGTGACAATCTAGCTTTGGAATTGAAGTAGTTCGATAGCGCTGAACAACATAGAACAGATTGCCCCGAAAGCGGGGCAGTAAAGAAGCCCACGCTGCTGCCTGCCGGCGGTGGGCTCCTTCGTCGGAGCTTGGCGCGAGCCTCCACACCCATTCGAGGATTGATATCAGGGACTCCGGTATTTCGCTTTTCATTACGTACTCATCCACCAACCACAGGATTTGCTCCGGCGTCTCGGAGGATGCTGAGAGCAGAATGATCGGTAGATTGGGAAACCGTTGCTTGATATGGCAAACGATGGCCTCCGCGTCCATGCCTTCCTAGTTGTGCTCCAGTAGAATCGCAGCCACCGCCGTTTCCTCCAACATCTGCATCGCAGTATGGCCGCTCGACGAAAGTTTGACGCAATACCCCTGAGACTCCAGAGTCGCCTTGCGAAGCTCCAACATTTCAGGACGGTCGTCAATGCACAACCGAGTAGGAGAGTCCCGGGCCACATTCTCCCTCGCTCCTTAGTTAGAAGCTGGAAGTCTCGCTGTCACATCTCGGTAAATCCGTCGCCGTGTCCGGTGTGTTGAATTGCGGCAAGCGTAGTGGACGCTGCGAGGCTGCACTCGGGGGGTGACGATGTCGAGCACGTCATCTTCCACGAACGCCAACACCGCCGATGCTGCGGAAAAATGGACGCGAACCGGGCAAGTTGCTCAAGCTGCTTTCGGACCAGTTTGGTTGAAGCCGGGGTGGCCAAGTAACTCTTGTCCCAGTCGCTCCATTTGTGCCGCCTCTTCCTTTATCTGCTCGGCGCATTCGTGGCCGTGGTGTGGCGAAATCCCCCGTATTCTTCCAGCAGGAGACGGGCGTTCTCCTCAATGGCAGTCATCTTCGAACGGGCTTGACGGCGGAAAGGGCTGCGCAGAACATCGAGAATCATGCTACTCTGCTCCGCTTGCCCGGAGCCTCCATGTCCTCTTTCCTACGCTCGGCCATCGTCGCCATTTTTCTGCTGTTGTCGCCGCAAACCATAGTATTCGGTGAAGACGCCAAGCCGCCTGGAGCCAGCCCAGAACTTGCGGCTGCCGACCAACTCTATCGGGCGGGCAAGTTCGCGGAAGCGGAGGCTGGCTATCAGGGGGTTCTAAAGAATGACTCAAAGCTCGTGCCTGCGCAATTTGTGGCTGCACAAGTTGGACTTGTACGGGCAATGCTGCGGCAACAGAAGATTGATGAAGCATTCGACGCAGTGAACACTGCATTGGCAGTACAGCCCAATGCGGCGGCATTGCTGGCGGCGAAAGGTGATGTCCAGTTTCGTAACGGTGAAATGGCGGATGCCGAGTTGTCATACCTCGCAGCCAGGAAGCTCGATGCAAGGGAAGTGCACACCTATCTTGGACTGGCGCGGTTGTATGGCTCCTACTCCCTGTATCGTAAAGCCTATGACCAGCTACAGAGTGCCCACGAGGTTGCTCCTGACAACATCGAGGTGCAGAGGGCGTGGCTACGGATGCTTCCACGAAAAGAGAGGATGACGGCATTGGAGGCCTACCTCAGCGGGCCACATCCTGATGATGAAGATGAAACAAAGTGGATGACGGAGTATTTGGGTTTCCTGAAAGCTACAGCGGATAAGCCCGTTCAAGCGTGCAGGCTGGTCAGCAAAGTGGAGCAGACCGAAACCAAGTTGGAGACCATGTACGGGGCGGACGCACGCCGCATGCGGGGTATAGGCCTGTCGGTTAAGCTCAATTCCCGGAATGTCCATCTTCTGCTCGATACCGGAGCCGGCGGGATCATGGTGAGCCACAAGGTTGCGGAGAAGGCGGGGCTGGCGCCAATCTCTGCGGTGCATTTTGGAGGCATCGGCGATAAAGGATTGCAAAGCGGCTACACAGCGGTAGCGGACCACATTCGAATCGGCGAGCTCGAGTTCCAAGATTGTGTGGTCGCCGTAACCGATAAAGGCTCCGTGGCAGATGGAGACGGGTTGATCGGTGCCGATGTGCTTGGGGCTTATCTCATCGACATTGATCTTCCGGGAATGCGGCTCAAACTTTCTCCGCTGCCAAAGCGCCCCGAAGACACCGTTGCCCCAAAGTCGCTGAACAGCGAGGGAGAGGAACAAGCGAATGCAGAGCAGAAAGAAGACAGCGTGAATGAGCCGACTCCGAAGGATCACAATCCCCCATCGCCGACGGCGAAACCAGCACGCCGCCTGCCTAAAGATCGTTACATTGCGCCCGAGATGGCGGACTGGACGAAAGTTTTCCGATTCGGCCACAGCATCTTGGTGCCCACCAGCGTGAACAATTCCAAATCCATGCTGTTCGGACTCGACACGGGTGCCTTCAGCAATCTCCTGTCGGTGCGTGCCGGGCGGCAGGTCAGCAAGGTCAGTTCCGAAGAACGTGTGCGGGTTCAGGGTGTGAGTGGTGCGGTGGATAAGGTCTACAGTTCTGACAAAGCGACTTTGCGTTTCGGGCACTTTGAGCAGGCGAACTTAGGCATCATCACGCTAGACCTCTCCACCATAAGCCGACACACCGGGACGGAGGTTTCCGGTTTTCTGGGATTTGCAATGCTGAGGCAGCTTGAGGTGGAATTGGACTACCGCGACGGGCTGGTTGATTTCAAGTACGACCCAAAGCGTATAAATTCCTTCGCAAGATAGCCGCAGTTGCAGCAGGTCGCGCTGGTCGGGCAAGAGAAAGTCCGGGCATGGCGATATTGATGGAACGCCGCGAAGTTGGGATTTCCCCTTGTTGAAGCTGCAACCTACACACCCGACTCTCTGGATGGGAGTTTCTGGGGAGACTTCTCATTACTAATCTTCGGATGGCGGGAATGGACTGCCTCTGTACTGCTGACCATAGGCCCGGAGCGCGGCGAGAGGTCGCCCCAAGAGAATTGACAGGCGTCTGCCGTGGTCACTAGACTTCTTCAAACTCTAAGTCCTAGTTCCGCTTTCGATTTCGCCTGAGGTGTCCTGTGCTGGAACGTTTCCGGATCGCTCTAAGGATTGCCTGCCTTCTTCTATTACTGCTCGCCACTTCCGCATACTCACAATCGGGCGAGAAGAAAAAAGTCAACAGTCAGGCCGACCTGCCCCGCTTCAGCTATCCGATGGCGGCTCCAGCTGCTGAGTTGGTGCAAGCGGATGACGCGACCTTTAATGCCTTTGCGACCAAAGTCAGCGCCGACCTCGATACAATCTTTCGCGATTACGCTATCGACGACAAAGCTACACTGCGAACTCTGCTTTCGGTCAAGCTCGATTTACAGCAACTCGCCGGCGAAGACCAGGCGGCACTGCAGACAATAGATACCCTGCGTTCTTTGCAGGAGAAGCCCGCGGCCAAGCTCATCGCCTTCCTTTACCCGCAAGCGATGTTGCAAGCCGCCATCGAGACCCACACCACCCGCGGTCCTGCTTACGAGGAGGCTTTCAGTAAGCATTACAGCGAGGCGATTGACTCACTGCCTTGGGACGTCGTGCAGGATGACGCGAAAGAAGATTATGCCGGATCCCGGCTCTACACGAAACCAGTTGCGGTTGCGTACCTGATGACTGACCTGGACCCTGCAGTCCAGAAATCGGGCGCACTGGATAACCAGGAAGCGTGGGAGTTGATCTCTACGCGAAACGACTTGCAATCTTCGATTCCGCTGCTTCCCGCCTGCGGCCGGGTTCTGAAGCAGTACATCGCAGCTCACAACATGGTTAAGCCGGATATCTGGGCCGCCCGTGAAGTTACACTTACCAAGGATCAAAATCTTCCTCCCGTGTTGGTCGCGATTTGGGATTCTGGGATCGACGTTTCCATCTTTCCCGATAGGTTGTTCACCGACCCAAAGCCAACCGCTAGCGGCAAGCATGGCCTTGCATTTGATGATCGCGGACGCCCATCCACATCCTGGCTGTATCCGCTTACTCCTGAGCAGCAAAAAGCGTATCCGGAATTCCAAGAACTTCGACAAGGTCGTTTGGACATTGAGAATGGTATCGACTCGCCCGCTGCGGATGCGGCGCAGAAAAGGTTCAATACGCTATCTCCGGAGCAGATCCATCAACTTTTCGAGTTGGATAAATGGCTGGGATTCTATGTTCATGGGACGCACTGCGCCGGAATCGCGGTGCGCGGCAATGCCGCCGCGCGCCTGGTGGTTGCCCGGTTTAATGATGAGTTGCCCGATCTGCCGTTTGCTCCCACAGCCGAATGGGCTCATCAGCTTGGCGCTGACTTCCAGCAGATGTCCGACTACTTCCGTAACCGCAATGTGCGCGTCGTGAATATGAGCTGGGGAGATGAGCCGCAGGAGTTCGAAACCTGGATTTCCAAGACCGGTGGTGGCGCCGATCCCGCCGAGCGCAAGAAGCGGGCTGCCGAGCTTTATGCTATTTGGCGCGCTGCCATCGAGGCTGCAATCAAGAACGCATCGAACACGCTTTTTGTCACTGCTGCGGGTAATAGCGACAGCGATAGCGGTTTCATCGACGACGTCCCGGCCTCGCTGCATCTTCCTAACCTGATTGCGGTCGGTGCTGTGAATCAGGCTGGCGATGAGACTTCATTCACCAGCTATGGAGCCACAGTGCTTGTCGACGCCGACGGTTACAACGTCGAAAGCGATGTTCCCGGCGGCGCGAAGCTAAGGTTGTCCGGTACTTCGATGGCTTCTCCGAACGTGGTGAATCTCGCGGCCAAATTATTTGCCCTCGACCCTGCGCTCACACCGGCGCAGGTCATCGAACTCATCAGGCGAGGCGCAACCACCAGTGAGGATGGCCGCCGCCACCTGATCGACGAAAAACGGTCCGTCGGTCTCCTCCCGGCAAGAAAGTGAGTGCAGTGTCCGACCTAGATTCTTCCGGCTTCCTGGCGCTAAAGAGTCACTCGCTGCAACCAAATGGGAAGATGTATTGGAAATCGAATCCCACTCTCTCCGCAATATTTTTTTAACCCTGTGGTTTCTGTCGCTTACAAGCCGCGCTGCCTTTTCGCTCAAATTTGTCACTCGTGGGACATACTTCCTCGGAGGGAACAAATCCAGTGCGTCGAACGCTTGGCGTGTAACGAAAACCCGGAGAGCGAGCGCCGTGCCCTCAAGCCCGCTGGCTAGTCGGTTCTAAGGGCCTGCCTGGGATCGATCGACGCTGCCCGGCGCGCTGGCAGGTACGAAGCAAACCGAAAAACAGGATCGCGGCAACGGAAACGATCAAGCGAAATCCATGGCAGTGACGCCGTACAAAGTAGTACGCATGGTGCGGCCCACCAGCACTGAGCCTGCAAGGCGAACGAGTAGATGGCACGCCCGTGCCCCAATACAGATTGGGATAAGTGATTGAGGCTGCAAGAGGTGCCGGACCAGATTGTGAAAAGAGGTGGATAGAGGTGTCCGGATTTCGAAACGCGCGGTCCGAGAGTGGATACACATCCTCCGTCTCAAGCTTGGCAGGCAGCTTTCTTCACTGCCCGTTATTGGACACTCGGGTTCAGCACCGGACAATCCGGGCTGGGCAGGAGGGGGTGAGCACATTGCGAACTGACTCGTGTTTCCAACACTCTAACCCGGGTGGACTCGTTGGTGGCTGAGTTGCTCAGAATAAGAGAGATGGACATCGCCCGCCCAGAATTCAAGCGTCAGAAACGCCGCCGCCAAGCGGTTCTGATCGTCATCGTCGTGGTTGTGGTTGCGGCGCTGGCAGTTGGAGTGTCGCGTCTGCGACCGGCCGCTCCTTCGGTGGAGCGCGGAACAGTGTGGACCGACACCGTAAAACGAGGATCGATGTTGCGGCAGGTTCACGGATTGGGATCGCTGATCCCGAGCCAGGAGTCCGTGCGGCAGATTCCGGCGGAGACCGAAGCTACGGTGGTGCGCATTCGAATGCTGCCGGGGTCGCAGGTGAACGCCGACAGCATTTTGGTCGAGATGAGTAACCCCCAAGTGGAGCAGGCGGCGCTGGACGCGCAACTTCAATTGAAAGCTGCCGAAGCCGAATACCAGAGCCAGCGGGTGACGCTGGAGAGCAATCTCATGAACCAGAAGGCAGGAGCAGCCACGGTCAATGCTGACTACAGCCAGGCGAAACGCCAGGCCGATACCGACAAGGCGTTATACGACCTGGGCGTGATTTCTGGCCTGGCCTACAAGGCTTCCAAGGGGAAGTCCGACGAGCTGACTACAAGAAATGATCTGGAAACGCAGAGGCTCCAGATCGGCGAGAAGGCGATTGAGTCTCAACTGGCGGAGCAGCAGGCCAAAGTGGAGCAGATGCGGGTTCTGGCGGCATTGAAGGGGAAGCAACTGGAGGCGCTGCAAGTGCGAGCGGGAATTGACGGGGTTTTGGTGGACCTGCCGCTGCAGGTGGGCCAGCACGTTCAGCCTGGAACCATGCTGGCGAAAGTGGTACAACCCAATCATCTGATGGCGGAGCTGAAGGTTTCGGAAACGCAAGCCCGCGATGTGCAGTTCGGCGAGCCGGCCGCGATTGACACCCACAATGGAATTATCAGCGGCACTGTAATGCGAGTTGATCCGGCCGTACAAAACGGAACCGTCACGGTAGACGTCAAACTCACCAGCGAGCTTCCGAAAGGAGCCCGGCCTGACCTGAGCGTAGACGGAACGATTGACCTGGAACGTCTGGAGGATGTGCTCTATGTCGGACGGCCGGCATTCGGGCAGGAGAACAGCACCATCAGCCTGTTCAAGCTGGATACCAGCGGCAAGGAGGCGGAGCGAGTCCCGGTGAAGGTGGGACGAGAATCGGTGAACTCGATTCAGGTGCTAGAGGGCATCCATGAAGGCGACACGGTGATTCTTTCCGACATGTCGCGCTGGGATAAAACCGACCGCATCCGGCTGGACTAAGCGAACTCAACCAAAACATCGAAGCAGGCCAAGCGAGGCAAAACCAACCCGAGGCGAACCATATATGACCGAAGCAAAACAGGCATTGATCCAGATTCAGGATATGACCAAAGTTTTTTACACCGACGAGATCGAAACCCACGCGCTGTCGGGCGTGCACCTCTCTATCAGTCAGGGCGAATATGTGGCCATGTCGGGGCCATCGGGCTGCGGCAAATCGACGTTGCTCTCAATCATCGGTCTATTAGATACGCCGACCGATGGGAGCTACTGGCTGAACGGGAAGCCGGTGGAGAACCTCGATTTCGCCGAACGATCGCGGATTCGCAACCAGGAAATCGGATTCATCTTTCAGAGCTTTAACTTGATCGGCGACCTCACGGTGTACGAGAACGTGGAGCTGCCGCTCACCTATCGGCAGAAAATGCCGACGGCCGACCGGAAGAAGCGAGTCATGGAGGCGCTAGAGCGCGTTGGTATGGCGCACCGCGTGCGGCATTATCCTTCGCAACTCTCCGGTGGTCAGCAGCAGCGTGTTGCCGTGGCGCGCGCCCTCGGAGGCAAACCCTCCATCCTGCTGGCGGACGAGCCGACCGGAAATCTGGATTCACGCAACGGCGAGGCGGTGATGGAGTTGTTGCAGAACCTGCACCGCGAGGGCGCGACCATCTGCATGGTGACCCACGATCCGCGCTTCGCCAAACACGCCCAGCGGGAGGTGCATTTGTTCGACGGCAAGGTCGTGGCGGAAGAAGAACTGAAAAAGCTGATGGCGGATGTGCACGCATGAGCGGGCTGATCCAGGACATTCGCTACGCCGTTCGGCAGCTGCGCAAGAGTCCGGGATTCAGCGCGGTGGCCGTGCCCACGCTGGCGTTGGCGCGTGGCGGCTTCCTCAGAGGGTTGCGCAACTGTTCTTTTTAATCTCGCCGGGCAGGTCCGGCGCCCTTTAGGGTTGCGGCCCAGCGCTGATTGCATTTGGGACCGCCGCAAGCCTCGTCCCGGCCCGGCGTGCGACGAAAATCGATCCTATCGTGGCATTGGGGTACGAATGAGAGGGAAAGAATGACGACCGGACTGCTGCAAGACCTTCACTTTGCCCTGCGCCAGTTTCGCAAAAGTATCGGCTTCACAGCGGTTGCGGTGATCACGCTGGCGTTAGGCATCGGTGCCAACACGGCTATTTTCAGTGTGGTGAATGGAGTTCTGCTGCGTCCGTTGCGGTTTCGGGATCCTGACCGGCTGGTTCGGGTCTGGCACGTTCCCCCGGCGACGAGCTTTCCGGGAATGTCGACCTTTTCTGTTTCCGCGGCAAACTATCTGGATTGGGAGCGCCAGAACCATGTCTTCGAACGGATGGCGATCTATACTTATCACGCCTTCACTCTGACCGGCGCCGCAACGCCGGAGCAGGTCGACGCCTGCGCGGCGACATCCGCTTTCTTTGCGACCCTGGGAGTTCAGCCCGAACTGGGGCGTGTGTTTACGCCCGAAGAAGACCAACCTGGCCGCTCCAATGTTGTGGTGCTCAGCCATCGCTTCTGGCAGGAGCATTTTGGATCGAATCCCGCCATCGTGGGCCAGAATATTAATATGGACGGCCAGAGCTATCTTGTGGCCGGAGTCATGCCGTCAAGCTTCCAGTTTCCGGACTTTGCGCAGATGTGGACACCCATGGCCTGGACGGACAAGGAACGAGCTGTTCGGGGAGAACATCACTCCGTAGTCATCGCCCGCCTCGGGCCACTCATTGATTTGAAGCAGGCTCAGGCGGAGATGAACACGATTTCCAGCCGGCTCGAGCAACAGTATCCGGAGGACGACAAAGGATGGGGCGCCGTAGTTGTGCCCTTGCGCGACGATTTAGTCAGCGACGTGCGGCCGGCTCTGCTGGTTCTGCTGGGAGCCGTAGCTTTCGTTCTTCTGATCGCCAGCCTTAACGTGGCCAACCTTGCGCTGGCGCGGACGTTCAGTCGCCAGAAAGAAATTGCGATTCGAACCGCGCTGGGCGCCAGCTCGGCTCGCGTGCTGCGCCAAGTCCTCACGGAGTCTATACTGCTCGCCCTCGTCGGAGGAGCCCTCGGCTTGACCTATGCTCATGCCGGAGTCCGTCTGATCATGGCCTTTCTGGCCGACAAGCTTCCGCATTCACTTGAAGTCGGGCTGGATGCCAAGGTCCTCGGCTTCACGGCGGCCGTTTCCATTGCGGCCGGTGTTCTGGCGGGAGTTCTTCCGGCGCTGCGCCTGGCTCGCGGCGACGTGAGTCAAGCGCTGAAACAAGGACTGGGGCACACCGATGCGGATTCGAGCGGGCATCGTACGCGCAGCATTCTGGTTGTGTCGGAGGTCGCGCTTTCGCTCATCTTGCTGGTCGGCGCAGGACTGATGATCCGCAGTTTTCAGAGGCTTCATGGCGTGAATCCAGGGTTTGATTCGCACAATGTTTTGACCATGACCGCGATGGTCTCGCGAGCGAAATTTTCTGGCCCGGCCCAGGAGGTCAACTTCTTCGAGCAAGTGCTGCGGAGGGTGAGAGCTTTACCCGGGGTAGAATCCGCAGGCGTGGTCGATGACATTCCCCTGGACAACGGAGGTTCACATCAACCGGTTGCGATCGAAGGCCACCCGACGGTGCCGATGTCAGAGCAACCGGAGGTCGACGTTCGCCTCATCAGCGCTGGATACACGGGCGCGCTGCACATACCGATCCTGCGCGGCCGCGACTTGAGCGATACCGATATTGCTAGAAGGCCGGCGGTGGTCCTGATCAGCGAATCCATGGCTCGGCAGTTCTGGCCGGGCGAAGACGCGTTGGGCAAACATCTTACATTGACCTTTTTCCCGGACGCCGTCCGCGAAGTGGTTGGAATTGTGGGAGACGTGAAGCTCGACGGCCTTGACCAAACTCGTCCCAGCGCAACTCTATATTTTCCGCTCGACCAGGTTTCTGTACCCGCCAACGGGGGATGGAGTTCAATTCCAATGACGCTGGTGGTGCGCTCGGCCTCGGTTGGGGGAATGGTTCCTGCCGTCTCGAATGCGGTACATGAGGTCGATCGTGAGATTCCATTGCGCGACATCCTGACTATGGACGACCTGGTTGCGAATTCTCTGTCGCAACAGCGGTTCAACATGCTGCTACTGGGCGCATTCGCCGGGCTCGCCTTGTTGTTGGCCGGCGTGGGCATCTACAGCGTGTTGTCTTACAGCGTGAGGCGGAGTGTGCGAGAAATCGGAATCCGCCTGGCTCTCGGCGCCCGGCCTGGCGATGTGCTGCGCAGGGTCGTGTTCGAGGGCATGAAGCCGACCTTGCTGGGCGTGGCAGTGGGATCGGTGGGCGCGCTGGCCTTGGGACGCGTGCTGTCAAGCCTCATCTACGAGGTGAAGCCCACCGACCCTGTCACCTTTCTGGCGGTAACGATTTTGTCAGCGGTGATCGCTTTATTGGCCAGCATCATTCCGGCGTATCGTGCGACGAAGGTCGATCCGATGGTGGCATTGAGGTACGAATAGAGTTTCGGAGAACGAATTGACTAACCCAATGATCGAACTGAAAAATATCGAACGCAGTTACAAGACTGGCGCAGGACAGACCTGGGTGCTGCGCCGCGTGAACCTCGACATTCGCCAAGGCGAGTTCATCACCGTGATGGGGCCGTCGGGGGCGGGGAAGTCGTCCTTGCTCAACGTGCTCGCGCTCCTCGACGACCAGTGGCAGGGCGAATACTGGTTTCGCGAGGAGGCCGTGCACGAGCTCAAGCGCAAGCAGCGGGGCGAACTGGCCAAGCTCAACGTCGGAATGATCTTTCAGAGCTATCACCTGCTCGACGACCTTACGGTGCAGGAGAATATCGATCTTCCGCTCTCCTATAAAGACATTCCTCGATCCCGACGCCAGAGTCTCGTGGCCGACACTCTAGATCGCTTCCAGATTGTCGCCAAAAAAGATCTGTTTCCCAGCCAACTTTCGGGTGGGCAACAGCAACTGGTGGGCGTGGCGCGTGCCGTGATCCACAAGCCTCCGCTTCTTCTCGCCGATGAACCCACCGGCAATCTGCATTCTGGGCAAGCCAAAGAGATCATGGAACTCTTCCGCGAACTCAATCGGCAGGGAACGACGATCGTCCAGGTCACTCACTCGGAGGCGAATGCCGCCTACGGGACACGCAGCATTCAACTGCGGGACGGATGGCTGGTCTCAGACACTGCCAATCCAGCGCTCGTTCAGTCGGCGGAGGTCAATGCATCTTGACCCTTCCTGGGCCGGATCGTTGAGAAGTGATTGCTAGGTTTTGACAGCGAGGCAAACATGAACGGATTTTGGCCGGACCTCCGGTACGCGGCGCGAGTCCTGGGCAAGAACCCTGGCACCACTGCCATCATGGTATTCACGCTCGCGCTGGCGATCGGCTCGACGACGGCGATCTTCAGCGTCGTGTACGGAGTTTTGCTGCACCCGCTGCCGTATTTCAGCGCCGACCGAATCGTGGCTGTCTCTGAAGTGAACTTCCATGGCACGCTGTCGCGCCTCGCGGATCCGAACTTTGACGACTTCCGCGATCAAAGCCATAGCTTTCAATCCATCGCGAAGTATGCGGACAACACGGTTTCTGTCTCCGGAGCATCGCAGCCGACGCGCACCACCGTAGCAGCGGTAACCCCGGAGTTTCTTGCAGTATTCGAGCTTGAGCCGATCGTGGGCCGGGATTTCACGACGAGCGATGACAAGAAGGGAGCGGCACCCGTCGCGCTGGTGAGCTACGGTTACTGGAGGCAGTACCTCGGAGCGGCGGAGGATCTTTCGAAATGGCACCTAAACATTAACAACGCGGTCTACTCTGTGATCGGAGTGCTGCCTTCGGGATTTCGATTTCCGAACGAGGCAGACGTGTGGATTGCTGCCGATATAGGTGGCGAGAGCCTGAGCCGCACCTCGCATAACTACTCTTGCGTTGGCCGGCTGAAAGATGGCGTAAGCGTCGATCAGGCGCGGGAGGATATCAGCGCAATTGCACGACGGATCCACCAGGCTTCGAGTGAAAAAACTGATTATTTGCTCAGGGATGGAAGAGTAGTTCCATTGCGGGATTCCATCACGGGGAATGTGCGGTCGCCGCTGCTGATTCTGCTGGGCACGGTGGGTTTGTTGCTGCTCGTGGCGTGCGCGAACGTAGCGAACTTGCTTCTGGCGCAGGCGTCGGTGCGCCAGCGCGAGCTTTCGATTCGCATCGCGCTCGGGGCAGCGCTCGGCCGCCTGCTGCGCCAATTTTTGACCGAGGCATTTTTGCTCTCGCTGCTCGGCGGAGGTCTTGGAATCCTCGCCGCGCTCTGGGGCGTCGCCGGATTGGTGGCCCTGGCGCCGGAAACTCTGCCCCGACTCGACAGCGTTTCTGTGAGCGTGCCTGTGCTGCTCTTTGCGTTTTTGCTCTCCACTGCCGTGGCTGCCGGGCTGGGCGTGTTTACAGCCATGCGAGCGACCCGAGGCGATTTGAGGAAGGGCCTTGACGAAGGCGGTCGCGGGCAGGCCGGATGGCAAGGCAGCCAGCGCGTGGGGCGAGCGATTGCCGCGGCGCAGATCGCCATCACGTTAGGGCTGGTGATCGGCGCGAGTTTGCTGGGACGGAGTTTAATGAAAGTCCTGGAGGTGAATCCAGGATTCCGCGTGGACAAGATCATAGCAATGGACGTCTCCCTGCCGGGCACGGATTTCACGCAGCCGTGGGTGGACGGTCCAAAGACAAAGTCAGCCCAGGGAATTTTCTTTCAGAAGTTGATTGACCGGCTGAAACAAATCCCCGGCGTGCGCAGCGTCGGAGCTGCAAGCGCGTTGCCCATGACCGGCGGACTGCCCGACGGAATGTTTTTGCTGATGACACAGAATGAAGTTTCCAAAACGATGGACTTCGACGCGTTGTTTCATCAACAGGAACGGATCGGGACTGCGGATTTTTGTGTCGCGACAGACGGATATTTCCGGGTGCTGGGAATTCCGCTGACCCGGGGACGGATGTTCGACGAGCGCGACGGCGCGAACGCGCCGCACGTCGCAGTGATCAGCGAGTCTCTTGCGCACGACCGCTGGCCACATCAGAACCCGATCGGACACACGATTGAATTTGGAAATATGGATGGTGATATGCGTCTGCTCACGATTGTGGGAATCGTAGGCGATACGCACGAATACGGCCTCGACGAGCCTCCGCGGCCGACAGTTTACGTAAATCTATTTCAAAGGCCGAGTGCGTTTATGACGGTGACAATGCTGAGTGACGCTGACACGCGCTCGGTAAGCTCGGCGGCGCGGGGAATTTTGCATGACCTCAATCCCGAAATTCCGACGAGGTTCCAGATCTTTCAGCAAGTATATTCGGCGTCGCTGGGTTCGCGAAAATTCAACGTGATCCTGGTGGGATTCTTCGCAATCACGGCGCTACTGCTGGCGAGCGCCGGAGTGTTTGGCGTGATGGTGTATTCCGTGGGCCAGCGCACGCGCGAATTCGGCGTGCGCCTTGCGCTTGGCGCCACATCGGGGGACGTGCTGCGCATGGTTCTAGGACAAGGCATGCGCACGATCTTGATCGGCGTGGCGATTGGAATCGTGGGATCGTTGGCGTTGACGCAGACGGTATCGTCGTTGCTGTTCGGCGTGACGGCAACCGATCCGGTCACATTCGGGGGAGTGACGCTTTTGTTGGTCGCAGTGGCGCTGCTGGCTTGTTACATTCCGGCGAGGCGCGCGACGAAAGTGGATCCGATAGTGGCTTTGCGGTACGAATAGCGGGCAATTTGCGCTCATAACGAACCCTATTCGGAGGTGGAACCAAAAGGACGGGCATGGATACTCTCTGGCAAGATATTCGTTACGCAATTCGCACGCTCGCAAAGAATCCCAACTTGGCAAAGCGGGGAGTTTTGATCCTCGGCGCCTGTGGAATTCTGACCGCGACCATGCAGGCACAAACCGCCAGCCCTCCCACCGCGAGCGGGGCGCAACCACCAGCCGGTCCACAAGCGGCCGTCACGGCCCAGTTTGACATGCCGAAGTCACACAACCCGCTCAAAGCGTATTCAGCCGATGAAGTTCCCGAGCCGGTGCTGGCGAATTCACCTCGCCTTGACCGTCTCACTCGCGACGGCAAGCTTTACCTGTCGCTGAAAGATGCCATCGATCTTGCACTCGAAAATAACCTGGATCTGGCCATCGCCCGTTATAACCTGCCCATCGCCAACACTGACATTTTGCGCACGCAAGCCGGAGGATTCTTCCGCGGAGTGAACACCGGAGTGGTTCAGGGAACTCCGGGCGGCGGGGTGGGAGGTTTTGGCACGGGCGCTCCCGGCGCGGGCGCGGGCGGTACAACAAGCGGCGCTGGAGGTGCGGGCGCGGGTGCGTCCGGTCTGGTGCAATCCACCCTGGGTGCGGGAACGACGGTCTCGTCCTACGATCCGGCGATCACCGCTTCCATGGGGATCGAGCATCAAACCACGCCTCTCGCCAACCTGCAGCTCTACGAGGTGCCATCACTCCAGTTGAATACAGCGCAGGCGAATTTTAACTATGCCCAGGCCTTCTCGACCGGCACCAGCATTTCGTTTCAGTTCAATAACAGCCGCCAGACTGCAAACAGTCCGGACATCTTTCTTTCACCGGCCTTAAGCTCGATGTTCCGTTTTTCGGTTCAGCAGGAGTTGCTTGCCGGGTTCGGTTTTGGGCCCAATCTGCGCTATCTTCATATAGCCAAGAACAATAAGAAGATTTCCGACATCGCTTTCAAGGATCAAATCATCGCCACCGTGACTCAGATCGAGAATATTTACTGGGACTTGGTCAGTGCCTACGAGCAGACAAGAGTCAACGAACAATCCTCGGCTTTTGCCCAGCAGACCTTCGACAATGCAAGAAAACAGTTCCAGCTGGAAAGCATCCCCGAGATGGACGTGATGCGCGCTGAAGCCGAAGTCTCACGGCGCGACCAGGACCTAACCGTTGCCCGCACCAGTCTCCAATTCCAGGAGACGCTCATGAAGAATGCGGTCACCAAGAGTCTGGACGATCCCGTGCTGGAGGCCATGCCGGTCATTCCCACGGATCGTATGCAGGATGTACCGGCCGAGGCCGTGCCATCGATTCAGGACTTGATATCATCCGCCTTGCAGGGTCGGCCGGAGCTATCCGAATCTGACATCGACTTGGCGAACCGCCGGATCAGCCGGCAGGCGGCGCGCAATGCGCTGTTGCCGTCACTTTCGCTGGTCGGCTTCTGGGGCAGCTCGGGGCTGGCTGGCCCGCTGAATCCTGTTTGCAATGCTTGCACCAGCAGCGTACCCAACGATTTCGGCGGAGCACTCCAAAACGCCTTCAACGACTCCTCTCCCGACTACTATGTCGGGCTGAACCTGAACATCCCGCTCCGGAATCGCGTCGCCAAGGCCGATCAATACCGATCCGAACTCGAGTACCGGCAGGCTGAATTGCGCATGGAACAACTGAAGAAGCAAGTTCGCATCGAGGTTCGTAACGCGCAATATGCGCTGGTGCAAACCGCTGCGCGGGTCCAGGCCGCTCGCAAGGCGCGAGACCTTGCCAAGCGCACGTTTGAGATCACCCAAAAAGAGCAGGAACTCGGTGCCGGATCCAGTTATCAAACCCTCTCCGCCCAGCGGGATCTGGCGTTGGCAGAATTGGATTTGGTCAGCGCCATGACCGTATTCGAGAAAGCAAAAGTTGAGCTTGATCGCGCCACCGGCACGACTTTGGAACATAATGGCATCCGGGTGCAGGACGCGGTCAGCGGTACAATCAACGCTACGAGTCCCTAAGCCGTTCCATGCAGGCTTCGACCAAACCGGGAGACTTCCTCGCGAAGTCGACGAATGGCAGCTTCAACCGGCCCCGGATTTTGGGGGCGGATGACCAGCAGCACGTTCTCGAAGCCATCGAACTTCTGCTGCGTCCGCAAGGATACGATGTGGAAACCGCGAAGTCCCCAGCTCTGGTTCGCGAGGCGCTGGCTACCGGCTCCTACGATGCTCTCCTCATCGACCTGAACTACACGCGGGATACGACTTCCGGACGGGAAGGCCTTGACCTGCTATCGGAGATCGTCTCCCTCGACAGCAGCATCCCGGTTATCGTCATGACCGCGTGGGCGAATATTGAACTGGCAGTGGAAGCCATTCACCGAGGAGCACGGGACTTTATTCAAAAACCTTGGGAGAACCAGCGGCTGCTCACAATTTTGCGCACTCAGGTCGAGCTGCGCCGTACTCTGCAGAACGCCGAGCGTTTGGCAGCGCAGAATCGCCTGCTGGAGGCCGACGGCCGCCCTGAGTTCATCGCGTCGTCAACCTCCATGCAACCTATGCTTGAGACCATCACCCGCGTTGGTCCCTCCGATGCAAACATCCTGATCACAGGAGAGCATGGTTCGGGTAAGGAGGTGGTAGCGCGGACACTGCACGCGCTTTCTCCTCGCGCCTCGCGGCCCATGATCGCGGTAAATACTGGTGCCATACCCGACGGAGTATTTGAGACCGAGCTCTTCGGTCACGTGAAGGGCGCATTCACCGATGCTCGCACTGATCGCATCGGCCGCTTCGAACTCGCCGATGGCAGCACGGTATTTCTGGACGAGATCGGCAACGTGCCCTATCACCAGCAAGCCAAGTTACTTCGTGTGCTCGAAACCAGCGAGATTGAGCGGGTCGGCTCGTCGCGCACCCGTAAAGTAAATGTGCGCGTAATCTCCGCCACCAACGCGGACCTTCAAGCGGCGTGTGCTGCCGGACAATTTCGAGAAGACTTGCTGTTTCGCCTGAATACGGTAGAGATTCACGTGCCGGCGCTTCGCGAGCGGCGCGAGGACATTCCCGCTCTCGCCGTCCACTTCCTCGCGCGTTACGCATCGCGCTACCGGCGCGCAGTTCAGGGTTTCGAGGCCCCGGCTTTGCAACTGCTCATGCAATACTCCTGGCCGGGCAATGTACGCGAACTGGAGCACACCCTGGAGCGCGCAGTCCTCATGTGCAAGGGCAGCGAGATCCAGCGCGCCGATCTGGGCCTGGACCTGTCCCGCCAGCAGAGTCAGAACCTTGAAGAACTCAGCCTGGAAGCGGTGGAAGCCATTCTGATCCGCAAGGCGTTGCAGCGCTCTCAGGGGAATGTGAGCCACGCCGCGGAAACCCTGGGATTGAGCCGCGGCGCCCTCTATCGTCGGATGGAGAAGTATGGCCTCTAGCCCACGCGGGCGCTCCAGTCCCAGCGTGCGCAAGCCTCCACGCAAGCGACTCCGTCTTCTGTACGAGCGCCGCCTCAGCCTCTTCTCCGTGCTCGTCACCCTTCCGGGAATGATTGTTAGCGGCATTCTGATCTGGCTTCAATCCTGGTCTGAGGAATCGAAGTGGGCGTTGTTCCTTGGGGAGTTGTTTATTTGGTGGCTGCTGGCAATGGCATTGCAGGAGCAAACCACGCGACCGCTGCAAACTCTCGCCAATGTGATCGCCGCCTTACGCGAAGAAGACTATTCCTTTCGGGCTCGCGGGGCGGCCGCAGACGACGTACTCGGGGAGCTCTCCCTGGAAGTGAATGCTTTGGCCGACCTGCTGTCGGACCAGCGGATTCGAGCTATCGAAGCCACTGTTCTGTTGCGCCGCGTTGTGGAAGAGATCGATGTACCGCTATTCACCTTTGACCCGGACCAGGTTCTGCGCCTGGTGAACTCCGCCGGAGAACGGCTGCTGCAACAACCTTCCGTAAGACTCCTCGGGCGTACCGCGGAGGAGATCGGCTTAGCGGCCTGCCTCGCTGCGGAGAGCGAGACGTTGGTGCCGCTGCCCTTCCACACGCCGAATGCGCGCTGGCTGGTGCGGCGGAGCTCCTTTCGCCAGCGAGGAGTGCCCCACTCCCTAGTCGTTCTCTCCGACGTGAGCCGCGCGTTGCGCGAGGAAGAACGCAGTGCATGGCAGCGCCTGATCCGGGTGCTGGGCCATGAACTCAACAATTCACTCACGCCCATTAAGTCGATTGCGGGAAGCCTGAGCGCCCAGATTGCCAACGCCGTGCCGGACTCCGGCCAGCAGCGGGATTTCGAACGCGGGCTCGCCATTATCGAAACTCGTGCCGACAATCTTAACCGTTTCCTGCAGGCATACCGTCAACTCGCTCAGATGCCGCCGCCCGTATTACACAGGACTGCACTGCTTCCGCTGGTCGAGCGAGTGGCCGGATTAGAGACAAGATTGCCTGTGCAGGTGGTTCCAGGCCCTGCCACTGAGTTAGAGGTTGATACCGATCAACTCGAGCAAATGCTGATTAATCTCGTGCGCAATGCGGTTGAAGCTGCCCTGGAGCCGGGCCACTCGACAGGTCGGTCTGGTGGAGACGGAACAGATCCCTCGGCGGCGGATCCGCAGGTAGTCATGCGCTGGGATCTCTCCGAAAGGGACCTGACTCTTACCATCGAAGACAACGGACCCGGTCTGCTCAACCCGAGCAACGCGTTTGTTCCCTTCTACACCACCAAGCCGTCGGGCGGCGGGATCGGACTGGTTCTTTCGCGCCAAATCGCCGAGGCACATGGAGGATCGATTGAACTTGTCAACCGCACTGATCAAAGGGGGTGCCGGGCAAGAGTGACGCTGCCGCGAGCACGTGCGACGCCCTTTTTCAACCAGACTTCTGTTGGATTAGGTCAGGAGCGCAGCTGAGGTTTGCCAGCCGCAGTCTGTGGCCACCGCGGAGAAAGTTGTGGCCTTCGCCAGTTCCTCTCATAGTCTCACACGTCTTCGCAAGGCAGTTACCCGCCTACTCGATACCGGCCTGCGGGTCTCAATCCATACGTAAAGTCTGCATGGGGTCAATCGATGTAGAGCGATGCGCTGGAATATAGGTGGCTGTCAGGGCAACCAGAGCCAGCACGACCGGAATGACGACGAAGGTTTCGGTATCCCAGGCACTCACGCCATAGATCAAGCTGGAGAGCAATCGCGTAAAGGCAAGAGCCAGCACGATACCGCAGCTTAATCCAACACCTGTGGCAACCAGGGCGCGCCGCATCAGCGTCTGCAGTACATTCCACTTTTGTGCGCCGAGCGCCATGCGAATCCCGATTTCACGACGCCGCTCGGCAACGGAGTTAGCCATCAATGCGTAGACGCCCACTGCCGACAGAAGCAACGCAAGAAAGCCGAATCCAGCCACCAGGAGGGAAACATACTGTAGCGCGCTTGCCTGAGAGGAAATCAGGCCACCGAGAGTTTCCAGGTTCTCGACCGGAAGATTCGAGTCGAGACTTCGGATGATTCGTCGCACGGTGGGAGCCAATTGCACAGGGTCGGAGTCGCCGCGAATCACAAAGTCCAGCGAATGAGGCGGCGCTTGCTGATAGGGCACATAAAGAATCGAGCGGAACGAGCGATCATAAATTTCGTGCTGGATATCTCCGACAACTCCCACGACCGTCAGCCAGGGAGCGACGTTGTCGAAATCCTCCGATTTGAGGCGCTTTCCTATTGCGGACTGTCCCGACCATAGGCGCTGCACCATGCTCTCACTCACCACAGCGACGTGGAGGGTATCTGGAGTATCACCCACATCAAACCAGCGGCCCTCTCGAAGAGGGATGTGCAAGGTGCGAAAGTAGTCTGGACTGACCGATTCCGCCATTGCAGCCGGAGCCTGATCTCGTGGTGTTGCTGCGTTCTCTTCGAGGGTCAACGCTGTGCTGTCCTCATAGGAGCTATACGGAATACCGCTCGCCAATGCGACGGAGCGGATTCCTTGAAGTTTGGACAGTTGTGAGAGCAGGTTATCTTGAAAGGCTCTAACCTGCTGTGGTGGACGCGATTGCGGTAGGTCGACGTGGAACGTCAAAAGAGACTCCGGCTCCAGGCCGCGTTGACCTGTGACCAGGGTAGCGAACCCTTTCACCATAAGCATGGCTCCAATCAGCAGTACTAGAGCCAGTGCGATTTCCGTCGTAACAAATGCGGAATGCCATCTATGGTTGCTGCTTCCGGCAATCCGATGAGATTCGGTTGCAAGCGCTCGGGTCGGGTTAGCTTTCGAGTACTTCCACGCCGGCGCCAATCCGGACAGCACTCCCGACACTATAGCCAAAAGCACCGCGAAGGCGAATGCGGCCCCATTCACCTTCAGATTGCTTACATCGCAGAACCACTGCACATCCGTGGGCAGCGTGTTTCGCAAGAGACGAACGCTGGCGATGGACAGGATTGAACCGGCTGCACCTCCCAACAGCGACAGCAAAATGCTCTCCGTCAGCAGTTGGCTTAGGACTCGCCTGCGGCTGGCTCCAAGAGCTGCCCGAATCGCAATCTCATGTTGTCGCCCCGAGGCACGCGCAAATTGCAGGGTGGCAATGTTGGTGCAGGCGATCAGCAGCACGAAACCCACTACTCCCATCAGGAGAAGTGCAAATTGACGGTTGTAGTCCAGAACGATGGAATCGCGTAGTCCGACAATAAGCAAGCTTCTGTTTGCGTTCGCTCGCGGATATGATTTTGCTAGCGAATTCCAAATCCCATCGATTCCCCCCCGCGCCTGTTCCAGGCTTACGCCAGTCTGGAGACGACCAACCCCATGGAGTGAGAGCTGCCGGCGTTCGCTGCGCATCTGTTGGCTCATGGCGATTGGCACCCAGAAGGCAGGTGCGCCCAGTGGAAAAATGGCCCTCGGAGGCATCACGCCGATGACGGTATACATCTCGCCATCGAGTTTAAGAAGCTTTCCCACGGCAGACGGGTCCGCCGCAAAACGGCGACGCCAGAAGGCACTACTGAGAATAACCTCATGGTCCCTTCCCTCAGCGTCTTCACCGGCGATGAAGTCGCGCCCCGTGGCGGGTTTGATCCCAACGGTAGAGAAGAAGTTGGCAGAGACTTTTACACCGATGGCTTCATAGGGTTGGTCCTGAGCTCCAACCCCCGCGCTCCAATACTCATAAACGGCTAGTTGCTCAAAAGTGTGGTTAGCCGCTAGTAGGTCAAGGTAATTTGCGGCGGAAATTCCTTTATCCTCGCCTGTCGAACTCTGTTCTTCCATAGAGACTAGACGATCCAGCCCAGGCAGAGATACGGGTCTGCGGATGATGAGATCGGCCAAGCTGAAAATTGCTGTATTGGCCCCGATTCCTAGCGCAAAAGTGATAATTGCGAGAACGGTAAAGCCGGGTGATTTGCCCAACTGACGAAACCCATATCGAACGTCCTGCCGGAGGCGTTCGAGCCAGAGAATGGAGCGCTCATCGCGATGCAATTGTTTTGCCTGTTCCACACCACCATAAGCACGCCTGGCGGCCAAATGCGCCTCTTCCGCGCTCATACCTTTTCGCAAGAAGTCGTCCTCCAACAACCCAAGATGAGCAGCGATCTCTCTTTCTATCTCCTCTTCCACCCGAGCGTTGCGGAAAAGGCCCCGAAGCTTCGAAAGAAGCCGTCTGAGATAGATCATGGCTGGAAGTCCTCAAGCAGAAGCCGCTCAACAAGGCCTGCCATCTTGCGCCAACGCAGTGTTTCCTGGTTGAGAGCCTTTTCTCCTGCTTTCGTGATCGAATAGTATTTGGCTTCTCTGTTGCTCTCCGTTCTGCCCCACGTGCCTTTGATCCAGCCGTACTGTTCGAGTCGGACCAGCGCGGGGTACAGCGTGCCTTGGTTGAGAGTCAGGAGCCGATCAGAGACCTGCTGGAGCCGGGTCGCAATCTGATAGGCATGCTGCGCTCCCATGCTCGCCAGAGTCCGCAGAACAATCAGGTCCAACGTTCCTTGTAGGAGCTGGATCGCTTCCTTTTGTTCACTTGTCATCCAAGTGGTCCCCTCGAGGAGTAGGATCGCCCCAGTTCACTTGTTTGTCAAGTGAAGCGTCGGGTAGCGAGGCCAAGGGTCTGCCGGCAGACCAGCGTTGGGCGGTGAAGCGCTCTATCCCGTCGAGTGCTGACTGGACAAAAGAGAAGTGGAAGGAGAGCCTTTCCCGGCCAGGAGGCTTTTCATGTTCAACATTCTTTGTGGTTGTCCGGGCACCTTAGCAGGTCACGAAAATGGTCCGTTACACCTGACTTATGCACAGAATTCGGCCTTGTGAGGGATTGCCTGCTGAACTTTGGCCCCCCTCGTTTCTGCCAGATCGGGTTCGTAACGTCGACTGAGGATCTTCCGCTCTAAGCTTCAATGCTCTGT
>JBAUXO010000303.1:0-3327 GCA_049584315.1 Candidatus Sulfotelmatobacter sp. | reverse complement strand
GTGCCCTCTTTCCCCATTTGCACCAGCAGGTGCTGATGCGCGGATCCTGCAGGGAGGTCCGGAAGCAACAGCACCCCCCCGGAGCCAACGTCGTCGTCATGGCCACTCAAGACGCCTTGATTCCAGGGAGTAAACCAGTCCAGCACTGGCAGTGTACCCTTGCTGGCCGGACCTAATTGCACGATACTGTCTCCGTAGTCGTTTGAGGTAGAACCGCTGTAGCTGCCGTTTCCAGTGGCCAAATAGTAGTTTCCGTTGGCATCGGCAGCTACCCCATCCCCGGACATCCAGACCCCGGCCTCGCTACCGTTCGGAGAAGAGTTGAACACAGCTTCCTGCGCGAGAGTGGAAGCAGCGTAGGACATCAGCCATCCGTGAAACGTCTCGTTGTCACAATGCGAGGCCCAGGCCAGAATCACGTGGCCATTCTCCAGCAGCAGTGCTGGACGATTGTTCTCTCTGAGCGGATTGAAGCTGACGGTTTCTCCGCCTTCACCCACGCCATTGACGGTAGCGGCGATGACCACCGGGCCACCAAATTTTTCCGCTCCGCTCGCCACATCGAGGGCATGCAGACGCTGGAAGAATTGCCCATTTTCATTGGTCTTGACGACAAGATAAAGCGTACCTGAGGAGGTGTCGATGACGGGAGTGCTGGTAATCCCAATTTCCGGAACGATGTCGCCGCAACCCACATCGGCGTTGGCGACCGTCGTGACGCCGCTACTGGGGTTGATGAAGCTTTTTTGCCAGAGAATCGCCCCGCTGTCGGCATCGATCGCGAACACGCTGTCGTGCTGCGTTGCGATGTACAAAACGTTATGAGTTCCACCCGCAATGTTCGGTAGGTTGGCCAGATACAGGGGCTGGGCGTATACGTATCCATCCACCGCGATGGTGAACAATTTCCCGAATTGGGTGGCGTTCACGTTCGCCGGCGTGAGGACGGTCTCCTGGGTATTCTGACCTGTGCGTGCGTTGTCGTAGTGAAAAGTGGTGACATTGACCTGCGACCACACCGCAGGGGCAAGGCCTGGCAGGAGAATCAAAACAAAAAGACGAAAGAACCTCTGAGACTGAATGCTTCGCATGGCACCACCCGGGGCGTATGTGCGGTTGGAACTGAATGTCAAAATAAAACGGGAAGAAAGGCGGTACCGTTCGCGTTCAGAGTGCGAATGAATAATAACATGCTTTTATCACTCGTTCTTCGCCCGTGTCAATGTGATGCCCTTGCATGTGAAAGTCCTTGCATCCTCAGCATGGGCGGACCTACGGGCCCGCGATTCCCCCATTTTTCCTTGCACCAGGGCGCTTTTATAATGCCGTTTCAACCTCTATCGGGAACCGGAAAAGGGGCGGGAGGGAAGAGAGTTTTCACCTACTATAAGTTTTCACCTGCTATTAAGAGTTTTTCGAATATAATGCCTTGCCGTTTGCAAAGAGGAGTTGCGGATAACCTGGCCTACTTCCTGCGAGGGGGTCTCCATGCACAGCCCAACGCTGCTACCAGAGGTTCACGAAAGACTGTGGATACTGTGGTTTGAGAACCAGGTGCGCTGGTTCCGGGTGATGATGAAATGGAAGAGGCCCCATCGTAGCGCGGGTTTTTTTGACTCGTATCCGCGGTTCTTCTCCACGAGTGAAACCGGCTCAGAGCCAGACCGGCTCAACCAGCGGCATCGCGCCCTGATTCAGTCCAACGCTGGCATCATTTCTGGTCGACGAGTTTTGGACATCGCCTCCCATGATGGCCGCTGGAGCTTAGCCGCATATAAGGCAGGTGCGGAATATGTGCTTGGCATCGAGGCCCGTCAGCACTTGACTGATGCAGCACGCGCCAGCATGGTCGAATATCGAGTACCGGAGAGCAAAGTCGAATTTGTGCGGGGTGACGTAATGGTCGAACTGGACAAAGTCGAGAGCGGGCGTTTTGATACCGTGTTCTGCTTTGGGTTCCTTTACCATACGATCGACCACATGGCCCTGATCCGCAAGATTGCACGCCTCCAAGCGACAAGCCTGGTAATTGACACTGCGATTTCCCCGCGCGCGGGAACCGTCATCGAGGTTCGCGATGAGGGGATTGAGCATGAGAGCGCCGCGGCTGTTGCTGAGCCTGGTGACCCGGCGCGGGCGGTCAAGGGGAACCCCAGCAGAGCGGCACTGGAGTTGATGCTGAACGCGGGGGGATTCTCGACCCTGAATTATTACGACTGGCGAAACGCCGGGATTAAACGCTGGATCGATCTTGAGGACTACTGCCTGGGCCGACGCGTGTCTCTGACCGCAACCGGCTTTTGCTGCCCCACCCTGCCCCGTCCGTGATTCCATCATGCATCGGATCGGCCTTTCTCCGAACAGACCAATGCAACCGGTCGGCGTTTCTCTGAGCCCAGAATCGGAGACGGTCCCCGATTCCAGGAGTGCCATTCTTCTTGCAACCGATCGCCGGGTTGTGGCCATACGTCCCTGTTTTCATTGCGCTGATTGGCTTGGCGTACTCTTGGGTTGGACGGCTTCAACCAGCCATCTCATTCCGCTTCACGGGGTCTGCCACAACCTGCGGCTCGTGGCACCCGCGAATTCGTCGAGGGAATTCCCGAGTTTTGCGTTTCCGTCGGGTTCGTCGGGAACAGCCATCCCGTAGCGGGCGGAATCTACAATCCAGCAACCGACGAAACCTTCCTGGGATCGATCAAGTCCGACGTTCCTTATAATGGCAAGCCTTATAACGGCAAGCCTTGCCAGCCGAGTCACCCCAAGACTCTGGACGGCGCCCTGGTTCTGGCCAGCCGCAGCGAGGTCATGCGCGGCGAGTGCAAAGCGTTTGAGAACGCCGCTTTCAAGATCCGCCCTTCAAGCATTCACCGCCGGACTGCGAAGCCACTTTGCCGAGGTGTGATTTTTTCGAGCTGACGGCGGCGAAGGGCAAAGCAACTTAGAATCGCTCAACTGTCTGCCCGTGGGCAGACACGAGTAGAGTTTATTTCCGGTGGACGCTGGCTGTACTGTTCCTTGGCGGGAATTGAGAAACCCTGCTCAATTGGGCCCATGGCATCGTCACTACCTGGCTTGTAGAGCACCTAAACTATCCCACGGAACCACGATATCATGCCCCGTGGTCAGCATTTTGATCCTTAGGTACTTCGTCGTCGGTGGTGCCCACTTCAGGTTTTCATATAGGGTCAGACTGGTAATAGGAGGATCCACGTCGTTCCCTGTTATCGGAAATCTGCCCAGCTCTTTGTAGGAAGGTGTCTTCACGAGATCCCGCAGCGATTTCTGCGACTCAAAGTCGAGAGGAATCTGGTCCGAGATAACAAT
>JBAUXO010000302.1:0-18142 GCA_049584315.1 Candidatus Sulfotelmatobacter sp. | reverse complement strand
TGGAGCGAGCGGTTTCGGGATCAAGGGAGAGCTCGAACTGCTTCTCCCAATCGAATTTGTAGCGGGCGTAGCTGAGGGCGTCGTCGCGGTCGCGGGCGCCGGGGCGTCCGCGGGCGATGTCGGCGGCATGGGCGGAAATCTTGTAGGCGATGATGCCGTCTTTCACGTCTTTTTCATTGGGCAGGCCGAGATGCTCTTTCGGGGTGACGTAGCAGAGCATGGCGGCGCCGTACCATCCGATCATGGCCGCGCCGATGGCTGAGGTGATGTGGTCGTAGCCGGGAGCGATGTCGGTGACCAGCGGGCCGAGAGTGTAGAACGGAGCTTCGTAGCAGAGCTCGACTTCCTTTTCGACCTGCTCCTTGATCCTGTCCATGGAAACGTGGCCGGGACCTTCGATCATGACCTGCACGTCGTGCTGCCAGGCGATCTTCGTCAGCTCGCCGAGAGTTTTCAGCTCGGCGAATTGCGCTTCGTCGCTGGCATCGGCGACGCAGCCGGGCCGCAGGCCGTCGCCCAGCGAAAAGCTGACATCATACTTCTTGAAAATCTTGCATATATCGTCAAAACGTTCGTAGAGGAAATTCTGCTTGTGGTTGTATGCCATCCACTGGGCGAGGATCGCGCCGCCGCGGCTCACAATGCCGGTGATGCGCTTCGAGATCAGCGGCAGATATTGGACCAGCACGCCGGCGTGAATCGTCATGTAATCGACGCCTTGCGCGGCCTGCTCTTCAATCACCTCCAGCATCACTTCGGCATTCAGGTCTTCCACGCGTTTGACCCGGGAGATGGCTTCGTAAATAGGAACCGTGCCGATGGGCACGGGCGAGTGACGAAGGATGGCTTCGCGGATATTGTGAATGTCGCCGCCGGTGGAAAGATCCATCACGGTGTCGGCGCCGTAGTGCACGGCCGTGTGCAGCTTCTTCAGTTCTTCTTTGACTTCTGACGTGACCGCCGAATTGCCGATGTTGGCGTTGATCTTGCACAGCGACACCACGCCGATCGCCATCGGTTCGAGTTCCGGATGGTTGATGTTGGAGGGAATGATCATGCGGCCGCGGGCGACTTCATCGCGAACCAGCTCTGGAGCCAGCTTCTCGTGATGGGCAACGTAAGCCATCTCTTCCGTGATCATGCCCTGGCGAGCATAGTGCATCTGAGAAAAGTTGCCAGTGGAGTTCTCTTGCTTACGCCGCGCGAGCCACTCGGCGCGGGGCTGAGGAACGTTGTAACTATTGCTAGGGTTACCGTTGGAAGGGTTGGGAGAAGTCATGACGGGGCCATCCTTGCTGGAATTTTTCCGAAAGTTTGATTATACCTGCGTCCGGGAGGTGAGCGGGACAGGTCCTCTAATGGCGATTTGGCGCATGAGATCGTTTCGTAACACCACACGCCGGACAATATTATTCAGGAGATCGAATCGGCGGTCGATTACGAGACCGACTTCCACCAGTTTTCATGCTCTCCAAGCCGGTTCCGGGAACGCCGCTTTAGCAAGAGATGGCGGAGTGCGGAATGGTCCGAGTCTTTATCGTCTTCGCCAGATCATGTTGCGAGGCTGGCAGCGCTACAAGGATTATCCGGCTCGCGCGTGCGGGGCGGTTTGCGCGGCAGGGAATAGGATGATTGGGGCTTACAATGCGGCGCTCTGGGCGCAACCGAGCGAGATTTCAGGAAAGTGAATCGCAGCCTGAGCGAGAAAATTCACAAGCTGCGGCGCGAGGTCGAAAAGGAGTTCCCGTTCGTCGCCCGGCTCACAGCGGCGTCGCTCGGTCCGTTCTTGTTGTGGTCTACTTGTGGTCTACGCGCTGAGAGACCCGCCCACGGGCAGCTGGCGAGACCTACGAACCTCCCAGGTTTCTCGAACGCAGCAATTGAATTCCGGCTTCGTAGTCTTCCATCCTTGCCCCCGGGGAACAGCGGGGCTTAGAATCTCATCCGTTCCTAAAAGGAGAGATTTGCCCATGCGTCTGTTCCGATTCATGCCGGCCTTGCTAGTTCTCATCCCCGCCAGCGGCTTCGCTCAAACATCTTCTTCCGCCAATTCATCCCCGAAGCCGGCTCCCGGCTTCAGCTTGGACAACATCGAGAAGAGCGTTGATCCTTGCGTGGATTTCTATCAGTACGCCTGCGGCAACTGGATCAAGAATTCGGAAATTCCGCCTGACCAGTCGCAGTGGGTCAGCTTCGTGGAACTTCGCGAGCGCAATCTCGACATTGAGCACGGCGTTTTGGAAAAGGCTGCCATGGGCGGGGCGAGCCGCGACGCCGTCGACCAGAGAATCGGCGATCTTTACGGCTCCTGCATGGATGAGAAGGCGGTGGACGCCAAGGGCCTTGCGCCGCTCAAGCCGGAGCTTGACCGTGTGGCTGCCGTTCAGGACAAGGCGGGGTTGATCGATGAACTCGCTCATCTGCATCTGGTCGGAGGCACGTCGCTGTTTAGCTTTTACTCCTCTTCCGATCTGCACAATGCCGATCAGGTGATCGCTTACATTGATCAGGGCGGGCTCACGTTGCCCGATCGCGACTACTACATCAGGGAAGACAATGCGAAGATGAAGGAGATGCGGCGGCATTTGGTGGAGTACGTGACCCAGACGTTCACACTGGTGGGCCAGACTCCGCAACAGGCAGCCGATTCCGCTCAGACCGTGCTGCGCGTCGAGACCGCTCTAGCGAAGGCTTCCATGGACCGCACTGCACGCCGCGACCCAAAGAATCGCGATCATAAGATGAGCCGCGAGGAAGCTGTCTCTCTCGGTCCAGATTTTTACCTGAACCGCTATTTTGCGGCCGTCGGTGCGCCCGGCTTCACTCAACTCAACGTCACTAATCCCGATTTCTTCAAACAGGTGAATGGAGTTCTGGAGTCCGAATCTCTGGATTCCCTGAAGACCTATGTGAGTTGGCACGTGCTGAACGCGGCGGCGCCGTGGCTTTCCGAATCTTTCGTCGATGTCAACTTCAAGTTCCAGCAGAACCTCACCGGCCAGAAGGAGATTCAAGCGCGCTGGAAGCGCTGCGTGAGCCTTACCGACCAGGAGCTTGGCGAAGCCTTGGGGCAAAGATACGTGGATGCGACTTTCGGTCCGGACGGCAAGCAGCGCATGCTCAAGATGGTGGACGCACTGGAGAAATCGCTCGCGGATGACATTCAGGGTCTGTTATGGATGAGCGATGAAACGAAGAAGCAAGCCAAGGTGAAGCTGGATGCCATTCGCAACAAGATCGGCTATCCCGATGTGTACCGCGACTACAGTTCGGTAGTGATCAAGCCGGACGACCTGCTCGGTAACATCGCACGTGCCGATGAATTTGAATCGAAGCGCCAGATTGCCAAGATCGACAAGCCGCTGGATCGCAAAGAGTGGGGAATGACTCCGCCGACGGTGAACGCTTATTACAACGGTTCGTTTAACGAAATTGTTTTTCCGGCTGGAATTTTGCAGCCTCCGTTCTTTGACAAGAGCATGGATGATGCGGTGAATTTCGGTGGCATTGGTCTGGTGATTGGCCATGAACTTACCCATGGTTTCGACGACCAGGGGCGGAAGTACGATCCGCACGGCAACCTACGGGACTGGTGGACCGAGCAGGACGGCAAGGAGTTTGAAAAGCGCGTCAGTTGCGTCGCCGATGAATACTCGAACTTTGTGGCGGTTGACGACCTGAAGCTGAATGGGCGCCTCACACTGGGAGAGAATACCGCCGACAATGGTGGAGCGCGCATCGCCCTGGCGGCGCTCGAGCATATGATCGCCGACGATAAGACGGGAAAAGAAGGCCAGAAAATCGACGGCTACACACCCGAGCAGCGCTTCTTCCTGGGATTCGGGCGCGTGTGGTGCGAGAAGCGGCGTCCGGAGATCGCGCGCACCCGAGTGCTCACCGATCCGCATTCGCCGGGCAAGTATCGCGTGGATGGCGTGGTGCAGAACATGCCGGAGTTTCAGAAGGCGTGGGGATGCAAAGCTGGACAGCCCATGGTGGCTGAGAACGCGTGCCACGTCTGGTAGGTAAAACCGGGGGCAGCCCCTTCCAGGTCTCAGGGCAGGCTTTCGGCTGTCCCCCCAACGGTCATCGCCCCCGGCCAGAAACGGCGTACGCTCCGAAGATAGGCTTCGCACTTTCTGCCGAGCGTCGCAAGCAACGTGGGCTCTTCGCTCTTGTTTTCATTTCCTTACTGGAGTCGAGTGCTGAGCCAGCTCCATTTCAATGCCTTCCGGGAATACTGGCTTTCTCGCTTGCCTCGTCTTTGTTTGGATCGTTAGCAGGGTCACACCGCTGACACCGGCTATATGCGCCGCATCCAAAACCTTCACGAGGCTCGCGTAAGGTGCCCTAGCGTCCGCTTTGATATAAAGAGCCCGCGTGTAACCAGACCGGCGAGCTTTGAACTTGTCCGCCAGCGTGTCGGGGGTGACCGGATCGATTCCGAAATAGATTCTGCCGGTATCGGTCACAGTGATAATCAAGGCGTCTTGAGAATCTGCATCTGGCACTGGCACCGCGCTGCTGGTGGGAGCTAACTCTACGCTGATCCCTTCTTGCATCGCTTGTGCGCGGCCAAGGTGTGTTGCTGACATCATGGGTAGGAGTACCAGGAATGCCACGCTCCACGCCCTTTGTTTTAGTCCGCCCAAGGTATTGATTGCAAGCCCGCTCATATTTTCTCCTTTCATAGCCCTTTCCCGTATGTCATTAGCTTCAGCTTCCGTTCATTTGGTCACCGAGCCTTGGCTCCGCCGAGTGACGCGCTCGCAAGCGTTCCGCCTAACCCCATCGTCTCCACGGCTGACGAAGGCACAATCACCATCGACCCTTTTTCCTTAATTGCTTCGTACAGCATGTTCATGGCGCGTAGATGCAAGGCCACAGGGTTTTCGGCATACGAAGCTGCAGCCTGCACAAAGCTATTGGAGATTTCGGTTTCCGCCTGGCCCAGAATGATCCTCGCCTGCCGCTCGCGCTCGGCCTGCGCCTGCCGCGACATCGCATCCTCCAGCCCTTGAGGAATCTTTACGTCGCGAATCTCAACCGACTGCACCGTAATGCCCCACGGATTCGTCTTCTCATCGAGAATGCGCTGCAGTTCGCGCCCCAGCGTCTCGCGCTCGGTAATCATCTGCGCCAGTTCGTGCCGGCCGATCGACTCCCGGAGGGCGGTCTGCGCGCTCATGTTGATGGCTTCGATAAAATTCTCCACTTCCAGAATCGATTTCTCCGCGTTCCATACCAGCCAGAACACGATGGCATCCACGTTGACCGGAACGGTGTCGCGCGTCAGCGTCGATTCGGCCGAAACGCTGGCCACGCGCACGCGCTGGTCCACGTAGGCGCTGAGTGTTTCGACGATCGGCACAATATGAAAGATGCCCGGGCCGCGCAGTCCGACGTAATGCCCCAGTCGCAGCACCGCAACTTTCTCCCACTGCTGCACCACCTTGATGGCGAACAGCAGATAGATGCCAAGCACAGCACCCGCAATAATCCCTGCCGGATGATGGGTGGCGGTGCTGGTGATTGCTCCCGCTAAAAGGCAGATGACAAACAGTGACCTTCCAACGCCGCTGATCTGGCCGATTTCAATTTTCGTCATGGCTCTATCTCCTTTGCCTCGACTGAGGCGCCAACGCGCTCAGAGTTTCCAGCAGTTCTTCAACGTTGAATCCGGCCGCGCCGGCGCGCGCCGCGAACTCGTTGGCTAACTGCGTAAGTTGCCGTTCCCGCTCGGCACTGTTCTGGACAGTTTTCTTATTGCTGATGAATGTCCCGGTCCCTTGGTGGGTTTCGAGAGCACCCCCGAGTTCGAGCTCGCGGTATGCTCGCAGAACGGTATTCGGATTGATGGCCAGGTCGACCGCAAGCTGCCGTACCGTGGGAAGTTGATCGCCGGCAACGAGCGTTCCGGCCGCGACGCCAGTCCGAACCTGGTCGATAAGCTGACGGTAGACGGGAACTCCGCTGTACAAGTCCAGCTTCAGCTGGAACCCCTGAGCTTTGGCGGATGAACGTCCCATGTGTGTGTCAGTGTACTATACTATTAGTACATTAAGTCAAGAACAAAATTGGGAGAAGTCTTGCGTCCTGCCGGGGGGCGGTCGGCGCGGAAAGACAAGGCCCGGCAAAAAATGCCGGGCCTTGTCCTACTCCGATGGATTCGGGTGTGCCGAAACTGCGGAACCTCTTGATCGCTAGTAGCTTGCGGCCTGAACGATCAGATGATCGACGATGCGGTGGGCTTCGTCGATGTGATGAAGGGCGCGGTCGCGAAGGCCGCGCACGGCCGGGTCATCTTCTTCGCGGGCGATGTCATTATGGGCTTTGTCGAGCAACTCCATTGCGCGGTGAAAGCGGCCGGCTCGGTCCATTCGCGCATCGACCGGAGGATGATCGTTCAAATGCTTGCCGTCATCGATCGCGGCCCGCTTGATTTCCTCGATGGCTTTGTCGATTTCGTTAATCGCGTGCTCTTCTTCTTTGTCCATGTGATGAGTGGGAGCCAGGTTCTCCAGATGAGCCCGGGCATGCCGCAAGTCGGTCAGTGCGTGGAGATACGCTGGATGTCTTCCCGGTTCGTCAGCAAAACTCAGGGCAGCGCAGATGGCCACAAGAAAAACCAGCAGGGTGCAAGGCCGTGCAATTTTCATAGTCCCCTCGCCTCTCGGCAGAATAAACTTCGTTGGTCTTACCCGGAATTACAGGATTCGATTCGTCGAATTCTACGAGTCGACCGGCGATTGCTGAAGTTACCTCAGGACATGACCACTTGAAGTCGTTGTCTACCGTGCAGTTCGAGCGATCGACTCCCCAGCCAAAGCCACCGTCAAGCGGGCTGCCTTGCGATCCGTGCGAAGAGCTTGTCAACCGCGTGCGCTGCGTGTGACGACAAAATGACTGACGTTTGACGATGCGGTGACAATCTCTATTTTTGCCTTGCGTATGCTCGACCCGTCTCGAATAAAACCCCTGCGAACTGAATAAGTAGATCGAGCGCTGACCACTTGCGACCGGGCCGAGGGAGTTCCTCGTTCGGAGGTCGCTTCACCGAAACGTAGAGGAGAAAAAATGAACAAACTTTCCGCATACACGCTGGCGATTGCCGTCTCCCTGGGAACCACGGCGATGCTCGACAACAGCCAGCCTTCCCATAAGACAAACGCAAGCGCCGAAGCACGACTGGAGGGTGATGGGGCGTTCCGCGACGGACTGTACCTGGGGAAACTCGCCGCCCAGAGTGGCCAGCCGGATCCCGCCATTGCCCGCTGGTCGACCGAGCAAGAGCGCGCCCGGTTCACGGCCGGGTATCGCCGTGGATACAACGAGGCTCACGCTCGCATCGAGCCATAAAAACATATTTCGGCATATGCGAATCCTGAATTGAGGTGAAGTTGTATGCAGGGAAAAAAATTGCTTTCCCTATTTGCACTTACTCTGTCGATCTGCCTCACGCTGGCGATCTGCGGAGCCGCGACTCGCCCGGCGAGAACCAGCGGAGTTCCACCCAGCACGGGGGCAACCGGTGCTGCCGACCTGAAAGGCACGGTCCGATTTGAAGGCGTTGTGCCGAAGCCCAAGGTGATCAGCATGGCCGCCGACCCGAGCTGCACGAAACAGCATGCCTCCCCCGTCTTTGCGTAGGAAGTGCTGACCGACTCAAAAGGCGATCTGCAGAACGCAATCGTGTTCGTTGCCGAAGGATTAGGAGATCGCACATTTGATCCGCCGGCCCAGGCCGCCCTTGTCGAACAGAAAGGCTGCATGTACATGCCGCATGTTTTGGCGGTGCGGGCAAACCAGCCCTTGCACGTGGTGAATGACGATCCTACGTCGCACAACATTCATCCCACGCCGGCGAATAATCGCGAATGGAACAAGGCCGAGCCACCGGGTTCGAGCATGGACGAATCGTTTGCGCGCGAAGAGATCGCAATTCCGGTGAAGTGCAATTTGCATCCCTGGATGCACGGTTACATCGCGGTGTTCAAACATCCTTTCTTGGCAGTGACCGGCAAAGACGGAACTTTCGACCTGAGCAGTTTGCCGCCGGGCACCTACACCATCAAAGCGTGGCACGAAACCTTAGGGACGTCCACGCAGACGATTACGATTGGTGCAAACGAAACCAAGGAGATCAGTTTCGTTTTCAAAGCAATGTAATGCGTCTCAATGCTTCTCCGGAATCTTGAAGCCTCTGCGGCGTTGTTCGCTGTAGCGGTGCAGGGCGTCAAGAATGATGGGATACGCCTCGCCTGCGGGGCGTATCTCATCCACTTCAACGGCCTTGCCTTCCAGCTGCTTGTAATCCTGAAAAAAGCGCCGCAGCATGAGCATGCGGTGCGGCGGCATCTCCGCGGCTTCGCGGTAGGAGTTGAACTCAGGGTCTTCGGTAGCTACTGCGATGATCTTGTGGTCTTGTTTGCCGGCATCGATCATCGTCATCAGGCCGAGGGCGCGGGCGTGGATGATGGTGAGCGGCACCACGGGTTCCTGGCAGAGCACGAGGACATCCAGAGGGTCATCGTCTTCCGCCAGCGTCTGCGGAATAAAGCCGTAGTTGGCCGGATAGTAAACGGCGGAATAGAGAATTCGATCCAGCTTGATCAGACCGCTTGCTTTATCGAGCTCGTACTTCACGCTCGATCCGAAAGGGATCTCGATCACGCAGTCGAATTCCTGCGGGAGTTTGTCGCCGGGAGTTACGTCGTGCCAGGGATGGATCATAGGATTGTTCTAACCACCACCATTCTAACGGACGATATTTCCGTTTGAGTATGCCGGCCATCTCATGAACGCCGGCTGGCATCCATGGCTCCAGACATCTTGGTTGCGGTGTCTAACCCCTGCAGGGCCGCGTCGGCGCGCAAGAATGGGCCCCAGCTGCGTTCTGTCTGGGATGAGCGGCCCCCTGCTCGATGGAGGAGCCATGCGTTCTTTGAGAGTTTTAGTCTTGTGCGTGTTACTCGCCTCGTTTTCAGTGGTCCACTCTGCATTTGGCCAGTCCTCATCCGGCCGGTCTTTATCCGGTCAATCTTCAAGTTCTTCGACAGCGGCCGATTCCGCAACGCGTCTGCCGGTGACACGCGTGATTCTCTACAAGAATGGCGTCGGCTACTTTGAGCACGCGGGGCGCGTGCGCGACAGCGAGGACGTCAACGTGGATTTCACCACCGCGCAACTGAATGACGTTCTCAAGTCCCTGACTGTGCTCGATCTTGGCAAGGGACGCATCACCGGCGTCAGCTACAACTCCAACGCTCCTCTCGAGCGCCGCCTCGGTTCACTGCATCTGCCCGTGGGCGAGAACCCCACGACTGCACAGTTTCTCGATGCATTGCGCGGGGCGCGCCTGGAGGTGCACAGCGGATCGGAGAGCGCCTCGGGACGCCTGCTCAGCATCGATGAGCGGGAGATTCCCATCAAGGGGGATCAGAAACTTACCGTCGATCAGATCTCCATCGTGAGCGATAGCGGAGAGGTTCGCGTATTCGATCTCACTCCTTCCACCAGCGTTCGCGTGGCCGAGAAAGAAGTGAATGAGGAAGTGGGCAAGTATCTTGGACTCGTCGCCTCCACGCGCGATCAGGACCTCCGGCGCATGACCATTTCCACTGCAGGCGAGGGCGAGCGCAATCTGCTGGTGAGCTACATCAGCGAAGTTCCGGTATGGAAGAGCACATACCGGATCGTGATTCCGAACGAAGGCAAGCCGCTGCTGCAGGGCTGGGCGATCGTCGACAACACCATCGGTGAAGATTGGAAGAACGTGGAGTTATCGCTGGTGGCGGGAGCGCCACAGTCGTTTGTGCAGGAACTTTCGCAGCCGTATTACACGCGGCGTCCGGTAGTGGGTCTGCCGCAGAATGCGATGATCACGCCGCAGACGCATGAGGCGACGATGGAGCCGCAGGCAGAAATCACAAATGGCGAACCCAAAACGCCCTCCGGCATCGTCGGCGGTGTTCCGGGTGGAATCGCCGGAGGAGTGATGGGCGCGAATATGAGCGCTCCGAGCGCCCAGACGGGCATCGGATCAAGTAGCGGCGGTGGCGTTGGGGGCGGAGTCTTTAAAGCCATGGCCGGTCGTCCCGATGCCACCGAAGTGGTCGAATCTCTCGAGGCTGCTACCACCACCGCTCAGACCCGCGACCTCGGCGATCTGTTCGAATACAAGCTGCACGACCGCGTTACCATCCCCAAGAACCAATCGGCGCTGGTTCCGATTCTGCAGTCGCGCATCGATGCCGAAAAAGTTTCGGTGTGGAATCCTTCGCAGAGCGCCGTCCTGCGCGCGCTTTGGGTCGACAATACCAGCGATCTCACTCTTGATGGCGGCAGCTTCAACGTGCTCGAAGGCGATGCTTTTGCCGGCGAAGGCCTGATGGATGCGATCAAGCCCGGCGAAAAGCGATTGCTTTCTTACGCGGCCGACCTGGGCGTTCTGATCGATGGCAAGCAGAGAGCTGAGAGCCAGCGCGTGACGAAGGTGATCATCGCCCATGGCACGATGATGCAGTCCACCCAGGAGCGCCAGGAAAATATTTACACCATCCGAAACCGTGATGCTTCGGCGCGCACCATCGTGATCGAGCATCCGGCACGGCCCGGTTGGAGACTCAACGACGACGAGAAGCCCGTGGAGAGTTCGACATCGTTCCACCGCTTCCGCCTCACCGTGGAACCGAAGAAGACGGAGACTCTGCTGGTCAAGGAATACCGGCCGATCACCAACAGTTACCAGCTGTCGAACATCTCGGAGGATCTGATCAAGTTCTTTCTCAGCCAGAAGATGATTAGCCCCAAAATCGAGCAGGCGTTACGGAAAGTGATGGCGCAGAAGGCGACCGTCGCGGTGATCGATGGGGAAGTGGAGTCACGCAATTCGAAGATTTCGGGAATCTCGGAAGACCAACAGCGAGTCCGCGAGAATATGAAAGCGCTGAAAGGCAGCGCGGAAGAGAAAGCCCTGGTGGCTCGCTACGTCCGCGAGCTGAACGAGCAAGAGGACCGGGTACAGTCGTTGCACCACGAAGTGGCTGATCTCCAACAGCAGCGCGAGGCGGCGCAGAAGACGCTGAATGAGATGATCGAAGGACTGCAAATGGAGGCTACGTTGTAGAGGGGGCTGGCCCCTCCCGGTCCGCACTCTAGTTCCTCGAGTGTCTCGTGTCTTGATTCCGGGCTTGGGTAAGATTAGAGTCATAGAAATACAGCCCTTGTGGGGTGGTTGGCTATGTCCAGTCAAGGGAAGATCTATCTGAAGTTTGGCGGGGCTGCGGTCGCGATACTGCTTCTGCTGGGTTATCTCGCCTATACGGGAGTGCAGGACAGTAAGAGCTATTACGTCACCATCAGCGAACTGCACAAGATGGGGAATGGCGCTTATACCAAGCGTCTGCGCGTGGCGGGAAATGTGCAGCCGGGGTCAATCAAGCGCGCTGGAACGCACGTGCAGTTCGTGCTGATGGAGCAGGACCAGTTGCTCTCGGTGGACTACACCGGAACCGAAGCTCCTCCCGACACCTTCAAGGACGATTCGCAGGCGCTGGCCGACGGCAGCTTCGGACAGGACGGCATCTTCCATGCGAAGGCGCTGCAGGCCAAGTGCGCTTCAAAGTATGCGCCGAAGCAGCCCGGCAACCAGATGCAAGCCGAGCCAACGAAGAGCGTCACGCAGGTGCAAAAACCTTCCTTGACCTCGAACTGAATCTTTATCGTTAGGTTTTGGCGGCACTGTTCCCCGCGAAAACGGGAAACGCGTCCACGAAACATCTGCCCCCCTTCATCGCCTTAGAAGACCATACAAAGTGAAGTGGACCGGTTTGAATACCATGCGATTGAGATTGCAGGCAGCAGGCGGTCTGCACTTTCGGCGCGGGGCCGCCCGGGGTCCTCAACCCGAACACAGGTGCAGGCGTCCTCGGAAGCAACTGCCGTCGTCGACCTGCTTGCAAATCTTCGGCGAAATCCATAGATTCACTCTCGCAGCTGCATCGCCTATCCTGCCAACATATTTCGCGACTCGTGACCGACGTTAAAATCCCGCAAAACGGTCCATTCATTGCCGTCAGCAACCTGATCAAGCAATTCGGCCGCTTCGCGGCATTGCGCGGCGTGAGCGCGGAGTTTGCGGCTGGGAAGTTGCATGTGATTCTTGGCGACAACGGGGCAGGGAAGACCACTCTGTTGCGGGCTTTGGCGGGGCTCTCACATCCCACCCGAGGCACCATATCTATCCTGGGCAAGGCTCCGCACGAGGCCTGCCGCGAGGTTGGTTACATGGCCCACCCGTCAATGCTCTACGAAGAAATGAGTGGGATGGAAAATCTGCGCTACTTCGCGCGCTTGTACGACATTGAGGGAGACGAGCGCTGTGAGCTGGTGATTCGTTCGGTGCGGCTGGACCCTGAGTTGGCGCGTCCGGTCGGCCAGTATTCGCAAGGCATGCGGCAGCGCATGTCGCTGGCGCGGGCGATTCTTCATGATCCTAAAATTCTTTTGCTGGATGAGCCTTTTTCCAACGTAGATGTGCATTCGGCGCAAGAGATCGTGGGATTGCTGAAGCAGATGCGGGATGCGGGCAAAACCATTTTTGTGGTCACGCATCAAGCATCATTACTGGAGGGAGTGGCTGACGAGTTTGTGCGGATGCAAATCGGGCAGATCGTGGACCGTACGGCGAAACTGAATCCGGGACGAGTGAGACCGCAATGAGTTCGCTCCGCTCCATCACCTTGGCCACGTTGACCAAAGACATCCGGCTGGAGTGGCGCTCCCGCGATGCCATCAACTCCATGTTGTTTTTCTCGCTGCTGGTGGTGGTGATCTTCAGTTTCTCCTTCGATCCAAATGCCGAGGAGTCGCGCGAAATTGCGGGTGGGCTGATCTGGGTAGCCTTCCTGTTTGCCGCGGTGGTGGCCCTGAATCAGACCTGGGCGCGCGAACTGCGCAACCAGGTGCTCGATGCCTACCGCGTTTCTCCGGCTCCGGCCAATGCGTTATTCCTGGCGAAGGCGTTGGGCAACTTCATTCTGGTGAGCCTGCTGGAGGCGGTAATGGCGCCGCTATTCATTATTTTCTACAACCTGCGCACCCTGGGTCCAGCGTGGCAGTTGATTCCCGTGGCGATTCTAGGGACGTGGGCGCTGGTGGTGAATGGAACCTTTTTCGCGGCTATGTCATTACGGACTCGTAGCCGCGAAATCATGCTGCCGCTGTTGCTGTTTCCTATCTCGATTCCAGCCGTGCAATCGATGGTGGAGGCCACGCGCATCATCCTTGCCGCTGACGGCTCGGCGCGTTTCTGGATCGTATTGCTTCTCACCTACGATGTGGTGTTTACTACAGCTTGTCTGGCTTTATTCGAAACCATCCTGCAGGCGGAATGAAACGAGCCCTCCCCATCCTCGCGGTTCTTACCGCTTTATTGCTGGCCTATGCTTTTTATGAAGCGATCTGGGTGGCGCCGATGGAACGGACGATGGGCGACGTCCAGCGCATCTTCTACTATCATGTGCCCTCGGCGTGGACGGCGTTCCTGCTATTTTTCGTGAACCTGGTGGCTTCGGTGGTCTATCTGGTCGAGCGAAGCACCAAAGCGGACGCGATAGCCCTGGTTTCGGCAGAAGTGGGTGTTGTGTTCTGCACGGTTGTGCTGGTGACCGGGCCGATCTGGGCGCGGCCGGTGTGGGGCATCTGGTGGACCTGGGATATTCGACTTACCACCACTCTGGTTTTGTGGCTGATTTATGTGAGTTATCTGGTGCTGCGGCGGTTCGCGGATAGCTCGCAGACTCCGAAGCTGGCAGCGGTGCTGGCAATCTTTGGAGCGCTCGATGTGCCGCTGGTCTATTTCTCGATCTGGTTTTTCCGCACGCAGCATCCCCAGCCGGTGATTGGCGGTGGCGGTTCCATCGATCCGCGCATGCTGCATGTCCTGCTGATCAACTGGCTGGCATTCTCCTGCTTCGCCCTCGTAGCTGGCTGGTGGCGTTATCGCCTGGAAATGTTGCAGCGGGCGGTGGACGAGGCGGAAAGCCTGGAATCATTGATGGGAGTGCAGCCATGAACTCTGTCAACTATCTCTACGCTGCTTACATCGCGACCTGGCTGATTCACGGGGTCTATCTGGGCAGCATCGTGCGCCGATACGGGCGCCTGCGGCGCCGGATGAAGGACTTGGGAAAGTAAGAGCGGCATCCGGCATTGGGCGAGCGGAGATTGTGAAAGCAGTGGCGGTAAACCAGCCGATGTACGCGATACTTCGCGTGCATGCTTCGCAAAACTCGCGACGCACGGAACGCCTCAAAGTAAGATATCGCCGACCTCAGAACCAGAAAAAGATTGGGCCACGTGTGCTTTCTGGAAAGGATGGCCAAATGAGCCTCTCGCGCATCGCTCTCGCAGCCCTTGGCGGCTTCGCGGCATATTTCGTCCTCGGCGGCCTCGCCTTCGGCCTGTTTCGCTCACTGAAGAATGAGTTCCTCAAATACCCCGCCGTGTATCGATCCCAGCAAGGACAGATGAGCCACATGCCGGCAGGGATGGCCGCCATGTTTGTGTCGATCCTCGCGCTGGCGGTGATTTACGCCATGCTCTACCAGGGCGGCTCGAGCCTTGCGGTAGGGGCACGCCTCGGAGCCAGCTTCGGCGCGCTCATTGGGGTCTTCGCGGTTGGTTCTTTTGTGGTGCACAACTATGTCAACCTCAACATCGGATTGCCGCTGACCTTGCAGCAAGGCGCGGCCTACTTCGTCGAGTGGACGGTCACCGGCCTCGTCATCGGAGTTATCTATCGCCTTCCCGCGCCACACTGAGCGATGCGGGGTTGGCCAACTCCAAGCCGGTCTTAAGGATGTCATTCCGAACCGGACTGAAAGCCACCGAGAAATGGCTCCGTAGTCCTCGCAAAGTACGCGAGGATGGGGCACCACTCTACAGTGGCGGCGCAAGAACTGAACCGCTCGCCCGTGAACGCTCTGCCCTCGCCGCACCCAAGGCAGACTGTGCGTTCGGCCCTCCCCTAGGCGCTCCGCCTTTACACCCCCGCTTCTCGCATGATAGCCTCATGACGTCACTAAGATAAATCGAAACTAGAACAGGAGTGCACCAGGTTAGTGCTAGCCAGAGAGCAAAAGAAATCTGTCATAGACCAGTATCAGACGCACGCGACTGACACCGGCAGTCCGGAGGTTCAGATCGCCATCATCAGTGAACGCATTGGCCAACTGACGGATCACTTCAAAACGCACCAGAAGGACCACGGCTCGCGCCGCGGCCTGCTCATGCTGGTCAGCAAGCGGCGTCGCTTGCTCGACTACCTCAAGAGATACGATTCCGAGCGCTATAAGACGGTCATTGGGAAGCTCGGCATCCGCAAGTAACTGGGAAAAACCTGGGTGTCCGGTCCTTCCGTGTATTTTGCGAAAGGGCGGGAGGCGCTACCATAAGGCGTTTGCCCGGGGACTTTTCTGGAAAGCAATCTCTGAGAGCACCGCCTTCCTCTCGAAGCCGGTACAATATTGAGCCAACTCCAGCGTGCGTCGAGGCGTAGATTCGGGCCCCAAGCTCTCATTGGCACCCGCTCATCAGAACTTGCTTGTCTGAACTCGTTTGTCGAAACTGGCTTAACCATGACGTACGCGCCTGTCGATCCACGAAAATTGTCCCGCAAATCGCCAAGCAACCAGCGCCAACCGGAAAGCGCGACCGCGCCCCTGATTCCAACCAGAAGGATGAAACATGAAACCAGAAGTTAGTGCAGTAATAGTAGACCTCGCCGGTGGAAAACAAATCACATTCGAAACAGGAAAATTAGCCAAGCAGGCCCATGGAGCCGCCGTGGTCCGCCAAGGCGATAACGTCGTCCTCGCTACCGCCGTCGCCAACGCCGATCCGCGGGAGGGCATCGATTTTTTCCCACTCACGGTTGATTACCGTGAATACACCTACGCCGGGGGACGCTTTCCCGGGGGCTTCATCAAGCGCGAAGGCCGCATGAGCGAGCGCGAAGTGCTCACCAGTCGGCAGATCGATCGACCGGTGCGGCCGATGTTTGCTGAGGGATTCAAGTGCGAGACCCAGGTCATCGCCTTCGTGCTTTCGGCCGATGCAAGCAACGATCCGGACGTTCTTGGAATTAACGGCGCATCTGCCGCGCTCACGCTTTCCGATATTCCATTCCTCGGGCCCATCGGTGCGGTCCGCGTGGGCCAGCTTAACGGGCAGTTTGTCATCAATCCCACGTACGATGAGATGCGCGAGAGTACGGTGAACATCATGGTTGTCGGCACCGCCGATGGCATCGTGATGATTGAATCGGGCGCGAAGGAAGTGAGCGAAGAAGTGGTCGTCGACGCGATCGACTTCGGGCACACCGAAATCAAGAAGATCTGCGCGGCGATCAACGACCTGCGCAACCGAGTCGGCAAGAAAAAACGCGAGGTCACGCCGCCGGAGTTTGATGAGAAGTACTATGACGCCTTGAAAAAGAAAGTTGTTGCCGAGTTGTCTGATGCGCTCGACACCAAGAAGCATCCGAAGGCCGAAAGCTACACGCTAGTAAAGGATATCAAGAAGAAGCTGCAAGCGGAAATTCCCGAGGACGATGAGAAGGCGCTCGCGAAATTAAAACAGTACTACGAGACTCTGCGGGAGCGAATTTTCCGCGAAGAAGTGCTCGAGAAGAAGCGCCGGCCCGATGCTCGCGCCTTCGACGAAGTCCGTGAGATCTGGATCGAAGCCGGAATCCTGCCCCGCACTCACGGCAGCGCCATCTTCACCCGCGGCGAAACTCAGGCGCTGGTCACGACCACACTCGGCACCAGCGACGACATGCAGCGCCTTGAGGGCTTTGAAGGCGAGGCCAAGAAACGCTTCATTTTGCATTACAACTTCCCGCCGTTCTCGGTAGGCGAGGTTGCGTTCTTGCGCGGCGCCGGAAGGCGAGAGATTGGGCACGGGGCGCTGGCGGAACGCGCGGTGTCGGCGGTGCTGCCATCGGAAGAGTCGTGGCCTTACGCGATGCGCGTGGTGTCCGACATTCTGGAGTCAAATGGATCGTCGTCGATGGCGACAGTTTGCGGTGCGTCGTTGTCTCTGATGGACGCGGGAGTTCCGTTGAAGGCTCCGGTGGCTGGAGTTGCGATGGGATTGGTGAAGGAGGGCGAGCAGTATGCGATCCTCACGGACATCGCGGGCGCGGAAGATCACTACGGCGACATGGATTTCAAGGTTGCCGGCACGAAGGATGGGATCACCGCTCTGCAGATGGATATCAAGGTCGCCGGCATTACTTCGCAGATCATGCGCGAGGCGCTGGCGCAGGCGAAGCGCGGTCGTTTGCACATTCTGGGAAAGATGGAAGAAGTGATCGCGGCCGGGCGCGAAAAGATTTCCGACTTTGCTCCGCGCTTCTACACCGTTCAGATTCCGGTCGACAAGATTCGCGATCTGATTGGGCCGGGCGGAAAGATGATTCGCAGCATTGTCGAACAAACCGGGGTCAAGATCGATGTGGAAGATTCCGGCTTGGTGAAGGTTGCATCGAGCGATCAGGCGTCGGCGGCGAAAGCGCTACAGATCATTGGCGATCTGACGGCGACGGCCGAGGTGGGCAAGACCTACCTGGGGAAAGTCACGCGGCTGGCGGATTTCGGCGCATTCGTCGAGATCATTCCGGGCACCGATGGGTTGCTGCATATCAGCGAAGTGGCGGAGCATCGCATTGCCGACGTCCGCGACGAGTTGAAGGAAGGCGATCAGGTACTGGTGAAGGTGCTGGCGGTCGAAGGCAATCGCATCCGGTTATCGCGCAAGGCGATTTTGAAAGAGCAGCGCGCGAAGATGGGCGGGAGCGACGGTGCAGCTCCAGTCGACGGTGGCAGCGGCCCAGAAGCGGAGGCGGTTCCGGCGCCCGCGCTCACCGGCTCGATGGTGATTGAAGGCGGCGGTGATTTCCCCGACGATGAGCCGAACTTTAATCGCGAAGGCGGAGCGCCGGTGGGTGGAAGCGACCGTCCGCACGGAGACCGGCCGCATGGCGGAGACCGTGGTGGACGAGGTGGACGTCCGGGCGGTGGCGGGCGGGATCGTGGACGCGGTGGACGCGGCGGCAGGCCGGGTGGTGGCGGCC
>JBAUXO010000301.1:0-8761 GCA_049584315.1 Candidatus Sulfotelmatobacter sp. | reverse complement strand
GATAACGCCAGACTCCCGGAGCGCATTGCGCAAGCAGAGAAAGCACTTGCACTAAGGGCACGGGAGTTATTTCACATCGCCGGAGACAACATCGAAGAGGAACAAGCTCTGGATGACACGATGTACGCCTTGCATGCTCTGCGAAATACATCGCAGACTAGCCACTGTATACCGCATCGCAGTGCGGCTGCCTAGGTCAACTCGCAGATTTGCGCCATCCCTTTTCGGGCTCTTTCTGCGTGCGCGTCCTGCCTGCGGCGTCATTCGTGCACGTTGTCGAGCAATAACCTGAGCTTGCCGGAGCGTGAAGGGTGGCGCAGTTTGCGCAGGGCCTTGGCTTCGATCTGGCGAATACGCTCGCAGGTGACGGCGAACGCCCGACCAACCTCCTCCAGCGTGTGCTCCGAACCGTCCTCCAGACCAAAGCGCATCTTCATGATCTTCTCCTCGCGCGGAGTCAGGGTGTGCAGCACCTGCCCGGTCTGTTCCTTCAGGTTCACGTTGATGGCAGCCTCATCTGGCGCGAGCACGGCGCTGTCTTTGATGAAGTCGCCGAGATGGGAATCCCCCTCCTCCCCAATTGGCGTCTCTAGCGAGATCGGTACCTGCATGATCTTGCGCACTTTGCGCAGCTTGGCTGCGGGAATGTCCATGCGTTTGGCAATCTCTTGTGAGGTAGGTTCGCGGCCCAACTCCTGGACCAGTTGCCGCGAGACGCGAATCAGCTTGTTGACGATCTCGACCATGTGCACCGGGAGTCGGATGGTGCGCGCCTGATCGGCAATGGCTCGGGTGATTGCCTGGCGAATCCACCACGTAGCATAGGTGGAAAACTTGTAGCCGCGGCGATACTCGAACTTGTCCACTCCCTTCATCAGGCCGACGTTGCCCTCCTGGATCAGGTCGAGGAATTGTAGTCCGCGGTTGCCATACTTCTTGGCGATGGAAACCACAAGGCGCAAGTTGGCTTCAATGAGCTCGTGCTTGGCCTGCTCCGCGTCCATCTCGCCCTGAATGATTTCGCGCTGCGTGCGCCGCAGCTCCTGGAAGCTCACGCCGGCGTCGCTTTCCAGGCTTCTCAGGTCGGCGCGATGCTGCCCCTGCACTTTGCGATAATCTTTCTCGAGTTCTTGGCTGCGCGTGATCTCAATCTTCTTTTCCAGGTTGCTGATCTGGCGATCGAGTGAGCGCATGATGTCCACGGTTTTATTCACCCGATCGACTAGGCGTTTGCGCTCGCAATTCGTAAGACCTAGGTTGCGGATGATGAGCGAAATCCGAACCATCTCCCGGCCCAGCTTGCCTCGGCAACGAATGTATTGGTGTGCTTTCTTTTGTGACGGGATGGTCGGCAACCGTTCGGCCAGCTCGCTCGCTCGTTCGTAATGCTTTTGTAGTTGGTCGATGCGGCGCGTAAGGTCCTTGACGCGGTCCTGCAGAATCTCTTCTGTAACCTCTTCTTCATCGAAAACAACAATGTCCCTGATCGAGCGTACCCCCTGCTTCAAGTCCTTGCTAATCACCTGGACCTGTCGGATCACGATAGGCGAGCGTGAAAGCGCCTTCAGCACTTGCAGCTGTCCGCACTCGATGCGCTTGGCAATGTCCACTTCCCCTTCCCGGTTGAGCAGAGGCACCGCACCCATCTCGCGCAGGTAGATGCGCACCGGATCGTTGGTCTTTTCAATGGTGCCTAGCGTCAGGTCGAGCTCGACTTCGTCGCCGGCCTCTCCTTCGTTTTCTAACCCTTTTTCGAGGGCTGAAGGCAGCTTCGGCTGATCCGCAAGCACGCTAATGCCCTGCGTGCCGATGGTGGCGAGGAGGTCATCCAGGGCCTCGAGAGAATTGACATCGGGAGGAATCAGGTCATTCACCTCGCCGAAGATGAGATGGCCCTTTTCCTTTCCTGAATCAATGAGTTTCGCAATGTCGCCAAGAGCCAAGCCGAATCCTTTTCAGCGCCGCCCTGCGTGGGCAAAGGGCGCTTTGTTGTTCTGCAGCAGGAGCTGCGGCTGAAAGCGCGAGAATCCCAAACTGAACGGATGCTAGCACGGGATCCAGTAAGTTCCAAACTGCGACAAATTCTGGCTTTCCGTGTCGTTCCCGTTGGTCCGGCCGATTCCGACGGACACACCGCTGGGCCTCAAGCCGACGTGCGAATCGCGTCAGAAGCTCCCCTCCAGGGGACGGGTTCCCCCGCCTGGTATTATCGGCTCGCTGGGTAAAGGCGGCGGACCATCCCCATTAGTTGGGAGTCCCATCCTGGGGTATCAGGCCTGGCTCAAGCTTTTTGATTTCCGAGTGCTCCGGATCCGGAACCATTATTATCTTAGGCGGCTGCGAGCCTTCTGGTCAGACGGAAGATTGCCCCCGACCGGCATCGAGGCGCTCACGCTACCGAAAGTATTTTGCCATGTCTAGCTCTCTAGCTACTACACTGAGAAGCTCTCTTCCGAGCGCCTCCGTGCCTGCTATGAACTAGCTCCACCCAGAACGAAGGCCTACCTGCAAGCAGAGATCGAATTCGTACTTCAGAAGACATCCTCCTCAATCGCGATTCTGGAGCTCGGGTGCGGTTACGGGAGAGTGCTTCGCCAACTCCTGCAACGGGCGTACAGTGTGGTCGGAATTGATACTTCGATGCGCAATCTGAGAATGGCTTCGGAATTCGCGGGCCGCAAGGGCTCTCTTCATCTGGTCGCCATGGACGCGGCACACATGGGTTTTCGGGATCGCACGTTTGATCTCACAGTCTGCATCCAGAATGGCATCTCAGCCTTCGGGGCAGACCAGAGTGAGGTGTTCACCGAAGCCGTTCGAGTCACTCGGTCCGGCGGCAGGGTGCTTTTCTCCACGTATTGCGAGTGCTTCTGGGAGGAGCGCCTCAAGTGGTTCGAGATCCAAGCCGAGCATGGGTTGATCGGCGAGATCGATCACCATGCAACGGGCAATGGCGTTATCGTCTGCAAAGACGGCTTTCGCGCAACCGCAACTGATGCTGAAAGGTTCAGGAAACTGTCTGGGGTTCTCAAGCTCGCTCCGCACATTATCGAAGTAGATGGTTCAAGCCTGTTTTGTGAGATTAGTGTCCCCTGAGTAATTCTCGTTTCTAGCGGTTGCTTGATTCTCCCCTGCGATTCGCTTTGGACCGAACTGCGGAACCAGGCCAGACGGATGTTTCTTCCGACCACCTGTCTTGCTTCTGAATGGTTGGTAATCTGGAAATAGTCCGGTCCCGAATTAGAGCCGTTACGCCTTGCAATGCGTAACGGCTCGAAGTAGAGGTCATGCACCGTGCGAGCGAGATGTTTGGGAACTTCGAGTCTGCCCTCGACGATGCCTCGTAGATGACCACCTTGGCGGTGACGTCCGTCAATTCGCTTCTCTGCCAGGTTTCCACCTGCTTTCGCATCGGCTCAAAGTTTCGCTGCATCCGGTCAACTCCGACCGAGATGCAGTCGATGAGCGAGAACGACTTTGAGTGTTTCGCCAGTACCGGGTAAAGTCTCCGGCAAATGCCATGTTCGAGCACACGAATACGCGATAGCCACAGGTCATCGCCAAACGCATGCTCTTATCATGCGAGTTGCGTAGCCCGATGGAGAAGCGGCATCCCTCCATCTCCGTGGCGAGGTCGAGAACCCCAAAGGCTTTCATGCCGTCCGCGGAGACGGCATACTCATCATGCACGACACCGATCTGGCGGAAGCCGAGCGTCTCGACCAATGCTTGCACGATCTCATGGTGAGGGATCGGGCGGTGTGTTTCCGTTGCCGCTGGTGTCGGCACCAGCGCTAGTTCTTCGCGACCAATGGTTCGGCCACCATAACCGATGAGCGTACTTGTTTCTGACATACTTCTTTCCTCCTTGTTGCTTTGGACTGACATTCTGGAAAATGAGCGACAGCGCAGGCCGCAGCCACTATTTGCTGTTAATCGTTTGAGAAAGGTAGGCGAGGGTCCGCTTAGCGCAGGTTGCGGGCAGGAATTTCTCGGTTGGATTGTTGCGTATCTGTATTCAGCTTTTGGGACGATTGGAGCGACAGCCTTGTAGTCTGCACCGATCAAGTGCCAACGGCATCGGTTCCGGGAAACAGGCGCTGCGGCAGTGGCGGAACTGGTTCATGGTGGTAGCGCAGGTTCCAATAGTTCCACGAGCGACGGTCGAAGATTCCAGCCGGCGGATCCTTCAAGACGAGATCGAAATCAGCATCAGCATAGTACTTCAGCCCGGTAGCGATATCGTCGAGGGTTCCGTAGGTCATCAGGTGTGCAAGGAACAGTTTGGGGTCTTGTAGCGTCTCTTCTGGCGCCTTGAACCAAACCACACGTTTTGCCACACGCTGGAGATCCTCAGAGTAATTCATGATTCTGCATCCTGCCGACTCAGACCAGATCGTGCCACAACAGCCGGAAGTTCTCTTAAGTTTACCGAAGTTGCCGCCTCCAGGAGACGCTTTTGCGCTGTGCGTGCCAGGCTGGGAAGATCACCATCCTCGAAGAACGTTAGTGCCTTGAGGCTGAGTGCTCCATTGAAATCCTTCCCATAGATCGCCGCCGCCGCCGCCAAACCCTCCGCTAGGCTCAAGCCTGCGTCAAGTGTGCTCAGAACGTCTCGATAGTCCTTCGCCTCGGCCCTTAACTGAACGGTCTTCAGCTTCGACGCAAGAAGATCCAGCATCGAAGCAACCTGAATCCCGTTCTCTTCGATAACATCAGGGTCCTGAACGCGCTTGATTCCCAGCGATCCAAAGAACGAAAGCTTCACCGGGCCATTCCGATCCACAATCGCCGTGAGCGTGTCGTCTTGGAATTGGGTCATTTCGGCGTTCTTCAAATAGGGGACGCTGTCGCGCAGCGAATTGGGGTGAAAGGGCAGGTTCGAGAAAAAGTCGAAGTCGTCCGATTGTCGGTGTCCCAGCCGCAGTGCCAGAGCTGTACCTCCATAAAGCACGAACGTCTTCGGAGTATTTCTTAACTCGGCCCAAAGTTGCCTCTGTGGCTCTGGAAGAATGCTCAGATTCGGTTTGAACATTTCCAACTCCTTCGGGCTACCCCCGCGGCTCGTGTTACCTAAAGACCACGGGCTAGGCGACGTGGGGCGTCTGGCTTATTTTGCCTGATTTAACTCAAACTGAATAGGGATGCCTGTTCGGGGACAACGGGCCTTGCTCGCCGCTTTCTAGCCAGTGCCCCTAGTCGCTGCCCGAAGACGACCAGGGACGCGGTATCCATGGCTTCTTCAAGAAGATTCGCAGGGTCAGGCTGAGCATCCGGCTTTTCGATGGATAAGCCATCGTCGTCGCGATGAGACCTCCCCGGAAAGAGCTTTTGATGTTTTGTACTGGGGGCTCTCCAAACCGAGTCGGCAGTATCGCCAATGCCGTTTCTCTCTACCAATTCCCGTGCCATCGCCGAAAGCATGTCATCGTCTTCGTCGATGCTCTGCAATCCCTCGCCGGCAAACTTGCCTTCCATAGTGAGAGCCAGGAGGAGCTTCTTCCCCATGAGGCGCAAACACGATGTCTGCATCGTCCCTTCCGATACTCCTCGTATGAAGTTCAGCATACAAACGGAACCTTGGTTGGCCTGTGATTGAAATCACAGCTGCTTGGTTACCTAACTGCCATGGTCCCCTCCCGCTGTCATTTCGCTACGCAACTGGGCAGAATCTTTGAAATCGATTTTGGTCTCGGTAGGTTTCGCACGCTCATTTAAGCGCAATAGTCAGTTCTAAGCAGTGACAAAAGTCTCAGGGGACTTGATTTTTCGTGTCGTCGCTGACGGGAAAGCCAATCTCCATATCAGCCGGTGACAAACTGCCCTGGTCCGAGCCGCTTCCTGGAAGGGTGCGATACTAGGGCTGGCCGCGTTCTGAGGATACGCTGGCCACGTGTCGCTATGTCGCTCTCCCGATGGTCGACCGTTCTTCGCAGGGTCACGACCGAAGGCCCGTACGTGAACGAGCACCTGAGCATTGTCGTGCTCACGGTTATGGTGGCGGCAGGGATTTCTGCCGTTGCGTACGCTGATCGATCCGTAGCTTCGATCTCACTCGCTCCTTTGTATTTCCTGCCGCTGGCCTTGAGCGCTCTGGTGCATCCCTTACGCATCGGTGTTGCGTTGTCCATCGTCTGTGTGGCTCTGCATGACGTGGTAAGCCCGATGCACGAACCCGGAGCCCGGCATCTGGTAAGGGACGCCACCGCGCTGCTGGCATACGTCTTCGTGGTTGCCGTTGTGCACCAACTGGGAGCGCAGCGGCGACGACTGGCGGAAGCTGTCGCAAGGCAACGCGATGAACTGGCCAACGAAATTCAGCTGGCTGCGGAGGTGCAACAGTGCATCCTGCCTCGGTCCATCCCCATGGCACCGGGGTTCGACTTCGCGGCGCGGATGTATCCGGCGAGGATCGTGGCCGGCGACTATTACGGGTTCATTGAGCTTCCTGCCGACGAGACCGCGGTGGTGATCGCCGACGTATCCGGAAAAGGAGTCGCCGCCGGTCTGCTGATGCCTTCTATCGAGGTCGCGCTGCGCATGGAGGCGGCTCACTCTCCGGGTATCGGCGACCTGCTGCATACCTTCAACAACGTTGTCTGTCAGACCACGGGCGGGAGCCGCTTCATCTCGCTCTTCTATGGAAAGCTCTGCCCTCGGTCGGAGTCTCTGCAATACGCAAATGCCGGACATAACCCGCCGCTGCTGCTACGAGCCGGCACGGAGCCGCGTCTGCTCGAGAAGGGAGGCCCGGTGCTGGGTCTGCTTCCCGATTCGAACTATGAAAGCGAGGCGATCAGTCTTCGACGAGGAGACGTTCTCGTCTTGTATACAGACGGTGCAGTCGAAGCCGAGAATCCAGCCGGTGAACAATATTCAGCAGAGCGGTTGGCCAGGACCGTCGGTCTGCATCCGGAGCAGAGGGCCGACGAGCTGATCGAGACGATTTATGCCTCCGTCATCCAGTTCCGCGAGACAGCCTCGCTTGCTGACGACCTCACCCTTGTGGTGCTAAAGAAATTGTAGAGCGGCCGACGAGAATTGCCTGGCGCAAAGCTAGCCAATTTTTCTCTTCGACCACGCATGAGTAGGACCTGCCTTTTTGCAAGTTGCTAAAAAAAAATATACTTACCACCAAAACAAAATATGAGCATAACGCGCTCATATTTTATGCAACTCATGTGTCAATCATGGCGTCCAATCGAGTAAAAACAGCTCGGAAGCGTCCTCCTTTGAGAAGGCGCTTCGAGGAGGTGAGTGATTATGAAACGGAATGTACAAAGTGCGATGTACAGCTGGAATCCGTTCCACAACGGTCCCCGGTGGACATCGCTCATCGCTTTGGTTCTCGGGGTGCTGATCGCCACCCTGCCGATCACTTCAGCTGCGCAGGGGGTCCTGCTGACTCCGCCGCAACTGGATCAATTGGTTCAGCGGATCGCCCTCTACCCTGACCCGCTGCTGGCTCAGGTTCTGACGGCATCGACCTATTGGGATCAGATTCCGGACGCGGCAGCGTGGGCCGATCAGCACAGCTATCTCAAAGGCGACGCGCTTGCGTCGGCCATCCAGGCTGACCATTTGCAGTGGGATCCCAGCGTGCTTGGGTTACTCCCGTTTCCATCGGTGCTGGACATGATGGCGCGGGACCAGGCCTGGACTGAACAACTGGGCAATGCTGTGTTGAACCAGAGGCCCGACGTCATGGATGCCGTGCAACGCATGCGCCGTCAGGCTAGAGATTATGGCTATCTGGTGCCAAACGCATACGTGAATGTCGTCGATTCGGGCGGGTATATCCAGGTACTCCCCTTGAATCCGTCGGTGATTTACGTGCCCTGGTATGACCCATACGTCGTTTTTGCTCCGCCGCGGCCTGGCGTTGTCGTAGCTGCGGCCGTTCACTTCGGCCCTGCCATCACGATCGGCGCGACCTTTGGGACGTGGGGTTGGTGGATCGGTTCGGGATTCGTATGGCCCACTCATACCATCCTAATCGATCATCGCCCATGGATGCGGGTCTGGGGAAACCGTGCTGGCTTTGTTCACCCCTATGCCCATCCATGGGTACGTCCGGTTGGACCTCGCGTCGAGGTCCACCATCCGGGACGCTAACGACCGCGAGTGTGCCCACGCCGGACTGCCCGGCGTGGGCGGCACTGCCGGATACATAGCTTGAATTCACTCAATGAGAAAAGAGAGAAGGAGGAAACTGCCATGAATGTTCTGAAAAAGCTTTCGTTTATCGCAGTAATGCTGGCCGCCTTCGCTTCGCTTCCCGCGGCGGCTCAGAAGGTGGAAACCGACTACGATCATTCGGTCAATTTCTCACAGTTCCACACGTATTCCTGGGGCCATGTCCATTCATCGGATCCGTTCGCCGAGTCTCGGATTCACCAGGACGTGGATCACATTCTCCAGGCGCGAGGTTGGGAGAAAATGCCGGCTGGAGGAGATCTCACACTGACTGCGATTGCCGTGAAGAGGAATCGCGCGGAATACGACACGTTCTATGAGGGCCTTGGTCCAGGCTGGCGGTGGCATGGATGGGGCGGAATCGCCACAACTACGATCGAGACTGTCCCGGTCGGCACCCTTGTGGTCGACATCTATGAAACCGGTACGCACCATCTTTGTGGCGCGGCATGGCTCATGACACGCTGAGCGACAATCCGAATACGAATGCAAAGAAGCTGGAAAAAGCGATCGATAAGATGTTCAGGAAATTCCCAGCTACCCTCTCTTAACAGAGGGTAGCTGG
>JBAUXO010000300.1:0-7394 GCA_049584315.1 Candidatus Sulfotelmatobacter sp. | reverse complement strand
CGCGAAGCTACCGACTCCGCGGCCTCCCTGTTCTACAACAGCATTTCCAGGGTCTCCAAATGGTTTTTCCTTCAGACTTTCTCAGAAAGCCCGTTCGAATCCTCATCTCTGTGCATTATCTAGGTGTCACCGGTGGGGTGTCGTAAGTCAAGAGCTTGCGGTCCTCGTCGCGGCGATCCGTAAAGACCGGCGCGGGTCCAATCTGAGTGGTCCAGCGATTCTCCTTGCCACTCGTTGCCGTGAAGTCCACCGGACGGGAATCCACGCCCCTTGCGGGCTTAGCGCGGGTCAACCCGCCATTCGCATCGAGGGCGAAGCGAACCTGCTGGATGCCGGCGGGTGGCCACACCGGCGTTTCGCGCATCAACCGAGCGCCCAAGACGTAGTACCGGATCGTGCGCGCCGGAAGCCACCCTGCGAGGATCTGGTCCGAAAACTTCACATTGAGATGATCCTGTTCGGCCAGGGTCGGCACGGGATCGCGCCGTTCGGGAAAGAAGGGATCCGCGCCGATGTCACCGTGGTGGTTATTCCCGGTGATGATCATGACGCTGGGAATTCCCGGCGTCGAGCGGTAGCGGTTCAGCGCCGCATCGGCAGTATTGGCGTCGACCCACGATCCCCAGTACTGCACGGGTATTCTGTCCCGGCGCACGTCTGCAAGGTGATCGCCGGCGGAACCCTCGAAGATCGGATAGCCATTCAGGCCCTTGTCATCGCGGAACAGAGCATTGGCGTAATCCTGGGTGGTCCAGTGCTTGTGTTCGGTCTCTCGCGTATTCAGCGCTTCTCGGAGCAGCCTGTAGTCACGGTCCTCGTCCACCGGCTGCAGGTCCGGGAAGAGCTTCGCACAGTCCTCTACCCGTAGTCGGCAGTCCAATGGGCTTTGCGTCGCGCCTGTTGCCGAGTCCGGCCATGCCGCCCTTCGTCCAAAGTCCTCCTCGTACACGTCGTCACCCCAGCCCAGAAACAAGTACTGGTTCGGGATACCACCCGGCCAGAACAGATCGTAGAAGTCGAAGTCGGTCTCGCGTGGGATAGATGCGACCAGAGCCGGCGCATGCCGAGTCGTCGCCATGTCCGCCGTATCCGCGAGATATGATCTACCCGCTGCGATGATCTTGCCGCTCGACCACGCCTGCTGGGCCAGATGCGCAATGATCTCCTCCATATCCCGCTGTTCTGCGGGTCCGACCTCGGAATCGCGGTAGCCAAACGACGACGTCGTCCCGCGTACATCGACGATTGCCGCTACATATCCTGCCTCGAGCCAGGGTTTGGCCTGTTCGAGCGCCGTAGCTCGGCCATAGCGAGTCTGCATCAACAGGACCGGGGCGGGCTTGGTGGGAACCACCCGATGGGGAAAATATAGACTCACCGCGAGCCGCGTGCCGTCACGCATGGCAAGGTAGTAGGATCGATCGCTCCAATCGGTCGGCTTCTCAGGTGACACTGCTGGTCCCGCATGGCTGATCGGTTGATTGCCAATGATGAGCAGGGTCACCATGCCGGTGGCGAGGATCATTCGCCGAGGGTGGCGCTGGCCCCTGTTCAATCGACCCATAAGGGCTCGGCATGATCCCAAATGCATCAGCATCTTCTGATCTCCCGCATTGGCTGTATCTGTGAGTTATTTCTCATAAAACACAATATGACGATGGATGTGGGTTTTGCACTCGGCGACTCCTATCGACCGGGCTGCGGAGCGTGGGGGGAGCCGGATTGATTGCGGCATGATCGCGGCACCCTGCACTGAGCCGCGCCGAACCAACGTCTCACTTCACTTCATCCTGGCGGTTTGGGAGCGGACGACCATCCATATTAGGTTGAAAGATACCGCAACTGTTGGCGGAATGGATTATCCAGCAGCAGGTGGAGGAAGTGGGAATGGAATCCACCGCGCAATACGAACCCGGTTTGGGAACGCTCGAGCAGTATTGGAAGCCAAACTGTGAGCAGGGAAGGTGCGAGCCGGATGTCGGGCCCACTCGACCTGGCAGCTTCAGGCCTTGGCTGAGGGAGAAACTGATCCCGCGGCGTTGGCCGGCTTGGCGCTTGAGGAGTTGCAATGGATCGAGCAGCGGATCGGCTAACTGGACCAGGAGATGGCAAGTCTGCTCCAGCAGCATCAGGATGCAGTCCAGCGACTGGCCGAAGTCCCCGGTCTCGGGGTGGATTCGGCGCAACCGATCATTGCCGAAGTGGGTGCCAAGGCAGCGACCTTCGCTTCCGCCAAGAATCTCTTCTCGTGGGTAGCGGCATGCCCGGGAGAGGAAGAGAGGGCAGGAGTGAAATACAGCCCGCGCTCACCCAAGGGGAACCGGCACCTGCGTCGCCTTCTCAATCAGGCTGCCAAGGCTGCCGTCAAACGTAAAGGAAGCATCTTCGAGACCGTCTACCATCGTCTCGTTCCGCGTCTCGGCTACGGGGCAATTGCGCATCGCATATGTCAGCTGATCTGGATGATCCTGAATTAAGGCATTCGCTATGCGGAACGGGGCCCGGCATTTTCGGAAAACTCTAGACGAGCCCGCACTTCCCGAATGATCCGGACACTCCGCACGCTTGGCTACCGAGTCGAACTTGAAGCGGATCCGGCATGAGCAGCGCGATTTTCGAGCCTGTTTACAACATCAGTTAAGCGTGGGACAGACGCAGGCGGAATTTGAACAGCTCGCTGGCCTCCGTCAGTTTTCCCGCCTCCTCGGGGGATACGATGCATGAGGCTGCGTCACGTTTAGCGTCCACTGCGGTTAGGGCGGCCAGCTCGACACTTGTGAGCACAACAGTTTCGCGTTCGCCCTGTAGGCCAATCACATCAACACGTTCACCAATGTTTATGGCTGAATGCTCAACAAAAAAAGTGATTCCGCGGGTCCCGCGAGGAAGATGAAAGACGGGGAGCTCAATTGGCCGTTCAAACCCACACGATACGACGAAACCGATAGCGGCAAGAAGCAAGAGGCTATGCAGAAAACGCATGGCGATCCTCGCGGCTAGCAGCATAGCACGACCGTGACTGACGTAACATCGCGGTCAAAACCCGTCAATGAGACGCCTCGTTACGACGGGCAGCCTTGGTATCCAGTCAGTTTGCCCTTGTGGACCGCCGCCACTTCGCGTGTAGCCACACAAGAATCCCCAGCGCACAAACCTCTACCGGCCCTGGAGGCAAGATTTGCATGCGCCACAGAGCCGCATAATCTACGGTTGCAGCGTACGTTGTCCATGCCGTCCCTGCAGCGGCGATCAGGCTTCCCAGTCGTTCTTCTGCAGGAATGCTGAATCGTTCTCGTCGGCCAGCAGCCTTGACGACAGGCTTGGCAGGTTGATGGACGGGCGCGTAGTTTGGCCTCTGGGGCACATCAGCGTAGCCCTCGCGCACGCGGCCCTCGTTCCAATCGATGTGATCGTTCTGGTAGGGTGTCGACACTCTTTCGACAGTGCCACAAAAATAGTTGTAAACGCGAGTTACGTTCGTGTCATGCCAGTTGGGAAAGCGCCAGAAATTCGCGACTCCTCTCATAACCGAGGGCAACGCTTATATGCCTGTTGGCGGTGAGGTTCTCCGCGTCGCTGATCGTTCCCTACCTCCGCGACCTCACCATCAAAGCAAGGCAGATGCAGTTTCCCCATGGCAAGCCCCTGGCAATTACTTGGTATTTTAAAGGCGAGCTGATAAATCTTCATTTTCCTCATTGACCGTAGCGCCGCCCGTTAAACTGATTGGAACGCCCGGCTATTACAGCCGGAATGGCCGTTCACCTATAGCCTGACCAACTTCGTCGAAACCATCCGTATGCGATTCCAACTTTGTCACCTCGATTGTCGATCACGAAAAGAATCTGCAGCGCGCCTCGCGCCTCCTGAGAACCGACACCAGTCGTCGGCGGAGAGCGGGGAGGGAAGGCTGCGGCTCAAAGAGAACGCTCATTCCTCTGACACGTACCCGACTCAGAGCGGGACTGCGAGTGTCCGACAGGTGCGTGAGTGTACGGACAAGCCTTACCATTGGCCGTCGCGTATCTGGGAGAAGAACCGGATGCGCTAATGAGCGCCTGTCCGAGTCTGTGCGGTGGGCACCAGGCAGACTGGTGTCCCTACCGCGATCGACAGTTCGAATCTCAGTCGAACACGGTTGGCAGTTCGCGATTTCGACTGTGCTCAAAGGCGAGGTCGATCTGCCAAGGCAACATGCGCGGCAGTGATAGCGGTGGAATCGCGTCTTGCGCAAAGAAATCCACCGCATCTGTTTCTACGCTGGTTGTTGCAGTGCCGCCAACTACATCACAAAGGAAGAACAATATGTAAACGTGGTGCCGCATGGGAGGATGGCTGTGCTTATCACGATCGAGTACGGCAAAGAGCTTACAGACGTGCACGTCGAAGCCGGACTCCTCACGTACTTCTCGCACGGCGGCGCTGCTTGGTGCATCGCCCACGTCGACCCACCCGCCCGGCATGGTCCAGCACCGGTCCTTTACATCGCGCACAAGCAGAATCTTGTCCTCATGCATCACGGCGGCTCGCACAGCAATCTTCGGAGTAGCGTAACCGATATCTCCTTCGAGCGCGGCTAGCACCTGTTCAACGGTGGCTGGGTGAGAAGCGCAGGCGAGCATCTCAGCGCCAATCCTCCGAACAGATCCGTAGCGCTCAACGTCGTACGGATCACGTGCAAATTCGAGCCCGGTCTGGCCGATAGCAATCAATTCGCGACTCCATCGCAGCCACGGCGGGACATTGACACTCATGCGGCGATTCTAATCCCTGCAAAGCCAACGGCGGTGCAACTTTTAGGATGCGCGGCATGCGCGCCATCGTTAGCCCGTTCAAACGTAACTGTAAGAACAGGCGTCTCTTACAATGCCGTCGTTGTCAACTACTTTTTCCCACACTGCTGCATCCACCCAAGGCTCGCTCGCAATCAGTTCAGGTCAGAACTCGGTCCGCCCATAAACCAAGCCGTCAGTGCTCGGCATCGGCGGTCAATGCGAGCCAGGAGGCCGAAAGGAAAAAGTTGAGTTTGTAGGAATTTGATTCGAATTTCTCATCCCAGTCGCGGGACGGCTGGGTTGCACCCTGGGATGGTTCACAGCATCCTATTAGTCATGCGCTACCAGCCGGGGCATAAAGCCGAAATCCATCAGAAGATTGTGAAAGACGCTTCGCAGCGTGTTCGCGCTGAAGGCCTGAAAGGGGCGTCGGTTGCCGCTGTGATGCGGGACACTGGCCTGACTCATGGAGGCTTTTACAAGCATTTCGCGAGCAAGGACGACCTGCTTGTGAAATCTCTTGGCGAGGGCTTTCGGGAAATCGCGGATAACCTGGTCCGTGCCGCTGAACAGTCGCCACCCGGGGAAGCGTGGAAGGCGATTGTGAAAACCTACCTGAGCCTGGAACACTGCGAACATCCCGAGCACGGGTGCCCCCTGGCGGCACTTGGGCCCGAATTGGCGCGGGTAGATAAGCGGATGAAGCCTAGGATCGTGGCGGAACTCGTGAACTACAGAAGCCGAATGCTGCCGTTCATGCCTGGCCGGCGAACGGTGGACAAAGAGCGCGCTTTCTTTGCGATTTTTTCAACGATCATCGGGGCAGTTGAAATTGCCCGCGTGCTACCAGACCCCGCGATCCGAGAGAGAGTGCTGGCAAGCACACGAGATTTTCTCCTGCGCAGTTTCTGATCTCATCGATCATGAGCTCCCGGTAAGACCCTGTTCGAATCGGGCTTCCTTGGCGACGCCCGCGAAGGCAAGGCAGGTAGGCTCGTCCCGGTCCAGTCACACTGTGATCAGTGGTTTTCCCGCGTCCGAATTTGAGTGGGCCAAGGCTGATAGGAAAGTTGCGGTGGAGGAGGTATGCCATTTTGCGTCTTTCATTGGCCAGAGATACAGCGTGGAACCACGCAGGGGGTTGTACTATGACGATGAGACTGTTCAAAGCACTAAAATGGAAGAACTCGCGAAAGCAGTGACGCACGGAATTGGTCTGCGCTCAGGCTTCTGGAGAGTGGCGGAGCGCATTCTGTGCCCGTGCGTGACATGTCCCGGCTCAGGGGCTCACGTCGCCGTTCCGGAGAAAGGCACTGCCCGACGGCCACGATAATCAAGGATAGGCTCAAACCCACCAGTATGGTGCCGGAGTGTCCCAGAGGGCTTCCCATTTCGACAGAGGTGAGACTCGGCTATTTGAATTGCCCCGTGCGCGATACGAAACATGCAAGACCGACAACAGATATGACTGCGGCGGGCCGGGCTCTCAAGTGGAGGTTCATCTCACCTACCGATCAATCCCCATACGATCTACACCGTCAACTTGTCTGAACCTGCCGGATTTAGAACTCGCGGTTGCGGCCCAGTGGTCGTCCGGACACCTCTTGGCGACACGGCCGGCCAATCTCCTCGGAGATTGGTCATCGGACCAGAATACGGCATTGTGCCTCACTCATGCACAAGTTCCGCGGGCAGAGTTGTCGGATTCTCTGAGCGTTAAGCAGCAACTACCAGTGGCGCACACGTCCGACGTCGACGTGCACGAAGTCCGAGCTGCGATAGTACCCCACTCCTCCGCGATGCAGGCGCAGGGCCGCGTCGCGCAGCTCCGACGTCGGAATCCCAGGTAGGCGAATGTCGATCGCTTCGGCCTGCATATGTAGGCTGTGCTGCGCCACGCCGGTGTGCGGGCTGCGCCTGCGCAAGAATTCATTGCTCCAGGGCGTACGGTAGCCGCAAATCACGTCAATCTCCCCGCCGGAATCGCCGAGCGACGCGGTCAGGTCGTAGAGAAGGTCGAAGAGGCGAGGGTCGAAATGGCGCACATCTCCGGTACGGTGGTCGCGCAAATAATGATCGAGCTCGTCTAGCGCCTCGGGGATGTATTGATCACCGCGACGATAGACGACATCCAGCCGCTCTCCCGTGTGAGTGTGATAGAAGCGCAGCCAATATTGGTGTTGGGATGGAACCGTTGATGCTGTGGTATGCCCCAGCGTCGCCAGCAGCAAGAAAAGAATCAGCGATAAACAGAACTTAGAACTCTCCCCCGGCAAGCCCACCGAAAATGCCTGGTGTCCTGGCAAGAGGTTCACTTCACTGTACTCGAAGAGGCGCACTCTGGTTAGATGCGGTTCAAACCAGATTCGGTGCCTCAACGCCGGTCCAAAGAACCAGCACGCCTAAGGATGTTCTGCGGCCAACGCTTTCTCAAGTTCTGCGTCATAACCGTAGACATCGTCGAAAAACCGAATCTGATTTTCCTCGTTTACCGTAGCCGTGCCGTAGACAATCAGAACCGGAATTCGCGTGACAAGGTTCACCTGAATATTGTTTTTCTCGCCGTTCATCGCGGCCTTTACACGCTCCAAGTCCCAACCAGGATTGTTTCGCAACACC
>JBAUXO010000299.1:0-2383 GCA_049584315.1 Candidatus Sulfotelmatobacter sp. | reverse complement strand
TGGGTATTCCGGTGAAGGTGAACATCGATTCCGGAGGGAAGCCGAACGGCATTCCGGAGCGAAGGTGAACAGCAGTCGGAGCGAAGCGACGCTGGCATGGTGATTGTGGAGTAAGTGTTCGGAATGGTCAAGTAAGATTTGTCCGAAGCGAAGCGGAGGCTGGGTCAGCGGGGATTTGGGGTGCAGGGGAAAGGGGCAGCAGCCCCTTTGCCCCTGCTTCCTCGATGTAGAGGAGTATTCCATCCGGGCCGCTTTTCAGGCGCGGGTGTGACGGTTTTGTCTGGTTTTTTACCGACAGCGTTTTTTCCACAGAAAATATTGCGCCAGGATCGTTTACGAGCGACGATCCCTAAGGCGGTCGACCTAGGACATCCCCCCTTTGGCTATTTTTCTCCACCTTCATTGGTCTCGAGTCCGGAGTGGTTTCCTGGTTTCTTCTCGTCCGGTGTTGGGTTGCGATGCTTGCGCATGGATTCTCCGCGCATCTCGATGCGATGAGCGTTGTGCACTAAACGATCGAGGATGCCATCGGCAATGGTGGGATCTCCGATCTGCTCGTGCCAGCGCGACACGGGCAGTTGCGAAGTCAGGAGAGTGGAGCGAGTTTGATAGCGATCCTCACAGATCTCCCAGACTTCGCGCCGCTCGCTTTCGTTGAGCGGAGCCATGGCCCAGTCATCGATGACCAGAACCTCGATGCGAGCCAGTCGTGCCAGGAAGTGGCGCAAGCTGCCGTCGGCTCGAGCCAGGGCCAGTTCGCGAAACAAGGCGGCGGCCCGCAGATAGAGTGCCGAGTAACCATCGCGGCAAGCTTTCTGTGCCAGCGCGGAGGCAAGAAAGCTCTTGCCCACGCCGCAAGGTCCGATCACGAAGACGTTCTCGTGATTGCGCACCCAGGTCGAATCTTTGGCCAGAGCGCGTACCACCGACTTGTCCAATCCACGCGCCGCCCGGTAATCGATGTCCTCCACGCAGGCCGGCCCTCGGAGCTTGGCCGCTTTTAGTCTGCGCTCCAGCGCCTGGTTCTCGCGCCAGTTCCATTGTTGATCGACCAGCAGAGAGAGTCGTTCGAGGAAACTGAGTTCGTGGATGGCACGATCTTGTTCTTGCGTCTTCAAAGCTTCGACCATACCTTGCCAGCGCATGGCCAGTAGTTTTTCCATCAGCGGTTGGCTCAGCATGAGGTCGGTCCTCCTTGGTCGAAGTACTCCGCGCCGCGAACGTTGTCATGGGTCAGAGGCGGGGAGCCGGGGGGTGGTGGAGATAGGGGAACCATGTCCAGCGAGTTCTTTAAGATCGACTTCACGCTCTGATAGCGACAAGCCTTGGCCAGCAGTGCCCGTTCCGCCGCGGCTTCCATGCGTTGCGCGGAGTACTGCTGCGCCAGGCGAATGATGCCAAGACAAGAGCGATAGCCCATTTCCGGGTGCGGCTTTGAGTTCAAGATTCGTTCGAACAACTGGACCGTGTTGGGACCGATGCTGCGCGCCCAGTTCAGCATCCGCGACGGCGGCCATTCCAGGTGAGCCTGATGACTCTTGGGACGATGCTCATTCTGGGTAATGGCTTGGCCTCGACCACGACAGCGTAGATGGGAAGCGATCCGGTTCCCTTTATGAAAGATCTCCACTGTGGTCGGAGTGGAGCGGACTTCCACGAGCTGCTGCACCAGGGTATAAGGCACACTGTAAAAGTTCCCATCGAAGGCAATGTGGTAATCGATGTTCACGGTAGCTCGCGCCCACTGGCTCATGTCGAAGCGCTCGGCCGGTAACGCGGTCAGAGCCGGTTTCTCCAGGCTATGAAACAGACTGGAGCGCGATCCGTCCCGCTTGCGGAACGGTCGGTCATTCAGTCTCGCCAGCAACTCACGAATCGCCTGGTTGAGTTCCCCCAGGTTAAAGAACTTCCGGTGGCGCAACGCTGCAATGATCCAGCGTTCGCATACTTGCACTCCGCTCTCGACTTTGGCTTTATCCCGTGGCCGAAAGGGACGCGCCGGCACCACTCCCATGCCGTAATGCACGGCAAACTCTTGATAGGTGGGATTCAGGTCCGGATCGTAGCGACAGGCTCGGGTAACCGCCGTCTTGGTGTTGTCGGGCACCGTCAAAGTTGGTGCCCCACCGTAAAATTCCAGGGCGTGGATGTGCGCCTGGATCCAGTTCTGCAGTTGCTGATCGCGAGTTGCTTCCGCGTAGGCGTAAGAACTGGCCCCCAATACGGAAACAAACAGCGATGCTGGCCACGCTTGCCCGGTCGTCGCGTCATAGACCGGGATCGTTGCTCCCGCCCAGTCCACGAACATCTTCTCGCCAGCTTTGTGTTCCTGACGCAGCACCACATCCAGGTGCTGCCGCCAGTGCTGATAGCGCTCGCAAAA
>JBAUXO010000298.1:0-23790 GCA_049584315.1 Candidatus Sulfotelmatobacter sp. | reverse complement strand
TTTTGCGAGCGCTATCAGCACTGGCGGCAGCACCTGGATGTGGTGCTGCGTCAGGAACACAAAGCTGGCGAGAAGATGTTCGTGGACTGGGCGGGAGCAACGATCCCGGTCTATGACGCGACGACCGTGGCCGCCGTCGCGAATGCTGAACTGGGCGCGCAGCATCGGTCCCCACACGGTCCAGTTGTTCGAACGAATCCTGAATTCGAAGCCGCACCATCCCCCGCGATGGTTGAAAATTGGGAGAAGGGTCAATTTAGTACAGTGTGCGCTCAAGGACAGACAATGCTTTCAGTCTTGGGGTATGGTCTGTGGTGTCGTTGAAACGAGGTTCCTGTGGCAAGTTCGGCTCAACCACAATTCAATTGCTCGATATGCAACAAGTCTATCGAGATTGCAACTGCTAAAACCGATGACAAAGGCAAACTCGTACACGATGAGTGCTACATCCGCAGCGTGGTGTTGAAACAACCTGTCAACCGCCCACGCAATCGCTATGGTGATGCAACCTGACGGGGGAGTTGTTCCTCACAGGTTTGCAAATGCTTCCTTCAACATCTTCGCACGGTCCATGCGTTCCCAGATGACCGGGGTCAGTAAGACAATCTCTCAATCTCTCGCGGATTTCAACGTTAACTAGCATAAGATTTTCTCCTCTGGGTCGATCCCATCACAGTGTAGTGGAACTTCTGAAACCCGCAAAATGACTGCAGTTATTGCGGCTCGCGCTTCTTAAAGTTTTAAAGTTCAACAACGTATAAGTTATTCGATTTTTCGATTTTGGTTTTAGGTGAGGCCGCGCTGCGAGCACGTTAAAGTTTGGTGCAGCGTTGTTAGCGTTGTTTTACCCGAAAAAGAACAAAAGAACCCAAACAAAGTGTCCAAAAGTGAACATACTTATGTCCGAGGGCCGGCATATAGTTTCATTCAACAGGAATTGAGGTTCCCCTGAGTGAAACCAACCGCGATGAATCAGCCGAGAACCAAGTCAGTCCCCTCGCTCCTGAGAGACTGTTCACAGCAATTCGCAAACTCATAAAGGCTAAATCTTCACCTCATGATCCGTTGACTTGCAATGTGTGCCATTGCTTAATTACGTGCGATTTGCGGGGTGCATGCGCGGACGAGAACGGTCGAGCAGTCCACACGGATTGCTACTTGCAAAACGTGATTGCAAGCAGCAAATCCCCTATTCCACCGGCCAAGCAAGATTAGATCTGCAAGGGCTAGTCACCACCAACGCCCATCACCTGCCATTTGCTGAGTGCAAGTCTCTCATCCAACATCTGAATGCCTTGGGCGAATGCTGAACGTTTGGTTTTAATGTAGTGCCTCATCGTGGTGCTCAGGTCAAGTTGGCAAAGAGCCTGTTGCGCTGCGGTGGGGTTGCCGGTCAACTCGGTGAGAATCGTGCCCGCACCACGTCTGAAAGCGTAAAGCGATTTCCAATGCTTCTTGCCGATGGCCGGTCTGAGCACCAAAACAACCTAATCCCTGATGTTTGATGGGATGATGGGATGATGGGATCACCGCTTTGGTTGAGAAACACCCAATCTTCCAATCTTCGCTCGGCTCACCGCACTGCTGATGCCAAGCCTTGAGAAGTCCAATCACCATTTTCAACACAGGCAGGTCACATCAACACCTGTCTTGGCGGTGCCAAGGTTGCCTCGCACATACGCCTGATGCAAACGCAGCTTGCCAGCTTTGAGGTTTAACATACGATTTCACTAGGCCGCAACCCCATGAAACCTGCGAAGCAAACGATGAGTTGCGAGTCAATGCGGGTCAACTTGTTGTCAATAACCCATCGTTGATTGCGTGTGGGAAGATGCCGCCGGCAACGCTGCGAACATGGGCAAATGTGCGCTGTCCAATATCTGCGGGCAACAAGATCGTTCAGCAACTTGTTGCCGTGGTGCGGTTCGTACTTGCGGAAGATGCGCCCGGTGAAATGATCTTTCAAGAACTGATCCCAAGTTTGTTGGTATCCTGCAACCGTGGTTGGTTTGAGACCTTGCTTTCACCGTGGGCAGGTACACATCTTCCAATAGTCGGTGATAAGTCGTTCGAGGGTGGTTGCGTTCTCGGCTTGCGCGTGGTGACCATGTGCTCGTCAGCAAGTTCACGCACTTTGTCTCAGTCTATGCTGTAATGTTCTTCGTCACGGTCACACAGCTTATGGGATACCCGTTTCTTCACCCCATCAACTTTTGTGAAGTAGCGCACGAAGAAGCTGCCGCTAGCTTGGTAGATCGTGCCTGCGTTGATAATTGCTTTTCATGCAACTATTCTACGTGCCAGTAAACGTGCCAATAATGCTACGTTAGGGTTGGTTATAAGTTGCTTATTACTCAATAAGATGGAAGCGCATGCGGTCCGGTGATCGTCCCGGTCTTCAAAACCGGCGGGCGGCGGGTCCACCCCGTCACCGGTGGGTTCGACCCCCACTCGCTTCCGCCAAAACAAAGCACTTAAGTCACCTCGCGCCCTGTTAAGCGCGAGGCCGACCACTTTCGAGTGGGCTTGCTGCATTTCATCGGTCACCACGTCACCGTATACGTTCAGGTCGTCCTGATATCCGCGTGACGCAGTAGCTTGCTTTCCACGGAATGCTGAGTATAATTACTCACTATATTGAGTAATTGGTATGATTCGCCAGAACCTCTATAGCGAACTTCTGAAGCGCATCAGGGAAAAACGCCGGTTCATGCAGGTGCTTGCAGGTCCGCGCCAAACCGGCAAAACCACACTTGTCCGGCAGGTTATGGAAGCGTCGAAAATATCCTCGCACTACGCCTCCGCCGATGAGCCAACCTTGCGCGATCGCACGTGGCTTGAGCAGCAGTGGGACGTCGCTCGGCTTCAAGCCAGGGAGCGTAAAGCAGGGGCGTTGCTGGTACTGGACGAAATCCAGAAAGTCGCTGACTGGTCAAGCGCCGTGAAGCTGCTGTGGGATGCCGATACCCATTCCGGCATACCCTTAAAAGTAGTGCTGCTTGGCTCGTCTCCATTGCTGATTCAGAGCGGCCTGACTGAAAGCCTCGCCGGACGCTTCGAAGTGATTGTCGTACCCCATTGGTCGTTCACGGAAATGCGCGAGGCATTCGGATGGAACCTGGAGCAATACATTTTTTACGGCGCTTATCCGGGCGCCGCGGAGCTGATAGACGAACCGGAGCGCTGGCGGCGCTACATCCTGGACTCGCTCATAGAAACGACTATTTCGCGGGACATCCTGCTTTTAACGCGAGTCGATAAACCTGCCCTATTGCGCCGGCTGTTCCATCTTGGTTGCGCCTATTCCGGTCAGATCCTTTCCTATCAGAAAATGATGGGCCAGCTTACCGATGCGGGAAATACCACCACTCTGGCTCATTACCTTGAATTGCTCGGAGGAGCGGGCATGTTGACCGGGCTTGCCAAGCACGCAAGCGGCCAGGTCCGCCAGCGGGCGTCGAGTCCCAAGCTGCAAGTGCTGAACACCGCTTTGATGACAGCCCAGGATCAGCGATCCCTGGCCGAGGCGAGACGCGACGGGAATTATTGGGGACGGCTGGTAGAGTCCTGCGTCGGCGCACACCTGGTCAACTCAAGTTTTGGAAGCAATATCTCCGTAACTTATTGGCGTGAGCGGAACCACGAAGTGGATTTTGCTTTGCAGCAGGGCAAAACGACCGTTGCCATTGAAGTAAAAAGCGGGGGGCGCCCAGAATCTCTACCGGGTATGGAGATCTTTGCTCGCAGCTTCAAGCCTAAACGCCAATTGCTGGTTGGTGGACAGGGCATTGCACTGGAAGAATTTCTTTCCAACCCAGCGAGTCACTGGTTGAAATAAAGTGAAGTCTTCCGTTGATCCACCACCACCACCACCACGGTCACTATGAGCACCACTGCCGCCGTGAGTGAGCACGCTCAAACGAAAACATCAAGTCATGCTCAGACAGGTGTGGCAGTCAGCCGCGCAACAACAGCGTGCACTTGACCGCTCCGGTCAGCTCTAACAAAACTCCTCTGCCACAAGGCAGTGGCTCAACGACAGGAACTAAACACCCGTCATTCTTCACGAGTGCTTTTGTCAACTTGATTTGGCCCCTTTTTGATCGTCTCATTTGGCGTTCCCTCTCGTTGCTATCCATTGGAACGCTCCTCGCTTAGCTGTTCAAGTTGCATGACGTAGTCTAGTACGTCTTTTCTAGACAGACGTAGCTCGTCGGCGATCCTCATCGTCGACCCTTTGCCGCGTGACTGCTTCCAGCGCAACAAGACAGCAAATTTTTCTATTTGTGTCATCATAACGTTTCACCAATCCACCAATCGGCTGCTGTGCCAGCCTCATGGTCACTTGTTATTTTGGATTGTGCGTACTCTGTGGAGAAATCGGCAACGACTTGTTAGTCATCGAGCCGCATTTTGTGAACGATCCGCGCTCTATTTGCGCTCTGTTTGCGTGACTAACACTGCTTTCCATGGTGTTAGGTGTCATCGGCTGACCTGCATGTTGTTGAAGCTACGTTTAAAGGTGGATTCGACTCCCACTCGCTTCCGCCACTTTTCAACTTAACGGTGCGGCCGTAACACTACTCCGGATTGTCATTCGGTAGGAACTTCATGACGAACAACATGAAATCGGCGTCTCGGTGGTCTTCCAGTTTTCCGGACCTTATTACAGCGAAAGCCTTGCCCTCGCCGACGATGACAGCATCGCCTTTCAGCGCAGCACAAGCGAATATATGGTATTGTCGGATTTCCACCGCCACAGCTCTTTTGCAGTATCAGTGTCAAATGCAACCAGGTTGTTGGCTCGGGTGACATATCCGATCGCGTTGTTGTCGCCCAGTAACATCGTGGATGCCAACTTCGGACTGCTGACCTTCATTGGAAATCTGTATTTCACAGTTCGGCTGTCGGTGACGCGGTATTGGAAATACCCGACATTGTCAGGTGCCAGTGCCGGCCAATGCCTATGAGCCTGTCTCACCGCCAGGAAGTTTCCTGTTCCGGTCTCTCCAACGATAATGTCCCCGGTTGGTTCTGCAACCTCGAAAACCGTGCTTGCACCATCGCCTTCCACGGCGTGTTCCTCGACAGTGTAAAACTTTGCGGTCATCTCATCAGTTAGATCCCACATCATCAGACGCTGCACTACGCTGAGGTGAATCTGGGCCAGAGGGAGGATTGCGCCGGGCTCGCAATTGCCACCATCCGCTACAACCGAAAGCTCGGAATAGGCCAGGCTGGTGACATTGGGCGATACAATCGCATTCGTCATGATATTGCTGTAATATGCCGGCAGGTTCGTTGAGCGTTCCGCTTCAGGCAAGCACATCGCCTTGCCGTTCCGTAATTCCATGTTGCGCACGGTTTCGCGCGAAGCAGGAAGGGCGAAACTCAGCTTCTCGACACCGGTGAGGCCGTTGAGGACGACAACACGAACCCCTGCAGAATCGGGGCTTTCTTCGACCAACAAAACGTCACCGGTAAGTCCGACATTCACATTTCGGCCGGGAAACCAGGGCACGGCCGCGCGCCAGCGTTCCTTCCCGCCCGCAGTAATGCTAATGAGCATTCGATTTTGCTTGTCGCCCACGTAAGCCAGCACACCACTGTAAAAGTCCCCGCAGAGCATGTGCGGTACTTCTTCAGTTCCTGCGGGCCATTGCCATGCTTGCAACCCATCCCCCCGGACAGCTCGGATATGAGAGGTTTGCCGGCCACGATCTTCATAAAAATACGCAGCCGAATGCTCAGGCTCCTCATCCGAACCATCTATACGGCCGAACCACGATCCACTCGCCCATAACGCGTTGTCGAATTCACCATCTAGTGGTTGAAGGATCCAACGCGACTCTGCTGGCATCGGCGGTTTTCCGTCGTGGATGCGAATCTCTTTTGTTTCTGCACCAGATTCATGCCGCAGCGTGACATTACCGACCTTGCTCGCTAACAGGACGGCATGTCCACTATCGACGCTTAGCTCCGCCATTGTCGAATCCGAAACGGTCCAGCCCTCATTGGACGACAACTCGTTCCCATCTGCGTCTAGCAGTTGAAATCGTTGTGAGGCTCCGAGTGGCAGAAGCACCTCGGATGGCTCGATAAAGGTATAGGATTTCTGTGCCCTGATATTTGTGGCAGTTTCTTGGACCAGTCGCGCTTTGGCGCTTATGTCGGCAGATTTCAACCGCAGCCGCTCACGCGTCTGTCTTGCTACATCGCCTAGGCTCGGCTCCTCCGAAGATTGTATTTGCGAGAAGGCAAAGCCTGCGCACAACAACAATAGGACACAGTAACAGCGCATGGCGAACCGCATAGTTGTACCTTTTTCAGCTCTTAGCGTAGCACCTTGGCATCGCCGATCCCCAGTTACCGAAGAGAGTTACCTGTCCGATTTTCTATCTCTAGCGTTCTCAGAAACCGGGCGATGCTCCGACGGTTCATTGAACAAGTCCCGGTCTTTCGGGAACAGAAGGTCACGGTCAACCAAGTCTTCGAGGTGAGGGCAACAATCAAGAAAGAGCGATAACTCCGCTAGAATCGAGGCACCATGCAATTCTTGCCCGTCGTAGCCTGTGTTCTGATCTCGAGTGCTCTCATGGCACAAACCTCCAATTCATCCGCCGAGCCCAACGCCAAATTCGCCAAGCTCAGTGAAGAGTTTATTCACGAGACGCTGGCGCTTTCGCCGTCCAATGCCTCCCAAGCGGGGTACCACCAGCACGTCGACCCTAGGACCGGCAAGACCATCGCGCTCGATACGCTGCTCGACGACGTGAGTGCCGCCGGCAAGGCGGAACAGCGCCGCGTCTACGCGCAGTGGCGCGAGCGCTTCCGCACCGAGACCCCGCTTGCCTCACTCGGCGTCGAGGACGCCGCCGACTGGCAGCTCATCGACGACCAGATCGCCCTCAGCCTGCTCGAATTGGACCGTATCCAGGATTACAAGCACAACCCCACCGTCTATGTGGAGCTCCTGGGCGGTGCGCTCTTTCAGCCGCTCACTGATGACTATGCGCCCGAGGACGTCCGCCTCGGCGACATCCTCTCCCGCATCGCCGCGAGCCCGCGCTTCCTCGACCAGGCGCGCAGCCAGCTGGTCGATGCTGACCCCATCTTCATCAAGGTAGCCATCGAGGAAAATGACGGCAACATCGATCTGATCCAGAACATGATTGCCCCCGCCATTGCCGCCGGATCGAAATTGAAAGGCCAGTTCGATCAGGTCGCGCCCCAGGCTATCGAAGGGATAAAGAGTTTCTCCCGCTGGCTTCAGGGCGATTTGGCGAAGCGCAAGACCGATCGCACCTGGCGCCTAGGCAAAGAGCTCTACGCAGAAAAATTCCGCCTGGTCATGGAAACCCCAGTCACCACCGACCAGGTTCTCGCCGATGCGGAACGCGAACTCAAGAAGACGCGCGCCGAAATGCTCCAGATCGCCCTGCCCCTGCACAAGCAGTACTTCCCTGATCACGACGACCACGCGAGCCTTAGCCCGCAGGAGCGCGAGAACAAGGTCATCAGTGAGGTGCTGCAGAGGATTTCCGAAGATCGCCCCACGCGCGGCGACCTGCTGCAGACCGTGAAAGACGATCTGGCGGGCATCCGGCAATTCATCATCGATAAGAAGATTGTCTCGCTGAAATCGCGTGACAACCTAAAGGTCATCCCCACGCCGCCCTTCATGCGCGGCAGCTTCTCGGTCGCTGGCTTCCACTCTGCCCCGCCGCTCGATCCCAACGCTGAGGCTCAGTACTGGGTCACGCCCATCGATCCGAAGACACCCGAAGACAAGGCCGAGTCGAAGCTGCGCGAGTACAACAACTGGGTGCTGAAGTGGCTGACCATTCACGAGGCGTTGCCCGGTCACTACGTGCAGGCCGAGCACGCCAACGAAATCCAGCCTGTAACACGCCGCCTCGCCCGCGGCCTCTACGGTAACGGAGCCTACGTCGAAGGCTGGGCCGAGTACATCGCCCAGGTCATGATGCTGCAGGGATTCGCCGACAACGATCCGCGTTACCACCTCAGCTACCTGAAAGTCTGGCTGCGCGCCGTCGGCAATACCGTCCTCGATGTCCGCATGCAGACCATGAAAATGACGGACGACCAGGCCATGTCGTTCATGATGAACGACGCCTTCCAGACCCGCGCCGAGGCCGAGGGCAAATTGCAGCGCGCCAAGCTCAGCTCTACCCAGTTACCGACTTATTACGTGGGCACCAGCGAATGGTGGCGTCTGCGCCGCACCTACGAAGCCGCCAGAGGTAAGGACTTCACGCTCGCCGACTTCCACGACCGCGCCTTGGACCAGGGCGCATTGCCGGTTCCCTGGCTGGGGAACATTCTGCTGCCGAAGTGATGGGATCTTTTCAATCTTCGCCAAAGCGGCTCTCCGGGCTACGGTTCCGGGGTGGCGCCCCGCGGCGCGCTCTACGTACAATGTCAGCCAACTCAGAACAAGAGCTTCTCTTTCACCGCATGAGAGCCGGTCGCTGTGATTGCAGTTTGTCCGACATAGAGGCGCTGCAACTTGGGTAATCGCGCCAAGGCCGGCAGTGCGGCAGGAGTCACCGCGGTGTCGAAAACGCTCAAGGATTCCAGCTGATCCAAATTAGTAAGCGATCGCACAGTGAGGTCGCCGATCCGGGTGTGCATGAGACGAAGCGTGCGCAGTCGCTTCATTCCAGCGAGGACGGGCGCAGAGCAGTCGGTAATGGCCGTGCGCGAGAAGTCTGCCATGACAATGTTCTTGGACAGAGGAGTTAAGGCCGCCAAATCATCGTCTTTAAATTTGTCGCCCATCACAAGCGCGTTCACCACAAGATCCGCGGAGCCTCTTGATTCAAATTCCAAAACATTCGGAAAACGCTGCTGTAGCGTCGCCAATGTAGAAGCAACTTCGGCCCTTCGTTTCGCAACTTCAGCCAAGTCAATTACCCCGAAGGTTACCTCAGCCCTCACGCTCGACTCGACATCAGCGGGGGCACCCTTGATGGAATCCAATGACGCTGTACCTGACGCTCCGTCGGCAATCCAAAGTTCAATGAGCTTTACCTGGTCTGGCGAAAGCGGTGGCTTACCTCCCTTGGGCATGAAGTTGTCGTCAGTCGACGGCAGCGTGATGCGGCGAAATAAATCGCTGCCCCGAAGGTCGCCGGCTTTGACGATGGCACCACGTTTGCCTCCGCGCATGATCCCGGCGTAGGTGTCTAACCGCAATCCCGCCTTACGTTTCTCCCGGCTGTGGCACGTCACGCAGCTCCGGGTGAGGATGGGCTGTATCCGCGCGCCGTAAAAGGTTGTGCCTCCCCCGATTGTTGGGTCCGTGGTGGTGCCCGCTGGCACTCCCAGCAGTTTGCGGAGCGCCCCCGGCATATGTTGAGTCAGAAGATCTTCACCAAGAGAAATCTGGCCACCGCGATAGCCCGTCCAGGCGCCGGCACCCACAGCAGCCCAAAGGGCGATCCAATAGATGACCTCGAGCCGACCACCGCGCCCGCGCAAGACCCAGCATAACCAGCACAGGGTTATCAGGGCCGCTCCGCTCCACATGTGCTGCGTGACCAGCGGCCCAGAAAAACCGCCGGTTCGCCCCAGGCACCATCCGAGGAGTGATGCGCATATGCCACCGATAAGGGCAAGAACAAGAACAAAGGGCGCCGAAGCGCGCAGATAGGGGAAGCGCTGGTCGCGCCCCGCCAATTCCATGACTGGCACCAGGAGAATGAGCGCAATGGGCAGGTGCACCACCAGCGGATGAAAGCGTCCGATGAATTGCGCCCAGGCTGCGCGCTCAGTACCGTCGGGCGGCAAGAACACCAGGAGAACAAGCAAGACCAAAATCGGTGCCGCGAGAAGTCCGACGCCAGTCGATGCGGATAGTCGATTAGGCAGAGTCATGAGTCATCAGATCTCTAAAGAAACGGAAGACGGTGTGCTCGAATTGTTCATGCCAGGATTTCCGCAACGACGCGGGCGGGTTTCACACTGGTCAGTTTCTGTTCCAGGCCCTGAAACCTGTAATTCAGCTTGTGATGATCAAAGCCCAGCAGGTAGAGCATCGTCGCGTGCAGGTCGCGGATCTCGACTGGGTCTTTCACGATCTCGTATCCCATGTCATCGGTCTGGCCATGAGTTATGCCCGGTTTGATTCCGCCGCCGGCCATCCACAATGTGAAAGCGCTGGGATTATGATCCCGGCCGATATATTTCATTTCCTGACCGCCGCGGTTTTCTCGCATGGGTGTGCGTCCAAACTCCCCGCCCCAGACTACGAGTGTGTCTTCGAGCATGCCGCGCGACTTCAGATCGGCCAGCAAAGCCCCTGTCGGTTGATCTACTTCACGACAACGATCGATGAAGCCGAGGTTCAGAGCCTCCTTGGCGTCTGCGCCATGCGAATCCCAGCCCCAGTGATAGAGCTGAATGAATCTCACGCCCCTCTCCGCAAGGCGCCGCGCCACCAAGCAGTTGTTCGCGAAGCTGGCTTCGTCCGGTTTCGCGCCGTATTGTGCGCGTACTGAATCGGGCTCCTTGCGAATATCCATAGCGTCGGTGGCCTCAATCTGCATCCGGAAAGCCATCTCGTACTGCGCGATGCGCGTGACGGTTTCCGGATTCCCGAACGTGGCATATGTCTGCCGATTGATTTCGTCAATCGTGTCCAGCATTCCGCGGCGTAAAGGCCGCGTCACACCCGGTGGGTTGTCCAGATACAGCACGGGCTCGCCGTGAGAGCGGCATTGCACGCCCTGGTAAACGCTGGGCAGAAAACCCGAGCTCCAAAGTTGCTTGCCGCCGTCTGGTGACTTGCCTCCGGAGAGCAGCACGATGAAGCCGGGCAGATTCTGGTTCACAGTGCCCAGTCCGTAAACGACCCACGACCCGAGCGAAGGATACCCGAGGCGCGGGTTGCCGGTATGCACCAGAAGTTGCGCCGGGGCGTGATTGAACTGCTCCGTGCGCATGGACTTGATGAAACAAAGATCATCAATGTGTTCCTCGATATGGGGCAGGCGATCCGAGATCCAATGGCCGCTTTCCCCGGTTTGATGGAATGGATATTGTGATCCGAGCAGTTTGGGAACTCCGCTGATAAAAGCAAAGCGCTTTCCCGCGAGAAACGAAGCCGGGCAGTCCTGGCCATCGAACCGTTTCAATTCAGGCTTATATTCAAAGAGTTCCAACTGACTCGGCGCCCCCGCCATGTGCAGATAAATGACCCGCTGGACCTTTGCAGGAAACTGCGGCGGCAGCGCTGCCAGGGGACTTGAGGCATCGCGTGTGAAGTCGAGGGCTTCGCCTTCGGGCGACACTGCTGCCGCTCTTGCAACTTTCGCCGCCAACGTCCCCATGAAAAGCGTGCCCAGGCCGCCGCCCAATGTGCGTAAGAAATGGCGACGAGTTCGCGCTCGCAGCAGCGCCAATTCAACTCCGGGGTGCAATCTCTCATCGATTTCCAGATCGTTTGGACCGCGCGGACGGATTTCGGAATCTGACATAACGATCACCTGGTCAAAGCTGCATCAAGATTGAAGAGAACACTGGCCACGGCAGTCATGGCCTCCAAGTCCCGGGATCTTTCTAGCGGTCTCACAGCCGCCAGCTGGAGAGCTGGCATGCCAGCAGCCTTTTCAAAGAATGAGTGCAATGTTGCGAGCTCGCGATCGGTCGGGGCGCGGGACAATACCAGGCGTGCGCCGTAGATAAGCCTGGCGTCGAGACCCTGCTTCTCCTTCATCATTCGCTTAGCAAGAGCTTCTGAAGCTTCCTCGTACACGGGATCGTTCAACGTTACCAATGCCTGGAGTGGCGTGTTGGTCGGTATGCGCCGCGCCAGACTCGTATCATGGTCCGAAGCATCGAAGGTGAGGAAGCTGGGATAGCCGCTGGTGCGCTTGATGTACGTATAAACCGCGCGCCGATAGCGATTTAGTCCAGTCGCATCCTTCCATTTGCTGTCATTGTAGACAGTGTTCCACACACCGGGCGGCTGGGGCGGCATTACTGGAGGGCCACCCATGGTACCGCTTAGCAAACCACTTGCCAGCAGAGCCTGATCGCGGATCATTTCTGCCGTAAGCCTCTGTTGTGGTCCACGTGCCAGGAGCCGGTTGCGAGGATCTCTTTCCGTCAGGGCGGGAGTTGACACAGCGCTTTGACGATAGGTACCGCTTGTCACTAATTCGCGCAACAGCGCTTTCATGTCCCAATGCAGGTCGTTCTGAAAATGGAGTGCGAGCCAGTCGAGTAGTTCGGGATGGCTTGGCTCCTCGCCCACGCTGCCGAAATTCTCCAGGGTTTCTACGATTCCTGTCCCGAATAGCTGCTCCCAATAGCGATTGACCGCCGTGCGCGCAGTCAGCGGCTGGCCCGGAGAAAAGAACCATTTCGCAAGTGTCAAGCGATTGCGGGGTGCGTCCGCGGGGAGCTTTGAAAATATGCCCGGGACGTCTGGGTCCAGTGGAGGGCCGATCTTGGTGAGAAAGTTACCGCGCTCGAACTCCAGGGTTGTCCGCTGGTCGTAAGCAGGTTCCTCGGCCATGACCGGGAGCTCAACGCTGGGGATCTTGGCTAATTGGCGAGTCAACCTTGTGAGTTGTGCAAGCTTGGCTACAAATTGCAGATCGTCAGCCAGGTCACGCCAGCTCAGATCACCACTCGCTGACAAACGCGCGCGTCGCAGGGGTGCCGGTTTGTCGGTGATCTCCTGCGTCTGCGTAAGCCGGAGCTTGAGCCGGCTGCCGCGAACGGGTTCGAGGGGGGAGGCCGGAACTCCTACCGTCCAGCGCGTCCGGAACAGATTGGGATTCGCCCGGAATCCGTTCGCCCCCGGATCAGCAGTGAGCTCGCGTTTCGATTCGACAGCATCGCCGAGTGCAGCTTCCAGACTCGCTTCGGAATCAGGGACGAAGTATCGAAAAGCGATTTTCTTCTCCTGGCCGTCCCGCCGCACGATCCAGGCATCGATGCGATCGACTATGAACCCCGCTTCAGGTGTATAGCGCGCAGTTTCGCTATTCGCCGGCGCGACCTCGATGCGGAGTGCAGTCATCACAGGCATATCGATCTTAACCGTCAGCTCGTAGACCACCTTACCCGGAACGTTGGGACCGGCTTGAATCCCTCCATCGTGGATCTGGAGCGCAGTCACCTTGCCTGCCTTCGTTCGAGCCGCCTTTCTGGTCTCGGCAATCGCCATGACCAAGTTCGTACGCACGGACTCTTCCTTCTTCGGCCGCAACCTCTTTTCTTTCAGGTGGGCCAACTGCCGCTCCAGTTCCGATGTTTCCCACTGCAACGCGAGTGCCTCGCTGGCTGAGGCCGAGTTGATGGGCAGTGGCGTCCATTGCGATTGCGCCTCGGTTAAGCGACCCTGAGACACCACCGCTTGCCTCAGCTTCGCAAGCTCCCGCTGAAGTTGAGAAGCCTCAGAGTAGCGCGTTCTGTCCTTTGGAACGCGCAGAACAGGGGTATCCTCAGGAAGGTCCGCATCTTGAGTGGTGTTGAAGAATGCAAGCGACTTGTAGTATTCGGCGTGGCGGATGGGATCATAGGGATGCGAGTGGCACTGCACGCAATTGATGGTCAGGCCGTTCAGCACGGACCATGTCGTCGCCGACCGGTCCATCACCGCCACCATGCGGAACTCCTCATCGTCGGTACCGCCTTCGTCATTAACCGGGGTCTGGCGGTGAAAGGAAGTAGCGATTTGATCGTCAAACGTAGCGTCAGGAAGTAAATCACCCGCTAACTGAGTGATCACGAATTTGTCGTAAGGAAGGTTGCTGTTAAAAGCATCGATCACCCAGTCGCGATAGGGCCAAACACCGGGACGCTCCATATCTTTCTCGTACCCTTTGGTGTCTGCATAGCGGGCCAGATCCAACCACAATGAGGCCCAGCGCTCGCCGTAACGGGGCGATGCCAGAAGGCGGTCGACCTGCTTTTCATAGGCATCAGCTGAGCGGTCAGACAGAAATGCCGCCTGCTCCTCTGGTGTAGGCGGGAGTCCGGTAAGGTCGAGAGAAACCCGGCGAAGTAGTGCAGACTTATCAGCTTCGGGCGACGGTGCGAGTCCTTCTTTCTCCAAACGCGCAAGAATAAACTGGTCGAGTGGCCGGCGAACCCAATCGCCACGTTTGACCGCAGGCAAGGGCTGCGGCTTCGGACCGACAAAGGCCCAATGATCTTCCCACTTTGCCCCTTCCTTGATCCAGCGGCGCAGCAAGGCAATCTGCTGCGGCGGAAGAGGCGGCGCATGATAGGGCATGCGGGTCTCAGGGTCCGTGGAGGTGACTCGAGCAATCAGTTCTGACTCGTCCGGTTTTCCGGGAACGATGGTACGACGTCCGGACTTGCCCACGCCTAGGGCTTCGTCACGAAACAGAAACGAAACCCCGTTCTTTTGCCGCACGCCGCCGTGGCAGTGCATGCAGTTTTGATTCAGGATGGGACGGATATCGCGGCTGAAGTGCACCTGGTCGCTGGACGACCTAGGAAGCAGGCGCGGCCCTCGCACCAGTACCCCGATAGTGAGCAGCACAATGATCAGGAGCCCTGCTAATTTCCAACCGGAGGATATGGTACTTCCGAGCATAAAACGGCAATTATATTGCCAATTCCTTAAGAACGCGGCGGTGATTTGCTGGCCGCAAGCTGAGGATTAGCCAGAGTGTCGGGCCTTCCGATGGAGGGGCTTGACGCGGCAGTTACGGGATGAAGCCCGGCACGCCATGATGGAAAATTGGGTTCGCCAGGGCATTGGAAGAATCCGAACTGGAAAATGGGTTGACGGAAATGACTAGCGCACGGGTTTCCCTTCGATTACGCTGGAGCGCTTGGCTGTTGGTATCCGTCACTTCCGCGTGTCGAGCCGAGTAATAGCAGTAAGAAACCCGGACGGTAACGACAACGGTATGCAAGAACATGAGCGCTAGCCCGAGCAGTGCGAGTCGCTCTAACAGGTTCGTCGAGCGCCATAGGTACCCGATAATCCACTCACGCCCGCCGTACCTTTGCCACGCGTCAGGACAGACTCCGAGCATCCGGGAAAGCGTACTCTTTCGGTCGGACCTTCACCACAAGCACCGTTCTGTATTCTGGCTTTCGGGAGGTCGAGAGTCGCGCGTGCCTCCAAGTGACGTGTCCCCAGTGACGTCTTCAATTCCAAATATCGAAAATCAGTCGGGAGGTGACATCGGACGCGCTGAAACCAGCGTCCAACAAGGGGTTTGGTCGTCCCCAGAGACCGTCAGGAGATGGTCTAGATAGTGCAGCCCAGAAGGGCGACGGAGAGATGCGAATGGGACTTCCCAACCCTAGTCCCCCTCTCCCGCATTAAAAATGAGATTCGGTGATGGTCATCGGTGCCGATCCAAAAAGCACAACCCGCGTTAACTGCGCAGGAACCGCCCCCTCGTACTTCCGAACGAGCAGGTGTAGACTCTCGGGAACAACCCGGAGTGCAGCCGTGCTTCGAATAGGGCGCAAAGCTTGTCCTTACTGCCATTGTTCGTCACAAATTTATGTTTCCAGAGTCAAGAGTCTCCGGGAGATTGCTGCAATTATGCTGCTTCTTCGGCCCGTGCGGTGTCATGCTTGCTTCCTGCGATTTTATCGTCCTGTATTCATCAAGACAGCCCCACCACTGGTTGTGAGCCTGACCGGAAGGCAACCGGAAGAACCTGCCGATCGGCGCTCCGCATAGTGCTGACCTTAGCCGGTTGGAGGGCTCAACTTCTCGATGTGCCATTCTCGCTCCTCGCAGCGCCTTCCAGTCCACGCTGCACAATCAGGCGGGGAAGGCTGGTGAGCGAATACGACTTGTCACGCTTGCAGTACGCCAGCGGTCGTCTAAACCCATTGGCACATCGGCTCAGTTCATTCTTACCTCGAAAAAGAACGAGCATCACAGTTTTGGCGGATTCCATGTGAGCAGCAAGGCAGCCTGACCTCAATTTCTCACGATAGAGTATGGTGGACAGCGAACCTCAGAGTCGGGGGAGAACAGGATGATGGACGGAGGCATTTGTATGGAGCGTTCGTTTGGCAAATTGTGGCGCCGATTTCGTCCCCCGCGCACGCCGACCAGCATCAGAACTGCCCTGGCTTAGCCTCCGCCACCTCGCCAGCATTGGGAACGATGAAGGCGTCCACGCGCAGACCGTCGGGCAGTTGCGCGCCGCGGTCGAGTTCGACCAGCGTTTCCAGAATTTTCGTATCGACTCTTTCCGTAGGCTCGTCGGTACGAATATTCTTTGGTCCCAATTGTTGGCCCACGCGTACGATATGTCCCCAGAACTTCTGCTTTCCGAAAGCGTCGGCGGTGACATAGGCTTTTTGCCCGACGTGAACCTTGCTGACGTCGGTTTCATCCACATCCACACGCACGCGGAGGATTTTCCTGTCGCCAATGGTCAGCACGGGATCCGGAACCGTGGAAGAATTCGAAACACTTTCTCCACTCCGATGATGCTTACGCAGCACGCCGCCATCGATGGGCGAGCGTATAAAAGTTTTCTCATAGCGTGCTTGCGCTTCCTCGAGCTGGGCTTTCGCCAGCTGCAAGTCGGCTTCCGCGAGTGAGCGGTCTTCCTCGCGGGCGCGGTCATCGACTAACGACTGTTGCTCGACCGCGGCTTGATACTTTGCCTTGGCGACGTCAGCTTCCTTGCCGTAGCGATCCAATTCCTCACGCGAAACCACTCCTGAGGTGAAAAGTTCCTGCCGGCGGTGCGACTCGGATTGCGCGTTCTCCATCACCGCCTTGGCCTCGCCTACCGAAGACCAAGCTTCATTGCGTTCCTGGCGCCGAGCGCCGTTGATCACCTTGCGCAACATTGCACCTTTCGCCACTACGTTGGCCTTGGCCGACTCGACCTCGGCAAGGTAATCGGCGTTCTCCAGTTCGGCGAGAACCTGGCCGCGATGGATCGGATCTCCTTCCTCGACGAAAACAGATTTCAGCCGGCCGCTCAACTCGGAGCCAATCTTGATGTCTTCCGTGTTTGGTTCTACCCGGCCGGGGCCAGCGATCAGTACTGCGCCCTGGCTGCTTGGTGTCGCCATCGCGATGGTGCTCCGCTGCTCGTGGCGGGAGGCAAACACCAAGGAGAGAGTCAGCAGGAAAGCCGCCAGAGCAATGAGGTGAGCAGTTCTGTTCTTCACAAAACTTTGAGGAAAAATGTTTGCCATGACAACGACTCCGCAGATTCGGTTGGGGCCCGCGATCAGGCCACGTTCATTGCTAGTTGCGAAAAACGGCGCGCGAGCATTCCCGCTGGAACCGGATCCCGGGGTGGCGCGTCAGGTCCGGCAATTGCTCCATCTTCGATCTTTACGATGCGATCGGCAAAACCCAGCACGCGGGAATCGTGCGTGACGATCACTACCGCGCGGTTGTCCTGGTGCGCCAGTTCGCTCATCATCTCCATCACGTTCTTGCCAGTGTGGGAGTCGAGGGCCGCGGTGGGCTCATCGGCGAGAATGATTCCAGGATCTCCCGCCAGGGCGCGGGCAATCGCAACGCGCTGCTTCTGCCCACCGCTCAAGTCGGCTGGAAAGCTCGCGTACTTGTCGCCCAGGCCAACCTGATCCAGTAACTCGGCCGCGCGCTTTTTTGCAGACTTCGCGGCCACTCCTTTCAGGTCGAGCATCAGTTCGACGTTCTCGCCTGCGGTAAGCGTGGGGAACAGATTGAATCCTTGGAACACGAATCCGATGTGTTCGAGTCGGATGGCGGGCAATTGTTTTTCCCCCAGATGAGTAACCTGTTTTCCTGCGATCCACACGCTTCCGGAACTCGCGGTGAGGATGCAGCCCATGATCGAAAGCAGGGTAGTCTTACCGCTTCCCGACGGTCCCATCAGCATAAGGAGTTCTCCGGCATGAACCTCGAGGTCAACCCCGCGAAGGGCGGGCGTTCCCGTGTTGCCCTCCGCGTAGGTCTTGGTGAGCTGGCGAACTTCGATTGCAGGTTGCATTGCCATCCGGCACACTCCTAGAGAAATTGCGGTGCGCTAATTCGGTTGCGGGGACCGCAACAATCCAACCCCGAGGGTGACGACTCCGACCGCGAGAACGAGCGCGCCCGCGTAAATGAGAGAGACGGCTCCGTTCACTTGAGTAGCGCCGGGTGGCAACACCGAGAAAAAGAAACCGGAGGAAATCAGAATTGCGGCAAGCGGCACTGCGATTCTTACAAGCCAGAGTAGCGACGTGGGGAGAGCGGCACCGTCTGCCAGCACTTGGCAGATCAGAGAAAGAATCACAATCACCCCGGCGTGCGCATGCCCGGCGCGAAAGAAGTTCTGGCGTAACGGGTTGTCCATATAGCCGCTGCCCTTGTTCATCAGCGACGTCAAGAGAAAATACCCGCCGTACTGGATCGTAGGCACCGTGATGAGGATGATGCCGGACATCATTCTGGCTTCGCGAGTCACATTCCCCTCCTTCACAACGACAAGTTGAACTTCCGAGGATCAGCCTCTAAACACCATGGCTGGATCGATGCGCGTTACCTTGTTAATCGAAACCAGCGCTGCTCCGATGCACATGGCCAGCGTCAAGAAAAACATTCCCACCGCCATCGGCATCGGCATCAGAATCGCGGCGCCACCTTCCTGACTGGCGCGCACCACGCATGCGCTGACGATCATCCCCAGGACGTATCCGATTACGGCGCTGATGGCGGCCTGCTTCATGATGACTTTGTAGACGTAGCTGTTGGGGGCGCCCATCGCCTTCAGCGTTCCGAATTCGCGTATGTGGTCCATGGTGGTGGCATAGATCGTCTGTGCGACCACGACAAATCCAACGACCAGACCCAGCACGGCCGCGATCAGTACGGCCACGCCCGCGCCAGTAGTGAACATCCAGTAGAAGCGCGTCATATGACTAAATTCGGAGGTCGTGAACACCTCGACGTCTTTCACTCGCTTCAGAAGCTCATGCCGCACTTGCTCAAGATTCGCTCCCGGCGCCAGTCTCACCAAAATGAAATAGGTTTGGTCCTCACGCAATCCGGTATAGGTCTGAGCGTTCTTAAAGGTCGTGAAAACGTAGGGAGAAGTGGTGAACGACCGAATGCCGCGCGTGAAACCCACCACCCGCGCCCGATGGCCGTTGATCTCAAAAACCTCGTCCACCCCGGTGACACCAAGTTTCTTCTTATAGAGTTCGTCGAGGATGATTGCGTCCGGGGACTTCAAATCTTCCACCTTGCCCTGAACCAAGTTCCATGGACGCTCCATCGGGTCATCCACATCGAAGCCGACAATCTGTACCGAGTCTTCACCGCCATCGTGCCGCTTCCATTGTGTCCAGTGGGCGACGAGTTTTTGCGCGTCGGCGACACCGGACACGGCGCGAACCTGATTCAGCTTGCGCTCGCTGAATGCGACTCCTTGCTCCACGTAAGGCACGTTCTTCGAGGTAATCCACAGATCTGCGCCGGAGTGGTCGATCAGGCCTGAAGTCGTCACCGTGAAGCCGACAAACAATCCCAACTCGACCACGATCAGCACCACGGCAAACACAATCCCGGTCAGCGTGACCGCGAGCCGGACCTTGTCATGAAGCAGGTTCCGCTGCGCCAGAGGAGGCATGTCATTTCACCTCGCCCGGGTTGCGCACCAGCCCACGCAGGGTCACATCGAGCATCATTTCGGCGCGTTGCTCGAGCGGACGCCAGTCGATCCAGGGATCGGAGCATTTGGCAATATTTAGCGCGATCACACCGTGTACAGAAGCCCAGAGCGTCTGCGAAATCAACTCCGCATCCTGAAGCTCCTCGCGAAAACGCCCGGCGTCGATCGCCTGTTGCACCCCCCACTTCAAAAAAGCGTAGGCGTCTACCTCCGGATTGCCCATCACTTCGCGGTCTTCCTGGTCGGGCTCGTGCGGAGGATGGGTCGTCATGAACATGAACTTGTAGTGGTTGGGATAGCGCACGCCGAACTCGGTGTACGTCCTGCCGGTCTGCCGGAGCCGCTCAATCGGATCGCTCGACATCCCTGAGCTCTGAAAGACCTCCGCCAGGCGGGCATAATCCTGCTGACACAGCTCGTGGAATAGCTCCTGCTTGTCGGCAAAATAGACGTAAATGGCCGTTGGCGAGTACTCGATCTTCTCTGCCACCCTCCGCATCGAGACGCCTTCATACCCCTCAGTGACGAACAGCTCACGCGCCGCATCGAGGATCTTGTCGCGGGTCTCCGACTTCTCGCGCTCGCGTCTTTCCTTAATTCCCATACCATCGGTCCCTTACTTAACAGTGTTCCATTAACGGTGTTAACTTACCGTTCGCAGTTCACTTTGTCAAGGGAATTTTGTGGGGAACGAAGACTCAGGGTTTTGGCGTGAGTTCTAGCGGGTCATGAGGAATAGGACTTCACCTTCAATTTCCGAGATGGCGACCGGAGCGAGACTTGCTTCGCGCAATTTCTGATTGAGAGGGGGGAGTTTGCTTTGTTTGAAGGACGTCCACTCTGCGATACCGGCTTTAATGCGCTGACTGGACTCCTCATACACGGCAATCGCTTGCGAGGGAACGGCGCGATCTCCGCCTTCGACCACATGCAGGGCGGAGGCCAAATCGGTGTAGGCGCTTTGCAGGCCGCCCGCGGTCTCAGGCTCTTTCTTCGCAAGAATCTCTGCGATCTCCGATTGAGTCCCCGTGAGAACCGACTTCAGCGCCGCATTCGTTTCGCTAAGCTTCTGCTCAACGTCTGACAGTTGCTTCTGAACTGAACCGATCTCGGCGAGCGCGCGCCGTGCTTCCAGCGTCGCAAGAAACATCTGCTGACCCAGTTCCGTCTGCCGCTGAAGGATCTCAGGAGTTGCGGGTGAGCGCGGATCCATGACGACCTTCAGCGTGCGATTCTGCGTTTCTCCATCAACCGTGAGTCGGACCGTGTAGATTCCAGGCGCAACCTTGGGCCCGCTGGGATTGCGGTATTCAGACTCCTCATCCATGCTGGGCCCGCCGGAACTTCCCCACGTAAGATTCCACACGAAGCGGTGAACTCCAGGAGTTTTCTCGAGGACCTCAGGCTGGGGGAACCAACGCTCAGCGATCGGAAGTGATAGATGTTTTTCCCGGCGTTCCGCTTGCGAACTCTGATCCGGCGACGAGAATTTCCGCACAATCTTCTGTTGCGCGTCGAAAACTTCCAGCGTGACCTTGCGGGCCGGAGACCTGAGAAAATAATCAATCACTGCACCAGGGGGAGGGTTTTCGGCCGTCGGCTCCTCCGGTGGAAGCGGTGTGCCCACGAACGAATCGTTATCAATGCGGTACGCCTCGGCGGGATGGTAGAGCCAGAACGGATTCGCCTTCCCGACCTCGGACACCTGCCGCAGAGGCGTGATGTTGTCGAGAATCCAGAAGGAGCGGCCGTGGGTGGCAATAATCAGATCGTCGCCGTGAATGGCGAGATCGCGAACGGAAGTGACTGGCAGATTGAGCTGCAAGGATTGCCAGTGGTCGCCGGCGTCGAAGGATACGTAAACTCCGAGTTCGGTTCCGGCGAAAAGCAGATTCTTTTTCTCGGTGTCTTCGTGAATGCTGCGCGAGAAAGAGTTGGGCGGGATGCCGTCGGTAGTCAGTTGCCAACTCGACCCATAGTCGCGCGTGCGATAGAGATAAGGCGTGCGATCATCCAGCCGGCTGCGATCCACAGCTGCATAAGCGACCGCCGGATCAAAGCGTGAAGCTTCGATGGACGAGATCTTGCTCCAGGCCGTGAGGCCTTTCGGCGTGACATCTTTCCAGGTTTTCCCGCCATCGCGCGTGAGGTGAATTAAACCGGTGTCGCTTCCCGCCCAGATCAGATCGCGGTTGAGAGCCGACGGCGCAATCGTGAACACTACGCCGTAACCTCGTTGTTTCGCGTTCTCAACCGTCGTCGGCCCCTGCGCTTTCTCTCCCGGCTGTTGCGCGGACCCGGTGAGATCAGGGCTGATGGTCTCCCAGTGCAGACCGCCATCGACGGTTTTCATCACATATTGCGTACCGAAATAAAGCGTACTCGAGTCCGCCGGGGAAAACAGCAGAACCGGGGTCCAGGGATCTCTGTATTTCCGTCGACTGATCTCGGATCCGAAGGAAAGCGCCGGCCACGGGGTTATATCCTGGCTCAGGCCCGTGCGTGTATTGAAGCGGTCCACGCTACCGTAAGTACCACTCAGATAGACAATGTTCGGATGCTTCGGGTCGGGCGCCATGTATCCGCTCTCGCTTCCGCCCGCAGGAAACCAATCTCGTGGGGTGATCTGACCATGATCGGTGCGGCTTAGGATCGCAGCGCTTCCGCTATCTTGTTGCGTGCCATAGACGACGTAAGGAAACTGGTTATCGGTAATCACGTGATAGAGCTGCGCGGTGGGCTGGTTGTACCACGTGCTCCAGGTACGGCCGCGGTCCAGACTGATCGTCGTTCCTTGATCGGTTCCAAGAACCAGGCTGGAAGAGTTTCTGGGATCGACCCAAATCTGGTGGTAATCGTCTCCGCCCGGCGCACCGCGAACGATCGAGACTGTCTTTCCTCCGTCCTCGGACCGGTAAAGCGCGACGTTCGGGACGTAGATCACGTTGGGATTGTGGGGGTCGATGGTGATGGAGCTGAAGTACCAGGCGCGACTGGTAAGACGAGGGTCGACGTTCTCGAGAATCCAGCTGTCGCCCCCGTCGTCGGAGCGATATAGCCCCGATTTTTTCGACGGAATCAGGGCATAGACGCGCTTGCCATCCGCTGCGACCTCGACCCCGATGCGTCCCCAATCGCCGTCAGGTAACCCGTTGCCGCCGAGGCGAGACCATGTCTTGCCCGCGTCGCGTGATCGGTAGATTCCGCCGCCGGGTCCATCGATGGGAGCGTAGGTGCTCCAGGGAGGTCGACGCGTATTCCATGTGCCGGCAAACAAGAGTTGCGAGGTGCCCGAGCAGATCGCCAGATCCGAAACCCCAATTTCGGCTCCCTGATCGAGAACCTTGATCCAGTGCGCTCCGCCATCCACGGATTTATAGACACCACGTTGTTCATTCGGACCATAGGCGTGGCCAAGCGCCCCGACATACACGACGTTACGATCTTGCGGATCAACTACGATCCGGCTGATCTGACGTGTATCCTCCAGGCCTGTGTGGGTCCAGGTGGAACCACCATCCACCGATTTGTAAACGCCGTTACCGGAAGACAGATCCGAACGGATGTCGGACTCTCCGGTTCCGGCGTAGATGGTCTGAGGATCGGATGGCGCCACGGCAATCGCGCCGATGGAGGCTACAGGCTGGCTGTCGAAGATTGGCGTCCAGACAGTGCCTGCGTCGGTAGTTTTCCAGATGCCGCCATTGACCGCGCCAAAGTAAAAAGTAGTGGAGTCGCCGGGAACCCCGGCTACGGCCACTACCCGGCCGCCACGGAACGGCCCGATCAAGCGCCATTTCAGGCCACCCGCCAACTCCGCAGAAACAGTCTGCGCAGTCGCCAATCCGGCAATTAAGATCAGGAAAAATATGAAGACGATACGGCGCAAACCGGTTCGGAATTTATGCAAGAAGGTGAATCCTCGTTGGCAAGCAGTTTACTGGAAGAAGCTGGTTTTGTTGAAGTGGGGTGGGAAGCCCCAGGCAGGCAGCTATAGAGACATCGATTCCCGCCTCTAGTGTGCTGTCCCAGCCAATTCTTTACAACGGCGCACCTTGTCTAGGATCACGTCAGCAGTGGCCTTCCAGGCGAACGGCTTGGGCGTATCGTTCCAGCTTGCAAGCCACGCATAGATGGCGCG
>JBAUXO010000297.1:0-2174 GCA_049584315.1 Candidatus Sulfotelmatobacter sp. | reverse complement strand
CGGCCAACCGGTATATGGGTATCGCGCACCAACTTACTCTATGACTGATCGTTCCGTATGGGCGCTTGAGATCCTGACCGAACTGGGATTTTCCTACGACTCCAGTATTTTCCCCATCCATCACGACCGCTACGGAATGCCGGGCGCGCCGCGCGCTCCGTTCCGTTTTCAGACGCCTTCCGGCCCGATGACGGAGTTTCCCATCACCACGTTTCGCCTGGCCGGACAAAACCTACCAGTGGGTGGCGGCGGTTATCTTCGCTTGCTGCCGCGGCTGTATACGCGGCTTGGATTGAAGCGTGTGCAAGAAGAGGGGCTGCCCATCGTGATCTACATCCATCCCTGGGAAATCGACCCCGATCAGCCGCGCTTGCCGGGGCGTCTGAGTTCTCGTCTTCGCCATTACACTAATCTGTCACGGACGTTTGAGCGCCTCCAGAGCGTGCTGCAAGAAGGAAAGTACACGAGTTTCCGAGAAAGCGGGCTCGCCGACACGGCCAAGGATTTCGACTTCTATGCCTGGAACCAACACAAGAACTGATGAAACCCAGCAGATAGCGGAATACTGGAACAACATCGCCGATGAGTTCGATGCCATCTACACGGGCAACAAGAACCCGATTGCGCGCGGCTTGGACCGCTGGCTGCGCCGCGACATCTACCAGCGTTTCGAATGGGTGATCAGCCAGGCGGGCGACGCGTCTGGGATGAAGATATGCGATATCGGGTGCGGATCCGGGCGCTTTGTCACCAGCCTGGCCAAACGAGGCGCACAGGTTACCGGCGTCGACTTTGCGCCGGAGATGCTGAAACTGGGCGCGCAACTGGCCGACAAAGAGGGAGTCGCGGATCGATGCCAATTTGTTCTGAGCGATGTGCTGGACTGGAAGACGGACGAACAGTTTGACCTGGTGATCGCCATCGGATTTTGGGACTACGTCGCAGACCCGTTGCCGAGATTGCAGGTCATCCGCCGGCTTACCAAAACGACCTTCCTGTCTGCTTGGCCCCGTGCCTCAACTCTACGGGCTGCAATTCGTAAAGTGCGGCTGAAAGCGGCTGGCTGCCCGGTCTATTTCTGGCACTTGGCCCAGGTAGAAGACTATTTGCAACGTGCCGGCTTCCGCGTGGACTCGCGAGAGATACTGGGGCAATTGCACTGCGTCCGGTCCACCGCAGTCTAAGAAGATGGCCAAGCTCCTGTTCTGGATCTCAGCCGCATTCGCTGTCTATGTTTACCTCGGTTACCCCCTCCTCCTGTGGGGACTGCAAGTGGTCGTTCCCTCTTCGCTTGGCAAGCAGTCGGTTGCGCCCTCCGTTTCCCTGCTCGTGGCCGCATACAACGAAGCCGCGGTTATGGCAGACAAAATCCGCAATAGTCTCGTGATCGATTACCCGGTCGACAAACTGGAAGTCGTCATCGCATCTGACGGGTCAAAGGACGCCACCGCGGAGATCGTCCGCTCTTTCGCCCAAGGCGACCCTGGCGGACGAATTCGCCTTCTCCACTTCGAGGAAAATCGTGGCAAGATGGCCGTTCTCAACGACGCCGTACGGGAATTGCGCGGGGAGATCGTGGCCTTTTCCGACGCCTCCAGCATGCTGGCTGCCGACTCCGTCCGCACCCTTGTTCAAAGCTTCAGCGATCCTCGAGTCGGCGCGGCCAGCGGTGTTTACCGCCTGTTGAAGAAGGATCAATCCCGGCTCGGATCGCAAGAGGATCTCTATTGGAAGTACGAAACGTTCCTGAAGGTACAAGAGGCCAAGCTCGGTGCATTCACGGGCGCGCATGGATCTCTGTATGCCATCCGCCGAGTGCTGTATCCATTTCCCTCCCCAGGCACGATTAACGACGACTTCATGATCCCCATGCGCATCCTCGAGCGCGGCTATCGTGTAGCGTACGAACCTGCTGCCGTGGCTTATGAGGAAGCCCATGAGATGGAAGGATTCTCCCGCCGAGTGCGGATCACCGCCGGAAACATCGAGCAACTGCGGGAGATCAAGAGTCTGATCTGGCCGCCTCGGCCGTTTGTCCTGTTCTGCTTGCTCTCCCACAAGACCGGGCGGCTGTTGGTGCCAGTGTTCATGCTCATCGCGCTCGCTGCCAATATCGGCCTGCGCGGGAAATTCCCCTACAACTGGTTGCTTCTTGGGCAAGTGCTCTTCTACGG
>JBAUXO010000296.1:0-8130 GCA_049584315.1 Candidatus Sulfotelmatobacter sp. | reverse complement strand
GAAAAAGACTTGTTGGCCTTTGTCTTGACGCCGGCATCAATGTCTTCGACACCTCGGATGTCTACTCCAACGGCTTGTCGGAGGAGATCTTCGGACAAGCCATTCAGGGAAGACGGCACGAACTATTGATCTCGACCAAGGCGACCTTCCCCTTCGGCAAAGGTCCGAATGACGTCGGGTCGTCCCGCTATCACCTGATCCAGGCATGCGAGGGCAGCCTGAAGCGGCTGGGCACTGATTACATCGACATTTACCATATGCACGCCTTCGATGCGCTGACGCCTGTCGAGGAGGTGCTGTACACCCTCAATGATTTGGTGCACAGCGGCAAGGTCCGCTACATCGCCTGCTCGAACTTCTCTGGCTGGCATTTAATGAAGTCGCTTTCCATATCGGAGAAGTATGGCTGGGCGAAATATGTCGGGCATCAGGTTTACTACTCTCTGGTGGGCCGTGACTACGAGTATGAACTCATGCCGCTCGCGCTCGACCAGAACGTGGGGGCGTTGGTCTGGAGTCCGTTGGGATGGGCACGATTGACCGGCAAAATCCGGCGTGGGCAGCCGTTGCCGCAGGTAAGCCGTCTGCCTAAAACCGCGGATGGCGGGCCCCCGGTTCCCGACGATTATCTCCACCGAGTTGTCGACGCCATCGATGCCGTCGCACAGGAAACGGGCAAGACCGTGGCGCAAATTGCGCTCAACTGGCTGCTGCGCAAGCCTACGGTTTCAACCCTGGTCATTGGGGCGCGCAATGAAGAACAACTGATGCAGAACATCGGAGCGGAGGGGTGGCGGTTGACGCCGGTGCAAGTGGCGAAACTGGATGAGGCCAGCAAATCGGCTGTCCCTTATCCTTACTGGCACCAACGTCAGTCTCAGGATCGAAGCCCGGTGCCGCCATCTGTCGGCCAATAAACCCTCGTTCTTGCGGCCGGTCATACGCCCGCAGCTTTTTCAGCAACGCTGCGCTCAAGCACTTGCAGAAACTTCGCGAGCCAAACCGGATGCGCAGACCAAGCGGCGGCCGTTACCAGGTTCCCGTCCCGCTATGGTCACTTCGGGTCCAACCGCCGGATAGGCACTGATCGATCTTCCCTTCGTTACTCCCGCCGTTAAAACCCGGACGACTTCGGCAGAGGCTTCTAGCGCCCTCCACTCTGAGCTATTAAGCGCAACCGGCAGTACGCGTGTAACCCGTGCCGATCGACGATGCTCTGCACTGGCCCTCTTAGATCGTTTGGCCCTATTTTGATGGGCTCCGGAGCAATTGGGGACCGGAGAATCAGGGAGTGCGACAATTTGGTGAAGCGATCAATGGAGCTATGCAGGTAGCTGGGCGAACAGTTAGAGTGATTCGGTCGCTTAAATCGTTGTCGAGGTCGCGCGATGGGTTGTTCGGAGTAGCCGACGATAGGTCCTGAAACGATGCTCGGTTCGTCGTCAGCGTTATTCTGAGGAGCGCGCTGGTCAGAGTTGATACTGCGCCGCGTCGCGGCGCAGCGCTCAGTTGACCTTCTCGAAACTGACATTGCGAGCCCGGATCGTGAACACGCTCAACCCGGAAACACGTTGATTGGCATCTCGGCGAAATACGATACTAAACTCCCCAGTCTCGAATTCGTCCTGTGCGACTGGAATTAGCTTTAGCGGCGGATTCCAACTGCTGTGATTGTTCTGAGCCATTAGGTTTCCCTGGTTGGTGGACAAATTGTATGTCACATCGAGTTCCGCACTTCTATATTGTCCGATGTAGGCAGCTAGATCGGCATCGCCGAGATTTGGCGCTTCAACTCTCTTGCCTGCAAAAAATGTCTCGCCATCCGTTATTAGCGTGGCTTGCATACCGCCAGCTGAGCTGTCAAACGTAATAGTGCCCGTACCCAGATCTTTGAATCGATTGGGCCCCACTCGCGGAAGGCTCGCGCCCCACGCCATCAAGCTGCCTCCCGAAACGGTAAACGAATAGACAAAGTGCTTCTGCGGATCGAGATACTTGCCGGCAAAGAGACTTGGATCAGGGAATTTTCTATTGCTGGGGGAGTGGATTGCGCCGGTCTCACCGCCTAGAGTCTTCTCAAGGTAAATATCTGCGACCTTGCGTGCGAGGTCTGTTACCGAGTCGCCTGCGCTCGACAAGTTGCAGAGGCAGACGACCGTGAACCGTTGATTCGGGAAACGCAGGATTTCAGTTCCGTATCCAAAAAGCCCGCCGCTATGTTCCACGATTGGCAAACCACGATACGTTCCCAATTCCAAGCCAAAAGCGTAGTCGGTCGCCGCACCATTGTTTAGCACACCGCGTGTGTGCATCTCTTTGAGGAATGATTTTGTTCCCAGCCTATTCTCGTAGAAGTTCCTATCCCAAAAAAGCAGATCGTCGACGCTGCTCATGAGCCCACCGGGTCCGACGAGATCAAAGCTTGTCGACCAATCCACGAGAAACTTGCCATCGCTTCCGGGTTCGTAGGCAGGCACACGGCCCGGCACCACTAAAGTGTGATCGTCGTAAAACCGAGTATGTTCCATTCCTAACGGCTTAAAAATACTCTCGGCTGAAAATTCAGCGAGGGACCTCTTGGTCGCGCTCCTCACAACCTCCCCCAGCAAGAAATAGTTGGTATTACTGTAAATCCACTCGTCTCCAGGTATGTTGTTGAGGCCCTTCTGCCGGGCGACGAGTTGGATCATTTCATCTTTGGAATGAGGGTCCGAAATTTGATGACCGGAAAGATAGACCAAGGTCTCGAAATCTCGGAGGCCACTTGTATGATGTAGCATTTGCCGCAGCGTGATGACGTGCCCGTAGTCGGGGAGTTCTGGGATGTATTTGCGGACGTCGTCGTCCAACGAAAGAAATCCTTGTTCGGCTGCCAGCACGACGGCGGCAGCCGTAAATTGCTTCGAAACCGATGCCATGTAAAAAACCGATTCAGGCGAAAGGGGAACCCCAAGTTCGAGACTGCCCATGCCGTAAGCTTTGCGGTAAATGAAGTTCCCGTCACGTATCACACCAAGGGAACAGCCAGGAGAAGTTGCCTTGTTGTAAGCGGCGAAGAGCTTGTCCACCGCTGGCTGATCTGGGTCCCCTCCGGAAGCGGAGAGTTCGACGATGAATACAAACGCAATGGTGAGGATGGCCGCGAAACGCGTCAGTTGCTCATGCAACATCGATTCCCTCCTCGACGCCAAAACTAGGCCGATTATAGGTGCATCTCGGCCTTGTCGGGATAATGGTTCAGGAGAGCGGCCGCCTTCTGAAAGTTCACCCGAAATACCGACGGAGTCTGTTTTCGATTTTCTGGATCGTGAAACTGGCGTGGAGCGGTATTTTCGATTCTTCGCGAAACCCTGCTGTCGAACGCGGCTTTGAGGAAACCCGGCTTCTTGCCTCGGATTTCAGCCCGCGAGAGGGGTAGAAGGCTCACGACCTCCATGCGGGCAGCTAGACTCTCTGAGACCTGAGGTAGAGTCAGGATATTGGCTGAGCCGGTCAACAGAAACCGGCCCGCGCGGCGATCTTCATCCACTGACCTCTTGATGGCCCGGAGGAGGTCGGGCACTCGTTGCACTTCGTCAATGGTGGTTCGATCGAGCGCACGCACTAAGCCAGTTGGATCGCTGCGGGCCGCAGCCAGCACCGTGTCGTCGTCCATGGTGATGAATTCGCGTTTGCCCGAGACCAAATCGCGGACCAGTGTTTGTCTTGCCGCACTGACCAGGCCCGTGACCATGACCACCGGCGTGTCCTTGAGCGCGGTGGCCACCAGTTCGCCGGAAAAGCGAGGAAAAAGCGCGTGATCGGTATCGTCCATGCCGGGTGGAGGCTCCGTCTAATTCGGATTGATGGCTCGTCCATTTCGGATTATAGGCTCGTCTGATCCGGACCGGAAACTGAGCGGTGCCGCAACTCATTCCGGCTCGTGGTGGGCCATCACTACCTGGGTGTGTGCGATAAACGGGCGTGTCCTCCAAGATCGAGCCTGTATCTTCCTGATTGTCGCCCATCACCAGAGACTGCCGACACTTGGGCTCATCTGATATCCCCGCCAGCCCTCTCGACCAGACGCCAATGCAAAATCGCCGATTCGCCCGGATCCCACATACTCGCATGAATTCTTCCTGGGTGGTATATTAGTAGTATGAAAGCGAAGACATCTATCACACTATCTGGGGAAGTCTTGGCCAGAATCGATCGCTTAGCTGGATCGAACCATTCCCGGTCGGCCTTCATCGAAAGCGTGCTCCGCAGATATTTGCTTGAGCGTGAGCGGGCAGCCGTACAGGCCCGTGATTTGGAACGAATCAACCATGCTGCCGATCAACTCAATGCCGAGGCGGCGGATGTAATGGGGTACCAAGCATCTGTGGAATGACTACCGGGAGTCGAGTGTGAAGCGCGGAGAGCTTTATCGTGTGCACAAGCCCGGGGGTGATCCAAAGTCGCACCGGACATTTGTCGTTGTGAGCCGACAGGTGCTTATTGAGTCTAAATTTTCGACAGTAATATGTGCACCGGTCTTCACCCATGGTGAAGGACTATCAACTCAGGTCCCGATTGGGCCAGAAGAAGGATTGAAGCACTCAAGCTGGATCATGTGTGACAACCTTGTGAGCCTTCGTAAGGCCGATCTTACGAATTTCATTGGGTCCCTTTCGAGCTCTAAGGTCACCCATCTGAATGAGGCTCTCATGATGGCGCTCGACCTTGTTTAGCATCGAACATGGGAGTCGGATGGCGATGGGTCCCGGCTATTTGGAGCCGCTAATTCCGAGAACACAGCGGCAAGCTAGCGTCCAAGTGGTGTTAGTACTTGTCGATCTTGGCTAGCGTCTTCGGGCTCATTCGTCAGCCCGCGTTGCGATGTCTACCTAGGCATCAGGCGCGCGGTGGCGCCCCGGAGTATCGATCACCCTTGCATCTTCGGATTGGGCTTGGTCGTTTTACGCCCTCTGCGCGATCGGAAGACTTTGCTTGATTGATCATCCACAAAACCTTGCGCGACGAGCGTTTCACCTCCCCGGTCCTTAAGCACCTCATCGATTTCATAGTCCGATGAAGGATCAGCCTCGCCAGTTATGCAGGTGAAACAAGCGTTTCCTACCACGGCCGAGCCGATCGCCCAGATGGGTGCCCCGCAGTGACACCGAACGCCGTCACGCGCATCTGCCACACTCCGGCGAAGAAGACTTATGAATTCATCGGGCCGCTCGCCAGGATTGCTCTTCCGATGCAGCTTGATGAACTCGTCCATCCGAATCGGCACAAAACCCATTGCACAACCCCCTTCTTTATCGTTTGACAGATGCTTGGTCTCCGGCCATTCCCGCGCGATTTTCTTCCAACGCTGCTCTTCGAAACTTAGAAACGATACCAGGATTCCTCAATTCCCAGCCGCCAAATCGTACCCTGGAGTCGGCGGTTGTCGCCCGGACGGTGATCTCGCGGCTGGAACATTTCGCGACTCGTTCAATCGCTGTCTTATGCTCGCTGTGTGCGTCCTTGGGTCGTCAGAGCAAAGGCATTTTCGTACAATGAACTTACAATGGATCGGGCAATGGGGTCTTCTTCGCCGTTGTGGCAGTTCCGAGAATCAATAACTTACGTGTCGTCAACGCGGCGGATAGTTCGACTCCCGTCGCCTCCACCACTATCTCCTTTAATATCAATTGTTTGCAAGCAGTAAAACCTTCCGTACAATGATCGTACAACCGCCAATTGAGCGAGGTGGATTCTCAAGAAGTCCCAGTCATTGCGGCACACTCGCGACGAACACTTTGTTGCCTTCTTGAGATCTTGCCGCGAAACCGGAGTGGAATATGGTGACTCTTACACCGAATCGAGAGCAGAGATATGAGGCACAACGACCTGGCCTGCATATGCCGATAAGTTCGGGACCAGCCAGCGAAACAAGAGGGTCGCACATAAGGCACCCGCGATCTGTGCCACGATAAACAACGGAACGTCCGATGGTCGAATCCCGGCAAAGGTGTCAGACAACGAGCGGGCTATTGTTACTGCTGGGTTAGCAAAAGAGGTTGACGCAGTGAACCAATAGCCGGCGGTAATATAGCTCGCAACAGCGAAAGGCACAGTTCCCGAGCGCAGTCGCGAACACCCCCAGATAACCGACAGCAGTCCGAAGGTAGCCACGAACTCGCTGAGAACCAACGACCATCCGTGTCGAGAATGGGTCGAGACGGAATACCAGCGCAGGCCGAACATTAGGTGCGCGATGATCGCTCCAGCAACTCCCCCAGCACATTGCACGGCGATGTAGGCGAGTGCATCCGGCCAAGCGATACCGTGCTCAATTGCGTCGGCAACCGTGACAGCCGGGTTTAAGGTGTGCGCCGGAAATCGGGCCGAAGGTCAGAATGAGAGCCACTAAAGTGGCGCCCGTTGCAATCGAGTTCGCCAGCAACGCAATGGTGACATTGCCTCCTGACAGCCGTTCGCCCATGATGCCGGAGCCAACCACAGCGGCAACGAGGAATGCGCTGCCTACGAACTCAGCCGTCAATCTGGCACGCAGGTTGAATTTCATTGATGCCCGATCTTGTCGATCTCTTTCTTTATCGCCAGCTTGTCGATGGTTGCGAGAGGGAGACAGAGGAAGAGGCGGATCCGGCGCTCTAGAGTCAGAAAGGCATCACGGTATGCCCGTTCAATTTCCTTCTCTGTCCCTCGCACCGCGGCTGGGTCCGCAACTCCCCAATGAGCCGTCATAGGCTGACCGGGCCAAATCGGACAGACTTCTTTGGCAGTGTTGTCACAGACTGTAAACACGAAGTCGAGTTTCGGCGCATCCGGCTTAGAAAATTCTTCCCAACTCTTGCTTCGAAGGTTGCTGGCGCTTAGATGAGCACTTTCTAGCTGGGCAATTGCTTCCCGTCGGACTATGCCCGACGGATGGCTACCCGCGCTGTAGGCCGTGAAAGTGGGTCGGCCTTTGTAATTCATGATGGCTTCGGCCATGATGGATCGGGCAGAGTTGCCCGTGCACAGGAACAGCACGTTGTATCCGCCTTCCATCTAGTCTCCTATTGCTGTGGCTTGACGGCGCGCACGAAAGCACTCATGATCCTGCCATCCACTTGCGGCGCGATCGCGTCAACGTCAATGTTCTGGCCCGCTAGAAATTCGCGGGCGTCATCCACGTTGTAAACGCGGGTTGGTTCAAGGTCTATCTGCTCAAATCCTGCGGCGGCGAGCTTGGTGCGGTAGTCGTTCTCTTCTAATGATCCCGCTACGCAGCCAACCCAAAGCAGAAGGCTCTTCCGAACCTCCGGCAGCATCTCGCCGCGAGTGACTACGTCCGACACAGCGAACCGTCCGCCAGGCTTGAGCACGCGGAAGGCTTCTCGCAAAACCGCGTCCTTATCCGAGGATAGATTGATCACGCAGTTGGAAATGACCACGTCCACAGAGTTGTCGGGCAGCGGGATGTTCTCAATTTCGCCCTTCAGGAACTCGACGTTTTCAACTGCGGCCTTGCGCTTGTTCTCGTTCGCCAGCGCGAGCATCTCATCCGTCATATCAAGTCCGTAGGCTTTCCCGGTCGGGCCCACTCGCTTCGCGGAAAGCAAGACGTCTATGCCGCCACCGGAGCCGAGGTCTAAAACAATCTGACCCTGATTCAGCTTGGCCAGAGCAGTCGGATTCCCGCAGCCGAGCGAGGCAAGCATCGCCTATTCGGGAATCTGACCTGCTTGCGTCGCGTCGTATAAATTCGACGTGATCGGATCACAGCACCCGCTGCTGGCAGTCGCTCCGCAACAAGAACTGCCGCCAGTCTTCACGCGCAACGCGGCCTGTCCATACTTCTCTTTAACCACTTCCTTGATGTCTGCGGTGCTCATGAATTCTCCCTATTTGCAAAGTCGAACGATCTGTTCGGGCTTGACGGCCTTGTTACGAGTGCAGCACTCCGCGTACAGGAACTGAAGCAACTCCTGAAGTGCGTCCGTGTTGGCGGTGTATCGGAGGAACGTGCTTTCGCGCTGAACGCGGACTAAGTCCTCGCCTTTGAGTTTTTCAAGGTGGTGGGACAGGGTGGAATTGGGAATCTCCAGTTCGTCCTGAATTTCGGTGACGACCAGGCCGTCTGGGTGAGCCGAAAGTAGCAAC
>JBAUXO010000295.1:0-10147 GCA_049584315.1 Candidatus Sulfotelmatobacter sp. | reverse complement strand
AACGGCGATCGCAGTGAAAACGCCGACTATCAGTACGGCAAGCGGCGGCTGCGGCAGATCGATGGGCGGATTCGCTTTCTCGCGAAGCGAATCGAAGTCGCGGAAGTGGTGGACCCGGAAGCTCCGAGAGCGGGGCAGCCGGAGACGAGGGCATTCTTCGGGGCGACCGTGCGCTATGCCAATGCCGCGGGAGCGGAGCGAGTGGTGAGCATCGTAGGCACCGACGAGGTCGATCTCAACCGCAACCACATCAGTTGGGTTTCACCTCTGGGGCGCGCGTTGATGAAGTCGGCAGCGGGTGACAGCGTAGTTCTCCAAGCGCCGGGCGGCACAGAATACCTGACGGTGCTGGAAGTGTGTTACGAGCGCATTTCTGTGGAACCGTTCCGTGAACCACCTGGATCCGAGGCCTCGGCAAAAGGACTCCCTCGCCGACGCTAATCAGCTGACGAAGAAGAGAGGAAACGGCACAGGTGGTGAAAGAGCGGCGACCGTAATAGAGCGCTATCGGCTTTTGCGAGCGACAGGAGATGAGTTGAGTCCCCAAACGGGCTTCGGGGAGATCTCCTCGAAGCCGACTTAACGCTGGGACTTGTGGCCCGGACAGGCTCCAGTTAGCTCGTGAACACCGGGAATCGTTGGGATTTGAGCCCCTCCCCTTCCCCGATACTTTCTTCAGGAGGAAAAGAGTCAGGCGACGACCGCGAGCTCTGGCTCGTGACTCGCGAGTTCGACGGGCAAGTACTGCGTCGAAGCTGAGTTCGCTGTACTTCTGCCCTCAGCCCGTGCGATGAAGAAGTCCTGCGCGTGAAAGCGACTCCCGTTGTCAGATTTGTTGGCGCTCTCCTGGTAAGTGCGGGTATAACTCCCATCCTGGCGCAGGATGCGCGCCTTTCTCGTATCATTTAGGTAGCTCTGAAGAATTTCGCCCGACAAGCGCTCGCGCAAAACCGGGTTCTTGACGGGAAACATGACCTCAACCCGCTCGTATAAGTTTCGCGGCATCCAATCGGCGCTGCCCAGATAAATGTCAGGCTCGCCGCCATTCTCGAAATAGAAAATGCGGCTGTGCTCGAGGAATCTTCCGACGATGCTACGCACCCGAATCCTGTGGCTGAGGCCTCTCACGTTGGGGCGCAACGCGCAGGCGCCACGAATAATGAGATCGATCTCGACCCCAGCACGCGAAGCTCGGTAGAGCGCCTCGATGACGGGCTGGTCCAGCAATGCATTCACTTTGGCGATGATCCGGGCCGGCCGCTTGCGTCGGGCGTGATTGGCCTCGCGATCAATTAATTCGATGCAGTTCCTGGCTAGGTCTACCGGCGCGACCAAGAACGGTTTGTAGTTTTCCTGTTCTGAGCGGGCGGTAAGAAAGTTGAAAACCGCGTGCGCTGCGGACGTCATTTCCGGTTCGCAGGTCAGCAGGCTCAGGTCAGAATAAAAGTGCGCCGTGGAGGGATTATAGTTGCCCGTCCCGAGGTGGGCGTATTGCCGTATCTCTCCATCTGAGTCTTGCCGGGCGAGCAAAGCCAGCTTGCAATGGGTTTTCAAACCTACGAGCCCATGAAATACCTGGACGCCCGCCTCCTCCAGCGACCGCGCCCAGCGAATGTTGGAAGCCTCATCAAAGCGGGCTTTTAACTCGACCACTACGGTTACTTCCTTGTTCTGAGCGGCCTCCATGAGGGCTCCCACAATCGGAGAGTTTTCGTTGGTCCGGTAGAGCGTTTGCTTAATGGAGAGCACATGCGGATCTCGCGCGGCGGACTCGATAAAACCTACGACCGCTTCGTAAGAATCGTAGGGGTGATGAAGCAGGATGTCTTGTTTTCGGATCTGCTCGAAGATGTTCGATACTTTCGGCGCAAAGCTCATGCTCTTCGCCGTGAAAGGCTGAAATTTCAAGTCATTCCGAGGCGTCTGTTCCGCCAGGGAGAACACGCGCGAAAGGTTAACCGGGCCCGAAGTCTTGAATATCTGCCATGGCCGCATACCGAATTGCCGCGACAGTGGTTCGACGATCTCCGTGGCTGCCGAGGCCTCAATTTCCAGCCGAACCACATCGCCTCGGCGCCGGCTGTGCAACTGCGTGTCCACCAACTCGAGCAGACTGCGCGATTCTTCTTCGTGGAGATACAGGTTGCTGTTCCGAGTGGCGCGAAACGCACCCGAGGAGATGACGTCGTATCCTTTGTAGAGATTGCGAGTGTGAGTCTCGATCAGGTCATGCAAAAAGATGTAATCGATGCCGTCTCGTTTGCTGGGAACCCTCACCAGACGAGCAATCTTACGGGGCACCGTAACCACGCCCAGGTAGGTTGTGCTTGCCTTCGAACGATGGCGTAGATGGAACCCCACGCACAAGGCTTTGTTAATTACGTGAGGAAACGGGTGCGAAGGATCGATGGTGACAGGAGTGAGAAGGGGATCAACCTGTCGCACAAAAAAGAGGTCCATCGCGTCTCCGCCGGCACGATCGAGGTGCGCCACCGGCAAAATGCGGATACCCTCGCGGACAAGGGCTGGCACGAGCTTCTGGTTCCAACATTCGTATTGGCTGGTCACAAAGGCATGCAGTTCACGGGCGAGACGCTGCAACTGCTCTTCAGGCGAGAGTCCGTCGGGACCGGAAAGTTGATTTCCGTGTTCCGCCTGTTGCAGCAATCCGGCTACGCGCACTTCAACGAATTCGTCGAGATTGCTGGCGGTGATGGCCAGAAACTTAACTCTCTCGAGCAACGGATTGCCTTCGTCCTGAGCCTCCTCGAGCACGCGCCGATTGAAGTCCAGCCAGGATTCGTGGCGATTGAAATAGTTGCGAGGATCATCCAGGCGGATTCGCGATGTGGGCAAGGGACTCCTCCCAAATGCCAGCCATCGTACCGCGAGACTGTGAATAGATTGTTACAGCTTGCAATCCACTTCTCTTAGGGAAAAAGTAGTGATAGTTTTTCCCTGACCGCACAACAGACTGAAGCCTTTTCTGCGAGTCGAGTACCCATCCTTGGAGTTTCCTGGACCTGCAAAACTATGGAAGCCAACGAATACGACCTGGTAGTGATTGGGAGTGGGCCGGCGGGCCAAAAGGCAGCGATCTGCGCCGCCAAATTGCGCAAGAAGGTCGCAATCATCGACCGCAAGAGGACGATTGGCGGCGTCTGTGTGCACACCGGAACCATCCCTAGCAAGACCTTGCGTGAAGCTGTGCTCTATCTGAGTGGCTTTCGGCAGCGCAGTTTCTACGGCCGCACCTACGTCCTCAAAGATCGAATTGCCATGTCTGACCTGGTTTTTCGGGCACAGGCTGTGATGGCGCGCGAGATTGAAGTCATCAAGGCGCAGCTTCGCCGCAACCAGGTTACGACGTTTGAGGGCGATGCCCGTTTCCTGGACCCGCACACGGTCGAGGTTAAGGCAGAAGAGGGATCGCAGCTTCTGCGGGGGCATCACATCCTGATTGCCTGTGGCACACGTCCAGCGCATAGCGCAAATATTCCCATAGACGGGAAACGCATCTTCGATTCCGATGAGGTCCATTGTCTGGAGGAGGTCCCGCGAGACCTTTTGGTCGTCGGCGCGGGCATTATCGGGATGGGGTTTGCGTCGATGTTCGCCGCCCTGGGAGTGAAGGTCACGCTACTCGATCAGCGGCCGGTCCTCATGGACTTCGTGGACCGCGAGATCGTGGAGAGCCTGTGTTTTCAGCTGCGCCAACTGGGAACCGTTTTTCGTCTGGGTGAGAAGGTGGTTTCGGTGGGATACGATGCGGAGCGGGATCGAGTTTTCGCCAAACTGGAGAGCGGCAAGAATGTTCATGGGCAGGGTCTTCTCTACACCATTGGCCGACAAGCCAATAGCGATCAGTTGAACATCGAGGCCGCGGGATTGAAGTCCGACAGCCGGGGCAAGATGGCGGTCAACGAGCATTTTCAAACCAGCGTTGACCATATCTATGCGGCCGGAGACGTCATCGGTTTTCCGGCGCTCGCGAGCACCTCAATGGAGCAAGGCCGCCTCGCCAGTTGCCACATGTTTGGAACAGGGGGCAAAATGATTCCCACCCTCATTCCTTATGGCGTCTATACCATCCCCGAAATCTCCATGGTGGGGCATACCGAAGAACAACTCACGCAGGGGAAGATTCCCTATGAAGTTGGCCTGGCGCGCTACGCCGAGTTAGCGAAAGGCCAGATGCTGGGGGATGAACAGGGCCTATTGAAACTTCTCTTCGACCCCGAGAATCTTAAGCTGCTGGGAGTGCACGTGATTGGCGACCGGGCCGCCGAAATTGTGCACATCGGCCAGGCCGTGCTCGCCCTGGGTGGCACGCTGGAATACTTCCGCGATACGGTTTTCAATTATCCGACACTCGCTGAGGCCTATAAAGTTGCGGCCCTGGATGGACTGAACAAGCTTTAACGCTCCGACCACCGTTCCTATGACGAACAAGGACTCAAGTATGAGCGGAATGGAAAGCAACAATTCAAACTGCCGATTAAAGCAGCCAGCCAAAACTGGCAAGAAGCGCCTCTGTCACTCCGCAGTGCAGCAAGTGCCGCGTCAGTATCGAGAACATAAGAAGCTGGCGATGATATTGCGAGCAATATCACAATTCAAGTAGTGTACTTGGACATGAGCGTTGGATTTTGGGATCTCCCATCGTCATTCTCTCCGGCGTTGCTTGCAACACCTCATGCGGCGGAGATCTGGGTTCCTGTTGTCTCGACAACCCGGTGCGCAGTCGCCGCGGATGAGAACAGGGATATGAGACCTTCGACCAGTGTTGGGTGAGTCAGGACCGCATCGCGCAGCGCGGTGTAGGGCAGCCTTGCGATCATCGCAATCTGGACGGCGGCCAGGGTCTCCCCCGCGCCGACAGCAAAGGCCGTGAACCCCAGGATGCGATCGCTATCAATCTCCACAAGGGCCTTCACAAACCCGCGCGTCTCCGAAAGCGTGCGTGCACGCAGGTTGGTTTCCATCGGGACCTTAAACAGGCGATACGCTATCCCTTGAGCCTGCGCTTCTGTTTCACTCAGGCCGATACGAGCAAGTTCGGGGTCGGTAAACAGACAATATGGGACTTGCCTGCCCGTGGTCACACGGTTGCCGCCGGTTAAATTGGCATGGACTACGCGGAAATCGTCGATGCTGATGTGCGTGAACTGCGGGCTACCGGCGACCTCACCGATCGCCCAGACGCCGGGCGCAGTGGTCTGCAGCCGCTCGTTGACCTTGATGTATCCCCGGTCGGTGAGCTCAACCCCGGTGAGCTCCGGCCTGAGTCCTTCGGTGTTCGGATTGCGGCCTGTGGCGACCAATACATGACTGCCCTTGAGGACTCTCTCAATTCCATTCTGCTCGACGGCGACACTTACCGAGTCGCCAGATTTGCCCGACACTTGCTGGATTCGTGCATTCAGAAGAATGTCGATGCCTTCATCTGCGAGCAGGCTGCGGAGAGACTCGCATACGTCCGCGTCTTCTTTGGACATCAACCGTCCGTTGCGATCAACCATCGTCACCTTGCTGCCGAAGCGGCGCATCGCCTGGGACAACTCCACTCCGACGTAGCCCCCACCGACAACAAGCAAGTGTTCGGGAATTTCATCGAGTTCAAGAGCCTCGATATGCGTCAGCGGCTGCGCTTCCGCAAGGCCAGGAATTGTCTCCAGCGCGGCACGCGTGCCCGTACTAACGATTACATTTGCACCCCGCAGTTGACGTGTGGTGCCATCGGCCAGGGTGACTTCCACTGTTCGCGGAGCCAGGAACCGGCCGGTTCCCAATATGAACTCGGCTCCCGTGTTCCGGTAATTTTCCATATACATGTCGTTCAGGCCACGCACCATCCTGCGCTTGAGCTCGCGCACCCCCGCCATGTTGATGGCAAAGCCGTCGTGTGTGATGCCGAATTCCTTGCCTCGGCGAAAGTACGACGCGACTTTCGCGCTGTGGATGATGTTCTTGCTCGGCAAGCACGCGATGTTCGGACATGACCCCCCGATGTATTTGCGCTCGACGACTGCGACTCGCTTGCCTTCGCCCGCAAAAGTCCAGGCAGCGATGGTCGAGCCCGTGCCACCCCCGAGAATCACCAGATCAAATTCTTCTGGCTGCGTCTTCTTGAGTACCTGAGCGGATGAGGTGCTTTTGGTACGCTTCATGCGACTTTTCCTTTCTGAGCGACAGATTCATTCTGGGCTCTCGTTGATTTCACCAGGTCGGCCGCTGACGCTCCCTCGAGCGATAGTCCATAGCCGACTTCTGGGACAATACGCTCTTTCAACGGTTGAATGAAATGTACGCGCGTATTGCTGCGGGTCACTTCGGGAGCCTTCAAGTACAACTTGGCCAATTCTTGTGCTCGGGGCAGCGCCTTACCGTTCGGCACAACCTCTGCAATCACTCTCCATTCGTGCGCGGTTTGCGCCGGGAGCGGCTGGGGATTCAGCAGGAACGCCTCCGCTCGTCCCCCTCCGGCGCGATAGCTCCACGTAGTGAAGATTCCGTCGCCTGGCACAATGCCTCCGCGAAGTGCGGGACATCGTGGAAGGTCGCACCCTCGCCGGCGACAATCACGTTGGCCAGCAACGCATATTCTGAGTGGACATGGGCTCGTCCTTCGATAGCCGCGATGACCGGCACGCGTATATTCGCTATATTTGCGAGGATCTGAGCGCCTTCGTCGTGAACCTGGCTCCAATCGCCGGTACACCTGCGGACGTAAACATCGATTGCAACAAAGTTCCGCCACGACGTAAAGTGACACCACGCCGCGGGAAGAATCTCTTTGTCCTGCCACGACCGCTAAAGACTATTTCGAGGGAGTAGTCATATTGAATTTGCATAGGATTCTCCTTTCTGTACAGCCCTGACTGCGTTATTGCGAGGTCAGGATATTGCACTCAGGTAGCTACCACAAGACCGCCAGCTGCACGAATGACCTCCCCGGTGATCCTGGCTGATTCGTCCGAACCCTAGGAACACTGCCAGCCGGGCGACATCAGTGACGCGACCGAGCCGACCGAGCGGCGTCTCCGCCAAAACGGCGCCGGCACCACCCTCAGAGGCTCCCGCCGCTAAGTTGCCTTCGGCTTCTGTATGACCGGGAGCGATGGCGTTCACCCGGATCTTGCGCGGCGCAAGTTCGCGCGCCTATCCCTTTGTCCGTATATCGATGGCGCCTTTCGTGGAAGCGTACAGCCGGGTCCCGCCACGGATGCGAGCCCGCAATGGAGCTGGGGTATGATGCTACCGCCGTCGGCGCCAACCGCTTGATCGCCTGAGCAACGCGCTCGGCGCCTTCCCGGTCCGAGGAATAGTTCACGGCCACGCGCGCCCCCGCAGCTCCCAGGGCCGTTGCAATCCCACCGCCTATGCCTTTGGACGCGCCCGTCACCCTTGCCACTTTGTTAGACAGTCTGTTTATATTCACCATTGTTCTTGATCCGACCCCCGTACGTCCACCGCTGTAAATTGCGTCGAGCGGATATGAAAATCTCGCCTTACGCTCCTCATGCTAAAGAGCGCTTTGAGCGCGTCAACATTCAATTTTGCATCCTCAACAAATCGTCCTCAACCATTCCCTTATCGGATTGTGGAAGGGTTGCCCGTTTGATCCGCCCGAGCCGGCGGTGACTGCTCGGATCTCCGATTACATTGTGAGGACGGCGCGGAACCGGGCCCTGCCCTCCGCAACGCACTCATAGGCCTTGGGGGCCTCCGCCAATGGGTAAGTTTCGACGATCGTTTTGACTTTCCCTTGCGCCACGAAATCAAGAGCCTCGTAGAGATATTCGGGGCCGTTCTGCTGACTGCCGATGATACGGATGCGCTTCATGATGAGATCCACCAGCGAGACGGAAAGTGGCTCCGCGTCCGCGCCCATAGCGATCAGCCGGCCATCTGGCCGTAATCCCTGAATGCTGTCCACCATGGACTTCGTCGAATTGGAAGTGCTGAGGATGATGTCGGCACCGCCCGCTGCGGCAAGGGTCTTTCCGTCACGGACAATTTCATCCGCGCCGAGCTCATGGATCAACTTGTCTTTGTCAGGGGAGTGGGAAACGGCGATGGTCTCAAAGCCCGCTGCCTTCGCGTACTGCACTGCCAGGTGTCCGAGGCCGCCGATTCCAAGTACGGCCACGCGCTCGTGCGGCTGGGGGTCGGCCCAGCGCAGCCCGCTATAGACCGTGTAGCCCGCGCAGAAGATCGGCGCTGCTTGCTCGTAGGAAACCTTGTCGGGAATCAGATAGGTTGCGTCCGCATTCATCAGCATGTACTCGGCGTGCCCGCCTTGTGCCTCAATTCCTGTGCCCTTCATGTAAGGACAGAACATTCTGCGACCACGCTGGCACCATTCGCAGCGTCCGCAGGTGGATTGAATCCAGGCGGTACCCACGCGGTCGCCCACCTTCCGCGTCGTGACGTCGGGGGCCACGGCAACGATCTCGCCCACTGGCTCGTGGCCTAGGATTCGGGGAAATGGTCCGGGAAAGTGTCCGAGCGTCAGATGTACGTCGGTGTAGCAGATGCCGCTCGCATGCATTTTCACCAGCACCTGATTCGGTCCGGGTTGGGGTTGCGGAACATCCTTGATCTGCCACGTACTCCTGACAGCGGGAACGACTGCAGCTTTCATAAGATTTCCTCCTAACGCATTTCGATGCGAGAGAATTTGCGGTCGGTGCATGATTTTGCGCGCGGATCGCCAATCGCGCACACCTAGACATAAGACTGACCCCGTCTTCAGCCGTGGGTTGCTGGTTCAGGTTTCGAATAGCATGATTCCGTCGGTCAACATGCCCGTGGCAAACCCGGGCACTGCTCGCCATAACCGATCGCCCGCTCGGCACTATTGCCACGGATTTCGAGCAGTTCATCCACGAGGTTGGTCCCTCGCTACCGGTCATAAAAGCCACAACATCACAATCTTCGTTAGGTGAGTAGATTCCAGATCCTGAGGTGGGTGCCCTACTCTTGAGCCGCCGTGCCCCTGGATATTCCAAACAAGATGGAGCCGGAAGTGGCTGGGACACTCACCCGGAAAAGCCGGCGGAATAGAGCGCGAGGCTTTCGTTTGCCGACAGCTTCGGAATTCTTCCCCAGGCTCCTTAATTCAAATCTCGACAAGAAGGCGCGGTTACCGCTGTCTAGCGCGTTGGAGGGTTTGGAGCGGTAGGAGCGGTTCCTGAAGCGAGCGCTGGGGATGCTTCCGCGGTTATCGAACGCCTGATGTAACTGCGGCGTGCTAAATTCTCACCTCTTCACATTATGAGTGAGCCAGAAACCTTGTTCGCTCTCGTGGCCGCCCTGAAAGCACGCCGGACTTGCTCTTCGCGTTTTAGCACCCGGATGAGTTCCAGAACGATCTCCAGCAATTCGTCAGGATCTCTGAAGAGGCTCGGGATCGACCGGCAGAGAGTATTGTGAAGCCTTTATCAAGCATTCCTCCTGCATACGCTCCAACGTGGACTTTTGCTTTTTCCCTGAACTTCGACCTGTATTCTTAACCGTCTGTCACTAATCGTCGACAAGTGTCGAGATCGCCCTCGAGATTTCCCGACACCATCCCGCTCCAGATCTATCTCTCTTCCATTTAAGATCACCGATTTACGAGACATAGCCGTTAGCACCTCGCTTTGGTCCTTCGATTGCCTCTGGTATGGGTCTGGTGAGTGACGAATTAGAAAAGTCGAGTCCAACCGGGAGATTACAGGTGCCGCACCCATTGTTGCCAGCAACAGAACAGATCGTTTCCGACATTCTTAACTGGGTTTGCCCCGAATGCGGCGGACGGATGGGCGGACGTACCAATGCGTTTAAGTGTGGAGGTGAATGTCGAACGGACTGGCGCGACGTTTGGGAGCGTCGCTTAACCAAACCGGCAAGAGCACGAACTCGCCGCAGCCTCTGGGCAAACAGTACAAGGATTATGCGAAAACCGAGGCTGGGCGGGAGGTAGTGCTATGAATGCCATCGTCCATCTTCTTTTGAAGCACGGTTACTCAGTTTTGTTCGCTTCCGTGTTCGCGCGCCAAATGTGGTTGCCCGTACCGGCAGTTCTGTTTCTGATTGCTGCTGGGGCGCTCGCAGGCGACGGACGGATGACCTTGGCAGTCGCCCTCGGCCTTGCCGTGAC
>JBAUXO010000294.1:0-4088 GCA_049584315.1 Candidatus Sulfotelmatobacter sp. | reverse complement strand
GAAATGGCGAGAAGCACTTACTTCGACCGGGGCCGAATCGCAGACGCGTGTCCAGGTTCAGACTCAGGCTATGCCCAACGTTTTCAATGTGGGAATATTGTCAAACGCCGAATTTGGACGCAAATGCAATCGCAGGGCGATTCGACGCGAACGAGTAACCAGCCAACACCAATGGCCCCACGTAGGTGTGGACGGCATTGTACGTGATCGCTCCCACCCTAATATTGGCGGCGTAGCCGAGCATCGAGAGGTCCGGCAGAAGAAACAGCAAGGCAAATTGGAGCCAACTGCCCTGGCTCCAATGGTATGAGAGGAGGCTGACGATCAATACTGCGGCACCTTCTAGGTGCAAGAGTGGTCGAGGGTTCATGGCTCTCCTTCAAATCGATGAATGCAAGAATTGCGGATAGGTCCCGAGAAAAACGCGCACCTCTTCAGTGTTTGATTTCCTGACGAGATGCCGACTTACGAAGATGGATCCGTTTTCAATCCGTTCATCGGAGATGATTTCCATGAGTCGCTCATTCCTGTGCTTCTGACATCTCGGAGAAGTTACCGGTTGCCCGTCACCACGGAATCGTTGCGTTTTCCCAGCGCGTGAATGTACTTGTAGGGCCATCCGGGCCAAGAAGTGCAACGCGCACCACCTCGCGGGAACCATCCTCGACAGACTCAGTGCCCGCATATCCGTTGAGGTTCGTCTTGGTGAATCCGGGCGAGACAAGGTTGATCTTGATGCCGGTCGACTCTAGCTCGATCATCATGGCTAGAGTTATCGCGTTGAGAGCCGCCTTGGATGCCGGATACACCGGGCTATACGACGCGTGGTAGGGGTGGGAGGGGTCGGCGTTCGTCGTCAGCGAGCCAACTCCGCTCGACACGTTGACGATTCGGGCGGCCAACGATTCGCGGAGGAGCGGCAGCATCGCCTGATAGACGGCGAGAACGCCGAATACGTTGGTTTCCCACACCGCCCGAATTTCGTCGAGGGATGCGTTGCTCGGGAGGGTTATCTTCCTGTACTCCTGGAGCGACAAGCTGCCCTTCCTCGTGTTCGAGATCGCTGCGTTGTTAACGAGCAGGTCGAGGCGGCCGAACTCCTTGCGGATGCGTTCCGCCGCGGTAGCGATCGAGACCCGATCCCTCACGTCCAGTTGGAGCGCGATGGCACCCAGCCCAATCTCTTTGGCCGCAGCCTCGCTATGCTCGAAGTTGCGCGACCCGACCAGCACAGTGACGCCGTTCGCCACGAGTTCTTTTGCAACCTGCAGTCCGACTCCTTGGTTGGCCCCGGTGACCAAGGCGATGCGTTTGTGTTGCATATCGTCCTCCTTTTATAGGCAACGCCTGCCGCTCAAGATGCGACTGTGGTCAGGACCTCGGGGTACCGCATGCGCTCAAGATCTGCAATCAGGCCGGGTCCCGTCGGGTTCCAACCAAGTTTCTTCCGTGTTTGCGCACTGGAGGCGGCAAGATCGCTGCCGGCGAATACGCTTAACCACCCAAAGTGAGCCTGCGCTTCTTCCGGAGATAGAGAAACCACCGGCACCTTCAATCTTTTACTAATTGCTTCTGCGATATCCCGAACAGCCACGCCTTCTTCGGCCACCGCGTGATACTTCGCGCCCGTCTCATGCTTTTCCAGTGCGAGCCTGTAGAGATGTGCAACATCCAGAACATGAGCTGCTGCCCAGCGGTTGTGTCCTTCCCCCACATAAGCGGAAACGCCTTTATCCCGGGCCACCGCGATTAAATAAGTAACGAGGCCCTGCTTAATCGTGTTGTGAACCTGGGGAAGACGCATGACCGAAGCGTTGACGCCCTTGGCTGCCAAAGCAAGAGCCGTCTGTTCCGAAACACGCGGGAATGGGAAGTCCGGCGGTATCTCATGGTCTTCCGTTGTAATCTGACCCGGTGCTGCCAATCCGGCTAGCCCCGATGTGACTAAGAGGGGCCGATCAGAACCGGCAAGCACGGAACCCAGGGCTTCGATCGCACGTTTGTCGATCTCGCAGTTCTCCTGGAATTTTGAGAAGTCGTGAACAAAGCCCAAATGAATAACGGCATCCGAAGCACCGGCTCCCTTATGCAAGCTGTCGAGGTCCTCCAACGAGCCGCGATGAACGTCGGCGCCAAGAGCGGCTAAGGATTTCGATCCCACATCGGAACGAGCCAAGCCTAGGACTTTATGTCCGGCAGCGATCAGTTCTTTCGCTACCGAAGTACCTATAAAACCTGTTGCACCCGTAACAAAAACACGCATATTAAGGCTCCTTTTCTGGTTTGCCGATTGAGTTAAGTTTGGCAAGCACTTCAGAGGGAATCTGCAGCTGTGCTGCCTGGAGATTCTCGTGAAGATGCTTGCGAGAAGATGTTCCCGGAATCAGCAGAATGTTGGGCGAGCGCTGCAGAAGCCACGCCAGTGCAACCTGCATCGGCGTAGCGCCGATGCTCGCGGCGATATCAGACAACTCTGCTGATTGCAGTGGCGTGAATCCGCCGAGCGGAAAGAACGGCACGTACGCAATACCGTCGCGGGCAAGGTCGTCGATGAGAGCATCGTCCGCTCGTTGCACGAGGTTGTAATGATTTTGCACGCAGACAATCGGGACAATCCTCCGCGCTTCGCCAACTTGAGCAGACGTGACGTTACTGAGCCCGATATGCCGGATCAGGCCTTTCTGTTGGAGTTCGGCGAGGACGGTGAGTGGGGCCTCGATCGAACCCTCGGCCGGCTCGTGAATGCTAAACATGCTGCGCAGGTTGACAACATCCAACACATCCAGACCCAAGTTACGGAGATTGTCGTGCACCTGCGCAGTCAGCTCCTCACGTGAGAAAGCCGGAATCCATGACCCATCCTCACCGCGGCGGGCGCTGACTTTGGTCACGATCACCAGGTCGGTGGGATAGGGGAAAATCGCTTTTTTTATGATCTGATTCGTGACGTGAGGACCATAAAAATCAGCTGTGTCGATATGGTTTACGCCGTTCGTGAGGGCCTCTCGCAGAACAGCGATCGCTTCTTCGACGTCCCGGGGAGGTCCCCATACAAGCTTGTCGCCGTCCCGCCCGGCGAGTTGCATCGCGCCATAGCCCATGCGGTTCACGGTCATCGAAGTGCCGGAGAGTGTGAAGCTGCCGGCAAGCTCAGTTCCTTGGAGCATTCGGTTCCTCCTGACTTTCTTGTGCATCTAAGAGCATTGGATGAAGGATTCTTCAGATTTGGAGTTCGCATTATGTCAACAAACACGATAACTGCATTTGAGCCAAGAAAGACGCCCGTTCAAGCGAGGTCAACAGTCACGGTTGAGGCGGTTTCTGAAGCGACTATTCAGGTTTTGCTCACCCACGGGGAGGACCGACTGACGACCACGCGCGTCGCCGAGCGGGCCGGCGTCTCTGTCGGAACGCTGTACCAGTATTATCCAAACAAGCGGGCGCTTCTGTTTGCGGTGTTCGAGGATCATATGGACAAGGTCGCGCGAGCAGTAGAGGTCGCATGTGAGGATGCGCGCCACAAGCCGATGTCCGAAATGATCAGGCAGGTAGTCGAAGCCTACGTCGACGTGAAGATGCAGCGCGCAGATATTTCCGTAGCCCTATACAAAGTTGCACCGGACGTGGGTGGTCCGGCATTGGTGAAGCAAGCCGGGCAACGTTTGCGAAAGGCAGTAGAGTCGATGCTTCTGACCGCCTCGGATCTGATGCTGTCGCCCGACAGGTTCGCCATCGACATGATGCTCTCAGCAATATCGGGGGCGATGCGGTCGGCCCTGGAGGCTGGAGCCTCGCCATCAATGTTTCGCAAAGTCCGAGAGCACCTCGTGCTGCTTTGCCAATCCTATATGACGGCTGCGACAGCACGTCAGAAAGCTCGTAGGCTTCCCGAAGCCAGTCAGTAATCGGTGCCTCGACTTCATCGCGGTGCTTGATGTGAATGATGTGATACACCTTGGACTTCGATGCGGGGTCGCTTCGTCGCACTTGAGGAGCCTTTAGCGTGCGACCGAGGAAAACGCAGAGTTCGAGAAGATTCCGCTTGGGACGCACGAAGAAGTAGCAGGACTTGCGCGAGAACATGATTG
>JBAUXO010000293.1:0-4631 GCA_049584315.1 Candidatus Sulfotelmatobacter sp. | reverse complement strand
GTTCGACTACTACCGTTGGAATGAGCCAATTCCGAAGGACTCACCTCCCTGGGGCACAGGCGAATTGGAGGCCGGGAAATCGTATTGCAGGTTATTTGGTGGATGGTCGGCGAATCTTCCGAATTGGGGAAGGTTTGCCCGTGATCGGACAACAAACGGACTTAAGAAAAGCGCGCCGTCGGACCAGAAACCTGAACAATCGGCACGTGAAACCGCGTGTCCCGGCTGGCTTTCTGGGGAAACAAACTCATCGAGAAAAGTGGCCGTGAACATCCTTTCCGCACTCAAGAACGCTGAAGCGGCGATTTTCAAGACGGTGGAAGAAACCGAAAGGGAAATGTTGTCGGTCCAACCGCTCCGTCATCGAGTGGTTGGGCATACGCAAGCCGGTCCCCGAGAGATTGGAAATGAAGAAGACCTCAATACGTTTTGAAACCACCATAGTCGGATCAAAGGAGATTGACGGCAAGCGGGTGATGGTGACAAACGAACCCTAAATGTTCGAGTTGACTCAGGAATGACTCGCAACAGAGACAAGCGATGAAAAGCCTCAACCAAGAGTTGTGCACGGGGCGACACATTCGCAATCGTGCAATCTGGCACACTGGAGAACGGCGGAATCCGGTCTCTCGAGTCTGAGATTGACTGGGGGAGATCCGGCTAGTCGGCTGGCTTGATGCCAGCAGCACTATAAAGGTCGGCGCTATTGTAGAGCACGCCGTTTTTCATCACCAGTCGGCAGCGGCGAATGTCGCTGATGTGCTCGGCGGGATTTCCGTCCACCAGGACGAGGTCAGCGCGTTTTCCTGGCGCAATCGAGCCCAAATCTTTGTCTTGCTTCAGAAGCCGAGCGGCGTTGAACGTAGCAATTTGCAAGGCTTTAGCCGGCGGGATCCCCGCTTCGACTTCCAACTCCAATTCGCGATGCAACATGATTCCGGACGTTCCAGGCGCATCTGTTCCCGCGAGAATCGGTATGCCGGCCTCATACATTCGCTTGGTCATCCGTAACATCGCCCGATAGGAGTCCTTATAAAGTTGATCGTTCTCCGCCGTCACCGTGAGCCCTCCGGTGTAGGCGGCGCGCTGAACTTGAGCGGGCAACCGGTTCACTACGGGAGCGTAATCCGGAGAAATCTTTCCCGGGCGCCCCGTGAACATTCCCTCAAAAGTCCCCAATGTCACATCCACGGTGGTGTGATGGTTTAACAGGAGGGCGATGAAATCATTGACCTCTTTTGACTGCAGGTCGAGCTTCGCGGCGTAGGAGCCCACGGCGGTAAACCGCTCGGGGGTGCGGGTGTCCTTCACTTTATCGGCGAGGAAGTTCAGGAAAATGAAGTTGATGTGTTGTATTTCGTCGGCGCCGTCTTCCACGAACTGGCTTGCGATCATGCCGTTTGGAATGTGCCCACTCACGCGCAATCCACGGGCGTGGGCAGTCTTCACGATTCCGGGTACGAACTCAGGATTCAGTGAGCTGTAAAGCTTGATCTGGATGTAGCCTAGGTCGGCATAACGATTGACTGCAGCCTGCGCCTCTTCCGCCGTATCGGCGTATAGACCTGTAGGAGCCTGGAATGGGCCGTGCCCATCAATGAAGCCTGCTTTCCAGACTCTAGGGCCGATCGCAGTACCGTTCTCCCATCGGTCTTGCAAATGCCGGAGTTCGTCAATGTCATTGCCCATATCGCGAACGGTAGTTACGCCGCTGGCGATGTTCATGATTCCATCTCCAGCCTGGGCATGAGCATGCATATCGAAGAGGCCGGGTACCAGCGTTTTGCCGGTTCCATCAACGATCTCAGCATCCTTCGGAACACCGACAGCCGCAAATGGGCCGGCCCTCGTTATGCGTTCACCTTGAATGACAACCGTCTGGTCTTCCCGAATGGTAGCCTGCTCCGAATCAAACAGGCGCACATGCTCCACTACCACCGGATGATTCGGACGCCGGGCCAATTCATGTGCCAGTCGAGCGTAGCGTTCGTCCCGAGCTTTGCGGTCTAGGGCATAGAGCTGATCGTTCGTATCCTCCCATCCTTCTCGGAGGAAAGCGAACCACTTGCCCGGAGATCCAAAAAAATGCTGATCATCATCGAGCCATACAGTCTGCGGCTCGAAGGAAAGTCCCGTGATCGCAAACTCGGTCACGTGCAGTTTTTGTCCGTGGCTCTCGACGGTCAATTCCGCCATTCGTTCCAGTCTAGCCTCGCCGGCGGGGAACAGTCTGACGGCAGCGTCTTTCGCATTTAACAGTGCACTCACTAGCAGAGCCAACTCCGCTGCTGGTCCGTTGTTGCTGACGTAGAACCCCGGCGTGGCAGCCTGTCCGTCCTCGGAAGCACTTCTCCAATGGCCAACGCCGGCTTCAACGGAGAAATGTTCGTCAACGGGAGCCTTCAAGTAGTCGTTGCCGGTTATGTCCGTGCGCTGTGGCGACCCATCCGCGGCCAGTATGTAATGCGCCGCGATATTCGGACCCCGGCCACGATCGTTAAACTCGAACGTGGAGTCGATGTGACGGCCGGGACTGTAGACGTCCACTTCTGTTCCGGCCTTCCGGTCATTGCTCAGGATCGTGTAGCGAAGCGTTTGGAGGCTGGCAACGTCACCTGCCCGCAAGTGAGAGCCAACGAAGAACAGAGCGCAGAGCGATGCGAGACGAAGCGCGGACATGGCTCTGTATTATGCCACCAACCGGATGAAAATTGGTTCGGTGTCGGAAACGAGCAAATTGTTGGTTCTTCCCGGACGGGCTGCTCTTACCTAACACGGTAAGCTGAGGTTGACCGACGATTCATCCAGGATCGCGGGAATCCGTTGACTAGCGCATGCCGCGTCCGTAAGATGATGCGGCCCGCAAGCCGACGCAAGTCATTGTGATCGACCAGACCATCTCGCACTACCGCATCATCGAGAAGCTCGGTGGTGGCGGCATGGGCGTAGTTTACAAGGCCGAGGACACTCGCCTGCACCGGTTCGTCGCTTTGAAGTTCCTGCCTGACGAAGTGGCGCGCGATCCGCAATCTCTGAGTCGCTTCCGTCGAGAGGCACAGGCCGCCTCCGCCCTCAATCATCCCAACATCTGCACCATCTACGACGTCGGCGAGCAAGATGCGCAAGCATTTATCGCGATGGAGTTTCTGGATGGTCAAACGCTGAAGCACAAGGTCGAGAACCGTCCGCTCAAGATAGACGAGTTGTTGGAGCTTAGCATTCAGATTGCCGATGCACTTGACGCTGCCCACAGCCGCGGTATTGTTCATCGTGACATCAAGCCGGCCAATATCTTCATCACCAGTCGGGGACAAGCGAAGATTCTCGACTTCGGACTTGCCAAGCTTAACTCGAGTCGAAATCTTACCGCTTCAATGACCGGCTCAACGATAGCCGATGTCAGAGACGAACAACTCACAAGTCCCGGCAGTACCGTGGGCACAGTCGCCTATATGTCCCCCGAGCAGGCTCGTGGAGAAGAACTCGATACCCGCACCGATCTATTTTCGTTCGGCGCGGTAATGTACGAGATGTGTACTGGCACAGTGGCCTTCGGCGGCAGTACTTCCGCCGTCATCTTCGATGCCATCCTCAACCGCGTCCCGACGCCGCCGCCACAGCTCAATCCCATCTTGCCATCCGATCTCAACCGAATTATTGGCCGGGCACTGGAAAAGGATCGCGAGCTGCGCTATCAGACGGCTTCTGAAATACGCTCCGAATTGAGGCACTTGAAACGCGACTTGGATTCAAACCGGAACGCGTCGGCACAGAGTTCGGTCGCGGCGAAGCAAGCCGCAGTGGCGGTGGCGCCTGCAACCGCGTCGGCCAGAAAGAGCCATTCCATCCGATCAATGGGGTTGATCGCCTGCGCAGCCCTCGTTCTGGGCGCAAGTGCGGGCTGGTTTCTCCGCGCCACTTGGATGCCGATGTCGCAGCCCCTCTACCATCAACTCACCTTTCGCAGAGGTACCATTCGGTCCGCGCATTTTACGCCTAACGGACAGTCGGTCGTTTACGGGGCTTCCTGGGAGGGATCTCCGATTGATCTATTCATTACCAGCCCCGAAAGTCCGCAGTCGAGGTCGCTTAATCTCGCTGGAGCTGCGCTCTTGGCGATCTCCTCTTCCGGCGAAATTGCGGTGTCGATGGACAGTCGCCCATCGGGGGTTTATGCCCAGGTGGGCACACTGGCCAGAGTGCCACTCAACGGTGGATCTCCACGCCCTGTACTGGAAAACGTGCAGTGGGCGGATTGGTCACCGGATGGCAATAACCTGGCGATCGTCCGCGACGTTAATGGTCGAAACCGACTGGAGTTCCCGATCGGGAAAGTGTTGTACGAGACCTCAGGCTGGATCAGCCATCCACGGGTTTCTAGAAAAGGCGACCTGGTGGCATTCCTCGACCATCCTCTGCCGGGCGATGATGGAGGTTCTCTCCGCGTGGTGGACCTCAGCGGAAACGTTAAGACTTTGGCTACGGACCTCCAAACCATACAGGGGCTAGTGTGCTGTCCCAGCCAATTCTTTACAACGGCGCACCTTGTCTAGGATCACGTCAGCAGTGGCCTTCCAGGCGAACGGCTTGGGCGTATCGTTCCAGCTTGCAAGCCACGCATAGATGGCGCG
>JBAUXO010000292.1:0-23478 GCA_049584315.1 Candidatus Sulfotelmatobacter sp. | reverse complement strand
GACCAGGCGCTCCGCCATCTCTGCGACCAACTCAACGCCACCGAGACAATTTTTCCAGGTACGGATCTACGCCTGATTTACAAAATCGGCTCATGTTAATTTCCCTCGTAGATCAGGAGTCCTGAATGTAGGTGCCATGCAACTCGATACCGTCCACGGTGGTGCCGTTCGGGCTTACCGAACCATCCTGGAAGGTGTTCTTCCGGATTAGGGCGTTTTTGGTGCAGACGGTCAGATCGATCTGCCCGCCGTTGTCATCGAATGGAACCGTGTTGGAGTGGTTGTTGGTAAACACGTTCTCCAGGATTTGCACGTTCGTCATCTCGGCCAGAAGGCCGGGCTCCCCTGCGTTCTCGAATACTGAACGTTCCAGAATCACATTGTTCACAAACTGCTTGGTGGGGCAATCGAGATAAGTAATGCCGCTGTTGTTCTCCGGTGGCATCCGACCACATTCCGTAAACGACCGGATTGCCGAAGTAACATTGACTGACGACCACGTCGCCCGTTCCTGCCCCGTAAAGAGCGAGCCCGATGTTGGGAGAATTGATGAACGCGCAACGCGCGACGCGTAATTTGTTGATCACGAAGATAGAAACGTCAGGATTGTACAAGTAATAAGGCGACACGTTCCCGTCTCGATTCCCGTCAAAGGTCAGGTCGCGGATCGTGATCGACGTTAAGGTCGTGCCAATCGCATTCACGTCGGTGAGCAAGGCTCCGTTGAAGCCTGGGGCTCTTTGCAGCGTGGTTTCAAGCAAGGGGCCTAGGACGGTGCCTGCGATGGTCATGTTAGACCTGCCGATGCCGATCGTCTCGCTTACCGCGTAGACGCCGGGGTCGAGCTGGCACACAGCTCCCCGGCCGCTTGCGCCGACACATTGGACGAAATCCGGAAAGGAAAGCGCGCCAGATGTTTGGATGAACAGAAGTCCTGAGATGCCGAGTAGCAGGGGAATTCGCACGTTGTACCCCCGATCGACTTTCATGGCAGTGCCGCACTGGAATCTCCGGTTGCGGCACAAGCTCGGACGAATTGTACAGCTGCGGGGGTCCATTGCAAGGCGAAAACTCGATTTGGAGTCGAAAGTACTACGGTGGAGGCGCTCTCCGACGCGGGCAAAGCAACACTGGATTTCTATAGGGCATTTGTCCAACACGAATGCAGTAGATCCAAGCGCCGCGATTCCCATTTTCCAAAATGAGTCGGCACGATTACGTCGGTAAGTTTCAAAACCATCCTCCGACGACGATTGAGGCATCCAAAATCGTGGTAATCCGGAAAGAGGAGGACCGAATGAACGCTAAGGCGTCGGAAGAGATGATGACAGCTAGAGTCTGATCCTGTGGGGTTCAGGATGGTGCCGGGAGGGGCAGTCGAACCCCCAAAGCACTAAGTACCGGCGGATTTTGATTCCGTCCTCCCATTTCCTTTCGAGCTTCCTGCGTGCCGTCGCTCAAGGCGTACACCTCTTTGCCGTCCCGATAGAACTATTCATGCGAACAGTTCCAGGACAAGTTCCCTGTCGGAACATGGCTGGACATCTGTACTGTACAACCGTCGAGGTGAGGTCGATTATGAATGACCCGATGAGGGTGACCATTCTGGCTGTTCTCCTAGGTCGGCCCTTCTCTCAGACGTAAGGCAAAAGTGGGTAATATACGAGATCAGCGTAAACTACCACATTGCCCATGGGAATTAGGCCCCCTGCATCATGTCGAATGAAATGCAGACGGACTGATGCGGCTGGGACTTCGCCGCACGTAATTTCGTGCTCGACAGTAGTCCTTATGCACTCTTCGCGAGAATCACAGCTTCGGGTCGCTTGTAAGCTCCGATTTGCTCCCACATCGCGAGTTGATCCCAGTTGTCCCAGCCCTCAACAATTTTTCCTTCGAGAATTCGGGCGATAGAGATTCCTCCAATTCGGACTGGCTTGCCCGTACCAGGTACTCCCAGACCATCCCCACGGTGTGTCATGGTCCCAGACCACCGCACTACGACCTTGTCTTGTGCTCCGAAAGCCTCTTCGACTTTGAGATTGATATCCGAGAATGCAGCACGGATGCGATCCACGAATTGCACGAACTCCGCCGGGCCGTGAATTTCTTCCTCAGGTCCTCCCTGGCCCTTTGCCACCGAGTTCTGGGAGAGTAAATCGTAAACAGTTTGGGTTTTCCCCTCGTTCCATACCTCTTGGAACCATCGTCGCATCAACTTGACGTTTTCTTCGACCGGTTCTACTGGCATTGTGTGTACTCCTTAAGTAGATTTCGGGCCAGTTTTTGGGCACCTCACATTATCTCGATGTTGGAGAGTCCGCAAGTCCTTTCTTACGATTTCTACCTCCGGCAGAGGGGAAGGAAGAGCATCTGAATTCCGCTTTCCACCGGGATTCCCGCTATCCCTCCATCTTCCTCACTAACCTACTCTCGTCAGCTCCTTCTTGATCTGCCACTCTTGGCGCTCGAACCCGGCGAAGATCGGCGAGCATTTTCGCCGCTACCTGGCGGTTACCCTCGATGTCATCTCCGTCGATTTGAATATCAATCGGCACGGGCAATCCGAAGTTCAAGACCTGCGTCACCATGTCCGCCGGAAGAAAATAAAACATGACTCCTGGAAAGTCACGAGGCAAAGTGCGCCGCAGTACACGAACGTAGTCTGCCGTGGGATGGTGTTTTTGTTTGAGGGATACCAAGATGTCTCCATCTCCGGCTCCAATGAGTCCAGAGGTAGCGTGCATGTAGTTGATTGTGCTGTAAGGCAGTCCAATGTTGTCGAGGATGTTATCCATCTCCTGCGCCGGAATTTGCTGGCGAATGGACGCCTCGACCTGATCGGCAAGCCTCGCGGTTTCTTCAATGCGCGTCCCGCTCTTCACCCGCATATGCAGAATGAATTGACCGTTGTCGTTGGCCGGGAAGAAATTCTGACCGAGCCACGGCACCAGGAGGAACCTCGACAGGCAGACACCTAGAAAAGCAGGAATAAAAATGACTCTGCGATGTACCACTGTAGTTAGAAACAGTTGATAAGACAGCCTGAGTCTTTCAAACCCTTTCTCGAATCCGCGCTGGAAGCGTGTAAGAAGCCCAGGCCCGCCATTACTTTGTTGCTTCGCTTTTAGCAGATACATCGCCAACGTCGGAACCAGCGTCAGGGATAGGATGTAGGACGCAAGCATGGCGAACACAACTGCTTCCGCCAGCGGCACGAACAGAAACTTCGAAACGCCGGCCAGGAAAAACATCGGCAGAAACACGATGGAAATACAGAGTGTGGAAACAAGCGTTGGAACCGCGATTTGAGCGGCGCCTTCCGACCGTGCTGGAAAGGTCTTCGCTGTTCTCAGTAAGGGCATGCGCCTGTGCTTGATCTGTGAAGGTGCGTTCACGCGGCAAGCGTCCCGTGAGCACGCCAAGGTGTCTTGCCGCCCAGCCGTTCCTCAGGTGGGTGACTATTCCCTTCAATATCCGATCTGCAAGAGCTATGTCCCGCAAGCCTAGACAGGTCTCCCCGCAGCAGCCGCAAATGAATGACGAGGCTATTGCAGCCTCGCGTACTCGGCTTTGGCTTGCTTCAGATGCAGGCTGAAAACCCTCGTTTCAATCATCTTCGGCTCCAGCAAACAATCCGCAATGCAGTGCCCTTCACGCAAACAGTTTTCCAATCGTCTAGGAACGTAGCATCCATCTTCTTGTAAAACTGGATTGCCATTTCGTTCCAGTCGAGGACGTGCAGCATAATTCCGAAGCAGTTTTCCTGAATCGCGATGGCCGCAACACGAGAAAACAAAGCTCGACCGATTTTGTTCTTGCGGAATTCAGGGCGAACGAACAGGTCTTCCAAGAACAAACCACGACCCTGAAATGTCGAATACGAATCGAAGAAGAAGGCGTACCCAGCAGGGTTGCCACCGAACTCTGCGATTAGCACGCGGAATTTCGCTTGAACTCCAAAACCATCGTTCGTCAGGATTTGCTCTGTTATCAAAAGGGGCAAGTGCTCATACTCAGCCATCTCTTGGATCAGGGAATGGAGCGTAGGGACATCTTCCGCAGTGGCTTGACGGATGTTTAGCATGAGGAGAGTTTAGCCCACAGCGTTGAAGACTCATTGCAACTTCGCGTACTCCGCTTTGGCTTGCTTCAGGATGGGGATGTCGGGGTCGGCGTCTTTCCAGAGGGTGAGGAAATCTTTGTAGGTGGCGAGTGCCCGGACGCGGGCGGCATTCGGGAACCCGAGTCCCCAAGTTCCTGTTTGACGACGATACACCCGAAATGTTGCGGGCGCGAACGGTGTTATTCTTGGGATGCTCTCCATGGCGATTTTGGCTGCATCGGAGGTGGGCGATGGCTGTCCGGCTGGAACATGCGAACCTCTGTGTGCGCGACATCGAAGGGATGATCCGTTTCTTGCAGACAGCGTTTCCTGAATTCCGAGTACGCGGCGAAGGCATAAGTAACGATGGCACACGATGGGTCCACATAGGAACCGATGAAACGTACGTTGCCTTGGGTCAATCGAGGGTGGAGTCCGCGAAACACTGGACGCCATATCAGGGGCTGCCGGGCGTGAACCATCTCGCGTATGAGGTCGATGACGTTCAGGCATTATGCGGCCGAATGAAGTCAGCGGGATACAGAGACTCAACGCCTCCGAACGCGCATCCCTATCGCAGGCGCTTTTACTTCTACGATCCAGAGGGCAACGATTGGGAGTTCATTCAGTACTTGTCTCAAAATCCCGCGGAGCGTAACGATTACAAGTTGCCAGATCGATAGCAGACGATATTTACCCTTCTTATCCTCACCGCCGAGTAGCTTTAGTTGCAGCAAAAAGGCTCTTAGCCCCGGCAGCCCAAAAGGGTCTTTCCGCAGCAGCCGCAAGTGTATGAATCGAATGCCCGAGAAATTCACGTTCTTGGTGGTCAGCCCGGTATACCTTCTGAGGCTGTCCAAGACGCTTTTCGCCGAGACATCTCAAAGTAACGGCTTCAAGGCTTGCTCGACGTTATCTGTGTACTCGAATCCAATGACCTTCGTCCGAAGTATGCCTTGACGGTCGTAGAGCATCGTGGTTGGTAATCCTTCCATACCCCCAAACCTCTGCTTCACGTCCTCAGTGGCGACCGCCAGCGGATAGCGAACTCCAATCCTGCTCGCAAACTGAAGCGGGTCTTCCATGTCCCTCATCGTGTCGAATTTGAAACCGATCACTACGAATCCGCGAGAGCCATATCGGTCTAAGAGCTTCTGGTAACCGGGCATCTCTTTCTTGCAGGGCTGGCACCATGTCGCCCAAAAATCAACAAGCAACACGTTTCCGCGAAGATCAGCCGAGGACAGCGGGTGTCCTTGCAAATCCTTTACTGAGAAATCAGGCAAGCGTGAACCAATCTCACCTGCCACGATTGCAGGCTCCTTCAGTTGAGTCGGACTCGCCGAATCCCGATCACATCCGACGAGTCCAACTGCTGCGAGGCTCAGAAACAACAGACATGGTCTCAGCATCTATTCCTTCTTCTGCACTTCGAGAATCAACAGCTTCAGGGGAGCCGAAGCGTCTGCTTTCTTCTTGCCTGCGGGCTTCTTGTACAACTGCCCACGAACAGTGACCAGAGTCGGCGAATCCACAAGCGGTTCAAGCCCTTTCGATAGCTCATTTGGGGCAAGCACGAATGACCGATTCGGTGCAACCTGAATGGCAAAATTGCCCGACGAGTCCTTCACGATTTTCCCGCGTGCGGTCATGTCCAACTCGGCAACGCTGACACCGCTGTCGTATGTCGCCTTCAGAAGTTGAGCAGGGTCGATCTGCCCATCCTCTTTAGGGGTGACATCAACTTTTCCATCAATCAAGCTCACTTCTACTTTTTGAACGCCAGACTGGCGTCCGAGGCTTTGTTTCACCCCGTATGCTCAAAAGTTTCACGTCATGCCTTCAACACGCATTTCGATGTGTTTGATCTGCGCTTGAGCCACTGGTACAACGATCATCGAACCAAGCAGAACAAGTAGTGCGACTCTTCTCGTGTTCATCGCTCCTCCTTTCTTAGAGGTGTAATCGGAACTGTTGCGTGATCCCAAAACTGACGTGACGCCTCACAGGCATGAACTGTGCGCCTGTGGAGTGTGCCGCGTCCCAATCCATCCCGAACCAAGCGTGCATTCCGGGGCGCAAGCCAATGTATGTTGTGATCCCGGCCAGCAAAACATCGCCACCACTCCCGTCCTGCGTGACCCCGCCGATGCGATCATCCTGAGAGTGCAGCCAAGTCAGCGCGGGACCGATGAACAATTCGCGGGCTACGTTCTTCGACTCATAGGGTCGGTACGACAGCCAGAAACGCGATTCGATGCCAGTGCCGAGTCGAGTCTGCTGCGTCCCTTGCGAGCGCAAGAGCGTGTGGAAATCCTCATCGGCGACGAGACGCCTGAGGTTGAAAAGCCCGGTGTAAGTCCAATTTGCTGCGAGGAAGAGATCGGTAGAACCCGAACCGGGTTGCAAACTGGCAGGGAGCAGACCTCCATTGCTATCTGTCAGGTCTGTTCGTCCTGTCGGAATCTTGGGACCGAGGGTGAACGACGCCTGCGTTGTTCCTCGTTGTGAGTCTCGCCGATAGAAACGGTATTTTGCGAGCATCATGGCATCGCCTAAACCTGTTCCTCCAACGTTTGGTGCGCTGACCATGTCAAAGTGATTCGTGACTATCGGAACCAGAATCGTCAAATCGAAATTGCGATGGAAGCCCCACGTGAAGTTGAGGTCACCCTCGTGTGCAAACGTAGGGCGGGCTGTCGCAGGAATGTTTCCTGATGATTCCGCCATCAGATCACGTGTGGTGAAGATGGAGTTGTAGGAAATCAGTCCGCCACCGGGAAACAATGGCGGTGCCGTTTCGGGCGCGGGACCTTGCGCTCTCGTTGTCGAGACAAAAAGCAACACGACGAACGCCAGCGATGTGCAGTTTCCGCAACTAACGCGGAATACCCTTCGTAATCTCACAGCTTTTCCTCCAGCGAAGATGGGGATTTCCCCGAACACACGTCTGCGCGAAGCCGGGGAGCCGACTGGAGGTCAGACTAGATACGCAGAGGCGGGGCGGCTGACGGGGGAGACATCGGGGGCGCGTGGGAATGCTCTGCAATCATGCGGGCAGAAGGCTCTATGCCACGAGACTCGTTGAACGCCCGCACCAATCCGAGGGCAATGGGCGAAAACGAAACGCCTTGTACAGACGATGGCTGACCGAGGACAGCGTGCATTGCGGGCATGGTCTTGCAACATTCCTGACCATGATGATGGTGCGAAGAGCACCGCATTGAATTGCAGCACTGCATCGCCTGTTCAGGCGTGGTCATGCCGCCGCAATCGGATGCGTATGCACCGACAGCTACGGTGAGCACAGCCAGCAGGACTCGTCTCGCAAAACCCATTCTGAGTAGCCTAGAAGCCTTCCGCAGGTCGAGTCAAGTTTGGAGAATCGAGTGGGGAACCCAGCACCAATCGCAGGTCTTCCCGCGCATGGCTTCCCGACGCTCCCCAGACGGCGAGCCGGGGAACGACCAAAGCCGCAGCCGGGTCTGCCCACTCTGCGTGCCAGATGGCGTTGATCCCCAGTCCCACCAAGGCGATCAGCGAGAGGTAAGCACAGAGCGCCGACTCAGCGGCGTGCGCCGTCAACGCAGCACTGCCTATAGCTCCTGACAGCCGCGTCGCTTTTGCAAGCCACGGCATGAACCCCCGAAGTTGAATTCGCGGCCGTCCAACATTAGTGCAGTAACCACCCAGTCGCTACTGCGACGATGACCAGCTTTACCAGCCAGCCCGTCGCGTAGGAAGCCACAAACACGCGATGCAGCTTCATGAATGCCGCATTGGTGAGTATCAGCGGCAACGGGCAGATCAGCCACACGGCGACAGCCAGTTTAGTAGCGCCTACGACAGAATGAAGCCCCAGCCGAACGATGACATAGGCAAAGATGCCGCAGGTCAGGAAAGGTAACGGACTGGTTAGAGCAATCGCTGTGCTTTCATTTCCCTGACGCCATACTTCAGGGTACGAGTACCGCCGATGGAGCCAGTCGCCAGCGAAGAACCAATCAGTGAGCGACGAGACGACACCCGTGCCGACGACGATCAACACAAACCGTGTCCAGTTCATAGCACCCTCGGTGGATGCAGCTAGAATTTCTTTCGAAGGAATTCAAGAAGAATATACGCCTCTAGGCGAAATCGAGGGCTAAACCTCAGCAAGAATTTGATACCCCCTAAGAGTGAACAAACAAAACATGCGACCCTAGTGCCGCAGTGATTTCGGAGACCGATTAGGTTAGATTGTGGTGTCGTCCTGTTTCTAGGGAGGGGCAAATGATTTCCGGCGCTCACGTAGTGGTCTACAGCAAGAACGCTGAAGCGGATCGCACCTTTTTCCGCGATATTCTCGGCTTCAAATCGGTGGATGCGGGTCACGGCTGGTTGATCTTTGCCTTGCCGCCGACAGAAGCCGCATTTCATCCTTCTGAGGACGATGTCCACGAACTCTACTTCATGTGCGACGACCTAAAGACCGAAATGGCTTCGCTCGTGAAGAAGGGTGTTAAGTGCTCTAAGGTCGAGGAGGCGCGATGGGGTTCCATTACGAAGATGGGTCTTCCCAGTGGCGGCAAAGTCGGCCTTTATCAGCCAAAGCACCCAACAGCCCTAGTTTCGAAGTGAAGTGTCCGTCAACGAGGACGCCAACAAAACGTCCGGCGGGGTGCTGGCGCAGTTCGTCGATTCCGAGGGCGCACATTGCAGCGTGGGCGCGGAGGCGGTGTAGAACCCAGCAGACCAAAGTCTGCGCGGCATTCCCACGCGATGCCGTCCTATTCAGAAGCCAGCAGGCAAACGCCCGACCATGGGCGCGAGCCGCTGTTGTTCGGGTTCTCCGGCAGTAGTGCCAACAATCGCATGGCGAATGTAAGGCGCTTCAGCCCAGCAGCCGTTTTCAGCATGGACTGCACTTCGGTAGGATTCCACCCGTATCGGGCAAAGAACGCGGGACCGTCCGCCGGGGCAAACTGTAGCCGAGGAACTTCTGAGCCGAACTGCTGGTGCGTGTTCTTCTGCACCATGCGCAGCAGCCCCGGAGATGCGATGTCCAGCACCCATCGTTTGAACGCGGGGAAACGCTTCAAGTCTTCTGCGAGAGCCGAAACTTCTTCCGCCCGCAGATAAGTCAGAAGCCCTTCGGTTATGACCAGCACCTTCGTTGCTTCACTAGCAAGCCTAGCCAACAGCGTGCGTCGAGTCTCCGCATTAGACAAGTCTGCCCGCACTCGCTCCAGCGTGCATACGGGCTTTTCTGCCTTGAGCGATTCCTCCTTGTAGGCGAGGATTTCAGGAAGGTCAACTTCAATCCACCTCAGCAATGCGGGCAACTGCATGCGGTAAGGTCTGGTATCCAAACCCGCCGCGAGGTTCACTACCATATCTGCTCCTTGCCCTATCTGCTCGCTGATGATCCGGTCGAAAAGATAGGTCCGCGTTACCCATGACCACGAGTGCTTTTCGTGGAATGGCGTGGCCTTGGCGATCTGTTCGCCACGCTCGCCTGCCAGCCGTCGTGCGAAAGGATCGCGGAACAGAGCGTTCTTACGCTCGGTTTCCCGCGCCCGGTACACCGCCGCCCATCGGGCAGTGTCGGAGATGTGCTGGATAGCTGGATCGGTCATGACTGAGAAATCGACTACTATGTATAACGCAGTACCAGGACAAAGGTCACGTGCGGGCGCTGGCGGATCGACTGGCAGTTTACAAATCACGCAGTCAGGGTCTTTAGAAATGCCGCTCCGAATCGACCTCTCCGCCTTTCTGTTAGATATTGTGACGGATGGGCGCTGAACGGAGCATTGCTGAAATCGAGTGTCTGGAGCGCATCTTCGCGGTGCCTGACACCAGACCGCTGAGCGCAAGCGACCTCGCGGCTGCGAATCGGCGGCATGATGACAAACTCGCTTACAGTCCGTGGTTTCCGGCTGTGGCAGCGGTACGGCGTCTGTTGCCGAGCCGAGTCCCCAGTGCTTCGACTAGGAGACATCGAGGGCTAGAACCCTACAGAAATCGGACATTCATAGCCGTATGCTGAACTTGGTGCCACTTCCCGTATCCCAGCCGTTAGCTCTCAGCCGCGCCTCAGAACCTTTACCCGCTTGACCACCCGACATCGTTAATCCTGTTGTTTGCCGCACAACAACTTGCAGACACGTTGGCGAGACCTTTTCGGACTACCCCACCAAAAGCGCGGGGACTGAGAGGAATGTCCGAGTAAGAAGCCTACTGAGCTGACCGAATGCTGCGCACGGTCATTGCGACCTGTTGGATCACGGCGGGATCGTTCAAAATCTCATGCCCCTTTCCTACAAGCACAATCATCGATGCGGTGATTCCAGACTGCTTCGCTTTGGCGATATAGGATTTGGCGTATTCGGGGAGAGTGATCTCGTCCCTGCTGCCGGAGATAACGGTTATGCTCGTGCTGGGTCGCATCTGCTTGAGGGTCTCCATGGGAGAGAGGCTCGACCTTGGCAAAAGCCAGAGCGGACTCCATTGCTGCCGCGCCATGTGCCGCCTGAACGAGGGAACTTCGCAGGGGCAACTGACGAGAAATACGTGCTGCACTAATCCACTGTGGAGAGCCGCGATGTTTGCGGCCAATGCTGCCCCGCCAGAGTGACCGACCAGAATGATTTCGGACGCGCCCCATTGCGATCTTGCTAATTCGATGGCAGCAGCAATGTCGTCCACCACTGTGCGCGTGTAGTTCTCTCCTACGGCAAAGCCCCTGTCGCCGTCCGATTTCAATCCGTTGGGATCGGTATAGCCCGGTCTCAACATCGCAACCACCCGCGCACCCGGAACCGCGTGTGCCAAAGTCGATGCAAACAGATACTGATAGCCCGGCTTGACGAACGGAGCGTCCCCGTGCAGGACGAAGACCATCGGTAAACCCGGAGATGCCGTTCCGCTCAGATAGAACCGTCCCGCGATCCGATGGCCTGAAGCACCGAGCACAAAAGCCGTACCCCCAACGTCGGTTGCAGGGCGCACACGAACGAAGGTGCCGCGAACCGCGATCAGTTCGTATGCGAATAGCAACACGACCGCAGCGAGAATAATGAGAGCAGCTTTCCACCAGCGCATTGCGATGCCCTCACGATATTCTATGCGACGAATCGAGTCGTTAGTTTCGTGCATCGAAAACGGCATTGGCAAGGAGATCAAAATGGAAAGCACCATCTCTGCGAAAGACCTAAAGGCGAAGTTAGACCACAACAAAATCACGGTCGTCGAAACGCTTGCGCCTGAACGCTACCGAGAGGCACATATTCCCAGAGCCGTGAATATCCCGCCTGAAAAGATCAAAGAACTCGCGCCACAGATGTTGCCAAATAAGGACGCTGAGATCATCACCTACTGCGCCAACTCGCATTGACACGCCAGCGAATACGCTGCCCGTGAATTGGCGGCGATGGGCTACACGAACGTGGCGCATTATCCCGAAGGGAAGCAGGGCTGGATGGAAGCAGGTTTTCCCGTGGAAAAAGCTGCCTAAGAGCAAGTCAGGAACAGTTTAGAAAATGAAAGCCGCTTGGTACGAGAAGCAGGGCGCTGCGACGGATGTGCTAGTCGTCGGAGAGATGGACGATTCTCAGCCGCGTGCAGGTGAGGTTCGAATTCGAGTCGCTTTCTCAGGTGTAAATCCGGGCGATGTCAAGAAGCGCGAGGACGCGTTCGGCGTCGGGATGCCCTATCCGCGTGTCATTCCGCACAGCGATGGTTCGGGCACCGTTGATGCGGCAGGTGAAGGAGTACCGCGTGAGTGGATCGGTCGGCGTGTCTGGTGTTATGGCGCTCAATCCTATCGAGCGTTCGGAACTGCGGCTGAGTTCACCGCGATTCCGTTGAAACAGGTCGTTCAACTCCCCGAAGGCGTGCCGCTGGAACAAGGTGCGTGTCTCGGCATTCCCGGCATAACGGCTCATCGGGCGGTACATGTCGCGGGTTCAGTCAAGGGGTACACGGTCTTGGTGCAAGGCGGTGCTGGCGCGGTCGGGGCTTGTGCGGTTCAACTGGCGCATCGAGCGGGAGCGCGAGTGATCGCTACTTGCCGTGCCGAGAGTGACAAGGAAGTCGCATTGCGAGCAGGAGCGGATCAGGTTTTGCTGACCAGTGGAAATTTGGCGGAACGAGTCCGGGCTTTGGCTCCTGATGGAGTTAATCACATAGTCGAAGTGGCTTTCGGGGCGAACATCAAGACTGATACGGAACTGTTGGCACAGGGCGGTTCCATCGCGACCTATGCCACGAATATCCCAATGCCGGAGACTCCGGTCTGGCAGCTTGTGTTTGTGAACGCGAGACTCTTCTTTGTCGGCAGCGATGATGTGCCAGTGGAAGCAAAGATCGAAGCGACTCGCGACATCAACAAATCGCTTGAGGCTGGGTGGAAGGGACTCGACATCGCAGAGATTGTGCCGTTGGATCAGATCGCACGCGCCCATGAGTTGGTCGAGCGTCCGGCGAAACCGGGACGCGTGATCGTTGCAATTACGTAAATCTATCGAATCCGACGAGCTAAACAATGGCGAAGAAGAAAGCTCCTAATCTCCTGCCGAAACTCACCGAGACTGAACAAGACCTGCTTTCGCACCTGCAAGACGGATACCAGCTTGAAACTGATTCGCTCGGCGGTAATCCAGTCCTGCGGCGGTTGAAAGACAATGAAGAAATACGTCCTCTGTCTGCCAATCGCAATACGATCAAGGCGATGGAACGGCGCGGACTCATTACGCCCGGCAAAGGTCGCGACCTCCTCACCATCGTGTGGCGATTGAAAAAGAAATAAATAGAACTGTCCGTCCAAGCGGTGCCGCTCAACCCTGTTGGACAAGGGCGGCGTTGATAGCAGGACGCCACAGGCGCGAATCGAGACAGGTCGCACCACTACCATCTGAGGTTGCGGCAAGGGGACGTTTTCTATGACGACGTTGTGGTTCTACTGTGACGAAAGTTACGACCCGACGAGCAGCACTCCCGATGCCTATGTTGTGGGCGGGGTAGCGGCTGAAGAAGAAGTTTGGAAGAAGATCATAAGAAGCTGGGATTTCAAAAACAAACGCGTCGGAGTTGAGTGCTTCCATGCGGTCGATCTAAATGCCCACACATACGAGTTCGATGGATGGACGAGGCAGCGAGCAAAAAGATATTCGTCCGACCTTCTCAAGATTCTCGTCAGGCAAAAGAGGAAGTTGCAGGTAGTAAGCGTCGGCGTACTCGGCAAGGATTATGAACGAGTCATCTCGGAGGATGGCCGCAGGCGATTGGGAAATCCGTACATTCTGTGTTTCAAAGAGTGCATCGCTCTGCTTGCCGAGGAACTTCACCGCCCGCAGAACAATTGGGAACAAGACGTTAAGTTCAACGTTGTTTTGGAACAGAATAAATTTCAGAGAGAAGCGGAAGCTGTCTTCAATAAAATGAAAGCTCACCCGATTTGGAGAGCAGCATATCGGTTGGGCATCTGTGAGGTTGGAGACCGCGAGACGTTCACCGCCCTGCAACCAGCCGATCTTGTGGCTTATGAAACATACAGGTTAATTCACGAGCGGCACTTTGGCATGAACAGACTCCGAATACCGCTGCAAAAGATGTTTTCGTCCAACGGATTCTCAGGCTTCTACTACACGACTGAAATTCTTGAAAGCATGAAGCCGATTGTGGAAAAGGATACAAGTGAGCCCAACGGCTGCATTTTTATCCATGAGCCGAATTACACCAAGGACGAATAGAGATATACGTGACCATTCCGCGAAGACGCGTGGAGATTGTGGTTCGACCGAAGCCTCACGTGGTGCAGTTGTTGCGGTTCTTCCTTCAAGCAGCGCGATTCCAACTGTCATACTTGCGCACGATAGGTATCGCGGTAAGGTCGAGTGGCTTCGAGCTTCGCAGTCATTTTGTCTTGCCCACCTATGTCCGGCGCGACATTCACCCATCCCCACCACGAATACGAATGCCTCACGTCGTGCTACGAGAAGAGTAGATTCTGATTCTGGGCGAGTTCCACGGGTGCGGAGCATTCCTCGTCGTCGTTCGCCACGTGGTTGATCCGCGTGCTCACTGGATAGCACCGCAGGGTTTCAACAGTTCGCACTACGGTTCTTTGTAAATCACGGCATGGGAATGCCTCTTGGCAATCTCGGCGTCTTCGGCTTCCGACAGCGGCACGTTTTTCTCTCCTTCCCGAACCGATACGTCGCGCATGTAATCCTCGAAGCCGGGTGAGGAAAAGACTGCCACGCCCTTTATTGGCTCTTTTCCAATGTTGGAAACAGAAACCCATGTTCCGGCAGGGATGAACACGGTGGCACCAGCGTGCGCTTCCCTCACCGAATCTCCCAACTGCACCCGCGCCGTTCCTGTCTGTAGAAAGAGAATTTCGTCGGCTCCGGGGTGTTTGTGGGTGACGATTTCCCCTCCGGGCGCGAGGTTTGACGTCATAAAGACGAGATGCGAGGAACCGCCATTCTTCGGGTCAACTTTCAAAATGAACGTCTCTCTCGGATCAGGGTGTCCGGGCCACCCTCTCACAGCACGCCGCTCTCCTTCGTTCTCTTCGAGGATGACGGGAGTTGTCTTAGATGATGTCCCCGATTGTGGAGCTAGATACAATGGCGTCCCAGCAAAGCCGCAAGCCAAGAGCACGCGAGCGATGACAGCGGCAAGTCGCGTCCAGTTCATAGCACCTCCTCACAAATAGAACAGGCCGGAGTCGAATAGATACGCACGCTACCCTAACAGGATCGTTCCTTTCAAGCGTTTCTTCGGCATGCTCAATGGATTCGGTCCTCTTCGCCGAGCGAGCTTCGGTTCTTCCCGATCACCCGTACTTCCTTCCCACGGAGACCAGCGTACTTGATTGCCATGCCGAGGAGCGTGTATTCGTCTTGTTGGTAGTCGGCGGCAAAGGCGTCTTGGTGGAGCAAGACTAGTTCCGTCTCATCCGCGCAGGCTTTCGCGAAGTCGGGAAGATTCTTTCTGATGGTCGCGATCAGGCTGGACTCTCGTTGCATGCGCTCATCGTTAGTCATCGTGTTAAAAGAATAGCCGATTCTGGGTCGGTGCGAATTCCACAGGTCGAGAACATCCTCGTCATCATTGGCGACGTGATTGATCCGAGTGCTCACGGGATAGCATCGCATCAGCCCGGCATCGTAGGGCTTCAAGAGGTCGGACGCCGCAGCCACGTTCTGCATCCCCGGATCGAGCCACAAATCGTAGCTATCGGGGTCGAGGATGACGGGCATTCGGTCATGAACAGTTGAGGTCACTGCATTCGGAGTCGTGGTGAGGATCGAGCAGGTCTTGATCCAGTTGCCACTAAGGTCTTTCCAACGATCCCACAATCCGGCGAACGCAAACAACTGCCCCTGATTTACCTCAAAGCAAAATGGCTGCTTGGTTTCCCGTCTCGCTTCCACTCGAAAAAGCCGTCCGCGGGAATCAGGCACCTGCGGAGCTTCAGCCCATCGCGAAACGCTGACTTCGTGCTCGCCGTTTCCGACCTTGCGTTGATCATTCTCGCCGCACCGGAGGAGTCCTTCGACCAAGATGGAACAAGACCCCACTTCATCAGCGAAAGTTGCCGGACTGGTTCCTTCGGATGCTGGCGGATCACTGGGACTGGCTGCGTGGGGGCGATGTTGTAGCGAGGTGACCAGTCTTCTTCCCCATTGCTATCGAAGTATTCCTCGACAATTTGCTTCCTGCGCGACAGTCGGTACCGCCCGCACATTTTAAGAATGTCCTCCTGTTGCAGGAAACCTCTCTTCAACGTAATCTTCAACCGCATCCATCAGCATTTTGAATTGTCGAAGGCGGAACTCAAGATAGCGTTTGATGGCTTCAGGTTTGCGGTTCTGCATGTGAGGCAAGTCCAACGTCGCGGTCTCGGTGTCGAAGTCCGCAAATCCAGTATCCAGCGAGTCAAGTACCCGTGTGAGATAACGCTCGCCCTCGGGTATGGCCGCGATCCGCCTCTCGGCTTCCGTCGTGCTCATTCCTGAGCAAGCGGCAGTAAAGTATTCCAGATACGCTGCGTCCAGAGATGCCGTGAACGCCTCCGCTAGTCCGGGTGTCAATTCGACATCCTTAACATCCTTCACTCGCACGCTCGCAACTTCGAGTTTCGGCGCTCCGCAACAGTCCTTGTGCTTCATCCCCGAGCCGCACCCGCAAGGGTCATTACGTCCCGTATTGCTACTCATCTATCCCTCCGGCCCGGGATTGTACCCTCTCACAACGCAAAAAGAACAATCTCACTTGGGGAGATTATGGCAGATCGGACGAGTTCTTCCCGTCGGGCGGTGGCAAAATCGCGTCTTCCACACGAGGCGGTCGCCGAGGTCGGGGTCCCGGTTTGCGGTCACCCTCGTACCGCCGCCCAATCTCGCTCAATGTGCCAATCGAAAGATGGAACTTCTTTGCTAAATCTCGATAGCTTTTCGCGGGGTTGTCTGAGATGTACCTGCCGACCTTTGCGTTTAATGCCCTCCTCACCCGCTTGAGTTCAGCTTTGTAGTTGAAGGGGCATCGCAGATCGTCGAATGCGTCGTCTTTCATCGTACCCTCGGTTCTAGTGCTACCCCTATTTTCCACGAGATCAACCAAATTGTTGAACAATTGTCGCTAGCAACTTGGCCGTTATCAGTGACTTACCAGCCAGACGATTATGCCCGATTCTCCGTAGATTGTGGATGAGAAGACGAAGCAAGCGCCCGAACGGGGCGGACTTCGGCAAGGGGAAAAGCAAACATGGCAGAACTGAAAGCAAACGGTGCCCGCAGGTCAACCGCTTCTGAGCGTCGCGCACTCCGTCGCAAGGCAAGAACCCTGCACGTTCACTCGAAACACGCCTCGTCAGTTCAGACCGTACAAAACAGAGCGGAAACAGTCAGGAAGGCTCCGCGTGCTGCTGCTGAGATGACGCTGAAACAACAAGCACTTGCCGAAATCAAAGCAGCGTGGCAGAGGATTGAAAAATACAACCTCGAATTCGGCAAAATCTGCTGCGAGTGGACGAAGGTCTCCCGTCCAACGCTGAGAGCCAGTTCATTGGATGGTGTCTGCGAGAATTGCGAAAGGAACATCGGCACATGATTCTCGTTTCTTATGCGGACACGAAACCGTCCGAAGGAGCACCAGAAGGGCACGTCGGCACTATTTATCAAAGTACGAATTGGGTCTATACGGGAACCTCGACTCCGTTCACGGACAAAGTGCGTGGGAAGATGATCGAGCGTAGCAGCAAGCACCGATACGTGTTCTTTTTGAACGCTACTGACAAAAAGCTCTTGCAGTGGCAGACATTCGCCTACCCAAAGCGACCAAACAACGGCACTCGGGGCGAAAAAGCCCATCTAAAAAGCGTTTGCCGTTATGAGTTCTTGCCATATAGCGAACGTCACGGAGCGCCAGAAGTGCCTCCGGTCGCACCTACGCCTGTTGTGAGCTTTGACGATGCCTCGTCTACTCCTGCGATGGGACATACAGGCTTAATTGGCAAGCTCCCGCTGAGCGGGGCGAACGGGCTTCCTTGCGAAATGGAAGAACTCTGAGGAGCACGGTCGGACTGGTCCCCTCCGAAACGCAACGCGGCAGATGCGGGCGAGAAGAACACTCGGATCGGGTATGGTTTATTTGGACTGCCTTTCAAAAAAGTCTGGCGGCAGCGGCGTACCCTTTTCATGTCTGTCGAAGATCGCCTGCACTCTGTCACCGTGCTTCTCGCAATACCATTGCTGGTGAATCTTTATGGACGCTGGTTTATCGCACAGCACCTCGTCGCAGTCTGGTTCTTGGACGCCGCCTTCGCAGCGGCAGCCTTTCAGTGTGTACTCGCAGTAGTGGTTCATAAGTCTTCAACCTCGGCGATTGGTGTTGTGGCGCGGCTGCAAGACTTCCCTGCGCCTGCGCTCCTCTGGCGAAGGTATCGCCAACACACCCAAGACCTCTGGTTCATTCACTTCAATACCCTCGACTACCTTCCCGACGTCATCGTGCAGGTACAGTTTGCCATCACTGCGCCACTCCCCCTCCCACGAATCTCCGTCGATCTGTGCGCCGGGGAAGCTCCACCAGCGACCGCCGATGCTGATCATTCCGTCTAGGTTTTGCGATGCCATACTCTTCCTTCGCTGTCAGCTTTCACCGCCCTAAACGGGTGGGTACGGTGACGCTACGCCGAGGTTTAAGCGGCGTGCAGTCTCAGGGTACCGGGCTAGCAGCCTCGCAAAGTTTCGCCGAGCCCGTGCGGGCGAGCAATTTGGGTACGCAGCCGGGTGTTGCCCGATCAACGCCCAGCGCTTCAGTTTTCCAGCGATCAAGATTTCTCGAATTTCTGGTCGTGCGTGCATATTTAGATTTCCTCCAGCGGACTGGGTCCGAAGCCCGCTCTCGCGACGATTCAACCTTCGGCGCGGCGGAACTGAGAGCTACTTTTGCAGCAGTGATAGCAATTCTGTCGGTCTGGCAAATTGATCCAGCCTGCCTGAATCGCCAAAACTCTGCTCTCAGAAATGGATTCGAAAGTTCGGGAACTGACCTTGAGTGGTACGGCAAAGTGCCAAAGTCAGGCTTGAGTAGACCGCACTTGTTCATTCCGAGTGTGAATCGTCGGACGACCAGCCGTCTGGCTCCCACTCTTCGGTGGAGGACTCCAGCGCTGGGGACCCTTCTTCTCGCTGCTGTTCCTCTTCGAATTTCTTCTTGTTGGCACGGAGCAGCGGAAGATCGTCCTCGTCGTAAAGCTCAGGATCAAACGAGTCCCGAATTAGCTCCATGAACTCAGCTTGCTCCGCATCAGTTAATTTGGTGAACTTCATTTGCTCGTCTCCTCAGAACGTGTGGGGCTCAATATTTCAATACTGCCTACGCTGCCAGCTTCGGACGGTATCGGAACCGATGCCCTCCTCACTTGACAGCAGTCCAAGAAACTATGCGCGGACTGCTGGTCTTCTGGACTGCTGGTCTCCAGTCTGGAGGGAGCAGCCCAGAAGACCAGAAGACCAGAAAACCATGTGTGTATATCTGGTTTCCTGTACACCAATGAGGTTTTGATCTTGTCTTGCTCGTATCACCAGCAAAACAACGACACGGGGTTTCCCGCCCCGCCTGCGGCGGGGCGTCGGCTTCGCCGAAAACGCTAGTCTGCTCTGGTCTGCTGTCACAGAGCCTCCTGATACTCCGGTGCTGGAATCCTCGCCTCGAAGGAATCCCGCTCGGGGAATGCGTCCTTCCCCGGCAACGCCATCCACCAGCCGTTGCCCTTGCCGACGGTGCGACCGTCGATGTGCCTGCCGCCGATGTTCCTCATCGAACGCTTGACTGTGGATTCGCCGTAGCCTTGCGCCTTCGCCGCGTCGTACACGTCCGGGCTGCGCTTCGGTCCACCGCCGAGGTAGGTTTGCATGAACGCGTCGCACTTGTCCTGCCTGTCGCGCTCGTCTTTCTTGCTGTTCTGCGCCACGAGCACATCGTCGGCATTCATGTCCGTCGTTTCACCCCATGCGATCTTCACGATGGGGAATTCCTTACCGTCTTCCACCAATGTGAACGGCACGGTGCGGTACTTCATACCCTCCAGCTTGCCTGTGAGGTTACCCTTCATGAGCGTCATGACGTGGTCGTGCTTGCCCATTGGCATGACCGTTCGCCTTGTTCGCTTTGGTCTTGTATTTGATTTCTTCGCTTGAGTCTCGGGAGCCTGAATCGGCGTCCAGAAGCTCGGCGAGTTGCTTAGATGATAGGGTCATTCAATCTCCGTTGCCGATCTCTTGAGCTTGCTGAAGGCTGCTAGCGACTGATACGGGCGGGGGAGAGATTGACAGAGCCCCCGCCCCAGTTTCTTGCCAGCATTAAAGGAATACTGAAGTCTGGGAATTCTCAGACTTTTTGCCTCCAGCCCTTGCCACGGGCTATCCCGGCGTTCCTCGCGATGGTCTTGATTTTGTCCACATTTGTCCCGAAGAGCTTCGCGATCTGCTCGTAGCTCTCACCCTTGGCGCGGAAAATATACTCCGCGACCTCGGCGTCCAGCCCCTCCCGCAGGACCCGCAGCCGCTCCTTATAGTCGAAAGGCTTCATGACCAAGGCACAGAAAGTCAGAAACTCTACTAACTGATAAAGATTTTTCCACTTTCGAGTTCTTGGTAGGCGGACGCGGCAGCGGCAGACTACGCGACTAGCAGGGCTGACCGCTCGCAACTTCAACGCCCGCCAGAAGAAAAGCCCCGGCTGGAACCGGGGCGTGGAGTCCTTACATGCGTACAATACCTAATACCGTACTGCGCGGGAAGTCAGACGAACAGCTTGCGCAGGACTTGCGCACAGCAGAGTACATCTTGGCGACAGAGTCGTTCGGTTTCAATCACGAAGCTCGCGACCAAGTTCGACTGGAGATATTTCAGCTTTACACCGAACAGAAACGGCGTGGAGCACTGCATTCGCAGAAGAAATCCCAGCCGCGACAGAAGAAGTAACCAAGAAGGCAGACACGCTCTGTTCTGCTGGACGATTGAAGCCCTCTACGGCGCGGACGCTGCGGCTGGCGGCGAGATATCCTTCAAAGTGGATTTGAAGCACCGCTTCGCCTTCAGGCTCGCACTGCGCCGGAACTTGGGTTGATGCAAACGGCGCATCTCCGGGGACTGTAAGCGCGATGGCTCCCAGCCGTGCGTATCCTTCGTTATAGGCACTCTCTTTAATGCGTCCCTGCACTTGATCATTCCGTTTCTTGCTCCTCCTGATGTTCTACAAGGCGGTCATATTCACCCTCAGCCTGATCATCGAACTTTTCTTCTTGCCAACGCTCAATGTTCCCAATGATCCACTCCTCACAGCGTAAACACAGACCGTCTTCGCAATCTTTGCATTCGCCGTTCAGATGTTCATCGACTGCATCATCGAACAGACTGTCGAAAGCCTCTTTCTGTTGCTTGGTGACGTTCTCTTCTGCCAAATCCCACAATTCCTGATTTACATCTGCAATCGCCATAAAATCCTCCAGACCTGCCCGTGGAGCTTTCGCCCTCATCAGCGTTGGAAGACATCCCCAACGAACGCCTTCGAAGGCGTTTCGGCTTTTTCTTCTTAATACCGACGAACCGCTAACGACGCGGTCTGCGGCTTCGTTCCGCACGTCGGGAGTGCGGTCTTTCGTGGTGTTACCTCCGCGCCATAAGCAAAAAGAGGGAACGTCATCCGGCGTAACTGCTGCGCCGGACAGCGTTCCCTCCAAGAACTCTGCGTCGAATGTTTGATGCCAGCCGATCTAGAAAGGTGACAGAATCGGCGGAAAGCGAAGCGCCCCGACTGCCTTACTGGGCGCGGCTTTTCACGCGGCAGCTTACAGAGGGTTTTTCGAGGCTCTGTAATTTTCTCGGCGTGCGAGGCACAGGAACTCAGTAACAAAATTTGTCACTTCTGGATCGTTCGACTCTGCAACTTGATACGAAAGATGCTGCTTAGCATCTAAGTAAATGACCAAATAGATCGTGCAACCTGTGCGGAATGCGACGTTTGCGGGTTTGATCCCCAGCATACGCCCCTAGCCGCCGAACTAATACCGGGGTCAGGCGTCAGCGGCGTTCGATTCCCAAAATCGTAAGAGCCGGATTTAAGACGTAAAAGGTTCCGGGGGTGCGTTCTTGGTGATTCCTTTTGCCAAGGTGCGCCCGTGTCCTCAACTGAGTTCCACCACAACTCGCTTCGCCCAAACCAACCATCCCGGTCTGATCCCGGCGACAACATAGCCTTACATCGCGGTTCCGCGACCTCTGCGGTTCTGAATCAACGCTCCAACTCCACGTCAGCTTCGACATTGGCCTCTCGGCCTTTTGACTACGAGGTGTTAACATCCGCAGAACTGGCGCAACGGCTCAAGGTCAAGGAATCTTGGGTCGTAGATCAGAGCAAGCGGTCACGCACCTCTGATCCCATCCCAGTATTCAGGCTCGGGAAGCATCGGCGGTATCGCTGGGGCTCTCCGGAGTTGAATGCTTGGCTTGACCGTCGTGCTGGCTACAACACACAACAACGCAAGGCTGGGTCCTCACGAAATGGAGGAACCATGTGATGAGAACCCAGCAAGGAAGTCTGTTTAGGTCCCACGGTGCGTGGTACGTGAGGTATCGCGAGCGTGGGGAGAGGAACCCGGTTGCCCATCGGTTAGCCAGTCTGACGGAGTACCCCAAGAAGAGCGAGGTCATCCCGTTAAAGAACGAGTTCATGGACAGGCTCAATCGGATCGGCTTCACATCAGAAGCCGGGGTTAGCATCGTTGATTTCGTGGAGAATGTTTATTTCCCCGCGATTGAGAAGAGGCTGGCTATGAGCACGGTTAAAGGCTACAAGGATTCTTGGCGATGTCACATCAGAGATCGCGTTAAGGGTCGGGTCAGGGACTTCAGAACCGTGGACGGCGAAAGCCTAATGAGCAAAATCGAAGACGCGAACAAGACGGAAATTGGCGACTTGGCGCACGGGACGTACACACACATTAAGGTGACGCTTTCTGCGATGTTCACGTTCGCCAAACGTAAGGGTATCTATGACGGCGTGAACCCAATGACCGGAGTCACGATCCCCAAGGGCAAAAAGCACGGGCGGAAACGTCTTGCCTACACTCTTGAGGAGGTGGAAAAGCACCTTGAGCTTTTCTCCGGTAAGAAGCCTATCGTCATCCTGACCGAGGATGGCGCGTACACTCCCGAAATCGCTCAGAGTGTCATCCGAGCGACTATTGGAGTGGCGGCACTGGCTGGTTTGCGTCAGGGCGAGATTCGGGGACAATGGTGGGAAGACGACGACGGGGATATTCTCAATATCCGGCGCTCGGTGTGGAGGACTCACCTAAAAGATGAGACCAAAACCCACGAGGATGCTGAGGACCCGGGATTCGTTCCAATCATCCAGCCTCTCAGGCTCTTGCTCGACGCGATCAAACCAGACAATGCTTCTGGCTGGATGTTCCCGAACACGATTGGCGGGGCGTTGGATTTGGACAACCTCGCTGACCGCGTAATCAAACCCGTTTTCAAGGCAAATGGGCTGGAGTGGAAGGGCTGGCACGCATATCGTCGCGGTCTAGCCACGAACCTTCATGAACTCGGAGTGCCGGACAAAGTGATCCAAGCGATTCTGCGCCACGAAGATGTCAGCACGACGCAGAGAAGCTACATCAAGACGGTGCCCCAAGTTGTGACCGACGCCATGAACCAGTTGGAGGCAAGAATAGCTCGTGCAGCAGTTGTGCAGCAGGTCGCGGTGAACTGATCGCAAGTGGTTGAAAGAATGGAGCCGACGAGCGGACTTGAACCGCTGACCTGCCGATTACGAATCGGCTGCTCTACCAACTGAGCTACGTCGGC
>JBAUXO010000291.1:0-12188 GCA_049584315.1 Candidatus Sulfotelmatobacter sp. | reverse complement strand
TAGCACCAGTGGATTTCTTCGCATCGGACTCGCCAGCGATATCGAGAACGATCCGGCCATTGACCTTCCCCTTCTTGAGACGGTCAAAGATATCGTTGATCGACGCCAGTGGTTGCTCCTCGATGGTGGCCTTGACCTTGCCTTCGGCAGCAAACTGCAGCGCCTCCTCAAGGTCTTTGCGTGTGCCTACAATCGAACCCCGCACGGTTTGGCCATTCAGCACCAAATCGAAAATGGAAACAGGGAATTCGCCGGGAGGCAGGCCGTTCAGAACGCAGGTCCCGCCACGGCGTAGCGTCCCGAGCGCCTGTTTGAATGCTAGAAGAGACACGGCGGTTACCAGTACACCGTGAGCACCTCCAGTTTGCTTCTGGATGGCCTGGACCACATCTTCTTCCTTCGCATCCACGGTAACTTCGGCGCCAAGCTTGCGAGCCAACTGCAGTTTCTCCGGTCCGATGTCGATGGCGGCGACATGCAGGCCCATAGCCTTCGCATATTGGATCGCGACGTGGCCGAGCCCGCCCACTCCCGAGATCACTACCCACTCTCCGGGTCGCGCTTGCGTTTGCTTCAAACCCTTGTAAGTGGTGACTCCGGCGCAGAGAATCGGCGCAGCATCAATAAAGGACAGATTTTCCGGAATCCGGCCCAGGTAATCTGCCTGCCCCAAAGCAAACTCAGCGAAAGAGCCGTTTACGGTGTAACCTGACATCTCCTGCTCTGGACATAGCGTTTCCCAGCCGGTAAGACAGAATTCGCAGTGCCCGCACGCACTGTGCAGCCATGCGATCCCGACTCGGTCGCCTTCCTTCAAATGTTTCACACCGGGGCCGAGCTTAGCCACAAAGCCCGCGCCTTCGTGCCCGGGCGTGAACGGCAGAGTGGGCTTCACCGGCCAATCGCCTTCCGCTGCGTGCAGGTCGGTGTGACAGACACCGCTCGCTACCACCTCGACCAGCGCCTCTCCCGGCCCTGGATCTGGAATAGGAATTTCCCGAATCTTTAACGGCTCGCCGAATTTCTCGACAAAAGCGGCCTTCATTGTTTTTGCCATATTATGTCTCCTTCGAAACCACGGTTTAATGGATTGCTTGCGGTCCTGCGGACTCCGAATTACTTTGTAATGAAATGGCACCCGCTCTATGTGACTTGGCGCACAGTTCTGGGTGCACCGGCGCTTACCCCTTGGCGTGCTGCTTGGCTCGGGCGATATATTCCTGGACTTCCTGCTTCTGCGGATAATTTGGATTCCGCCGCAACAGTTCCTCCCAGGCCTGCACGGCTCCTTTGGGATCCAGTTTGCCTTGCCACCGGACGACGCCCAGGTTGAACAGCGTTCCGGGATGGTCGGGTCGATACTTCAACGCTGTCTGAAACTCCGCGATGGCCCCGTCGGCGTCTCCCGTATACCACAGCGAGGTTCCGAGATCGGTTAACACGTCTGCGTTCGTAGGCTGGCTCTTCACGGCGAGTTGGTAGTATTTGACGGCGTCAGGATATTGCCGCCCGTCATAGTAAAGATTCGCCACTTGCACCAAGGCGTGGAAATCGTCAGGGCTGGTCTTCAAAGTCGCGAGCAAGGGCGCGACGGCTTGATCCACCATCGCCTTCTGCTGTTCGGGGGGTTGGGTTGACTGTCCTTGAGGCATACTGCCATCGGCAGCAGTGGACGCTTGGGCGTTTTCTGCGAGCGGCGAGGGCGAGGCCGAACCACGAAACAGGTAGCCGAGCGCGACTCCCAGCACGAGGCAGAAGACCGCGAGCAGGTACGCCTGAACATCGGTCCAGCCGGCTTTGGAATGAGATGCGTCGTGTTCTAGATTGGCCATGGCTTCTCCTTACTGGGATCTGGTGCCGGCAAGCGCCAGTTCAGGCGTTTGCAGGTGGAACAGCCGCTGCACCGCAGTGGTCATCTGTTCCTGCTCCACCTTTTCTGGAAGTTCCTTGAGTTCACGGGCTAAGGACCCTGCAATCCTCTTCGTCATTCTGGACATGACTGCGCTTAACATCTCGTCCTGGTCCTTGGAAAAAGGCCCGTTCTCTTGTCGGAAGGAATCCAATTCTTGCCGGCAAATCTCGTCCAGCCGCTGGCGCAGTGCAACGATAGTTGGTACCACACGCTCCGCCATGAGCTTCCGACGGAAGCCTTGTGCCTCAGCCTGCAGGATCTTCTGTGCATCGGCGGCGGCGGCCTCACGCTCGCCCGCATTGTGGTCTACCACGTGTTCGAGGTCGTCAAGGTTATAGAGGAAGACGCCCTTCACTTCGCGCACCGCGGGGTCAATGTCGCGGGGCAGCGCTATATCCACAATCACCAGCGGCTGATCCTTGCGTCCACGAACTAGAATCTCAGCTTCCTCGCGGCTGAGAATCGTGTGCGGACAGGAAGTCGAGCTGATGATGATGTCGGCCTCCGCCATGTGTCGCCAGCGCTCCTCAAACGGGATCGCTGCACCACCCAGTTTTGTGGCCAGCTCAGCCGCATGCTCTAGGGTCCGGTTAATCACGCTGACCGAACTGGCGCCGTGGTTGAGCAACCCGCGAGCTGAAAGCTCGCTCATCTTTCCTGCGCCTAACAGCAGCACTTTCTTGTTTTCCAGCGTCCCAAAAATCTGGCGTGTAAGTTCTACAGCGGCATAAGGAACCGAAACCGCCGCATTGCCAATCGCCGTTTCACTACGCACGCGCTTCGAGACTGTTAGCGCCTTCTGCAATACCGCATCCAGGAACCGGCCGGTCGCCCCAACTTTCTGCGCCTGCTGCCAAGCCTGCTTTACTTGGGAAATAACCTGGGGCTCACCGACCACCATGGAGTCGAGGCTGGAAGCGACCCGGAAAATGTGCAGGAGCGCTGCTTCATCCAGCAAGCGGTAGAAGTGCTTCCACTCGCACAGCGTGAGTCCATACTCGGATCCGAGCAGCCGCATCACTGAGTTGGCGGCCAGGGTCACGTCGTTGGCCCACAGCACGAACTCAGTGCGGTTGCAGGTGGCCAGCACAATGACCTCTTCGATGCCTTCCGCCCTTGACAACTCGACCAGAGCTTGGTAACGCCGGTCCTCGCTGATCCAGAAACGCTCTCGCACCCCGACTGGGGCTGTGCGGTAGTTCAGGCCAACAACCATTAGAGTGGGTTCCAATGTCTTCCTCTCCCGTAGACCACTCTCTACTAAAAGCATCTGCTCTGCCAAAGAGAAGCCTTTTATACCGACAGCTATCAGGTGTATTTTCAATTAGTTAGAATGATGGTCGCGAGAAGGAGACGGGAGTTATGAAACCAGGTTGCGGGATATCACGCTGGGCTCGTGTCTTTTCGCCCCGTTAGAAGCTCATTCAGTGCGGAAACCCGAGGCAGGGAGAAACCAATGTTGAACATTGCCGCCGTGCCGCGACCATAAGCTGAAACGCTTCTGCTGGAGCGCTTTACTTGGGGGAAAGGAATGTTGGATCATCGGTTCGTGAGGTGGCTCCTCCTCAGGCTTCGGCTGTCGCTTCTGCTTCTGCTGCCCGGCTGCTACAGCGGCTCGCGCCCCTCGCGGATCGGCAGCATCGCACCCGATTTCACTGTGCAAGACTCCGACCGCAAGGTCAATTTGCGCCAGTTTCGAGGCAACGTGGTCATATTGAATTTCTGGGCTACTTGGTGTCCCCCGTGTGTGGAGGAGCTTCCTTCCATGATCAGCATGCAGGGCCGCATGCGAGAGAGAGGAGTAACCGTACTGGCCGTGAGTATAGACGTTGATGCCGCCATGTATCACCGTTTCATCAAAGAGCACGGTGTCAACCTGCTGACAGTCCGCGACCCCGAACAGAAAAGCAGCTCTCTGTATGGAACGTTCGGGTGGCCCGAGACTTACATCATCGACCGCAATGGCGTGATTCGGCGCAAGTTGGTTGGGCCTGTGGATTGGAATTCAGCCGAGATCACGGAGTTCCTAAGCAAACTGTAGCGCGGGTAAGTGACGATTGAACAAACCGGTTTGCATCCGGTTCAACGTACGACTTCCGCCGGGGCGTCCTTCGAACTTGCAGCACGGGGTTGGTAGACGCAGAACGGCTCCTCATCAAGATAGTTTCCAGTGGCAGCAAAAGCACGCGCGCGGCAACCCATGCAAACATTGCGGAACTCGCAGCAACCACATTTCCCCTGCAGGTTGTTCACATCGCGCAGTTGATTGAATACGACCGAGTTCGCCCAAATGTCGGCAAACGACTGCTTTTTTAGGTCCCCTGCCAACGCCGGCAAATATCCGCAGGGATAAACTTCGCCTTGATTCGAGATGAAACAGACGGCGGTTCCGGCCAGGCAGCCCTTGGTCATGGCGTTCATGTCGGAAGGGTGCGTTCCCGGATGCCCCACGGCCTTGCCAATACCCTGAGGTTTCAGTTCGATGCCGGTCGAGCCGGGCATAGTCATGTCGGTCGGTCCAATTGCGGTCTGGCCGAACGCTGAGCCCGGAGCCGCTTCAACGACCGCCAGTGCAGCATGCGCAGCAGCGGCCGCGGACCGGCCCTCCGCCGCGCGCCGCTGGCGAACCACGCGGAAGTAGTGCGGAGCACAGGTCGCTTTCAGCTCGATGCCACCTTCGAGAGACTGATCATAAAACCAGTTCAGCATCTGCTCGTACTCTTCCGGGGGAACCATCTGCTCGGCGGCGATATCCACGCCGCAGCCTACCGGTACTAATAGAAAGGTGTGCAGCGCATCGGCCCCCAGCGACTTTGCCAGTTCGAGCACCTGCGGAAGTTGATGAGCATTGTGCCGGGCGATCGTTGTATTGATCTGTACCGACATACCCAGATCCTTCAGGTTGCGGAAACCGGTGATGGCGGCATCGAATGCACCGGGAATACCGCGGAAAGTGTCGTGCGTAAGCGCATCAGCGCCGTCCAGACTGATGGCAACCCGCCGCACGCCGCTGTCGACGATCTTTCGAGCAACCTGCTTGGTAACCAGCGTGCCATTGGTGGCCAGCGCCACGCGCAGACCCTTGTCCGTGCCATAGCGCGCCAACTGGAAAATATCCGAGCGGAAGAGGGGTTCACCACCGCTGAGCACCAGGATGGGGCTGGACACCGCGGCAATCTCATCGATGATATCGCGTGCAGCCTGGCTGGAGAGGTCGGAGGGAGAACTCAGTTCCGTAGCGCTGGCCCGGCAATGGATGCAGCGGAGATTACATCCTTTGGTCAACTCCCAGAAAATCAGGCGTGGCTTGTTTTGGCCTACTTGATTTGAATGATGCCTGTCGCCGTTCACGTTAGTCATGTGCGGTTGCCTCCCACTTGAACCGGGCACCGTCGCCCCACCCACGCAGCAACGATAAAGGAGAACGAATCTTCCGGCGGTGACTGCCATCACCGGGAATTGTGATCCCGGTCACGAGACCCTAACCCGTTTTGAATGTGAGGTATTGGGCCGCTCCGACGGCGTGTTGCAAGCGCAGGCCATTCCGCTTGCGCTTATGCGAGCCAGACGCGCGGATGCGCAGCCTAGTTATGGTTTGCGATCTCGCGCAACGCCGCCGTGTTACGAATCACCAGAGTCGACCCTTTCGTCTGCACGATCTGCCGCTTCTTCATCTCAGCAAACAGCCGGGTAACCGTCTCTCGCGAAGTTCCGATCATCTGCGCAATTTCCTCGTGAGTGAGTCTAATCGTCAGCCGGGGGGCGGGTTTGGCGGCTTCCCCGTTCTTGGCGCTCCACTCCAGAAGCAACGCAGCTAGTTTCTCGGCGGCGGAGTGTGACAGTCCCAGCGAGCGCACTTCTTTACAAGCGTTGTGATACTTTTCGCCTAACTGCTCTGCCACTCTGAAGCAAGCCTCGACATCGTCCTTCAGAAACCGAAGAAAGTCATCACGCTTAACGAAATTGACCTGGCAGGGATCGATCGTCTCCGCCGTTACTTCGTAAGGTTTGCCGGAGATGGTGGCGCTCAACCCCAGCACTTCCCCTGGCTCAGCGAGTTTTACAATCATCGTTCGGCCGCTGGGGGAATTAATGGAGAGCTTTACGCTGCCTTTGCAGAGCACAAAGATGCCTCGCGGCACCTGCCCTTCGACAAACAGCAGAGCCCCTGAGGGATAGGCGGTCGCGAACTTGATGTTTTCAAAGTTCTGCAGCGCGCTGGCGGGCAGATCGCAGAAGATACGATCAGCACGCAGCTTACAGGTAATGCAGCTTTCTACAATTTCCAGTCCGTATGGCGAGAGCATGTACCAGCCTCCTCTAACAACCTCGTATGGCAACTTCAGGTTCGCCTCGCTTGCTCTTGCAGCACTTCACGAGCCAGTCCAGTCGGTGGCCTGAGGTCAGTGTCCATCTGGACGAAACTCTTGGCTGTGCTGCAAGGCACACGCCATTGTGATCTCCCTCACAGACTGGGTTTTGTGATACGGATCACAAGTGTCTGTGATTTGCCTTGCTGCGTTCATGTCCGCCATGGTCCATGCTTATGCAGTCAAGTGGGAACAAGCAAAGCTACAGATTCTTAGTTATACGGAAGGGCAGGCGGGTGATCATGCAGCGCAAGTTCAAGACCATGGATGCAAACGAGGCGGTCGCATACGTCGCCTACCGGGTTAACGAAGTCATTGCCATTTATCCGATCACTCCTTCTTCGAACATGGGCGAATGGGCGGACGAGTGGTCGTCTCAGGGAATCCAGAACATCTGGGGTACGGTGCCGCATGTGATCGAGATGCAGAGCGAAGGCGGCGCTGCCGGGGCTGTGCATGGCGCGCTGCAAACTGGCTCGTTGGCCACCACGTTCACCGCCTCCCAGGGTTTGCTGCTCATGATCCCGAACATGAATAAGATTGCGGGAGAACTTACGCCCACTGCGTTCCATGTTTCGGCGCGCACGTTAGCCACGCACGCACTTTCGATCTTCGGCGACCACTCGGATGTTATGTCCTGCCGCTCGACCGGCTTCGCCATGCTGTGCTCCAATTCCGTGCAAGAGGCCATGGACATGGCGCTCATCGCTCACGCCTCTGCGCTCGAATCGCGCATCCCTTTCTTGCACTTCTTCGACGGCTTTCGCACCTCGCACGAGGTCAACAAGATCGAAATGCTCACCGAAGACGATATGCGTTCGCTCATCAACATGGATCGCATCTTCGAGCATCGCGGGCGTGCGCTCTCACCCGATCATCCCGTGTTGCGCGGTACCGCGCAGAATCCGGATGTGTTTTTCCAGATGCGCGAACGGGCAAATTCTTACTACGAGGCTTGCCCACAAACCGTCCAGTCCGTAATGAACAAGTTCGAGGAGGCGATGGGCCGCTCCTATCATCTATTTGACTACGCGGGTGCGCCGGATGCCGATCGCGTGATCGTGATGATGGGCTCGGGCGCCGAGGTCGCGCACGACACTATTGATCATCTCAACGCACAAGGCGAAAAGCTGGGGCTGCTGAAGGTCCGCTTGTACCGTCCTTTCCCGGTGAAGGCTTTCCTCGGGGCCTTGCCTGCCAGCGTGCGGAGAATCGCGGTCCTCGATCGCACCAAGGAATCGGGGGCGATTGGCGAACCGCTCTATCTCGATGTTGTGAACGCGTTTCACGAAGGAGTGAAGAAAGTCCAAACCTCGCGGCAGACTGCCCCCATGGTCGTGGGTGGACGTTACGGGCTCTCCTCGAAGGAATTCACTCCGGCCATGGTCAAGGCGGCCTACGACAATCTCAAGGCCGACCAGCCTAAGGATCACTTCACTGTCGGCATCCAGGACGACGTCAGCCACACCAGTTTGTCTTATGACACCAGTTTTTCAACCGAGCCTGAGAATGTTGTCCGAGCAATGTTTTACGGTCTGGGTGCCGATGGCACAGTAGGCGCCAACAAGAATTCGATCAAGATTATTGGCGAAAACAGTGACAACTACGCCCAAGGCTACTTCGTCTACGACTCGAAGAAGTCCGGTGCGGCAACCATTTCCCACCTCCGTTTCGGAACCGAGCCCATTCGCTCCAGTTATCTGGTCTCAAGCGCCAACTTTGTCGCCTGTCATCAGTGGATATTCCTTGAGCGCTACGACATGCTGAGCGCCCTAGTTCCCGGCGGCACGTTTCTACTTAACAGTCCATTCGGTACGGATGATGTTTGGGACCATCTCCCCCGCATCGTGCAACAGCAGCTCATTTCGAAGCACGCGAAGTTTTACGTGATTGACGCCTATCAGGTGGCGCGCGATACCGGCATGGGCAGCCGCATGAACACTATTTTGCAGGTCTGCTTCTTCGCCATCTCCAAAGTGTTGCCGCCTGACCAGGCAATTGAGGCGATCCGCAAATCGATTCGTGACACCTACGGCCGGAAGGGCGAAGAGATCGTGCTGCAGAACATGAAAGCCGTGGACGAGACTCTGGCGCACTTGTTCGAAGTGAGAGTCCCGGTTGAACTCACCAGCACGATTGAGATGCCGCCACCGTTTTCGCGATCAGCGCCGGATTTCGAGCGTGATGTGCTGGGCATGATCTATGCGGGACGCGGGGACGAATTGCCGGTCAGCGCGTTTCCGGTAGACGGCACTTTCCCCACCGGAACCGCGAAATGGGAGAAGCGCAACCTGGCGCTCGAAATCCCCGCCTGGGATTCGAAGATTTGCATACAGTGCGGAAAGTGCGCCATGGTTTGTCCGCACTCGGTCATCCGCATCAAGGTTTACGACTCGAAAGAACTGGAGGACGCTCCGGCAACATTCAAGTCTACTGAGACTCGCGACCAAGAATGGCAAGGTCTCAAATACACAATTCAAGTGGCTCCGGAAGACTGCACTGGTTGCGGGATCTGCGTCGAAGTTTGTCCGGTCAAGAACAAGGCAGAAACACGGCTCAAGGCCATCAACATGGTGCCGCAACCTCCGCTGCGCGTAACCGAGCGCGAAAACTGGGATTTCTTTCTCAAGATCCCGGAACTCGACCGCCGCAACATTAAAGTCAGCAACATCCGCCAACAGCAAGTTCAGGAGCCGCTGTTCGAGTTCTCCGGTGCCTGCGCGGGTTGCGGGGAAACTCCATATCTCAAGCTGATGTCGCAGTTGTTTGGCGACCGGGCCATCATTGCGAACGCTACGGGATGCTCATCAATTTACGGCGGCAACCTGCCCACGACGCCTTGGACAAAAAATGCAGCCGGCCGTGGACCCGCGTGGTCGAACTCTCTGTTCGAGGACAATGCAGAATTCGGATTGGGCTTCCGGCTTTCCATTGATAAGCAGACCGAGTTCGCCCAGGAGTTGGTGCGGCGCGTATCCGGAAGTATCGGAGAGGAACTCGCTACGGCACTTCTTACTTTTCCGCAGAAAGACGAAGCAGACATCTATGAACAGCGCCAGCGTGTGGACCTGCTAAAAGAAAAACTGTACAGCCTGGACTCCATGGACGCGCGGCAACTGCTTGCGGTCGCCGACTTGCTCGTCAAGAAGAGCATTTGGATTATTGGTGGGGACGGTTGGGCCTACGACATCGGTTACGGAGGGTTGGATCACGTATTGGCCAGCGGGCGTAACGTCAACGTGCTTGTGCTCGATACCGAAGTCTACTCCAACACCGGAGGTCAGGCGTCTAAATCAACTCCGCGCGCCGCCGTGGCAAAGTTTGCCGCCGGGGGGAAGCCCGGTCCCAAGAAAGATCTGGGACTTATCGCCATGAGCTACGGCAATATTTATGTCGCGAGCGTGGCCATGGGCGCCAAAGACGAGCACACACTGAAGGCATTTCTGGAAGCTGAGGCCTATGACGGACCCAGTCTCATCATCGCGTATTCGCACTGCATTGCTCATGGCATCAACATGACCACTGCGATGTCGAATCAGAAGGTGGCAGTCGACTCTGGACAGTGGTTGCTTTATCGCTATAACCCGGAACGGGCCGCGCAGGGCGAAAATCCGCTGACGCTCGATTCACGAACGCCAACACGCAAAGTCCAGGATTTCATGCTGATGGAAACGCGCTTCAAGATGCTCACCAAGAGCAGACCGGAAGACGCAAAGTACCTCTGGCATGAGGCGCAGCACGACGCCGTTACCCGCTTTCGTCTGTACGAATATCTCGCGCAGCGGAAGTTGGACGGAGAACCAGCTAAGACCGAGTAAAGCGCAGGGTGACGGAGAAGAAATCATGGTCGACCTAAGAACAAGTTATCTCGGTTTGCAGCTTCGCACACCTCTCGTAGCTTCTGCATCGCCACTATCCCAAGACATCGACGGCATCCGCCGCCTCGAAGATGCGGGCGCATCCGCCGTGGTGCTGTACTCGCTGTTCGAAGAGCAGCTGCGGCAGGAAAGCTTTGAGCTCGAACACCATCTCGCCGAAGGGACAAACAGTTTTGCGGAGGCTGCAAGTTTCTTCCCCCAGCCCGATGAGTTCCGCCTGGGACCGGAGGGATATCTGAATCACATCCGCAAAGCCAAGGACGCGGCGACAATTCCGATCGTCGCCAGTCTCAACGGCGCGACCCTTGGGGGGTGGGCGAAGTATGCCAAGGAGATCGAGCAAGCCGGAGCCGACGCCATCGAGTGCAATATCTACTTCATTCCGACAAACCCGGACATCGCCGGTTCCGACATCGAGAAGACCTATATTGACATTCTTCGAGAGGTAAAGATTTCCGTTCATATTCCCGTGGCGGCGAAGCTCAGCCCCTTTTTCAGCAATATGGCCAACATGGCGAAGCGGCTCGACGAAGCTGGCGCGAATGGGTTGGTGCTGTTCAATCGCTTCTATCAACCGGACATCAATCTTGATGAGTTAGAGATCCAACCGAACGTGTTGCTCAGCACGCCACAGGCGCTGCGGCTTCCGCTGACCTGGATCGGCATCCTTTACGGTCGCATCCGTGCCAACCTGGCGGCAACTGGCGGCGTGCATGGCCCCGAGGACGTCGTAAAGCTGCTGATGGTCGGTGCCGACGTCACGATGCTCTGCTCTACGCTGTTGCGGAACGGTATCAGCCATCTTGAGTACATCGAAGAGGGCTTGCTGGAATGGATGGAGAAGCACGAATACGAATCCGTTCAGCAGATGAAGGGCAGCATGAGTCAGATCCGCTGTCCCAATCCTTCCGCTTTCGAGCGGGCGCAATACATGAAGGCAGTCAAGAGCGTGCAGCATGTAAAGGTCACCGCCCGCGAGGCCTGGAGAATTCTTAGCGGGGACTAGAACACAACCGTGGCGATGACAAGCCGATGGCTCACGCCGACTGGCGAGGCTCAGTGAGGCGGTCACTCCCGCGAGAAACGAGCACCTGGCACAAGCCAGCGCTCGTGCCCCACGGGCTCTGTGCCGGTCCGCAGATGCTCGTCCGACGGTCTACTTTGCTTGCAGAGTTTCGATGTATTGCGTAAGGTTGGCCACGCGTTGCTGCACCTCACCCTCGTGTCCACTACTCATACCGCGAAACAACGGTCCCCATACCGGCATCTCTTTGGATCCGTGCGCAGGAAGGCTGGATGTCCCGCGGAGGGTGGACGTGACTTTCATAGCGGGAAACTTCCCTCCGTTATTCTTGCTCAGCATGGTAAGGTCGGCGGGAGGCGTTTTCAGTGCACTGGCCGCCGGGCCTCCGCCTTTGCCGTCCGTTCCATGGCAAACGGCGCAGTATGACGTATACATTTCCTTGCCGGATGCAGGTGACGTGGGCTTGACGGTGACGTGCTGGATGGTTGTTTTTGGTTGGTCCTGCGGTTGGTCCTGCGCGGCGACCGCGAAGGTGACTACAATCAGCACAGGGAACACCAGAATGAATTTCTTTATCGCCATCGCATTTTCTCCTTTTAAACCAAGGATTTCTCCTTTGAAATCTAAGCCAGCTCGAAAACCGCTTTGTTGTCGCGAATAGTTAGTGGCTACAACCAACCGACTTTGCCTTGCTTGTGCTCCTGCGCGCCCGCGGATAGCCAATGATTACTTCTGTAGGCTACGCACGTACGACACAACCATGTTTACCTGGTCAGGAGCTAGGCTCTTCACCATGCTCGGATGCTTCGGCTTCTCCGTAACAGCCTTGGTCAGTTCGTCATCCGACGCCTTCTTTGCTTCGTCTGAAACCAGGCTCGGAATCTTGGCTGCGGGCTTGCCAGTTGCATCCGCTCCGTGGCAGGCTGCACATTTTGCTTTGTAGATAGTGGCTCCATCATCGGCAGCCCATGACAGCTTGGGAATCAGGATGAACAGGGCCATCG
>JBAUXO010000290.1:0-2253 GCA_049584315.1 Candidatus Sulfotelmatobacter sp. | reverse complement strand
GGTGAAGATGTCACGATGCTCTCCGGCCCCGGGGGAAGCGTGGTAGTCCTCAACGGGCCCGACGGCAAATTCGTCGTGGACACTTTCGTTGCGCCGGCCTGGCCCAGGCTCAAAAAGGCTCTCGATGACCTGAGCAACGCGCCAGTGACATGCGTCATTGACACCCACTGGCACTTCGACCACACCGACAACAACGCGCCTCTTCACGCCGCCGGAGCCACGGTCCTTGCGCACGAAAACACAAAAAAGCGCATGTCAGAGCCGCACGATCTGCCGGTCTTATATCGAGGACCAGACGGCGCGCTCGCCGGCTTGCATTTCGACCCCTCGCCCGCGGAGGCCTTGCCGCAGCAGACCTTCCGTGCCTGTTACAAGCTGCAAGCCAATGGCGAAAGCCTCGCGCTCCAACATGTCGCTCCCGCGCATACAGATACGGACATCTACGTTCATTTTGAAAAGGCCAATGTGATTCAGATGGGCGACCTCTTTTTCAACTGGATGTACCCCTACATCGACCCGGGCACGTGCGGAAAAATCACCGGCATGATCGCCGCCGCCGACAAAATTCTATCGCTGGCCGACAACGACACCAAGATTGTTGCGGGGCACGGCCCGCTCGGCAATAAAGCGGATCTCACGAAATTTCGGGACATGCTGGTCACTTCGCGCGATCGCGTTGAGAAATTGAAGTCCGCGGGAAAATCCGCCCAAGAGGCCGTCGCGGAAAAGCCCTTCGCCGATCTCGACGCTGTATGGGGCAATGGCATCATCAACAGCGAACAGTGGATCCAAATCGTCTACCTGACGCTCTGAGCTCTCCGCGAACGATCCCCGAACGACCAGACCAGAGCGTTACAAAACAAAAGGAGCAACAAATGAGTAACTCGATGAAGCCTATGCGAGCAGTACGAGGAATCTCTCAGTCCCTCTGCATCGTTTTCCTGCTGTTTACGTGCGGCGTGCTGTCAGCGCAGAACCAAGCGCACGGCGTTCGGAATATCGTTCTGGTTCACGGCGCCTGGGCAGATGGTTCTGGCTGGAAAGGCGTTTACGACATTCTTGTCAAGGATGGCTATAACGTCAGCATCGTCCAAGAACCGGAGACGTCCTTTAAGGATGATGTGGCTGCCACGAAGCGCGTCCTCGCTCTTCAAGACGGACCGTGCATTCTTGTCGCTCATAGCTATGGGGGAGCCGTAATTACAGAAGCAGGCACGGATCCATCGGTTGCCGGATTAGTATACGTTGCTGCGCACATGCCAGACGCTGGAGAGAATGAGGCTGATGACGGCAAGCGCTTCCCGAGTGACCTCAGCAAGTCTGGTGCGTTAAGGAAGACGGCAGATGGTTTCACGTACCTCGATCCCGCGCAGTTCCATGAGTACTTCGCGGCCGATCTGTCTGATGAGCAGGCCGCCTTCATGGCGCGATCGCAGGTACTCAACTTCGCTGACAACTTCAAAGCGGTCATCACCACGGCTGCATGGAGAAGCAAACCAAGCTGGATGTTGGTAGCGGGAGCAGACAGAACCATTAACCCCGATCTGGAACGTTGGTATGCCAAGCGGGCCAAGAGCCATATAGTCGAAGTCGCAGGCGCCAGCCACTCAGTCTACGCCTCGCATCCCAAGGAAGTTGCGGATGTAATTGAGCGTGCCGCACGCGAGGTTTCGAAGTAGCTGGGGCTCCGTAAGGGTTGCCCACAGTTGGAGGACCAAATGAAACTTCTTGAAATTCAGTCGTCACCAAGAGGCGAATCTTCCGACTCGATCACCCTCACCAAATCATTCGTTGAGGCGTGCAAGTCCGCCAACCCCTCGATTGTTGTGGATACGTTGAACGTATGGCATGAACGGCTACCGGAGTTCGATGAGGAGGCAATTGGAGCGAAGTACAAAGCAGTGAAGCACGAAACGATGACTGAGGCAGAGTCCAATGTATGGGAGCGTATTCAATCGTTGATCCAACGCTTTCAGAACGCCGATCGAATCGTCTTGGGAACTCCAATGTGGAACTTTGGCCTGCCTTACAAACTCAAACACTTGATTGATCTCGTAGCGCAGCGAAACTATCTGTTTACTTACGACGGCAAACAGTACGGCCCTCTCTTGAACGTGGAGAAGGCAGTAGCGGTATACACGCGCGGTTCGCGTTATCTCGAAGGCACTCCTATACCGCCCTCGTTCGACCACCAGACACCTTACCTAGACTTCTGGTTGCGACTTATTGGGGTTCGAGATCTTCGCAGCGTGA
>JBAUXO010000289.1:0-13973 GCA_049584315.1 Candidatus Sulfotelmatobacter sp. | reverse complement strand
CTGGAAATCAGCTCGCGAAGCGTCAACTTCGCGGCTTGTCTGTTTTACTACAGGATTTCCAGGGGCCCCAAAGGGTTCACCCCTTCAGCTGTTCCCCAATGGTTCAAATGCTGTGCATAGGTGCGGTGGTAACCTGCGTGTGCGTCGGTCTGGTTTTCGCCCAGCTACCCCATGCGCCTCTCAAAGGTCCAAGCGTTGACGACACGGTCAAGCAACTCGAACATGATTATGGCAATGCCATCCAAGCGGCCGATACTGACAAGCTCAATCAGATCCTTGCCGACAATTGGACGAACCTCGGGCAGACTGGCGAGATTTTAACTAAGCAGAGCTTTCTGAGCGATCTGAAATCAGGCGAGTACAAACTTGAGTCCTTTCAAATTGGACCGATGTATGTGAAGGTATTGGGTAATGTTGCGGTGGTCCAGGGCAGTGTCAGCGAAACGAGCATCGCTGACGGAAAAGAGAGCAGCCACAAATCGGTTTGGATGGATGTCTTTGAGAAGCGCGGAGACAAATGGATGGTCGTCCGCTCCCAAACCGCCAGGATGAAGTGAGGAAGTTGGAGGGCGGGGTGAAGCCACCGGCGGATCGACAATGATGGTTCCACCCTTTCTTTTGGGATGCGCTCAAACTTGAAGGCCAGGAACATTAGCCCAGCAGCCAGGCTGCGAGCACGTCCAGAGTTCCGGTGAGTATGGCTGACCCCAGCGAGCACGCAACACATTCCAGGAACGATCGCCCATAACTCAGCTCCCGGGGGCAGCCACTTCGGAACATGGGCGAGGTTGCCCTTGAGTCGCGCATGCATCTGACCTAGCACTGGTTCAAAGATCGATCTCAGGCGCGCAACCAGAGACCTTAATGATGAGCACTTCCGGAGGAAGCGCTATCTCGATCGAAGTGGTCGTCGTCAAGAGCGTTTAAGTGCTGGTGGGATTCGTGCGGCTCGCATCGGTCGGTGCGAAACAGTGAATGGCTGCGCTCCGGAGAAGCTGACGGTGACCGGCACATTTTGGGTTGCGATATCTTTGCCCGCGACAGGGTCGGAGCATTCGTTCTTATCGTTCCAGCGGGCACAAGCAGCAATTTGGAAAACCGGAATATCATTCCAGATCGCCAGGTAGTAATCGCCATCCGATTTTTCGAGTAGAGTACATTCCAGCGTGCCATCCGTAACGATTCGCGAAGAGCCTTTGGCTGACTTACCCGCCTTGGCGGTGGCAAGCCAGAGCGGATACCAGAGGGCGCTTGCAAAGAGCATTTCCTCCGAGTTCAGACGCAGTATTGGCCCGCGCGTTTACCGGCATCAGCGCAGGCTGGCCGATTGCCGCCGCCCGGTTCGGACCGCGAGTTGCTTTTTCGCACAATTCAGGCGAGCCGTCGGCCCATTCCGCGTAGATCCAGTTCCGTGCAGACAGCCAACGAATCCAGTAGCAACCATAGCATCGGAATCAATTGCTGTTGACACAATTGCTGTTGACAGTTGACAAAAGAAGATTCGAAGCGCAAAATTTCCGGCTTGTGGTCGTCCCTAGGCCCGTACGTCCCTTTCAAGTCTAACCCCATCCGGTGGTGCAGGAGGCTCTATGAAATCTGCTAAGTCCTTCGCGCTGCTCTCTTTGTGGTGTGCCATGCTCGCTGTCGCTCAGGGTGCCACACAGTCGCAGTTTAGTGCGGCGTCGGTCGACGACAGGGTTCTCCTCTCGGGAACCGTGCCGACGTGGCTTCGCAACGCCGAGAAACTAAGACCTGTCGACGGCCAGAAACGCGTTGCCATAACGGCCTACCTTCGTTGGCGAAACGAGCCAGAACTCCAACAACTTATCGGAGACCAGACCACTCCTGGCAACCCGCGGTTCGGGCAATTTTTGACGCCCGCGCTTTTCCACGCTCACTTCTCGCCCACCAGCGATGATGTACGTGTGGTAGAAAACGCTCTGAAAGGCATGGACTTCAGAATCGAGCACACTCCCGCCAGCGGTTTGTTTGTACGAGCCAGCGGAACCGTGTCGCAAATCAGAAGCGCGTTTCGCGTAAGCCAAGACTTTTATTCCTATCACGGTAAAACGCTTCGTGCCCATTCGGAGGATCCAGTGATCCCGCGCTCTCTGGCAGGCATCGTCACTTATATCGGCGGGCTCGATGACACCCGGTTCTTGATCAAGCCCGCTCATCTCGCTCGTGCAGCCTCGTCAGGGTCAGCGCCTACGCTCATGCCGCCATCAGGATACGCAGTGGATTTTCCCTGTAGCACGTATTGGGGCGATACCGTGGCGCAGCTTGAATCCCCCACGCCATTTCCCTATGGGTCCCAACTTCCCTGGCTACCGTGCGGGTACACGCCGCAACAATTGCAACAGGCATATGGAGCCAACAAGGTCAACGAGACGGGCAAAGCTGTGCGAATCGCGATCACCGATCTCTACCACTCCGCAACCCTCCTCGAAGACGTGAACCGGTTCTTCACGAATCACTCCCTACCGCAGCTTACGTACCAGAACTTCGTGGAGGTCATTCCCCCGGGAGTGAACGTGATTCCCCCCGGGGATCCTTGCAGTGCTATCGGCTGGCAGGTGGAACAAACGCTAGATGTCACGGCTGTGCACTTGATGGCGCCCGACGCGTTCATCTTTTTCGTGGCCGGATCTTGCGATGCAGCAGATCAACCCGATCAGGGTGAGGCTGAAGATCCCTTATACGAAGTCATAGATAACCATCTGGCCGACATAGTAAGTAACAGCTGGGGTTATAACGGCGAAGAAGATGTTACTCCGGGAGTCCTGCTGAGTGACACTGCCAAGTTCATGCAGGCGGCCGCGCAAGGCATGACTCTTTTGTTCGCGTCCGGCGATAACGGTGATGTTACCCCGGTTGGAAGAGACATTGCATCTGGCAGTTGGCCGGCGACTAGCCCCTATGTCACGGCCGTAGGTGGAACTAGCCTTCTTCTCAAAAATCCATCCGGGGAAAAATCCGAGTTTGGGTGGACGAACTACTACAGCCTTTTCCAGAATGCTGTCATTAGCAACAATGGGGAAAAGGTTACCGATCAGGGATGGGGATCATTCGGTTATGGAGGTGGCTCGGGCGGCGGTCCAAGTCTGCTCATCCTTGAACCGTCTTATCAGAAGAAGGTCGTACCCAAAGCGCTGGCGACTCAAACGTATACGTCGAGTGGCGTGCGAGTGCCGCTGGATCCCCCCCGCCGAGTTACACCGGATGTATCCATGGTGGCTGATCCAAACACCGGGCTGCTATTTGGAGTGACCTATACGATCTCGTCTCCACCTGCGGATGCGGGCTGCCTGAAATTATCAGAAACGACAGAATACTGCGAGCAGGAGATAGGGGGGACCAGTGTAGCAACACCGCTGCTTGCGGGAGTTTTAGCTTTGGTCAACGAATCCCGTTTTTCTCAGCGCCTAAGCTCTTTGGGCTTTGTTAACCCCGCACTTTACCGGTTGCCGGTGGGCGAGACACTGGGTTCAGATACGCCTATTGTTGACGTGAACGCGCCTTCCAAACCGACGGGTGGCCTCTACGGAGAGCTAGGGTTCGATAACTTCGCGTTGTTCGCAACGATCGATTCCTACCTGGATAGCAAGAACAAGGTAATCGAAAATGTGGACACTTCTCTACGCTCGGCGCCGGGATTCGATAATGTGACTGGGTTGGGCGTGCCAAATGTTCCCGAGCTTATTGACTCGTTGGGAAAACAGTGACGATATTGTCCGAGGCGCACATGTCGACAGCAACCTCGGCCCGAAGGCCATACTGGTAGTGTTGGAGCCGCCCGGATGGCAGACGCGCAGGTTCGGGGTCTGATGACACGACACTTAGGGTTTGGGGCGTCGAAAGTGGCTGCATCCTGCAAACAATTGAAAACCAGCAGGCAATCAGGCGATCAACAGTTGACCAAGAGGTTGATCGAATGAGCAGGATTGAGAAAGCAGAAAAATAAATCGGTCGGAGATTTGGGGGATCAGAGTGAGGCCCTATGCAGGTTCAGTGCTCAGCTTGCGAATGCTACGGGATCACTTTAAACAATACGCCGTCACCGAACGCGCCACCGTAAAGAGCAGTGCCATACAGATTGCCCTTTGCATCGAGAATCAAACTACCGTGAGGATTCACGCCATCGGATCCTTTGACGAAGCTATTAAGCACCGTCTCTTCGCCGCTCGGAGTTATCTTAAATACCGTGCCATCGTTCGACGGGCCACCGCCGTCGGTGGTGCCATAGAGATTGCCTTGCTTATCACGAATCACCCCCGCGAGAGGATGTTGTCCATCCGTGGGATACCCCGTAAAGCTGTAAAGCGTCCGCAGTACACCCTTTTCTGTTAACTCAAAAACGATGCCGCAGCCGTTTCCCTGAATCATGCAGTCGATGTTGCTGACATCGCCACCCGTCGAAGTCGTACCGTAGAGATTTCCCTTCGCATCCAGGATCACAGGGGCCATCGGACTCTCCCCGTCGGTGCTTCCCTTGAAACGGTAAAGCACCTCCTCCTCACCGGCAGGAGTGACCTTGAACACAGTCCCGCAGCCATAACTCGTGCAGACGCCGCCGAATCTTCCGGCCCAAGCCGTAGTGCCATAGAGATTGCCCTGCGGATCTAAGACCACGGGAGCCATCGGATTCGCCCCGTCGGCTCTTCCCTTGAACCGGTAGAGCACCTCTTCCTCACCCGTAGGAGTTATCTTGAACACTAAGCCGCAGTCAGCGGCACTCGAAGCGCAATCGGAAACGCCTCTCCCTGGTGTCGTGCCATAGAGGTTGCCATCTGCATCGCGAACTAAACCATTTGGATCTGCTCCGTCGATGCCTCCGGTGAAAGCGTAGAGCACCTTTTCCGTGTAGGTTGCTCCTGTCTTAACTAGCTCAAATACTGTGCCACACCCGTTGGTCCCTCAGACGCCCCCAGCGTTGCCCCCGTGTGCGGTTGTTCCGTAGAGATTGCCTTCCGAGTCCCGAACCAAGCTGCCCATGGGGTCTTCGCCGTCAGGGGTGGCGGAGAAGTTATACAGAGTCTTCAATATGCCCGATGCCGTCCGCTCAAATACCGTGCCGCAGCCGAAACTCTGGCAGAGGCCACCGACAATGCCCCCGGCTGCGGTTGTCCCATAAAGGTTACCCGTCCCATCTAGGATCAAGTTGGTGAGAGGATCGGAGCCGTCCGCGCAGTGAGACCTGGCACAGAAGCTATAAAGCACACTTTCGCTTTGCGCCAGCACCACCTCACCATGCGCAAACAAGAGCGCGGCCGAGAATCCGAGAAATAAACTGCCGCGGAAGGTTGCGATTGCGCGCTGTACAAAGCGGTGTGCAGCGGAGCGCCCGAATCTGATCGTGAGATCAAGGAATGTGGCATCGGTTTTCTTGGAATTCATACGTTCTCTCCGGCGTGTTCCCACTTGGAAATGGCGGCTTCAAAGAACTTATTCTGATTCGCGAATGCCGTGAGGTCAAGATGAAATCCCTGCAACCTACGAAAGAGTGCCACCGATAGCGCGAAGTAGAGACGCCCAACCACTTGAATAACTGGCCCATCGAACTGCCATCACCGTAGACGTAATCAGCACGTTATCGCCAACATCGTGCGCAATCTCGAATACCCCGAGTTCCAGATTTCTGAGCCGGTCGCTAAAGGATTCGAAATGACTTCCACCGTGTGAAAGTTGCAAGGTGCTTTGTCATCCGGCTGAGAGCGTTGCCATACCGTTCCTGTGGGTGGTCTGCCGATCTTCGCCGCACCGTGGCGACACGCGTTTGTGAATTAGCTCTACAGGCCGGAGAGTAGAAACTCGACTTCGCTCCCGGCGCCGTCTTCGTTGACTTCCCACTGACAACGGAACGAAGTTCGAGTCTCGACACTTGTTTCCTTAAGCTTCATTCCCTTGTCATTTCGGCGCACGAAGGCCGCCCGGTCGCAAGTTTGCGCTGCCTCAGCTCGGCGCCGGGCCAATCTGGCTTTATAATGCGAGGTTCGGTCGCGAAGGCTCCTGTGACGCAGGTAGCCGCGACGCGGCAAGCATCCATTTCCAGTTGCTTCGTGAGGCACGCGAATGCCCTCCTTGACTCGTCGTGATCTGCTTCGTTCCGGAGTTGCTCTTACCGCTTCATCGCTGGTTGCCGGCCGGGCGCAGGCGTTGCTCGCGCGATGTCCATTCCCTGCCCCGGAGAGTTCAGCCACGGTATCGCTGCGCGAGCGACTGCTGTTCGACTTCGCCTGGAAGTTTTTTCAAGGCCACGGCTCCGATCCGCTGCGCGATCTGGGATTCGGCATGGGGCAGGGCGATTTCGCAAAGAGCGGGTCCTTCGAGTTTGCCACCGAGAAGTTTGACGACTCGAAATGGCGTTCGCTCGATCTTCCGCATGACTGGGCGGTCGAATTGCCGTTTATCCGCGATGAAGAACAGCAGTCGCACGGATATAAGCCGCTCGGCCGCCGCTATCCCGAGACGAGCGTAGGGTGGTATCGACGTGCGTTCGACATTCCAAAGGAAGATTCGGGGCGGCGCATCTGGGTTGAGTTCGATGGCGCCTTTCGCAGCGCGCTGATTTTTCTAAACGGATATTTCATCGGCCGCAACGACAACGGCTACGCGCCGTTCCGCTTCGATCTGAGCGATTTTCTTCGCTATGGCGAGAAGAATTACCTGGTCGTTCGCATGGATGCCAGCTTCGGCGATGGATGGTTTTACGAAGGCGCAGGCATCTACCGTCATGTGTGGCTGACCAAGACCGATGGGTTGCATCTGGGATATTGCGACAGTGTCGTGCGAACCGCAACCAAGGGAAACGCCGCCACGCTGAGCCTCACCACGGTCGTACAAAACGAGGGTCGCTCCGCCGAGAACTGCCGCGTGCGCTGGCAGATCGTTGACGCCGCCGGGAAAACCTTAGCGACGGCTGAAGCGCCGCCGCAGTCAATCTCGGCCGACGGAGCTGCCACTTTCACAACAACGGCGAACCTCGCGAATCCCGCGCTGTGGTCTCCAGAAACTCCGAATCTTCATTTCGCCGTCGCCACTGTCGAATCTGCTGGCATGCCGCGCGACGCCGAGCGCATCACCTTCGGCATTCGCGACATCCGGTGGGACGCCGACAAGGGATTCTGGCTTAACGGGAAACGAGTCGAGATCAAGGGCACGTGCAACCACCAGGATCATGCCGGAGTCGGCGCAGCGCTTCCCGATCGCCTGCAGTGGTATCGGCTGGCGATCTTGAAAGAGATGGGCGGCAATGCAGTTCGCACATCGCATAACTTGCCGACTCCCGAGTGGGTGGAAGCCTGCGAACGCATGGGAATGATGATGATGTGCGAGACGCGCCTGATGAACTCGAACCCCGAGGGCATGGCGCAGCTCGAAGTCATGATCAAGCGCTTCCGCAATTCACCGTCGATCATTCTGTGGTCGATGGGCAACGAAGAGTGGATCATGATGCCTCAGCCGCAGGGCGTGCGCGTAATCGACGACATGATCGCGCGCAGTCACGAACTCGATCCCACGCGGCGGTGCACCGCCGCCGTGAATACCGCGTTCGACACCCACTTTCCCGAACAACTTGATGTCATGGGATTCAACTACAACTTGAAAGTGATCGACGATTGGCGCAGGAAGCATCCGAAACCTCCGTGTGTGGGCACGGAAACGGCGAGCACGGTGTCGACACGTGGCATTTATTCGACGGATAAGCTGCGCAACTGGGTCAGCGCATACGACCTGAATCATACCGACTGGTCGGAACTCGCCGAGGACTGGTGGAAATTTTATGCGGCGCGCGAGTGGCTGGCTGGAGGATTCGCCTGGACCGGCTTCGACTATCGGGGTGAGCCTACGCCGTATGGATGGCCGTCGATCAACTCGCAATTCGGCATCGTCGATACGTGCGGCTTTCCGAAAGACAACTTTTATTACTATAAGGCGTGGTGGGGACCGGAGCCCGTGCTTCATCTGTTTCCGCACTGGAATTGGGATCAGCGCGAAGGCGAGCCGATGTCTGTCTGGGTGCACTCCAATCTCGGCTCGGTCGAGCTGTTTTTGAATGGCAAGAGCCAAGGATCACAAAAGGTTGAGCCGCTCACGCATCTCGAATGGAAGGTGAAATACGAGCCGGGCGTGCTCGAAGCGCGCGGCATGAAAGACGGCAGAGTCGCTCTCACGGAAAAACGCGAAACAACGGGAGATCCGGTGGCGATCCGACTGACAGCGGACCGCACCGAGATCCATGCCGACGGCGACGATCTGGCGATCTTGAAAGTGGAAGTTCTCGACAAAGAGGGGCGCGCGATTCCTACGGCCGCCAACAAAATCAGCTTCCGAGTCACTGGCGAAGGCAGGTTCCTCGGCGTTGGCAACGGCGATCCCAATTGCCAGGAATCCGACAAAGAGCCGGAGCGCAGCCTGTTCAACGGTCTGGCACAGGTCATTGTGCAATCGACCAGGACCGCGGGCACGATCACGGTCGAAGCTTATTGCAAGCCGTACCCGCGGCCGGTTTTGCCGACCGTGCAGGTGACGATCACGACGAAGAAGGTCGATCTGCGGCCAAGCGTGGGGTAATACGAGCCACCCTCGGTGTCGCGACGCCATCTTTCGCGGAGCCGTTCTTCAGGCGGAGCAAGGGATCTTTTCTGGATCTAATTTGCGCTGCACGCGAAATCCGTCGGCCTAGTGATAAGACGCGAGCCGTAGGATGACACCTTTCGCCAACAGTTACGTGCAATGAGCTTTGGGGAAGACATGTCGAAATCACGCAGGGATTTTCTGACCACAACGTCGCTGGGATTGCTGGGCGCGGCCGCGGCTTCGCGCATTCACGCCCAGGATCTGTCGAAGCTACCAGCAGGCGCGCCACCGGCATTCGGTTCGGGGCCGGCGTTCGGGCCGGAGGTTTCCGAGACGACTTTTTCTGAAGCAGAAAAGCTCGTCCAGTTTCCGCTGACCGATTCTGAGCGCGCGATCGCCGCCTCGACGTGGCGCAGAACGCTCGCGTCCGTGTACGAGCGCAGAGTTGGCCCACGGAAGCTGACGCTCGAATCATCGTTGTCTCCAGCCACGAAATGGGACCCGATGATTCCGGGTGTGAAAAAGGGCGTGCCGCAAGACCGATTCGTGCGCAGCCAAGCCGACGGCGTTTCCGTTCCCACCAAAGATGAAGACATTGCGTTCGCGACCGTGACCCAGCTCTCGCGCTGGATCGAAAGCAAGCAGCTCAGTTCGGAGCGGCTGACGCGCATTTATCTGGAGCGGCTGGAAAGATTCAATCCCAAGCTGCGGTGCGCCATCACCATCACGCGGGATCAGGCAATGAAACAGGCGAAGCAGGCCGATGAAGAAATCGCGCAGGGGAAATATCGCGGGCCGCTGCACGGGATTCCGTTTGGCGTGAAGGATCTACTCGACACGGCGGGCATTCCGACCACGTATGGCGCCGAGCCCTATCGGAATCGCATTCCGCGTGAAGACTCCGTCGTCGTGAAGCGACTCTACGCAGCGGGGGCGGTGCTGGTGGCTAAGCTCAGCCTCGGCGCACTGGCGCTCAACGATATCTGGTTTGGCGGGCAGACGATGAATCCGTGGCTGCCGGAAGAAGGTTCGTCGGGATCGAGCGCGGGCCCAGGAGCGGCTACCGCGGCCGGGCTCGTCGGCTTTTCCATCGGCAGCGAAACCGGTGGAAGCATCGTCAGTCCGTCGATGCGGTGCGGCGTAACCGGTCTGCGTCCGACGTATGGCCGCGTGGCGCGTACCGGCGCAATGACACTGTGCTGGTCGCTCGACAAGCTAGGGCCGATGACCCGCGGCGTGGAGGACGCATTGCTTGTGCTGCACGCGATTTCCGGGCCCGATGCGGGAGATATTGCGAGCGTGGAAAGTCACCTCGACTTTGACGCCAATGCCAGCGGGCGCGGGTTGCGGCTTGGGTATTTTCCCATATGGATGAAGGAGCGTCCGGCGACGGAAGTCGATCGCGCGGCGCTAGAAACGGCGAAGAAAGTCGGACTAGAGTTGGTGGAGGTTTCGATTCCCGACTGGCCTTACGATTCGCTGAATCTGATTCTCTTTGCTGAGGGTGCTGCGGCATTTGAAGACCTGACATTGAGCGGTGGGCTGCGCGAATTGAAGGAGCAGGTTCCCGACGCGTGGCCAAATTTGTTTCGGCAGGCGCGGTTCTTGTCGGCGGTCGATTTTGTTCAAGCCAACCGGATGCGGCGCAAAGTCGCAGTGGAGATGGCACGCGTCTTTTCAGAAGTTGACTTGCTGCTCGTCCCGTCGCTGCGCGACGAGATGCTGGTCATCACGAATTTCACCGGTCATCCATCTCTCACCTTGCGCGCGGGATTCGTCGAGGTGCAAATGGCACGCAGCGACTGGGCGCCAAACCCAACACATCCTCTGCCCTCGTTTCCTACGCCGCGTCGCGTGCCACACGGAGTCACGTTCATCGGACGATTGTTCGACGAAGGGACACTCGGCGCGGCCGGCATCTCGCTGGAACGAGCCTTTGGCGTTGCCAGCGAGCGGCCCGCGGGATTCTAGTGTCATAGCGCTTTCCTCGACAGTCATTGACCACGTAAACATCCAGGATCAAAACCGCATCACAAGTCGTGTAACACTTTGCTCTTTCTGGTCTAAGTCTTAACCTACCAGCATGCATAGTAGCTCGCTGCACCTCCGAAGTCTGGCTTCGAGGAGACCTCCATTGACCTCCTCCAAGCCCGTTTCCGGACCGAGAGGTGACGAGCAAGGCGGTCCTCATCTGTGACTACCCATGCGATCACAATGTATTTCATGCTGGGTGGTGGATGAGTTGACTTTAGTCGAACAATTGCTTGTAGCAAAGGGATACTGTTTCGCACGAAAAGGCTCTGTGGCTCACAAGAGCGAGACGCAAGTTGTCATTCAATCCCATGGCGAGTGACAGACCGCATCCGAGGAACAAGGGATTCAGAAGCAAGTGTTATTCATCGATAAGGTCGTGATTGATCAAGGACGACACAAAACTACTTCCGCCGTATGCGAGGAGGTCGTTACCAGATTGCTTCTTATTTGAGTCACAGCGTCTGCGATCTGCCCTTCTCTACGGTTGCATTCGGCCATTGTGATCTAGGAAGAGTTGTCGAGAAGACAACTTTTGGAATTGCTGAGACGAGCCCGCCAAACTCATAGTCCGGGTCGTTTGGTTTGCCGGCTACCGATTTCCAATGCGGATAGATCTCGCTGCTGTTTTGCGGCCGAGGAGAATGCGATCGACGTTCTCTGCATTAGAGACAGAATACGGCCTCATCTCGTGATCCTAATTGAAAAACTGATGGCCTTTCAGTGCCGCAATCATGCCATCAGCGGACACCTGCATTTGCAATTTCAATTTTCTCATCTGTTCATCCCTTAGGTACGCAGAAACCGGGGAGAGATCGTAGACGCAGGCGTTTTGATCCCAGGCGTCGGCAAGCGAATGCGCTGCTATGGTAACGGGCAAAGATCCGCCAATGACGCCGCCGAAAAAGCGCCCGCCCATAGTTGCCATGGTAGCGTTCGATCCCGCCTCGTCCAGCATGCGCAGAACGTCCGCGGGCTGGGCGCCGTCCTCCGGCAAAGAGCCACCGAGACTCTCCATTCCGAGCAGCTCGCGGGGAGTGACCCCAGCCCGACGATCGCAGATTTGCGCCAGGTAGGTCTGCGCCCGGTCGCGGGCATCACCCAACAGCGACCAGTAGCGATCTTCCGGAAGAACAGGATCGGGACGAGGAGTCTTCTCGGGGACGTACATCAACGGACCTCACAGTTGGCGTCGACGGGCTTCCAGGTTAACTACCGACAGTTCGGAAAGCTCTCGCCGTTCTGGAGTACGTTTATGTGTCAACTTAGCAGCAATAAGTTCCGCGCTTTCCGCAAGCGGAACTGCAAACCGCATGGACTCCGGACGATGAGCTCCAGGACCATTTGAAGCTGAGGCGGCGAGTGCAGGAGGCTGAGGCGGAAAGCCTCAATCTTCTGGAAGCAGTACCGGAGGCAGAAGAAGACGAAGAACCCTAGAATTGTGATCGAGTTTCGAGCATCCTTGAAAGGTTTTTCGGACGATTCTCGGGGCATTGAACAGGGTGCCTCATCGTTGGTGGGAGGATACCCGAGACGGGTCAGGTTTGGTTTGGGTTTTGAAAAACGCTGCTTCGCATCGGCCGAAGGATAATACGTCAGCCCAGAATGGGTGCTGCAGGTTAACTTCGTTAACGAACGTCAACTATTTTAGAACACAGAGACTGCGTCTTTCACGGTGCTCGGGAAGAAGAGCCTATGGTCAAACCGCATCTTCCTACCAAGTCCATGGGGACAAGGGTTAGCGAGGAGGAATACGTTCGTATGTCGCGGCATGCGTGAAGAGTACACCTTCTACAACAGAGACGAAGGTTTGGGATTGAGCCAGACAGATTCCGGAGTACCGGTCTTCAGGAGAGCGTGCGCAGGTTCTTCCGCAGAAGATCGGGCTCGCCAGGACCGAGACGAGCTTCAACTGCGGCATGGGTACTCGTCCACACGGGGACGGAGCAGGCCAGTAACTTTCTGCCTTGCGGTGTCAACTGCAACGACGAGCACGGTGGTCATCGTGGTCTGTCGTGATCTTGATCAGGCTACGGCGTCGCAGCGGTTTCAGGGCGGCGGTCAAAGTTGACCGATCCATCGCCAGCAATGAAGCCACCGCCCCAATGGCGGGTGCTTCAGGGCGGTTCAAAGACACCATCAGCGAGAATTGCCCATTCGTCAGACCGAGCGGGCGCGGTGCGTTGTCGAAACACCGCGCCAGCGCTCGCGCGGCGCGCAGCACATGAAGGCAGAGGCAAGAATCGCGGACTAGGATCGTTGTTTCATAAGATGTGCCTCGAACTCTCCCATATACATACGATAAATCCTTGCTATATTCTCATGCATGATAGAGTTGATATCAATGTATTGTGGAAATAGCCAATGAACTGGCCCATGCGGTGGCACCGCGCAAGCCGTAACCAAAGGGAGAAGCAGATGATCTCACATCGATTTGCCGCGGTTGCCGTCCTGGTCGTCCTCAGCATGGTTTTTGAAGCACCAGAAATGCGGTCGCAAGAGGCCAAAACCAAGTATCCGCACATGACGCCGGTTGAAGAGTACTTAATGGCGGACCGGAATGCCGAGATTGCCTTGGCGCGAAGCGCCGCCCCTGAGTCCATCTCGCATGACGCTACAGTCTTGGTTTTAGGACGGCACGGCTACGAGACAGCCGTCGAAGGCAAGAATGGATTTGTATGTGTGGTGGAGCGTGGATGGATGTCCCCCGCCGACGCTCCAGAGTTTTGGAACCCCAGGATTCGGGGTCCAATCTGTTTCAATCCTCCGGCCGCGCGATCCGTCTTGCCGACCACCTACAAGAGGACAGAGATGGTTTTGGCGGGAAGAACGAAGGCTGAGATTATCGACGGCAACAAGGCAGTATTCGAGAGAGGTGAACTGCCAGCTCTTGAACCCGGCGCCATGAGTTACATGATGTCGAAGGAAGCGTACCTGACCGATGCTGATGACCACAACTTGGCGCACTTGATGTTTTATACGCCTCTGCTGGATGGCGCGGTTTGGGGTGCCGACTTACCGAAATCACCGGTGATGCTGAATCCACAGTTCAAAGGCGCGCAGCCAATCGACGTGTTTGTTGTTCCCGTAGGCAGGTGGTCAGACGGAACCCCTGCCCCGGTTATGTAGGGACGTTTCGTCAAGAAAGAAAGCAACATCGGTCTCACATCTGCTCTCAGCAAGTGGGTGAAATATGGAAAAGCTGACACGTTTCTTCGCAACGGAAGCAGATCCTGGATCGGGATAGGGGGGACGATCGCTCGTCCTCCCCTCCCACACCACCGTACATGCGGGTCCGCATACGGCGGTTCGGCGGGTTGAGCTAGATGTGAGTAGCCGGGCTTTCGATAACACGCGTCGCC
>JBAUXO010000288.1:0-47718 GCA_049584315.1 Candidatus Sulfotelmatobacter sp. | reverse complement strand
GGAATAACCACGGGCAGGACAGCGGACGAGCGTCTTCTCTGGTGAGAGGGGCTGGATGTCGCGAAATAAACCTGCGCATCCCGCGGAGGAAGAAAAATGTTCTTGACATTTCCTTTTATAGACCAGGCGATTTCACTCATTGAGAATTCCCGCGCCTTGCCCGCGCTCCGACTCCTGCCGACCGGAAAAAATCTGAAAAAATTAAAACCGAAAAAAATATTCACGGTTCGCCATTCTTAGGTGTTGGTTTTCCCCGCAGCGTACCCACCCCCAGCCCCTCGGCGCAAAACGCAGCAATGTCCATAGGAGGAGCACGCCGGGCACATATTCCGACTTGCCAGCCCTGCATGCTTGCATGGTGTGGTCGTCCCCTGGAACCCACGAGGATTTTGCCGGCCATGAAGGTAGCCGCGGATTTTACAAATCTCGCGCCACGTCTCCTCATCGATCGCTTGCGGGGTCAGGGCGCGGACTCGGCAGATGGCCTTCCAACAGCATCTCCAGGTCAGGGACCCAGGACGGAATGAAGCCCGCTGCACGTCGGCAAGGACCTCCTCGTCGGAAGAGAAGTGGTCACAAGAGGGACGATTACGCCTCGAGTCCCGCCCCGAGGGCACTGCCCTGACTTCAGCAATCGCCTTCTCAACACCGTCGTCCGCAATTCTCTCGACGGCTTCAGGAAATAGTTTCACAAACCGGTCGTTGGAGGTGATCATGAAAAGGCCGGTCGTTGCTCGGCTATGGCGCGCAAAACATCGGCATCCGAAGCAACGAGCCTGGACAACTTCCGGAACCTGAGAAGCTCTGCCGGATGGGCAAGGAACTCCCGAATCATGTGGCGGATATCTCGGTGGTGAGTCGATCCCACGCCTCAGACATGCGTCAACTCTCGGGGATGCATGACTGAGTCGCGACTAAGAAAATCCATCAAGCCGCATCCCCTGTCCAGGCTGTTCACATTCTGAAGGACAGGGGGCTGTTGAGAAGCCGAAATCTTCGAGGGCAACCGCTTCTCACTGTGCCCAGTTTTGTGCCCACCACCAAACCCTACGGAGTACTACCGCGTGTCCACGCATCACTGGAAAGCCTTGCTAGACAAGGCATTTGTAGCAATTTGTAGCACTTGGTAGTCTGCCATCTAAGTCGTTGATTCTTCGTGCGACCAGTACTTGGGCGCAGGGGGTCCGCGGTTCAAATCCGCGCGCCCCGACCAATAATCTATTTTTCTTTTTTTCGCAACCGCCTGGTCTTAGATAAGACTAGAGATCTCAGGGCACGATGACGGCAGCTCCGTTGATGGTGTCTCCCTTGACCGCTAGCAGCGCTTCGTTGGCGTGTCCCAGAGAAAACACAGTCACTTTGGGCTGCAGGCGAATGTCGGCGGCGATTTTGAGAAAGTCGCGCGCGTCGGATCGCGTCATGTTTGCAACGCTGCGGATCTGGCGTTCGCCCCATAGAAGGCCATCGTAGTCGAACTCAGGAATGCGGTCGAGATGGATCGCGTTGATCGCAACCACGCCGCCTTTACGCAGGCTGGCGAGCGCGGCGATCACCACGTCGCCGCTGGGAGCAAAAGTGACTGCGCGGTCGAGTTCTATCGGTGGCTTGTCGGTTTCAGAACCCACCCACTTCGCGCCAAGAGACTCCGCCAACTGGCGGTGCGAAGCGCCGCGGGTCGAGACATACACTTCGCAACTCCATGAGCGCAACACGGCGATCGCTAGATGCGCGGATGAGCCAAAGCCGAATAAACCAACCCGATCGCCCGGTTCAACCCCGGCCACGCGCAGGCTGCGAAAGCCGATGATACCGGCGCACAAGAGAGGTGCGGCGTGCAAGTCATCGAGTTGAGGTGGGAGCTCGAAAACAAAACCGCTGTGAGCCGCCGCGTATTCCGCATAGCCGCCATCGACCGTATAACCGGTGAAGACGGGCGAATCGCAAAGATTTTCAAGGCCTCGACGGCAGTACGGGCAGTTTCCGTCAATTCCGCCAATCCAGGAAACGCCGACGCGCGTGCCGAGCGGCAACTCGGATGTAGCGCCCTCGACGATGTCTCCTACGATTTGATGGCCGGGGACGAGGGGTTGTTTCCGAGGCGGCAATTCGCCCTCAACAATGTGAAGATCGGTACGGCAGACGCCGCACGCACGAACCCGAAGGAGAACTTGACCCTTCGTCGGCTCAGGCCTGGGACTCTCCTCGATGCGGAGCGGTTGGTTCGGCATTCTGAGGACGGCGGCTTTCAAGACTTTTGCCCCCGGAGAGTGTGATGCGAGTCCGCTTCCCGGCGATTCCTTTAAAGGAGTGTCAGGCTTACTATCACGTGAGGAGGGACTTATGAGCTTCCAACAAATAAGTGCTTCCTGCATTGCTCCGTGCGATTCCTCGGTACTCCTCGCCCTGCATTGACTGGGCCGCATTCGCGCCGCGGCTCGCGTGGCGCGGGAAAAACTTGGCGAGCTGACGGCACTGGCGCTCGGTTCTGTGTCTTTTCTTTACCGTCTCCTTGCCCCGGGCATGCATCGAGTGTGGTTCTTAGGCCTGGCGTTGGCATTGCCGGGCTTGCTCTTTCTAATGGCCGCACAACTGCATCAGAAACACCCCCAGAGTCGCTACGCACAGACACCGATCCTCGACAGACGTCAGGTCAAATGTGTGCTATCTGGCCTGAACAGGATTTATGTCCTAAGCCAAAGTGGGCACGACGAGATTACGGCAGACATTTCTCCGGCTCGCGGACGGCTTCTGCCAGGTCGCTTAGAAACATCGCGGCGCGTGCGCCGTCGGCCGCGCGATGATCGGCAGAGAGTGTCAGCGTTAACATGGAACGAACAGTGGGCTTGCCTTCTACGGCGACCACGCGATCGGCGATGCGGCTCACAGCCAGAATTGCCGCTTGGGGCGGCGTGATGATCGCAGTGAACTGGTCGACCTGATACATGCCTAGGTTGCTGATGGTGAAGGTTGCATCGGCGATGTCGGAGGGACGCAGCTTCCCGGCCCGTGCGCGCTCGGCCACCTCGCGGCGCTGCCTAGCAATCTCCGCCAGGGTTGCGCTGTGCGCGTTCGGGATAACCGCGGCGACCACGCCGTCATTCACCGCGATGGCAACACCCATGTTCACGTGGTGGTGAAGACGAATGCCTTCGGCGGTCCAGCTTGAATTCAAGCGGGGATGCTTGAGCAACACGCGCGCGACCAACGCTACGAGGAGATCGGTGTGCGTAATGCGGACATTGTGAGTTTTCTCGATCTCGGCAACGATCTTGCCTCGATATTTGTTAAGCGCGCCGGCCTCGATTTCTCGCGTGACGAAGAAATGAGGAACGGTGGTCCAGCTCTGTGTGGTGCGTTCGGCCATCAGGCGGCCCAGAGTGCTGGGAACTTCCAGGCCGACCGATCTCTGGGCAGGCTCTGCGTGAGCGGCAACTGGCGCGGCCGCGGCTTGCACGTCCGACGCTAGAATCTCGCCTCCTGGGCCAGTACCGCGCACGGTCGCAGTATCGACACCCAGCTCTTTCGCAAGACGCCGGGCCTTGGGCGAAATTCTCGGGTTCTGTAGGGCGGATGGTTCGGAAGCGATGGCAGGAGCTGGAAGGGGCGGTGCTTCGCTCTTACTTTGCAATCCGCCCCGGGCCGCAGGCAGGTTCGTGGCGGATTCACTGTCCGCCGGAGGCTTCTCGCCGGCAGCCACGATCCAAGCGATCGTCTTCCCGACCTGAATATCGGTTCCGACCTGTCCGGTGATTCCGGCGAGGATGCCGTCGGCAGGCGCTTCCACTTCCATCACAGCTTTATCTGTTTCGATTTCGAGAAGCGGCTCGCCTTTGGTGACCAGGTCGCCTTCCTGCTTCCGCCACGCGATGAGCTTACCGGTTTCCTGCGCCATCTCGAGAGCAGGCATCACAACGCTGAAGGCCATAGTGTTTTATTTGGGGAAGGCTTGCACCTGGCCTTCAGTCCGAAACTCCTACTCGCTCCGTTTTCGCGCTGGCCTCAATCATGTCCAGCACGCGAGCGCTGGGCGGAGCTTCCGTCTCGCGAGTGGTGGACAGCGGTCCGTTAACCGTGAAGTAATGCGCGCCCGCCACCAGAAGTTCTTCCGCCGGGAAACGCGTGATCACCTCGTGTCCGGTCGGCGTTACAACGATCTCTTCCTCAATGCGCGCCGCGCTCCAGCCGTCGGTCGAGGGCCAGAACGTTTCCAGAGCAAATACCATGCCGGGCTCGATCGTGACGGGATGGTCGAAGGACACCAGGCGGCTGATCACCGGCTTCTCCCAGATGGCGAGGCCGATGCCGTGGCCGTATTGCAAGGCGAAGCAGGCTTCTTCATCAGGGAAGCCAAACTCTTGCGCTTTCGGCCACACCGCGGCGATCTCCGCGGTCGTGCGCCCCGGGCGCACCAGTTCGATAGCTGCGTCGAGATATTCGCGGCAGCGCTTGTAGGCGTCAACCATGGCATGCGACGCATACCCTACGGTGAAGCAGCGGTAGTAGCAGGTGCGGTATCCCATGTAGGAATGAAGAATGTCGTAATAGACAGGATCGCCGGGCCGCAGTACGCGATCAGAAAACACGTGCGGATGGGGATTGCAGCGTTCTCCAGAGATCGCGTTCACCGCTTCAACATATTCCGAACCCAGATCGTAGAGAACTTTGCTTACAAGGCCGACGGCTTCGTTCTCCCGCAGTCCTGGTTTCATCGCGCGATAAAGCTCGTCATAGGCAGCATCGACCATCATGGCGGAGGTGTTGAGCAACGAGATTTCATCCTGCGTCTTGATCACCCGGGCATTGGACATCAACTGCTGGCCGTCGACCACCTTGATGCCTTCTCGCTGCAGTGCGAACAGAACCGGAAGCTCGATGATGTCAATGCCGACCGGCTCCTTGTGCAGGCCACGCATTTCGAGTTCGATGCGAATCTTTTTTGCGACGTCCTCGGCGCGCCCCATCTCCGGCGTCATGGCACCACGCAGCATGGAAATTCCCGGGCGGGAGCGCTCTCCGAGCCATGGGCAATTCAGTTGATGATGCTTGGCCGCAGAGCCAAAGTCCCACAGGATGGGTTCGTCATTTTGCGGCAGCAGCGTGAAGCGGTTAGCCTTGTCCTGCGCCCATGTGCCGATGTGCGTCGCGGTCAGGTAGCGCACGTTATTCATGTCGAAGCAGAGCAACGCGCCCATCTCAGACTTGGCCAGCAGAGCCTTGGCCTTCGCCAGACGCTCGCGGCGCAAGCGGTCAAAGTCGATTCGGTTTTCCCAATCGACCGCCATCGTTCCATGTGTTTTCAATGCCATAATTCAGCTCCTAGCGATTCGCTCCTAGCTTGAACCCTAATCCATTGCCTACCCGGTCAAGATGGCTTGCACATCGATTTTGCTGCAGCGAATACCGTCTGTTCGGTCGCTAGGGTCACATCTTCCAAGGGAGGAGAGAACGGGATCGGCACGTGCATGGCGCCCATTCGCTTCACCGGTGCATCCAGATCGTAGAATGCGCCTTCGGCGATGACGGCGGCAAGCTCTGCCGTCACGCCGTAGCGACCGTAGCCTTCATCCAGCACAATCACGCGCGAGGTTTTCTTCGCCGAGTCGATCAACGTCTTTTCATCGAGCGGCCAAGTGGTCCGCGGATCGACTACCTCTGCGCTGATGCCTTCCCGCTCGAGCAAGATGGCGGCGCCCAACGCGACCTGCACCATGCTGCTAGTCGCAACCAGAGTGATATCGCCGCCGGCCCGTTTCACATCAGCAACGCCCAGGGGGATCGTGTAATCATCTTCCGGAACCGGGCCTTTTAACTTGTACATCATCTTGTCTTCGAAAAAGACGACAGGGTTTTCATCGCGGATCGCGGCTTTCAGCAGCCCTTTCGCATCATAGGGCGTCGAGGGCAAAACCACTTTCAATCCCGGCACGTGGCTGAACCACGCGTGCAGAGACTGTGAGTGCTGCGCGGCCGAGCGCCGGGTTGCGCCCAGGGTGGTGCGCATCACCATCGGCACTTTCCAGTGACCGCCCGACATGTAGTGGGCTTTCGCCGCCTGGTTGACCATCTGATCCATGGTCAAAGTGATGAAGTCGCCAAACATGATGTCAACGACGGGACGCAGACCGGTCATCGCGGCTCCTACCGCGACTCCGGTGAAACCCGCTTCGGAGATCGGCGTGTCTACTACGCGCTTCGCCCCAAATTCTTCCACCAAGCCAGCGAGAACTTTAAAGGGCGTACCCGCCTCCGCGACGTCTTCGCCGATGACGCAAACGCGCGAGTCGCGGCGCATCTCCTCGGCCAGCGCCTCACGCACTGCCTGCGCAAATGTAATTTCGCGATCAGGCATAGACGTGCTTCTCCACTTCCTCGACGCTCGGATAAGGCGCCGCGATGGCAAATTTCACTGCCGCTTCCATCGTGGCGCGAGTCTCATTCCTAATTCCGTCGAGGGCTGCCGCGTCCGCATAACCCCGGTCGATCAACCACTTCGCCAATACCAGAATGGGATCGCGCTCGGTCTTCCATTGCTGTTCCTCCTGTTTGGAGCGGTAGTATTCGCGATTGATGTCGCCGACGTGGTGTCCGCTGTAACGGTAGGTATCGCACTGCAGAAATGCAGGTCCGCCGCCAGTGCGGGCGCGTCTGACCAGGCGCTCAGCAACCTCGTTGACAGCGCGCACATCCTGTCCGTCGACGGTTGCGGTCTCGATACCGAAAGCGGCGGCGCGGCCAAGGATCGTGCCGGCGGTGGTTTCGGTGTAGTGAGTGTATTCGCTGTAGAGATTATTTTCGCAAACGTAGATGACGGGGAGCATCCACAACTGCGCCAGGTTCATTACCTCGTAGAGCGATCCCTGACCGAGCGCGCCTTCGCCGAAGAAACAGACTGCGACACGATCCGTGCCCAGGTTCTTAGCCGCAAAGGCTGCGCCGGTGGCGATGCCCAAGCCGCCACCCACAATCGCGTTCGCGCCCAGGTTGCCAGTTGCGGGATCGGCGATGTGCATCGACCCGCCTTTGCCGCGGCAATAGCCGGCTTCTTTGCCCAACAGTTCGGCAAACATGCGATCCGGCGACGCCCCTTTGGCCAGGCAGTGTCCGTGGCCGCGGTGAGTGCTGGTGATGTAGTCGTCGATGCGCAGGGCTTCGCAGATTCCAACCGCAACAGCTTCTTCCCCGCTATATAAGTGCGCAAGTCCCGGCATGAGCGCGCGGGTATAGACTTCATTCACCTGTTCTTCGAAGAGGCGGATGCTCACCATTTGGCGGTAGGCGTGGAGCCACTTTTCCCTTTCCTTGCCCGTCTCGCGCCCCACGTCCGGCTTGGAGGTAGCCGTCCTCATATTTTCTTACCCCCCTTTGTAACGGGCGTCGTCACTCCCGACATCGCGGCCAGGACGTCGAACATGCAGGCGAAATCGTATTTCGTCCAGCCCATGCCGCGCGCCGCCGTGAGAATCTCATTGCTCACTGCGGTTGAGGGAAGAGGCACATCCAGCTGGCGGCCCAAATCCATGGCGAGAACCATATCTTTCTGCATCATGTTGACGTCGAACCAGGCCTCCTTCGGCTGTTCGAGCACAAACGGGCCGCGGTACTGGATCATGGGCGACGCCACCGCGCTGTGGGTGAGGACATCAACGGCAGTTTCGCGCGCGATGCCGCTTTTCTCGGCCAGTAACACGCCTTCAGAGAAGGCGAGCATCTGAACCGCAAGACTCAGGTTGATGGCGATCTTCATGGACAACGCCAGGCCGTTGTCGCCAACATGAGTCACTTTTGGTCCGATATCGAAGAGCAGTGGTTTCACTTTCTCAAACGTTTCGCGGCGTCCCCCGACCATCACCGAAAGCTTCCCTTGCTGTAGCGTTATCACGCTGCCGGAGACGGGCGAGTCGACCATGTCTGCGCCCTGCTGGCGCACTTTCGCAGCCAATGCGCGGCTCACGCTGGGAGCCACGGTGCTCATGTCGATGAAAATCTTACCCGCACGGAGGCCGGTCAGAAGTCCATCCGGGCCTTCGGTCACGGCTTGGATGGCGGCGGAGTCGGTCACCATCGCGAAAATAAAATCCGAGGAGCCGGCGACCTCGCATGGTGAGTCCGCCCATTTCATCCCTTTTTCGACCAGCCATTGCGCCTTGGCGCGCGTGCGGTTGTATCCCGTCACGCTATGACCCTTGCTGAGCAGCCGGTTGACCATCTGGCTGCCCATGACTCCCAGACCGATGAACCCGAGTTTCGCCATCCGCCCCGAACCTCCGAAGTCTAAGCCAACGATTCCCCGACTTAATTTACGAAGTGATTTTGGAACCCGCCGGCACGTGCTTTCTGTGTGACGAAGAAGAAGACGGGATACCGGTGGGTGCTTTCGAATCCTCCCGCACCTGCTCGAGATGGGAGCGCATCGCGCTCCGAGCCATCTCGGGATCGCGCCGCTCGACCGCCTCGAGAATGCGCTTGTGATGAATCTGTCCGCGCTGCGGGCCGCCTTCCACATTAAAGATTTTCATGCGTTGCTCGCGCAGCAATCCGACGATGGAATCGATCAGAGAAAGAATAAGCGGATTCGCGACCGCTTCCGCGAGCGCCAAATGAAAATCGAGATCGGCTTCGATGTAGGCGTCGGGATCTTTCTGGGCGCCGTCCATCACCACCACCGCCTCGCGCATCGCTGCGACATCTTCTTCCTTGGCGCGAACTGCGGCTAGCGCCGCGATGCCAGGCTCGAGAATCAGCCGGAGCTCCGCGAGATGCGGCGAGCCTTCCTGCTGCCCGATTTTCACCATGAGATCGAAAGATTGGCGAGCGGCTTGCGAAGTTCCATCGGTGATAAAGGTCCCGCGGCCGGAGTAGGCTTCGACCAGACCTTTTTCCCGAAGCGTCTTCACCGCCTCACGCACGGCGGTACGGCTGACTCCAAGACGCTGTGCCAACTCGCGTTCGGCAGGAAGCTGATCGCCAGGTTTCAGGGTTCCGTTGAGCACCGACTCTTCGATCTGCTGCACGATTTGTTCATACAGTCGAGAGGTGCGAACAACTTTGTACACTGGAGTCTCTCCCGCACAAACCAGTTTTGGGCAACTGGCGATGGTCTGGCTACTATACCGCAGGTCCATCGGGTGCGGCGGCGATTCTGGGATCTGGGAGGATGGTGTGATCATAGGTGGTTCTTAGGTATGGTGGTATGACCGTACACAATAGCACTGCCCTGCGTCGAAACGCAAGCCTCCCTTGAATTGCGGTTTTTTTTAAGGCGACAACAAGATAGAAGCAAACGGACGAACCTGGCCTTAATCAACCAGGCACGTCGCGCGCCTTTTGAAGCTTGTCTGCCCAGCGAATTTCCTTGACTTGATTCGGCGGCCAATGGTATGGCTGTCGGACCAGAATTTGGAGGGCCTCGATGAAATTCCGGTGCACTGCCATGTCCGCGGGTCAGGTTGCCTGTGTAGCCAGCGGGATATTTCTGATCGTACTTACGGTTTGCGCTATGGGCGTGCCCGGTTTCGCTCAGTCCACCACCGGACGTATTCTGGGCAGCATCTCCGACCAGAGCGGCGCAGCGGTCACCGGCGCGACCGTCGTCGTCACCAGCGTGGAGCGGGGCACCTCGCGCGCACTGACCACGGACGAAGCCGGGGCCTACGTTGTCCCCGACCTTGCGCCGGGTACGTACAAGATTCATGTAGAAGCCAAGGGGTTCAAGTCTACCGAGCGGCCGAACGTCGTCATCGAGGTGGCAACTGACGTCCGTGCTGATTTCGCGCTGCAGCCTGGACAAGTCACGGAGACCGTGATCGTGCAAGAAGAAGTGCCCCTAGTAAATACGACCTCCGCCACCCTTGGAGGAACGCTGAGCAACCAGGAAATCAATGACCTGCCGCTAAACGGCCGCAATTACGAGAACTTGCTGCAGCTTCGCCCGGGCGTCATGCGCTATCCCGGCGGCGGGTTCTCCACCACGAGCACCGACGGATTGCGCGCCGAAGACAATGCCTACTTCGTCGAAGGCCTGTTCAACAGCGAGCCCTTCTCCGGTCAAGGCATCATCAACGGCGCAGGTATCGCAGGAGACTCCGCGACGATTCTCCCGATCGACGCGATCCAGGAGTTCAATGTGCAGGAGAATCCTCCCGCCGAGTACGGATGGAAGCCGGGCGCGGTCATCAATGTTGGATTGAAGTCGGGAACGAATTCCCTGCACGGCACGGCTTTCGCCTTTGGCAGGGATGGAGTGCTGGACGCTCGCAACTATTTCAACGTCACTCCCGCCCCGAAAACTCCCCGCACTCTGGAACAGTTTGGTGGCAGCGTGGGTGGCGCGATCGTCAAGGATAAAGCTTTCTTCTTTGGCGCCTATGAGGGCCAGCGCTACGATGTGGGAAACTCTTATAGTGTCACCACACCGACAACCGTGGGGTTACCCACGCCGGCAACACCGACCTGCACTTTCATCTCAGGCGACTGCGCCAACAGCATTCCCAACGCCATTGCAGATCTTCTGGCAGGTGGTGTCCCCATCAGCCACGCCAGCCAGTTAATCTCCGGCTGCACGGTCTCGGCAAGTGGCGCCGTAGCTTGCAACGGTACTGGATTTCCCATCAATAACACCCCGAGCATCAACGTAGTGCAGGGCTTCCCCAACAATGTTGGCGTCGACAACGCGGTTGGGAAAGTGGACTACAACATCAACCAACGTAACAGCGTCAGCGGAATGTACTTCTTCGGCAACAACTCGGGAAGGGTCGAGGATTTTCCAGAGTTGCAACAGAAATGGCTATCCGACATCCACACCCGCGCACAGGTGGTCGGAGGAAACTGGATTTGGACTCCCAATGCGAATTGGGTGAATGAAGCGCGAGTCGGCTACAACCGCCTCTACCAGCCTACGCTCCCGGGCGATTTGAATACTCCGGCGTCGGCGTACGGCCTCGACACAGGAGTGAGCGGCCCGTTCACTGGTGGATTGCCCCGCATCGGGTTCGCCGGGGCGTTCGTTCCGGGTCTTGGCGGCTTCAAGTGGCCGAAGTTCCAGGGTCCAGACTCGATCACCCAATTCATCGATCACGTTTCCTACACGGCAGGAAAACATTCCTTCAAATTTGGCGGCGAACTGCACCGCAATGACGTGAATGGCGGCGCTTTTGGAAACGCCCGCGGCAGCATCACCTTCCTCGGCGGGGTGGCGTTACCCGCCTCCACCGCTCTGGAAGATTTTTTCGCCGGCGACCCTTTCAAGGCATCGGTACAAGTGGGCGATCCCAATCGGCAGATCCACAACTGGGCCTACGGATTATTCGCGCAGGATGATTGGCGTGCTACGAGGAACCTGACCCTTAACGCCGGGGTGCGTTATGAATTCAGCTCAGTAATCAAGGAAGCCCACAACCTGCTTGGCAATTTTGATCCGAATTCTCCGACCGGATTGATTCAGGCAGGAGTGAACGGGGTCAGCGGCCCCTACAACCCCGATCACACCAACTTCGCTCCGCGGCTGGGCTTCGCCTGGGACGTAACCGGCAGAGGAGATACGGTGGTGAGAGGCGGAGTCGGGTTGGTGTACGAAACCATCAACTGGGAATCGCTGCTCGCCTTCAACAACGCATTTGGTCTATCGAACGTTCCCACCGGCGGAATCATAGACGCCGCCGGCGACACCGCCGGCGGCACGATTACGGCTGGCAATGTATCCGTTCCGCCGATCCTCCCTCAATGGGACAGCGGAACTCCTCTCTATGGCAGCGCTACGATCAATTGCTTCGCAAGTCCATGCCCCATCATGAGCGTGAACCGCAACATCACCACTCCTTATGTCTGGAACTGGACGCTGAATGTGCAACACGCTTTTACGCCGAATCTCTCTCTAGAGGTTGCCTATGTGGGCAATCACGGAACGAATCTGACGGGCATTCGGGATATTAATCAGCCGCCGGTGGGATCGGGGTGGACGACCGCCGGCACTGGCGTTGGCTCCCTTACCGCCTGTCTCGCCAGCGCTCCGGCGTACAACAATTGCGCCGTCGACTCGGGGAACGAGGCGGCCGCAGAGTCATACGCGACAAAGTTCCCCTACCTGAGCAATATCTTCAACATGGCGAACGTCTACCGCTCGAACTACGACGGTTTGCAAGTCACGTTGAACTCGCGAAACTATCACGGCCTGAGCATGGTAGCTGGCTATACGTTCGCGCACGCGCTCGATGACGTCGGCGCCAACTGGGACTTTGGCTACGGCGCAGGTCTGCCCGAGGACTCCTACAATGTTGCCCGCGAGTACGCGAACAGCGACTTCGACATACGGCAGCGCTTCACGTTGTCGCTCACCTATGCCATTCCCGGACGAACTGGCTATGGGCAGATGCTGGAAGGGTGGGAACTCAACTCCATCGTGACCCTGCAAACCTCGCAGCCCTGGGGCCCGATCGACCTGGGAACCGATGCCGCCGGCGTCGGTCCGCTTCCCGTCAGCCCGCCGGCCAACGAGCCGATTCGTTGGAGCTTTTACGGCAAACCCTCCGACTTCAAGTCGGGCCCGAATCCGATTCCGTATTTCCCCGGAGCCAGCAACTCGGCTTGTGCCAGCCAAGCTCTGGCCGTCGACGGAGGCACGGCTGGTCCAGCGACCGCCTCGCTTAACCTGTTCGGCTGTTATGCCCAGGGTAGCTCGATCATGATTCCACCGCCGCTCGGTCAGTTCGGCAACATGTCGCGGAACATCTTCCCCGACTCTGGCTTCAGGGACTTCGATCTCTCAGTCGCCAAGAATTGGCACTTCGGGGAGCGTTTGCGTGCTCAGTTCCGCGCGGAGTTCTTCAATATTTTCAACCATCCGAATTTCGCGAATCCTTACGGCGGTCAGAACGGGTTCGGTTTGAACGACCCGTCTGCCCGCCCGTTTGGTTGCGGATGCGCTACACCTGACGTTGCGGCGGCCAACCCCATCATCGGTTCAGGCGGGAGTCGCTCCGTACAACTCGGATTGAAGTTCCTCTTTTAATTGTCAGGTCAGGGATGGAAAGCAGGCCGGACGCAATTCCGTCCGGCCTGCTTTCTTAGACTGCTCGCCGGATTGCGAGCAAGAAGAAAAAGGGCCGAGGCATGAAGATAATAGGTCAGTTTTATTTCCCATCTCTTTTCCCATCTCTCTGGTTTGTGCTGCTCGCATTCATTTCGGTCAGCGCTTTCGGACAAAAAGAAGAACGTCGCGAACGCACGATCGACGAGATTAGAGTCGAGGCTATTCACCGCGCCGAAGTTGGCCAGTACCCCCTGATTGGTCTGGATCCTGGCGACGTGAAAGATGCTTTCGCAAGCATCCACACCGCCGACAAGGACGAATGGGCCGCGGGATTCATGCGCGTGGCCGATCGCTATTTCAAGCAAGCGCAGTCGCTGGAGAAAACGGATCCCACGAAAGCGAACGCCGATTACATCCGCGCATGGCGGCTTTATTCGTTCGGACGCTGGCCCATTCCCGCGTCTCTTGGCAAACAACGTTCGTACGAGAAGGCTCTCGAAGCATATCTGGCGCACGCGCGCTTCATGGATCCGCCGCTTGAGGTCGCGCGCATTCCTTTCGAAGGAAAAGAGATCATCGCTTACCTGCGCCTGCCCAAGAATGCGAATGGTCCAGTGCCGCTGGTGATTGCGGTGAACGGTCTGGACAGCCGCAAGGAAGATTTAACGGAGAGCTTCGGCGCGATTCTTCCCTTTGGCATTGGCTATCTCGCAGTCGATGGCCCGGGGACGGGACAGAATCCGATCAAAGTGAATGAGACATCGGATCGCATGTTGTCCCGCGTGATTGATTACGTGCAGTCGCGGCCGGAGATCGATAAGAACCGCATCGCGATGCACGGGGTGAGTTGGGGAGCGTACTGGGCGACGAAGATGGCGATCGTCGAGCGCCGCCGGTTGCGCGGCTGCAGTGCACAATCTCCGCCGGTGGACAAGTTCTTCCAGAGAGATTTTCTGATGAATTCGCTGCTGGGCAATCGCGAATACTTGTTTGACCAAGTACCGGCGCTGATGAGCATTCTCGAAGGCGTGCACACGCTCGATGAAATGGGCGACTTTCTGCCCAAGCTGTCCCTGGTACATGAGGGTTTGCTGGGCAAGCCGATGGCGCCGATGCTGATTCTTGCTGGAGTTCTCGACACGCAGGTGCCCATCGATGACGAATACCTGCTGCTGAGCAAAGGCGATGTCCCGAAAGAAGCCTGGATCAATCCCCACGGGGGACACTTGGGCCGACAGGTTGGAGTGTGGCCCGATCCCCTGATCTTCAAGCAGGTCATTATTCCGTGGTTGGTGAAAACGCTCGAGGCTCCGGCGAATTGACCGCGCCGAACAAACTTTCTCAACCAAGAGTTCGCGAGCCAGCCAATGTCTACTCTAATCGAAGCGTCGCCCACCGAGTCCACTGCGCCCCTGCGGAAGCCGCTCTATTCGTCTCTTTGGGTGCAGGTTCTCATCGCCATGGTGATCGCCGGGGTGCTTGGGTATGTGAGTCCCGCCCGTGCGATCGCGATGAAGCCGTTGGGCGACGCCTTCATTCGCATGATCAGCACGATCATCACGGTGCTCATCTTTTGCACGGTGGTCACCGGCATCGCCGGCATGCAGACAGGCCGGCGTTACCGCGAACCTGATTCTCCCGGGTACCATGGACACCCCAGCCAACCGCAGAGATATGCCGGGCGCGGATATCTCCCAGTGGGTGCAGCCTGCCTCGGTTGCCAGTTTGATCTTGTGGCTGGTGGGTAGAAGGCGGAAAGGATGTCACCGGAGCGGCGATTCCCGTCTACGGCGCTGGACTATAGCGAACAGGGCACCCTTTCGTAACCCCTCCCACTGCACATTTTTCGTTGCACTTTAACCTTCATGAAATATCTTTTGAGTAACCTAGTTGCAGGAGATCGCTGCCATGGGTTCACCTCGCGTTGCGAAATCGCTGCCACTGCAGGTGGCCGCAGTCTGCTTCCGAAGGCGGAACGCAGCTGTGGAATTCCTGCTGGTGAACACCAATGGCGGAAATAAGTGGACCTTCCCCAAGGGATCACCCGAAGCACGCCTATCGCACAGCCAAGCGGCGGAGCGCGAAGCAGCGGAAGAGGCCGGTGCCCTCGGAACCATCGAGCCACGCCATTTTCATCTCTACCTCCACTCCAAGGGCGTGTTCTGGCAGCCGGGCGGGGTGCAGGAATTTGTAGTCAAAGCCTTCTTGATGGAGATCCACGAGTTGCGCCGGCCCGACGAACCGATGCGTCATCCCACCTGGTTCGGTCCGGAAGAAGCGCGGCGCAGACTGGCCAAGGGCCGGGAAGTGAAGTACGCGCGCGAAATGGAAGCCGTGATCGATCGTGCGCTGGAGCGCATTCGGTTCCACAGCGAGCTGTGGGGCGCATATCCAAGATCCCGCAGCGCCCGCACGTTCGCGCATTCCTGACTGCAGTTCCGCTACTCGGGACTCGCGACTGTGTGCTCGAATGTGAGACGATGAATCCAGCCCATGATTCAGCTTTCTGGCGCCGGAAAACGCTTCGGCCACAAACTTCTTTTTGAAAACACCGACTGGCTTATCACGCCGCGCGACCGCGTCGGACTGGTGGGCGCCAACGGCACCGGCAAATCCACTTTGATGAAGATTCTCGCCGGGTTGGACACACTCGACTACGGCTCGCTCATCGTAGCCAAGGGAACTACGGCAGGTTATCTTCCACAGGACGGGCTCTCCCTCTCCGGTCGCTCCATCTTTCGAGAGTGCATGGCCGTGTTCACCGCGCTTCACGCCATGGAGCGGGAGCTGGAAACACTGACGCACCGCATCTCCGAGCTCGATCATACGAGTGCGGAATATGCCGACGTCGCCGACCGGTACCACAGCCTGGAGCACGAATTCCGCACCCGCGACGGCTACTCGATTGAAGCTGAGGTGGGCCGCGTCCTGATGGGGTTGGGATTTCGTAAAGAAGACTGGGAGCGGCAAACGGATGAGTTCTCCGGTGGCTGGCAAATGCGACTGGCGCTGGCCAAACTTTTGCTGCAGAAACCAAACTTGCTGCTGCTCGACGAACCCACCAACCATCTTGACCTCGAAGCGCGCAACTGGCTGGAAGAATATCTGCACAATTATCCGCATGCCTTCGTGCTCATCTCGCATGACCGTTATTTTCTGGATGTGACGGTCAACAAGATCGCGGAGATATGGAACAAGCGGTTCTGGTTCTACACCGGAAACTACGACAAGTTCCTGACACAGAAGACGCAGCGCAACCAGCAACTGCAGGCGGCTTACCGCAACCAGCGCGACCGGATCGAGCAGCTGGAGGTATTCATCAACCGCTTCCGCTACCAGGCGACGAAGGCAAAGCAGGTGCAGAGCCGGATTAAGGAACTCGAAAAAATCGAGCGCATCGAGGTTCCGCCGGAGGAAAAGACGATTCATTTCTCTTTCCCGCAGCCCAAACCCAGCGGCCGCATTGTGGCTGAGTTCGAGGGAGTGGCTAAAGCTTATCCAGGAAAGAATTCCGGGGGAGCGCATGATGGCGAAACGGAAGTTTTCCGTCATGTGAACTTCCTGATCGAGAAGGGCGACCGCATCGCACTGGTCGGCGTAAACGGTGCGGGTAAGTCTACGCTGATCAAGTTGCTTGCGGGCGCGGAACTGCCGACGCAAGGAGAGTTCCGCCTCGGTCATAACGTGCAGGCCGACTATTTTGCACAGGATCAATACAAGGAACTCGATCCGGACGCGCGCATGATCGACGATCTTGGCAGAGCGTCTCCGCGCTCCACGCAAACTGAGCTCCGCAGCCTTCTCGGGTGCTTTCTGTTTTCCGAAGACGACGTGTTCAAGAAGATCGGTGTGCTCTCCGGCGGTGAACGCGGCCGCTATGCCTTGCTTCGTCTGCTTCTGCATCCGGCGAATTTTCTGTTGCTGGACGAGCCTACCAACCATCTCGACTTGCGCGCCAAAGATGTCCTGCTGGACGCACTCATGGATTACTCCGGCACCGTCGTCTTCGTGTCGCACGATCGCTACTTTATCGACAAACTGGCCACGCGAGTTTTCGAAATCGGAGACGGGAAGGTTGAGGTCTATCCCGGCAATTATGAAGACTATCTCTGGAGGAAACAGGGGGGGAGCGCCAAACAAGATGAGAACATCCGCCAGCAGTTGCAGACCGTCGAGCCTGGTCCAGAAGCGCCCTCCAACGGCAATCATGCCCCGGTCGACGCCCCTCCACCCGCCGCCAAGGCGAAGCGCTTGAATCCCATCAAGCGCAAGAAGATGGAAGACCGCATCCGTGAACTGGAAGCGGAGATCAACCGCGCGGAGGCAGCGATTGCGCAATGTGAAACGGCGCTGCAGAATTTCGTCAGCGTGGAACAGAGTCAGAGCCAGTCCGAAGAACTCGACCGAAGCAAAGCCGCGCACGGCGCCTTCCTCAGCGAATGGGAAGAGATCAGCCAATCGTTGCAGGAATCCGACTAAGGCCTTTTTTCCTGTCTTCTGCGCAGTCGTACACTCTCTTCCGTAATCTCGGAGGATTACTTACCTGTGTGCGATAGTCAGATTGGCCAAAGGGACACGAACCAACCGAAGGCCCAAGATTCCCAGACCGCCCGTATGGATTGGCGCCGCCAGGATGCGCCACGCGGGACAAAGGAAGGTCGCATGCTCCAGTCCTCAGAGAACTCGTCCGGCGTGAGGTCCACCTCACCCGCCTGCAACCCTAACGCTTACAACCCGGTCAAAACCACAACCGCGCCCATCGAGCAGGCCACCATCGGCCGGACACTCGTCATCAAGGGCGAGATCACCGGCGCGGAGACTCTATATATCGACGGCCGGATCGAAGGCAAGATCACGCTCGTCGACAATCGCGTCACCATCGGCCGCAACGGCAGCGTGCAGGCTGACATTACAGCTCGCGAGGTTGTGGTGATGGGCAAAGTAACCGGCAATATCGAATGCAGCGACCGCGTGGACATTCGCAGCGAAGGCGTGGTCAACGGGAACGTCTCCACCACCCGGATCAGCGTAGAGGATGGCGCCGTGCTCAAGGGCGGTATCCAGGTCAAGAGCGGCGAACAAAAGCACCAAAACCAAGCGCAAACTCAGGGAAAACCAGCGGAAGCGCCGAAGCCCGCCGTGGCAGAGCCGCAAAAAGCTCTGACGGCCACCGCCGGAGCATAAAGTCGGCAGAATCTGCGAGCATAGGAAAGGGCACGCCAGCCCGTGCCCTTTTTCCTTCGTGACCGCCTGCCGCGACTGCCAGATTGCGCTTCCGATCCAGTTTTACTTGGTCTCGCCAGGCTTAAGCTCGAGCGCCGCGGAGTTCATGCAATAGCGCAGCCCGGTCGGCGTAGGACCGTCTTCAAAAACGTGCCCCAGGTGCGCGCCACAACGGGCGCAGCGAGCCTCGGTACGGACCATGCCGTAACTGCGGTCTTTGTGCTCCTCGACCTTGCCCTCACCCGCTGGCTTAAAAAAACTGGGCCAGCCTGTCCCGGAATCGAACTTCGTGGAGGAGTCGAACAACGGCTCCCCGCAGCACACGCAATGATAGGTTCCGGCATCCTTAGTCTTCCAGTACTTACCGGTAAAGGCCGGTTCGGTGCCCGCCTCGCGAGTGACGTGATACTGCTCCGGAGTGAGCTTTTGTTTCCACTCCGATTCGCTCTTTGCAATCTTTTCTGCCATGAATGTATCCCCCAATCGGTATGTCTGCCACCGTCTTATCTGAAGATTAGATGTTGGGCCGGCTGAAAAGTGGCGACTCTCGGCTGCCCAGGTCGCCTGTGCCGGCGTCCCCCTCAGAGGTGCCGGCCTCTTAGCGCTCAGTCCGTCACTTCTTCCCCGATGTGGTAATACTCGCCGCGGAAAAAGAGCAGCGGTTCGCCTTCGCCGACCACGACGTCCTCCACTTCGGCAATAAAGATCGTGTGGTCGCCGGCATCCTGCGCCGACTTCAGCCGGCATTCCAGATAGGCCAACGCCCCTTGTAAGACCGGGGTGCCGTGCGCGGTGCGATCGAAGCGCACGCCGGCCTCTCTTTCGGCTTGCTCGTGAGAACGCTCTGGTCGAGCGTAATATTCAGAAATCACGCGCTGGTGCTCCGTCAGAATGTTGACGCCGAAGCGCCTCTTGGCGTGAAGATGGGCGTGGGTGCTCGCGCTGTGATCCACGCATACCAGCAGCAAGAACGGGGCTAGCGACACCGACGCGAGCGCATTGGCGGTCATGCCATGAACCTCGCCATCGAGATCCACGGTGATGATGGTCACGCCCGTGGCAAAGGCTCCCATCGCCCGCCGAAACTCGATTGGACCGAGGCTCATGTCGTTCGTGAAACTTCTTGGCCGCGACTGCCTACATTATCACCCAGCCGGGGCCCCGGGTCCCGGTCGCCGGCTGCGGTTACTGATGTATGATTCGTTACACCGACGGGCGTGCATACCGAGATCGTGATGAACACTGCAATCAGGACGGCTAGCTGGGAACAGGGCACCTCGCGTGCGGAGGAACTGGCTGCTCTTCTCGGGTCCAGCTCGCCCGGTTCCGCCATCTCGCGCGAACTGGCCTTGAGACTGATACTCTGCGGTGACCATGAACTTCCCTCGCTGCTCGATGCGGCAGGTGCCGCGAAAAAAGCCTTTAAGCCTGTCGCAATCACTTATTCCCGTAAGGTTTTTCTGCCGCTCACCAATCTCTGCCGCGACTACTGTGGATACTGCACCTTCCGCCGCGATGCCGGAGAGCCCGGCGCGCATACGATGACCCCGGAGGAAGTTCTCGCCATTGCCCGCGCCGGCGAAAAACTCGGATGCACCGAAGCTCTTTTTAGCCTGGGCGACAAGCCGGAGTTGACCTTCCCCGAGATGCGCGAAACTCTGCGGCACTTGGGATACAAATCCACGCTGCACTATCTCGAAGCCATGTGCGCGCTTGTGCTGCGCGAGACCAGTTTGCTGCCCCACCCCAATCCCGGCCTGCTCAGCGCCGAGTGGATCACCCGCCTGGCTGCCGTCTCGCCGAGCATGGGCCTCATGCTTGAAACCACGAACTGCGCCCTGCTGGCCCAGGGAGCGGCCCATGACCACGCCCCCGACAAAGTCCCGGCCAAACGGTTGCGAACCATCGAAGAGGCAGGAAAACAGGGCGTTCCATTCACCACGGGCTTGTTGATTGGCATCGGCGAAACCCCCCAAGACCGGGTCGAGACGGTGCTCGCGATCCGCGATCTGCATGAGCGTTATGGCCACATTCAGGAGGTCATCGTCCAGAACTTCCGGGCCAAGCCAAACATCCCAATGGCCAACCTACCCGAGCCCAGCCAGGGCGAGATGCTGCGCACCGTGGCAGTAACTCGATTGTTAATGCCCAAGGTCAATATTCAAGCGCCTCCCAACCTTAATGCGCCGTATTATGAGGAGTTGCTGGATGCCGGCATCAACGACTGGGGAGGAATTTCGCCGCTGACGCCCGACTACATCAATCCCGAAAAGCCCTGGCCTCATCTGGAGCAGCTGCGCCTGCGCACCGAGAGCAAGGGGTTTCTGCTCCGTCAGCGCTTGCCGGTGTATCCCGAGTTCCTGCCAACGCTCATGTCGAGACCGGGATTGCTTGCGCAAAAACTTGAAGCGGCCCGCGACCGTGAAGGCCTGGCCAGAGAAGCGAGGGCCGCATGATCTGTGTGCTCACCGGCGGCACCGGAGGCGCCAAGTTTGTTGACGGTTTGCGGCAAGTGGTCCCGCCAGAAGAAATCACGTTGATCGTCAACACCGGCGACGACTTGCTCTGGTGGGGACTGTACGTTTCGCCCGATATTGATTCCATTACTTATGTGCTCTCCGGCCTGCTGAGCCGGGAGCGCGGCTGGGGGGTGAAGGGCGATACTTTTCTTTGCCTGCAAGCCATGGGACAACTCGGCGAACCCACATGGTTCCACACCGGCGACCGCGATCTCGCGGTTCACCTGCTACGTTCCCGACTATTGGCGGAGGGTAAAACGCTCTCCGAGGCCACAACGACCATTTGCGATAAGCTTGGCGTGAAAGCTCACATCTTGCCGATGAGCCATTCGCGCGTCGAGACTCGGGTGGATACGCCCTCGGGCGAGCTGAGTTTCGAAGAATACTTTGTGCAGCGCTGGTATCAGGATCCCGTGAACTCGGTACGATTCGCCGGCGCCTCCGACGCCGAGCCAGCCCCTGGAGTCATCGAAGCCATTACTTCTGCCGAAGCCGTACTCATCGCTCCGAGCAATCCCATTACCAGCATCGGGCCGATTCTGGCCGTGCCGGGAGTCCGCGATGCGCTGCTTCGTGCTCGTGGCAAAGTTGCGGCCGTGAGCCCCATTGTGGGTAACGCTCCGGTTGCCGGGCCCGCAGGCATTCTCATGACCGCGCAAGGACTCCCTTGTTCGATTGCCGGAATCGCCAAGGCCTACGAAGACTTTCTCGATCTCCTCATTTGCGACACGCGCGACGCCCGTGCAGCGGAAGCTCTTCGCGGAAATGGATTGCGGGTGCAGTGCACGCAATCCATCATGCGCACCGCCGAAGACAAGGTCGCGCTCGCCAGAGCAGTCCTCTCCCATACGGTGAGCCGACTGCTCGCCGACAAACCCGATCCTGGCGAGGCAGCAGCCCGCGCTGGCTCCGACCAGCCGTGATTCTGATCCCGGTAAAGAATCTGTCGGCGGCCAAGCAGCGACTGGCTGCCGTGCTGGATCAGCCCGCGCGAACCGAACTGGCGCAGGCGATGCTGCATGACGTTGTGGCAACGGTCTCCGCTTGGCCAGGACGGCCCGCCTGCGCGCTGGTGACCAGCGACCCATTTGGGCTCGAACTGGCGCGGCAATACGATTTCGAAATTATTCCTGACCTCGCGAACCCAGGCGAAACCGGCGCCATCGAAATGGCCACCCAGCTCTGCGTATCGCGCGGCGTCGACAGCACGCTCGTCATCCCGGCTGATATCCCGCTGCTTCAGGCCAGCGAGATCGAGCAGATCTTGGCGCATGCTCCCGCGGAAGGCTCAGTGCTGGCGCCCGCAGCCGACAGGCGTGGAACCAACGCTGCCTTCCGGCGACCCGCGGATCTGTTTCCTCTACGCTTCGGCAACGACAGCTTCCAGCCCCATCTGGCGGCAGCCAAGGCCACCGGCAAACCTTGTATCGTGCTGCAACTGCCGGGCATCGCGGTGGATGTCGACAATCCCGCAGACTTGCAGCCACTGCTCGCGCATCCCGGTGAAAGCCGCACGCAAGACCTGCTTCGACGGTGGGGGTTCGATAGCAGTCTTCCGGCTACAGGTACAGAGGGTCTGTGAGCGGGGCTCGTCGTCCAACCCGCAGACCAGCTGCGGTGCGCCCCCAAAGAGACAGCTCGCACCCACTCCATGCCGAGCTCCGCCTGATCCCGATTGTTCTAGCCAAGGAAATCAAAGCTGGCGATTCGCTCGCGGCAGAGTTGCTGCAGGCGATGAAGCGGAGCGGGATTGTATTCGAGCCGGGTGACGTTCTCGTGGTCAAACATAAGGTCGTTTCCAAGTCGGAGGGATCGATGGTCAAGCTTCAAACCATCAAGCCATCTGCCGAGTCCATCGCGTGGGCGAAGAAATATAACCTCGACGCCCGCGTCATCGAGCTTGCCCTGCGCGAAGGCCGCGCCGTGATTCGGCGCAAGAGTGGAGTGCTCATTACGGAGACGCACCACGGGTTCATCTGCGCGAACAGCGGCGTCGATGTGTCCAACGTGGACGGGGGACGTCACGCTGTGCTCCTGCCCACCGACCCCGACCGGTCCGCCCGCGAACTTCGTCTCGCATTCAAGAAACGCACCAACCTCACGATTCCTGTTCTCATCACGGATTCCTTCGGGCGTCCCTGGCGTGAAGGGCTCGTCGATGTCTGCATTGGTAGCGCCGGGATGAAGGCCCTGCGCGATGATCGTGGACTCCCTGATCCGCATGGATACAGGTTGCACGCCAGCCTGGAAGCGGTCGCCGACGAACTTGCGGCCGCCGCCGGGCTGGTGTGCGGCAAGCTCAAACGAACGCCGGCCTGCATCATTCGGGGATATTCGTACGAAAAAGCCCGCGGGCGCGTCAGCGACCTGCTTCGCCCCGCAGCCAACGACTTATTCCGCTAGGCCCTCGCCAAAGGGGAGCCTCTGGTAGTAATTTGGAATACCTAAGACTTGGAGGCACCCGTGGCCCGCCGACTTTCGCCCGTGGAACTGGAAAATTTTCCTGCACTCGATTGGTCTGAGGTCGCATCTCAAGTCGCGCCGGGCGTTCGCTCTGCGCTAGAGAAAATTCTCGAGACTCAAAACGGCAATGCCGTCACGCTCGAGGAAGGTTACGACTTAGCCAAAGCAGAAGGCGACGATCTCCTCGGCCTGCTTGCGGCAGCCAACCTGCTGCGGGCCGAACTCTCCGGCAATCTCGTCACTTATGTGGTAAATCGCAACATCAATTTCACCAACATCTGTTTTGTGGGGTGTAAATTCTGCGCCTTCAGCCGCGGGCCACGCGAGTCTGACACGTACTTCTTAAGCCCGGATCAAGTCGCGCGAAAGGCCATCGAGGCCTGGCAGCTCGGGGCCACGGAAGTCTGCATCCAGGGCGGGTTGCCGCACGGACTGCCTCCCTTTTACTATCGCGACATTCTGCGCGCGGTGAAGGGCGCGATACCAGAGATGCACATCCACGCCTTCTCGCCGATGGAAATCGTCTATGGCGTCGAACTCACGGGAATGCCGCTGGCGGACTATCTCTGGATGCTGCGCGATAACGGTCTGGGCACGCTTCCCGGAACAGCGGCCGAAATTCTTGATGACGAGATCCGAGCCATTCTCTCGGCCAACAAGCTGACCACCGCGCAGTGGATCGAAGTCATTCGCACCGCCCATCGTTCCGGTATTCGCAGCACTTCGACGATGATGTATGGGCACACGGAGACTCCGGAGCACTGGGTGCGGCAGATGCTCTTGCTGCGCGAAATTCAGGAAGAGACCGGCGGCTTTACCGAATTCGTTCCTCTAGGATTTGTTCACCCGAACACGTTGCTGTTTCATCAAGGTCTGGCTCGCAGCGGGCCCACGCTGGCCGAGCATCTCAAAGTTCACGCCCTGGCACGATTGCTACTGGCTGGTGCGATCAGCAATATCCAGGTTTCGTGGGTAAAGTTGAACCGCCGTCTTGCGCAGCTCTGCCTGCATGCAGGAGCGAACGATTACGGCGGTACGCTGATGGAAGAAAATATTTCGCGCGAAGCTGGAGCCACTGCCGGCCAGTACACCAGCCCGGCAGACTTCCAGTCGCTCATTCTGGAGACCGGACGCATCCCCGCAGAGCGCAACACGACGTACACGCGCATCAACATCAAGCTACCTTTGGAAGAGTTCACGGCGGAAGAAATGTTGGAGCCAGAATTTGCCTGATTCGCGGCCCATTGCCATCCTGGGCGGCACGGGACCCGCCGGCATGGGTCTCGCGCTGCGTTGGGCGCGCGCCGGAGAAACGATCGTCATCGGATCGCGCGACGGTCAGCGCGCGCAGGAAGCGGCCGACAAAATCAAACAGAAAGCTGGAAGCCAGGCGCGGATTTCGGGCGTGGAAAATAGCGCCGCCTGTGCCGCCACCGAGATCCTTGTCCTCACCGTCCCGTTTGAAGGCCAGGCCGCGCTGATCAAACAACTTAAGCCGGCGATCCGTCCCGGCAGCATTCTGATCGATGCCACGGTCGCCCTGGCCGCTTCCGTCGGCGGGCGCGCCTCACGCACGCTTGGCGTCTGGCAAGGTTCGTCCTCGCAGCAAGCCGCGGAACTTGTACCCAGGGGAGTCAGCGTGGCCGCGGCGTTCCACAATTTGTCGGCGGATCGGCTCAACGGAGACGAGCTGCTGGAGTGCGACGTAATCGTCTGCAGCGATGATCCGAACGCGGTTCAACTCACGCGCGCACTCGCCGCCAAGATTCCCGGGGTGCGGGCGCTTGATGGCGGCAAGCTGGAGAATGCGAGAATCCTCGAGCAGATCACCGCATTGCTCATTGGCTTGAATATCCGCCACAAAGGGCACGGCGGCATCCGCATTACCGGTCTTCCGCCGGATGCCTACGAGTAACTCAACCCCACCCGCTACCTAAAACGAATACTTCAGCGAGAACTGAATCAGCCGCGGCGTGCCGTTGGTTTGAGTAATCTCGCCAACTTGACAACTACCCGGCGTCACAGGAGGACAGGTTCCCGCCTCAACGTTTGCGTTCCCGGTAAACTGCGGGTTTTGGAATGACGGATGGTTGAACAGGTTGAAGAACTCGGCGCGGAATCGCAGATTTCGCTTTTCGCCCAGCTTAAACGTCTTGCCGAGCGTGAAGTCAACGTTCACCTGATTCGGGCCGATAATGCAATTGCGGGGAGAGTCCCCAAAGCCGGTGGTACCATCCGGACCGATTACCGGATCCGGTTGATAGGCGGCGGGGTTGACCCAATTTGCAACCTTGGTGGCGAGGCTGCCGTGATTCAGAGCGTCGCTGCAATTGTAGCCGGGAGCGAAATTAGCCGTCGCAACCGGGTAGCTGGCCAGATTGTAGTTCGTCCCGCCAGCCCCGTCCGCAATCGTGATGGGCGAACCCGACTGTGCCACGATCACGCTATCGACTTCCCAGCCGCCCAGCGCATATCCCATGCCATCGTGCCGGTCGGCAAGGAAAGGCAATTTGTAGTTCAGGCTGGTGACAAAGCGCTGGCGATGATCGAAGTCGGAAAGGCCCCGCGAGTCGGCCGCACTGTTCTGATCGTTGACGCGAGTCAGGAAGGCTACGCTGGCCGTGGAGACGTCGTCGATCGACTTCGACCACGTATACGCGCTCTGGAAGTACAGTCCTTTCGTGAAGCGGTGCGAAACAGTGGCTTGCAAGGCACTGTAGTGGGAATCGGAGTTGGGATAGAACGCCTCAAAGGCAGAGGGATTAATCCCGAGGTAGGGCACCCGCGCCGTGGAATTGGCCGAGGTGTTTTGAGTGATGGTGTACTTGGTTCCATTGGGAGCCCCATTTGCGCAGTTGCTGGGACAAGTCACGACGATGGGGTTGGCCGGGCTAGCCAAGGCGGGTTGATCCGGATCAAAAGTCGAGCGCAGATGCGTGCCCTTGGTGCCCACGTATCCGAGTTCGAGTACCCAGTTTCCGCCCAGCTGGCGTTGCAAAGTCATATTCCACTGCTGCGTAGTGGGTACCAACCAGTGCAAAGGAGTGGCCAGACCGAAGTAGGTGGCGGCGGTGCCCGAGAAGGCGGGGGCACTGTTGGTAGCAGCTCCGCTCGTGCCTGCAGCAAAGCCTTCAAAAAACGAGGGCGTCGGCACATCCGCGGTGGGCACCACCCCTAGAGGCGGCAGCCCGGCGAGGAGACTGCCGAATTGCCCCGGAGGATTGCCGACCACGAATATCGGGTAAAACGGGGGTGTAAACGACAGGTTGTCGACCGCCCCAATATCTTCGCGAACGCTGTAGATGCCGTAGCCGGCGCGAATCACCGTATCATGCCGGCCCGCCACATCGTAGGCCAAACCGATACGCGGCTCCAGAACCGTGGAGTATTCATTGTTAAGAGCGGCACTGTTCAACCTGCCGCTGAAGCCTGAGATTCCGTACTTACTCACACAGCTCGGATACACGAATGCATTGCCAATCGTATTGGCATTATTGGGAATCGTATTGCCCAAATGGCAGAGATTGTCTTCCGCGGCACCCACCCACTCCGTACGCAGCCCCAGGTTCAGCGTCAAAGTGGGCCTGACGCGGTAATCGTCCTGCGCGAAGGCGCCAAAGGCGGGAATGTGGTAATCGTGATTGGCAGCACCGCCGGCTCCTTCGCCAAAGGTTGGCTCGCCTAGCAGAAAGTTCTGCCAATAGTTGAGGGTGGTGTCGGCCCCAGGTTCGAAGAATACCAGACCATTGTCCAGCACGGGGAGGTTGCGGCGAATCGAAGTGCGGTCGACTTCGCCGCCGAAACGCAGAGAGTGTTTCCCGTGGGTCCAACTGACCGTATCGAGATACACCAGGGCGTCGGCTAACGCCGATTGCAGTTGGTTCGGGAAGGGTCCAATTTGTAATCCGCTGCTGAACTGAAGTCGGTACATGTCGGGCGCACCCGATCCGTTGTCAATACCCAAGGCGGCCGGCGACGCACTGGGAATGGGAACGTTCTGCAGGGAATCGCTGATCACGTTCACGCCAAAGCGAAACTCGTTGATCAGGTTATTGCTGAAGGAGTGGGTCTCTGCCAGGCTGCCGAAGCGTCCCCGCAGCGGGACGTTGAGGGGGAAATTCAGATTGCTGGCATAAGCCGGGTAGCCCGTCTGGACCTGCAAGTTATCGGCACCAAACGGTTCGTAGGTTTGGGAATCAGACCAGAAGAAACGCTCGGAAAACCGATCCTTGCCTTGATTGAAATCGCGGTCCCAGTTGGCCGTAAACTGATCATCTCTATAGCGGCCCGGGACGCTTAAGGTCAGCGGGCCGGTATTGACACCGCCGCTGGCGCTGAGCCCAGGCGTTCCCGCCACAGTGGGTATCAGGTAGCCGCTAGGGCCGAATTGATTGCCCGTAGCGTTCAGCAGATTATAAGCCACGGGATCCAATCCGCAGTCGATCGCAGTGTTGGCGTAGGAGGGCACACCGGTTGGGAAGAAGGCGCTCACCAGACTCGGACAGGAACGGTTCGCCGGCAGCACTGGCACGGAGGCGCCACTGAGATAGGTTCCCAGAGAATCTCCGCTGCGCTGGCGGGTACCCTGGTAGTTCACGTAGAAGTACCCCAGCTTGGCCTTCGGAGCCACTGGACCACCGAAATCCCCGCCAAAAATGTTCTGTTGGAGCCTAAAGGGCCCTAAAAAGTAGTCGCCGGCATCCAACTTAGAATTGCGGAAGTACTCCCAAAGATCTCCGTGGAAGTTGGCAGTACCGCTTTTCAGGATAGCGTTAATGTTCCCGCCGCCGTTACGGCCCTGAGTGGCGTCGTAAAGGCTGGTGCTGACTTTGAATTCCTGGATGTCATCCGGGTTGGGGACCGGGGTATACGTGAGTTCCCCGAATGAATAGTCAGACGCCGAAACTCCCTCGATCAGATAGTTGTTGTTGTCTTCTCGACCCCCGTTGACGTCGATACGCACATCGCCGCGGCCCAGCGCGGCGGCGTTGTTCAAGTTGGCAGAGGCTCCCGCCGACAGGTCGAGCAACTGCTGGAAATTGCGCGTGGCGAGCGGCAGATCGGCAATCGTCTGGGCTCCCAGCGATTGGCCAGTGGTTGCATCCGTGGTATTGACCTGCTCCACCTGGGACTGGACTTCCACCACGGCAGTGACCAGACCCACTTTCATCACTGCCGTCATGCGCGTCGTTTCGGTGATGCGCACCACCACGCCGGGAAACTTAGTGTCAGGAAAGCCCGCCACCTTCACTTCCACCGTGTAGGTGCCTACCGGCAACAGCGTGGCCACGAACGAGCCGGATGCATCGGTCGTCTGCAGCCGCAGGACTTCACCCGTGGCTTCGTTCCGGACAGTGACCTGGGCATTCGCGATGATGGCTCCCGAGGCGTCCTGCACCACGCCACCGATGGCGCCCGTGGCTCCGCCTTGCGCAAACATCGTTCCAGTGAAAACAGCCATGAAAAGACCCGATGCCATCATCTTTCGAAGCGACCTCATCTTGTCCTCCAATTGAACGATTGTCTGGGGCTCACTCGCCCATCGAAACGGCTGATCGAGGGGCGGCATAAATATAGGGTGAGATAGTACGCGGATATATCACGATTCTCCGCGGTTGTTCAAGAAGTATACGCGTGGATTCGAGAGGCGGTTGGTATCCATGCGGCAGATGAAAGTCTTGCATGGATGAACTTAGTCTTCGACGGCCTGCGCGGTCATCTCCGACGGCTCGCCGCCAGCGATGGCCTGGGCCACAATCAAGCGCCGCGCTTCCACGCGAATCTTGGGGAGTTGCGCCCAGAACCAACCGGCGCCCGCCACCGACGCCATGCCACCGATCGCCACGGTGAGCTGAGCGCCCAGGCGATCGGCGAGCACACCGCCAAACAGCGCACCAATCGGAGCCATTCCCATGAACATCATGGAATAGACGGCCATCACCCGCCCGCGCAGCGCGTCCGGCACCATCACCTGAATCAGCGTGTTCGAACAAGCCATCTGCAACATGATGGTGTAGCCCACGGGCAAAAGCAAAATTACAGAAACCCGGAAGCTATGCGACAGCGAAAACATGACCAGGCTTAAGCCAAAACCTGCGCAGCACAGCGCCACCCAACGGCCCAGGCCTTTCACCCCTTCGCGGAATGCGAGAGTAAGCGCGCCCAACAGCGCGCCCACCCCGGTCGCGCCCATGAGGATGCCCAATCCTCGCGCCCCGCCGTGCAAAATCTTGTCGGCAAAGATCGGCATTAACACCGCGTAGGGCATCCCTACCAGACTCACCAGACCGAGCAGCAGCAGAAGCGCTCGAATCGGCGCGGTACGGTTCACAAAACGAAACCCCTCCAACATATGTTCCAGCGGCGACGCCGTCGATGCCCTGCCCGGGCTATGCACCCTCATCAGCAGCAATCCGATGATGACCGCGATGTAGCTCACGGCGTTGGCGAAAAAGCACCAGCCTTCGCCGATCTTGGCCACCAAAATCCCCGCGATGGCCGGACCGACCACGCGCGCGCCATTGAACATGGAAGAGTTCAGGGCGATGGCGTTCATCAAGTCGTCCTTGCCGACCATATCCACCAGAAACGATTGTCGCCCGGGAATGTCGAATGCATTCACCACCCCCAGCAGACTCGCCAGCACAAATATTTGCCAGACCTGGATCCGGTGCAGCAGAGTAAGCGCGGCCAGCACGAAGGCCAGCAGCATCGACGCCACTTGAGTTCCAATGACGACGTGTCGCCGGTTCAGGCGATCCGCCGAGATTCCGCCCAACGGCGCGAACAAAAACACAGGAATCTGACTGGCGAATCCCACCGACCCCAGCAGCAAGGCGGAGCCCGTCAAGCGATAGACCAGCCATGCTTGGGCGACACTCTGCATCCAGGTTCCAATGAGCGAGATGAGTTGTCCACTAAAGAACAGCTGAAAATTGCGATGACGCAAGGCGCGCAGCGCGACTTGCCACCGCGAGCGCACGGCAGTCGCCTCGCCCGCGCTCGCCACCGGGATCGTTTCGGTTGGGTTCCTGGACTCGGGCACTTTGATTTCCCTTGGATGACGATTGCCACCCTTTTAGACCAAATATAACTTGAATCCCCTTCGGGTTCTTGGAGCGAGGGGATGGACCGAAGCGCAAGGCGTTTTTGCGGTCTTTCTCCAGGGAGTTCGGAGTAGTTCGATTGTGCTAGCGGTCGCGTTTTTTTGACTTCCCAGAGCGCCCGGACTGCGCTACAGTGGCACTTGCTTTTCTTCCCGGCGATTCCCTAAGGAAGGCACGGCCATGACGAATCCTCCGGTTGCGGTTGAACGCCGCGTTGGACAGCGCTTCGCGTTTAACCTTCCAGTCTCGTTGCTTGACATCGCCACCTCGGCGGAAGGCCTGGGATTCACTCAGGATCTCAGCTCTCGGGGAGCGTTTTTGTTCACCGACATGGCGCTTAGCGAAGGCGCGGAGGTGGAACTCACCTTGAGAATGCCGAGCGAAATCACGCTGGGCGAAAATATGCGCGTTCGCTGCCGGGCACGGATTCTGCGCATCGTTAAGCCCTCGGATACGAGATGGAAAACCGCGCCGGATGAAAGCAAGTCGGCCGAGACCAAGATCGGCGTGGCGGTGTGCTTGCAAGGTTACGAGTATCTTCCTGAGGCGGAGGACAACTCAGCCGACTTCCGGCGGATTTCGGCCCTGCACAACCCCATTGAGCCAGAACGGAGCGCAACCCCGGCGCCGGCCGGTTCACGCGACGCGGCCCATTAGTTGTGTCGTGATTCCAGCACAAGACGGGCGCGAAACCGCTGTTCCCCGCCAGGCTACCCGAATACTTTGGTTCTTTCCGTGCCTTTCAGTCCTTTGCAATCCTCCCGCCGTGGCTTAGAATAGCTTGCACGAGTGCGGATCGGGTTTGGGGAGTCAGTAATCTTGCTGTGCGTCTGTCGTGTTTTCTTCTGCGTTGCGGATCGCTGCCCTTCCGTCTCTGCTGCAAACTTTGGACACCCGTACTGTCGGCTAGTTACCTAGGTCACTTGGCGAAGAGTACTTTCTCTTTTTAACATGCAGACACCAAGAGAAATCAGCGAGAACCGCGCCATGCATGGGATCGCCGTAGCGCTCCTGACCGAAGACCGCGAACACTTATCGGAGCTGCAGCGCAGGGTGGAGTCTACAAGTCTGGCGCGGGCCGTGTTTAGCAATGTCGGCTTTCCTACCGGACCGACGGACCCCGTCCTCCGCCAGATTCAGGACTTGCGCGTCGAGGTCGTGGTCGTCGATATCTCGGCGGAGAACCCTCAACCCGCCATCCGCGCGATTGAGCTTCTTCAAGCCAATACCCTGCAGCTGGCAATTTTTGCAAACGGCACCATGCAGCGGCCCACAACCATTGTGGCCAGCATGCGCGCCGGGGCAGGCGAATATCTGGACGACAGCGCCGGCGCCGAAGCCCTTCTCGAAGCTCTGACGCGCTTCAGTTCCAATCGCACCCGCACTCGCGGCGGGGCGGGCCGGGCCCGCATCTTCACATTTCTCAGTGCCAAGGGCGGTGCGGGAGCCACCACGGCAGCGGTCAACACCGCGGTCGCTCTGCAACAAGCTTACGGCGATGTGGTTCTGGTGGATTTTGCGCCCGTCGGTAATGCCCAACTCCATCTCAATCTGCGTCCCAGCTTTGGGGTGCCGGACGCTTTGGAAAATCTGCATCGTCTCGACGCTTCCCTGCTCGAAGGGCTCATGACCACCTCTAAAGACGGCCTGCATCTTCTCGCTGGCCCACAGCAGCCGTATCCATCCGTCCCCACTCCGGCGGAACTGGCCCGGCTCTTCGACCTGCTGGCAAATCACTATCGCTACGTCGTGGTCGATGCTTCGAGCCGGCTCGATTCCACCACGCGGCTGCTCTCCGATCTTTCGAACGCCGTGCTGATGGTCGCGCAAACGGATGTCGTTTCTTTGTGGAGTGCCGGCCGGATCCATGCTTTCCTGGAGGAAGGCGCGGGCCGCAACCGCCTGCGCATCGTTCTCAATCGCCACAAGAAAATTCCGGGCTTTACCGACGAAGACATTGAACATTCCACGCGTTGCAAAGTGCTGTGGAAGATTCCCAATGCCTATCAGGCAATCTCACCCGCCATTGATCACGGCACTCCGGTGGTGCTGCAGGAAAGTCAGGAGGTCAGCCGTTCCTTCCGCGCCTTGGCCGCGGCTTTGGCGGATGCCTCTCCGACTGCCGAGGGTGGCTTGGATCTGGTTTATGCCCAGGAAAAAACGGAAACCGGCAAGAAGAAATCTCCGGGGCGCCTTCTAATCTCACCTGCTCGCGCCGGCCAGTAGCCAGTGCCGAGTCGCGAGCACCAGGATATGCCGCGACTTGCACGCGCTTTGAAACTACTCCGACTCCTTGAGTCGGTCTTACCGGGTCCTCGGTACTAGTTTCTCGCAGACGGAACCGGCAAGGCTTCCGCGGGAAACATCTTGAATACCACGTCGTGCGAATGTGCGGTAATTTTCTTTTGCGCATCGCTGGTATTGTCCGTGAGCGTTCCCTTCAAAACGTAATAGGCCTCGTCTCCGGGACTCTTGCCTGCGCCGCGTTCCACGGTGCCGTTGAACTCGAACCATACCGCATGCACCGTCTCGGTCGTGAACATCAGCTTGCTGCCCTCCAGCTTGGCGCTGCGAAAGTACTGATCGAGAAACGCGCCTTTGTCACTTTCGCCTTCGCCGTACCGGGAAATGAACCCCGTCACCCGTCCTTCATCTTCCACGGTGATTTGAATAAACTCTCCGTCCTTGAGAAAGTTGTACAAGCCGGAATACTCATGGCCTTTTGAGGTCGGCGGCGCCGGAGTTGCTTCGTTTGGTCGCGGAGAGGTGGCTTTGGAGTCTTGCGTCGACGACGAAGCCACGGCGATCGCGCAGAAAACCACGGCCGCAAAAACGGCGCGCGCATGGGTCATGGGGAATCTCCTACTTGCATCCATCGTACTCCCTCGGCCGCAAGCCTGGCCTCGTGCCCCTCTCACTATCGAATTCCGAGCAGGGTCCACCCGGCGAGCCCTGATTCATCTAAGATAGACCGATGCGCCCAACCCCGGGACCGGTGCTGGAAGAGGTGGAATCACCGGCGCCAGAGTTGCGCCTGTTGATACCCACCGACCCCTGGCCTCGCGTTTTTGTCCAGAACGTTCTCGGCCTGTTGGAACGCAAGGCGACGCCGTTGGAGCTCGAGTCTGCGCCCGCGGATTTCTGGTCAGATGTTTTCGTCGAACCCAGTCTTCCGTGGGGACGATTCTTCCAGTCGGGCGGATGCCACATTCTCGCGCTGATGCTGGTTTGGGCGGGCGCACGATTTCTGGCCCTCCAACCCCATGCAACGCTGCAACCCAGGTTCACCCCTGCCGACGTCATCTACTACACGCCGTCGGAGTATCTCCCCCCGCTAGACACGCGCCAGCCGACATCGGAGCATGCACAGAAAGCTGATCCGGAATTGTCTGCACAACCAATCATCTCCCTGCCGCCCGAGGCCGACAACCGCTCGCAGACCATCGTCACGGCGCCAAACATCCGCCTGCAGCACGATGTGCCCTTACCCAACACAGTGGCGTGGTCAAACACGCCCCGGATGCCGATTGCGCCGGCTCCTCTCGTACCGGCCTCGGAGATTTCCCGCCTTACGCCGCAGATGGAACGCTCGGTAATCGCGCCGCCGCCAGTTTTTCAAGACACTGCGTCGCAGAAAACCTTGCGGGCTCCAGAGGCGGCGGTCATCGCGCCGCCCCCCGCCCTGGACACCGCTTCCCGGCTCCGCGCCGGCGAACTGAATATCGGCCGCAGCACCGTGATTGCGCCCGCTCCACAGCTCTCGGTAGACGAACAGCGCATCGTGCCCGGGCGCCCGGCAGCCCTGCGCGGACATTCTTCGCAAGTAATCGCCCCTCCGCCCTCGGTGGGAGCGGCTGGAGTTTCGCGTTCCGCTGGCGGCATGATCGCGCTCAGTCTGCGTCCGGCTGTGGGGGCGCCGCCTACAGCTGTGGCGGGAAACCGCCGCGGCTCCTTCGCCACCACCCCGGAAGGTCATCACGGAGCGTCCGGCGCTGCGGGGGCTTCCGCTAGCGGCGCTTCCACCACGAATGGCAACGCAGGCGGCAGCGAAACCGCAGGTAAGCTGCCCTCGGGGCTCTACGTCGGCAAGACTTCAAACGCCACGTCCGCCGTTGCTGGCGATCCGTCAAGTTCGAGCGGCAATCTGGTCAATCCGAATCTGATTGCCAGCGCCCGCCCGCCGCGAATTTCGCGCACGCCCACGGAGGGCGACCCCAAAATCTCCGAAGCCGAACGTGCCGTTTTTGGCGGACGCAAGGTCTACTCGCTCAGCCTCAACATGCCAAACCTGAACTCGGGCGGAGGCAGCTGGATCATCCACTTCGCGGCGCTGAAAGCAGATTCGACTCCGGCTAATCCCTCCGGCGAAACAGCCGACCTGTCGTCGCCGGTGGCCACGCGTAAAGTCGACCCGGCCTATCCTCTGGAACTGATGCGGCAAAATGTTTCCGGCACCGTCATCCTCCACGCCGTCATCCTCGCCGATGGCACGGTAGGCACGGTGCGCGTGCTGCGCAGCGTAGATGATCGCCTGGACCAATTCGCCAGCGACGCGATCGCCAAGTGGCAGTTTCAACCCGCGATGAAAAACGGATCTCCTGTGGCCGTGGAAGCCACGTTCTGGATTCCTTTCCGGCCTACAAGAACTCGTACCGATTTCTGACGAAGGTGAGTTGGTTCTCAGTTTCGACTCTTGGACTGCGAATGCTAAGGCTCGGGCTGTTGATTTCGGCTCGTAATTCTGCCCTTAGTTCAGTGCCAGGCCCTTGCTGGGGCGCGATTTCGCTTGGTTTCGGGTACAACCCTCACGCGAGAGGGTGGGCCACCCTAGCCGTAGAATTCCAATCTTCGATACCACCTTAGAGTCTGCTGAAATCCCCGATCTATCTTTGGCTTTGAGCCTTCAAGGTCTGGCATCACGGGCACACCGCCTGGCAGCGTCCATCGCCCGACGGGTCGCGACCTTCCGCAGCCAAAACAAGACATGTTCCTCGGACTGAACGCTATTCACGCAGCGGTGCAGCTCAAGGAACACATCCTGAGCCACCTCTTCGGGCGCGATTGCCCGCGATCCGCAGAGCGATACTGAACACCATGGACTGATGCTTTTCTAATCGCGCCTCCAAGCTCCGCCACGGTGCGTTCAAATCGTCTCCCGGAAGCGCTTCCCTTCTCATCTATATATACGTTCAGCCCGACAGATGAGGATGCAATGAATATCGAAGGCACCGTTGGATATCTCTCCTTTGGCGCGAAACTAGTCGCACTTCCACACACTGGCGCACAATTCTTCAAACCGCTGCTCAAATAGCTTTGACTCCCGGAACCGTCCGTGGCGATTTCTGGAGAAGGTGGAATGATGCGAGATCTCCTGATCGGAACCCCACCCCGTGCACCGGCACCGGGCCAGATGCATGCGTAGTTCTTCCACTAGTTTGCGCTCGCTGGTAACGCCGTACAGATACACGATCAGGAGGATGCGCCGCCCAAGCTCGGGATCAGTCGACGGCGGCCCGCAGGTGAGTTTCAGGAACCTGATCTTCCAGATCGAAGCCGTAGAACAACGCTTCCGAACGAGAGTGTGCCCCACGATGAATAGCAGGCCGCCAAATGGAATGGTGAAAAGCAAGCGTCGAGAACTCTGGCCTGCTTATAACCCGAACCTTGCACCGCCACAAGCTTCCACTCAAAGATTTCTTAACAGCCACAGGCGATTTCACCAATTAAGGAACTGGCGCGGGTCGAGTGAGAAGGCGCGACTCGGTGGTTCGGTCGATTACACCTTGGCAGCTTTTTTCTTCTCCAGTGCGGCATAGATGGCGGGATCGGTGCAGATTTCGTAGTAGGTGCGGTCGGTCCATCCCTGCACTGTAAACTCTTCCAGGTTGATACGGGGCACGCGGCTTTCGCGAACCACAATTTTGCGGAAGATGTCGCGATCGACGGGGACGGTTGCGATGGAGAGGTTGTACTCGCCCTTATCCGAGGCCAGCGAGGGCGGAAGCTTTACCGTGAGCGGCACTAAGGAGATTTCCTGCTCCAGCTTGCGGAACGCGGCCTGGTTCAAGCGAATGCCACCCAGGTTGTAGCTCAGGATGGAATCTTCCAGATTTTGGGGTTCTCGATTCGAAGTTGGGTTTACATCCGCAGCCTCAAATACATAGACGTGAAAGGGTCCCGCCTGCGATTCCATTTTCTTGCGGACTCGCTTGTTGCAGGAAGAAAGACGATCACTCTCGTTGAGCGCTTCGGAGATCATGATCTGGCGCTCGCCATCCATGAGGTACAGCGGAGCAGCTTGCTGCAGCGTGATGCCGACGCCCAATTCGAGTTCCGGCATGCCGGAGCGCAGCATCAGTTCGTTGTAGCCACGCACGATTTCGATGATCTCGCGGGCCAGCACGCAGGCTCGGCTCACCGCAAGTTCGGGCTCACCCGCGCGCTCGAGGATGGCAAGAATGATGGCATCGCCCTCGAGAAACACTTTTTGCGCTCCGTATTTCGCGAGGAGTTTGTTCACCGGATCGTAAAAATTCAGGCTGAAGTAAGAAGCGGGATTGAGCCCTTTCTCCATCAGCGTGCGCGTGAGCCGCGTGGAATCGCGCACGTCAGCCTTGAGGACAACATGGCGCAGGACCCGTTCTTCCTCGGGCTGCTGGGGTTGCTCATCGGGCAGAAGAAATTCGTAGAGCGTCCCGTTCATGCGTGAAAGCTCGCGTAGCTTTTCGGTGGCTACGACGTTGACCGAGTCGAGCGCCGCGTTCAACGTTTCCAGCCGCCGCAAATCGCGATGGTAGTGAGAGAAGTCTTGAAGGAATCTGGCTGCGACTTTGGCGCGCTCCAAGCCACGGCACCCGGCCACCTTGCCCACGGCGGCGTAGAGGCTGGCCGGCGAAAGTTTTCCGTGCTCCTGAATCATGCGTTCCACGCGGTCGCATTCCGGGCGTGAGATCAGGGCGTTCTTTAGTTGTTGCGGGTTGATGCGCGGCGCGTACTCACTGAGTAGTGGCACGGCGTGATAGGAGGCAATCACGCACTCCATCACTTGCTCGTCTTCGAGGAGACGAACCCATGCCGTCAAGCGCTCTTGCTGGGCCACGCCTTCCGGTGTGGACTCATCGGGAGTTCCCGTGCCTACGAGCGAACGAGCATTTTCCGAAGCACACAACCAGGAATCAATGGTCTCGCTGGAGGTTTCCTCGCCGTAAAGCGAACGTACGAATCCCCACACGAGATCCTGCAGACGAGGATAACGGTCGGGATCGCGGTCCCAGTTGCCCAGCATGACGTAATGCTCGGCGCAAAGATAGTCGTCGCGGCCATCTTCGGAGAACGCCAGGCGGTTGATGAACAGGCCATGGCTGCTGAAACCAGCAGTGCCCGGTTGGGAAGCTTTCGGCTCACCAAAGAACGAGCGCCGCGTACGCGCCAGGGTTTCTTTCTCGATGGCGCGCACGGTTTCGAACAGTTCCTGCCCAGTTTTGCGAAGAATGATCTTCTTTCGCACCTGGAAAGCTGCGACGCGCTCGCGATATTCCACCGCTTTGGCTTGGCGCATGCCCTCGTAGCTCTTGAGCAGCACGCGGCAGCGCTCCAGAACCTGCGCGAACTGCTGGGACATCTCCGTTCGCAAAAACTTGGTCACCGCCAGGCGTGCGAGGAGGTCGATGGTAATTTTTTCTTCTTTCTTGGCACGATTCAGTGCCGACAGATGCAGCTCCGCCAGCAGCGGTTTCCAGTCGGAAGGTTCGGCTCCGGCGCGCCCGGCGGCACGAGTGGGCCCGGCGGCGGCGTTTCTCATCCACGAAGGTGCTTGGGTCCGCTGAGGCGCCTCGGCGGCCAGTAAACCCTCCAGCTCGCCGTGGCGCACGATCATGCGCATGATCTGAGCCCGGGCTGCTTCGACGAATCGGGGACTGAGGGCCACATCGTGCCGCAGGTTGTCGACGCCGACAGACAATCCTTCGAGCGCAATCGCCGGGGTCACAGCAACCATCTTCGGCAGTGCCAGTTTTTCTGGCTCCTTGCCGAGGCGGAAAATGGGAAATCGAGGCATCCGTAAATTTCTTAGAATTGTTGGAACTTACTGATTACACATGTACATATGGAGGCTAGCATGGCTGGAGCAGGGGCTAAAAGTTACCGAGGTTATGACGCAAATGGGAAGCGTTATCGGGCATCGATTGTGTTCTGCCATCCAATCTGCTGAACCACGGGACAATTGGGATGGAAGCCATTGGGCCTCGGCGCGTGCCGTGCCGTTCGCCCGCGCATGGTCGGAAGCCGAGCCGTCGCGACTCCGTGGTCCGCCAGTTGCTGTGAGTTTCGCGAATGGGAAGGGTTCCGCGTACCTACGCAGCTGGAAGTTTCCTGGAGCCTTCCGGCAGGGGAGTTCACTTACAACCGGGGAGAGATTACATCGCTTGATGCCTGGCGTTGAGGTGCTCGAAACCTGTCGATACTCGCGACCCCGCTACTGGCTCTTAACCCGCGCCGCCTCGAACTCATCCCCCTTCTGCCAGCCGATGAGATGTGAGAAACTGGCGGCTTCCCAGCCGAGCGCGAAGCCAAAGCGCGCCATCGCTGAATCCCCGGTGAAATCCATCTCGGGACGGTACTCATCACTCGGTTGGTGATAACGCTTCTGCGTGTATTCCTTATCCTGGGCGAGACCCCAGGCTTCGTCGTGACCTTTGAACTTCATGCCTTCGTTGATCGAGAACGATGGAATGCCCACGCGCGCCAGACTGAAATGGTCGGAGCGGTAGAAGTGTCCGGCCTCGGGACGCGCATCGGGACGGATCGCCAGCCGGAATTCTTTTGCCATCGCTTGTACCCAGGGATAGAAGGTCGTCCGCTCTGCCCCTGAAACTTCAACTTCCTCCGGTGCTCCCCGCGGCTGCACGTCGTCGTAGTTCAAATCCAGCGCAATCTTTCCGGCGGGGATCGGGGGATGCTTGCCCAGATATTCCGAGCCCAGCAGCCCCTGCTCTTCCGCCGTAACCGATGCGAAAATTACCGAGCGCTCGGGACGTTCTTTGGCTACGCTGAAGGCTCGCGCCAACTCGATCAGAATGCCGCAGCCCGTGGCATTGTCGGCCGCGCCATTGAAAATATTGTCGCCCGGCATATCGGGGCGAATGCCGAAGTGATCATAGTGCGCCGTATACATTACCGCTTCGTCCTGGAGATTGCGGCTGGAGCCGGGCAGAATGGCCACCACGTTGTTCGATTCGAAATTCCGTACCTTGCTTACCATGTGCGCCCTCAACCTCGCACCCAGATTCACGGGACGGAACTCGTGGGTGCGCGCATCGGCCATCATCTGGTCGAGATCCATGCTGGAACCGGCAACCAATTTTTTCGCCACCTCCAACCGCACCCAGGACGCAACTTTCAGGGCCGGGCCTTCCAGCTTCAACGCTGACTTCTCACCGGAATTGGAGTTCCGCACTACTTCCCAGGGATAACTTGCCATATCTTCCCGGTGGATGAGAATCACGCCAACCGCGCCTTTTCGCGCCGCTTCTTCGTATTTGTAAGTCCAGCGGCCGTAGTAGGTCAGCGCCTTGCCCTTGAAAAACTTCGGGTCATCCGAGGGTGGCTCGTTGACCAGCATGAGCAGCACTTTGCCGCGCACGTCTGCGCCTTTGTAGTCATCCCAGTTGTATTCCGGAGCCTCAATGCCGTAGCCAACCCAGACGATATCGGCATCCACCTCGGACTGCGACTGTTGTGTTTGATCGTAGGCGACATATTCGTCAAGCGGCGTAAGATTCATGGCCGCGCCTTGTTTCGGCAGCAGGGAGAACTGCGTCTCTGGCAGCGTGGTAATTCCTACGAGGGGTACCTTCTGCAGATACGATCCGTTGTCTCCAGCAGGCTTCAAACCATACTCGGCGAACTGTGTGGCGATGTATTCGGCGGCGATATCCCCGCCCCGCTGTCCGGTGCCGCGACCTTCCAGAAGATCATGCGCCAGAAAACGTACGTGCCAGCGAATGTGCTCGGGACTGATCGTCTCCATGGCGGCGAAGGCAGCCGAGGGCAGGCGTACCGAAACCGCCTCGCGCTTGGCCCCAATTGGCGCTGGATCCGGCGGAGCCGCTCCTTCCGCCCAGACCATCAGGCTTACTGTCGCGATCACGGCGGCAAGAACACCTCTCCTAACCATTGCTTGCATAGATCAGTCTTCTCCCCCGGCGAAGTGGCGTATCAACGCAGGAATGCTTCTTTTTTGTTTTTAAGACTGAGTAAATTGTAACGGAGAGGAAGAGTTTGGTCGTAAGGAAGTGGCAGGGGCTGTCAGCACGGCAGGTCACTCGATGGCACGACCTTCAGACCAGCGCGGAGTTGTACCTGTGGCGGACGGCTTTCGCGTTTAGAGACGTTGTTTCTATTCCTTGGACATCCCGCGACCGCGGGATCAGTTCTTCGCCCCTCAACCCGCACGAAAGTCACGCACATCTTCTCCCGGCTGGAATACCGCGGCTGGCGAGGTCTTTCCCGACTCGGCCATCCTGCGATTGATCTCTGCGAAGTCAGCCTTCACCCAGCCGACACTGGAAAGTTCAATCTCTCCGTCCGCTGCGATCCAGAAGATCGTGGGCACGTTGGTCAAGCCATAAGCGTTCGACACCGGATACTTGCGGGTATCATCGAGCAGCACCGGGAAGGTCACGCCGAATTCTTTTGTGAATGCCGCCGTCTCTTTGGGGTCGTTCTGCGAAACGCCGATGATCCGCGCATCCTTGTGCCCATATGCCCGCTCCAGCCGTTCGAGAAACGGAAAAGCGTACTGGCATGTAGGACACGAGACCTTGAAAAATGCCAACACCATTGGCCCATGGGCCAATTCGTCGCGCAGCACGAAGCGCTTGCCATCCATTGCTCTCAACTCAAAATCGGGCGCCTTGGCGCCCGCAGTCAATGCCGCCATCAGTGGTCCTCCGCTTGTTTTCAGAATGTTTCGCCGCCAGCCTCTGCTTAGCCGCTCCGGCCTGCCTTCATTTTAGATGATGCGGGAGCAGAGCTGGGGTGGGCACCATGAAGTCGCCCTTTCAGTGAACGTTTTCGGTTGGGGTTGGACGCACCCCGAAGATACAAGAATCGTGAGGTGGCCCTGCGACTGTGTTTCCTCGGGCTCGCGATATTCCCGCCAGTGGAACTGCTCGCCACACTTCCATACATCGAGGCATCTGGAGGAATGTACAGGCTCCGTCCTGCCACAGCCGCCGTCGTCGTCGTCATAGAAGCCGAACGTATGCTTCATCGGATAAGAGGTCACCTCCTCGCCGCATCCACGGCATCCGCATGTCGATTTACGGGCGCTGTCCAAAGCAGCCGGCGCTAACAGGGGATGGCCGCTGAATAGGTCCGCCGATTAAACGCTACCGTCCCGCCGAACTCCGACCTGGTCAGCGCGACTCCGGTCGCCGGTGCCATTGCGCTCGCGCTCCAAGCCTTGAGCCGGGGCGTTTAAGCCGCCGTCAACAAATACGCGGCAGCTGCGCGAGAGAGCATCAAAAGCACCCGTGCAGCCTCAGGTTGAAAAATGTTAGTCCTGAGCTCGCCAGCGAGGCAAACCTCTGCATCACACCCGCGCGGAAGCCACATAGCGAAGAATCGCGACGAAGTGGAAGATGCTGCCCGCAAGACGAAACCATGCCAGACGGCGTGACTGTAGCGCACCCGCGGCGTGGCAAAGAAGATCACCCGGCGCTATACGCCACGCCGCCCGCCAGCAGCCACAGGAGCGCCGGGGTGGGCACAACGTGAATCAGCGGCTCCAGCGCGATTACGACCGACCATCCCATCAAGAGGTAAAAATAGGGTAAGCGGGCAGATATTAGCATCTTGCCCATAAGCTCATGCTAACAGCGCGCGATGGTTTTCAGAGAAGTGTCGCCTTGCGCAAAATCTTTCGTGCTAGTCCAGTGAGGGCAATTTGCTTTAGGCGACTGACGGGAATCCACTTGCCGTCGACGCACGGCGAGCTGTCCCGCCACACGCGCACGGTGTAATCGGTCACGGTGATGGAATGCCGAAGGCTAAACCCCGGACTCGCGGATCCGTTCTTTTCCGCACGCTCCGGCAACTCCCACATGCCGGGCATCAGGGACACATCGCGGGAACGTTGGACGAGAAAAATTTCACTGTTTCGGCAAAGCATTGAGTAGTGAATCTCGCGTTTGGTCTGAGGTTTTAGCTGGGCTTTCGACGCTAACTCTCCGCGCGTGGCGCAGAGTTCGATCACCGGACACGTCGAACAGCCCGGCGCACGCGGTGTACACACTACCGCGCCCAACTCCATCATCGCCTGATTGAAGTCGCCGGGCCGCTGCGTATCCAGCAGATGACGCGCCCTTTCCCACAGTTCTTCGCCCGCCATCGGCTTGCCACTCACCCGCCGCAGCACGCGCTCGACATTGCCATCGACCACAGCCACGGGCTCGCCGAAGGCGATGCTGGCAACCGCCGCCGCAGTGTAGCGGCCGATTCCGGGCAGCCCCCGTAATCCTTCTTTCGTCACCGGAAACTTCCCTCCGTGCTCGCGCACGATCACTTTTGCCGCCGCATGCATCATGCGCGCGCGACGGTAATACCCCAAGCCACTCCACGCCGCCAGGACGCTGGCTTCGCGTGTGCCCGCCAGCTTGTCCAGCGTGGGAAAGCGGCGCAGGAACTCGTGGTAATGCTCGATCACCGCTCGAACGCGCGTCTGCTGCAGCATAATCTCCGCAAGCCACACCCGGTAGGGATCGCGGTTGGCGCGCCAGGGCAACTCGCGCCGGTGCTGGTCGTACCAGGCAAGCAACCGCCGGCGAAATTTTATCGTCTCATTGCGCATCCCTGTCTTCACTCGCGAACTCGTGGCTACCTCCTTCATCAAACTCCGGGCTGCGATTCTAGCGGATCGAGGCGCCCCCGGCCCCATTGACCTGGAGTATGCCTCGCCATTGACCCGACCCTCTGGGCACGAAATAATAGCGGAGCCTGGCATCCGCAGCACTCGCGTGAAGTGTTTCACGCCCAGCAGCGAGGAGCATTATGAACGACTTCAACCGCAAGGTGGAAGAGGCGTCGACGCGCGTCAGCAAGACCGTCGCCGAAGCCGCCGAGAAGATCGAGAAGGAGATTCCGGAGTTCATCAAATATTTGAACGACGAGGTGGTCCCTGCGGTCCGCCAGCACTCGACGAAGGCGCTGCGCGTGGCCTCGGAGAAGCTTTCCGAGTTTGCCGACTACATGGAGAAACAACCGCATCCTCCGAAGTAGCTTTCTTGAGCTCAAGCAGGAATTCCCCTCGACCACGACGGCGCGATCAACTCGTCCAGTACGCCGTGATGTTGACCCTGCTGTTTACCAGCTGGTTCCTAGCCGGCTGCGGCCATGCCAAGCAAGCTCGCGCGAATGTGCCCCCGCCCCCCCTACCTGAGCCTTCTTCGAGCGAATCGACGTCGCGGCCGGAGGGTGCCGCAAAGAACGACCATTTAGCGGCTTCAGCGGAGAACGACTTGGCTGAGCCCACTATTCCCGCCAATTCCACGCCGCTCGTTACTGAAATCGGCAAGGCCAGCTGGTACGGTCCGCCCTATCACAATCGCGTGGGATCGAATGGCGAAGTGTACAACATGCACGCCATGACCGCCGCGCACCGCACTCTACCACTAGGCACGATCGTGCGCGTCACGAATCTCAAGACGGAGCACACCGCGCTGGTACGAATCACGGACCGGGGACCCTTCATCCCGGGGCGCATTCTTGATTTATCACTAGCCGCCGCGCGCAAGCTCGATGTCTACCTCCCCGGAGTTGCCGAAGTGAAAGTCGAAGTGATGCAAACTCCACTGCCGCTTTCGACCGGAGGAAAGTGGGCGGTGCAGATTGGAAGTTTTGCGCACGAGCGGGAAGCCAGCAAATTCGCAGACCATCTCACGCGCCGCTATCGAACTGCCAAGGTGCAACACTTCGGCAGTCCGATCGGAGACTGGTGGGTGCGGGTGCACGTACTCGACGACGATCGCGAACGCGCCCAGGAGCTTGTCTCCGAAACTAAAACGCCCGAGGGCGCAGTGTTCTTGGTACGGCTGGACTAAACTTCGGGTTCAAGGTTGGTCCGTTATCGGGGAGGGCTCTGTGCAATCCGTAGACGTCATTCCAGTATCCACGCGTCTGCGCGGACTGAAGATGATCGCGGGCGCGGCAGCGATCTATTTTGTGCTGCGCCTGCTGGGATTTCAGAAACTGTTCGAGAATGACGCAGAGGGGATCGGTACGCTTCTCGAGATCATCGGCACTCTCTATAGCGTGGTCTACGCGTTTGCCATCTACGTAATCTGGGGTCAGTTTACTGCCGTGGAAAATGAGATTCTGAAAGAGTCCGGGGCGTTGAAGGACTTGCTGGTTTTCAGTCAGCGGCTAAAGGACACAGCCCGCGAACCGTTGGTGCGAGCCGTGAAGATTTACGCCCGAGGGGTTGCGGAGACAGAATGGAGGGCGCTGTCGGCGGGCCAGGAGACGGACAAAACCGACAAGTTGTTTGTAGGGCTCATCTTCAGCGTGACGGAGGTGAAACCGGAGGACGATGCGCAGCGCATCCTCTACCAGCGCCTGCTTGACATTGCAAACCAGGCGAGTTCCCACCGCGATGAACGGCTTTCCGTCAGCGCGAAGCGCATGCCGCGGACGCTGCTGCTGTTCGTTACTCTGACGGCGTCCATGATTCTGTTTCTGCTTTTCTTCTTCCCGTTTCGCAACGTTGCGCTTGGCTTGGTATCCGTCGCAATTACCACGATGCTCTTGTTCTTCGCGCACTTCGTGCTCACGGACTTGGATAATCCCTTCGAAGGCACATGGAACGTAGACTCGGCGCCCTTCGCCGAACTGGTCACAAAATTCCGCTAGTTTCTGGGCAAGAAAATTCCCATCGCGACCACCGGGGGTAGGACTTTCTCAACCGTACGTTGTTCGGATTCGGAAAAAGCCGCTACCTCACCGTGAAGCTGACCGAAGTCGAGGAGTATTCGTCAAAGCCGCCGACCACCACAAACGACGCCCGTAGTTGAGTCATACCCGATCATGCTCGAGCCGCACGTTCTTATCGGCATTGCGAGGCTCGAACGTGCTGCGCTGACAACGTTGCTGTTCAAATGTTATCGTTTGAAGAAGGTGTGCCAGTGCCGACCGATACCGCCAGCAATTGCCTTTTCTGTCGCATCCTCCGCGGCGAGATTCCCGCCACGAAGGTGTATGAAGACGACTATGTCTTTGCTTTCGAAGACATCAGCCCGCAAGCGCCCACGCATGTCCTGGTCATTCCCAAGAAACACTTCGCGGGACTCAAGGAAGCGCAAGCGAAAGAGGCTGAACTCATTGGCCGCTGTCATCTGGCTGCAGCGGAGATCGCGCGCCAGCGGAATATCGAGCACGGATATCGAACTGTGTTAAACGTGGGCCCGGGCGCGGGGCAATCGGTGTTTCATCTCCACGTGCATCTACTCGGAGGACGGGCGTTGGGCTGGCCGCCAGGATAGGGCTCAGTCGGAAGCACGTTCGGCTGCCAGCGGACATACAGAATCTAGGGGCGAATCATCCCTGAAAATTTCCCCTCAATGGCCCATCTCCTGACCTCGTTTTCTCAGCATGGGATAGAAATCCGGATTGGACACTCTTCCAGGTTGCAGGGCAACCAGCCGAACGCTGGCAAGAATTTCGGGCGAAAAGAATCCGGCAATCGCGCCCTTCTGCTGGATCGACAATGCGAGCGCACGAGGTGCCTACGTCTTTCGCTGAAGAGATACGTACTGGGCTACAGGTCCGGAGACGTGCTCGACTTGCTGAGGCGCGACTCTTGGGGGCATCGCCGACAATTTCCCAACAAAGAGCTACGGCCATTTACTGTACTGTCGGATTCTCGTCTTCCGGCGCACCATGCCGCCGCAGTAACTGCGGGAGGTTCTGCGAGAAGGCAGAGCGTGGCAGCACCATATCGCAACCCACTTCATGCGCCTTCTGCTTCAGGTCACCCTGCACATGAGAAAGAAATCCGATGATGGAGGTTCCCTTCTTCAGCTTCGACTTCAGCTTGGGAATGAGAGTGAGGGGTTTGGCGTTGGCATTGTTGAGATCGAAGATGATCAGCGACGGCTTTTCTTCGCCATTCTGCTGCATGCGCTCGGCCAAGTCTTTGTCGTTCTTGGCGAACTCGACTTTGACGTTCAGTTTGCGCGCGGTCTCCTGAATCTTGGCCGCAAAGAACAGATCGTCCACGAAGGCAAAGATGCGCGAGTTCGAATCTTCGCGCAAAGCTGGCAGAGGCTCGGGGTCGGCGGGTGCAAACGGCGCACCAAAGCCGGGACGAGGCCCGCGGCGGGCGTTCTGGCCATTGTTGCCGCTACCGGCCAAGGCAGCGCGATAGCTGTGATCCATGGGAGCGGTGTAGATGCCATCCTGATTGTGGCGAGCTTGACTGGGACCGGCGGGGCGAGCTCCGCGAGCATTGTTGGGCCGTCGTCCGCGGCGTCGTCGGTTTCTGCCTCCGCCACCGGAGGGCCTTCCTGGTCCTGCGTTCATAGTCCTCTCAAAGCTGCTTCTTGCCGGGTCCTGGACCCGGTGCAGCGTTGCAAAGTTTTACTGTTTAAGATTCCCCAAGTTCAGGTTTTACAATCTCAGGCTTCCCTTGGTTGCGGCAGATTCTCGCAATGTTGGCGAACCAGCAACTTTTTGCGCTAGGTCTTACCGCTGGCTAAGAGACGACCCTCACTCTGCCCGCTCCGCGCGGGACCTACGAACTACATGCGGAATGGCGAGTTGAGCTGTAGCAAATTCGTAAGCAAAATCGTTATCAACCGTTATCAGATGAAGCAAACTCGTATTGGCGACAAAATATAAACGTTTGCGTATCGGTTATCCGTTGTCGGATCCGTCGCGCCGCCGGGAACGGCCTGGGACGCGGAAGGCCTACGCGGGAACGAGGCCAATGAGAACAACCTAATGGTACTCGTCCGGCTGCAGGCACGCAAGTGGCAAAACGGACAGGTTTTGCACAACAGGACATTGCCGGAAGTTTTGCCATAGAAAGGCAGGGGCCGGCCTCCCGGTCACACTCCACTGGAGACTTCACGGGCCCACTGCTGGGGCTGCCAAGAGAAGCCCGCGACGACGTCAGCGTCGATCTGTAGGCTGTCGCAGATACCGTGTGCGGCGTCCCGCTCGCCACTGTCTTGCGCCAGCATCAACTGCTAGATGCGCCGCGGATCGGGATAGGGGGGACGATCGCTCGTCCTCCCCTCCCACACCACCGTACATGCGGGTCCGCATACGGCGGTTCGGCGGGTTGAGCTAGATGTGAGTAGCCGGGCTTTCGATAACACGCGTCGCC